>NZ_JAQQDU010000037.1:0-79854 GCF_046027825.1 Paraburkholderia sediminicola
CAGCTACAGCTACAGCTACAGCTACCAGTTTCCCGTTTTTCGCTTCTGCTCTTTGCTTCCCGCTCTTCGCTAGCGCCTTCGGGGTGTCGACTTGTTCGTTTGTCTTCAGCGCCTTCGGTGCGCTAGTTGTGGTGCGCTCGCACGCCCATGCGTTCTGCCCACGCCGCCGTTGCGGCTGCATAGAAACGTTCTAGCGTCGCGTGTTCGTCGCCGCCCATCTCAAGTCCCAAGTGTCGCGCAGCGGCTGTCAGCGCTGCGAGCGGTTTGTCATTGTCCAGCGCCGTTGCGCCGTTTTGCTTGCTTAGCTTTTCGCCTTGATCGTTGGTGACCACCGGTACGTGCAAATACGTCGGCGTCGGTACACCCAGACAACGCTGCAGGTAGATCTGCCGGGCCGTTGAGTCCATCAGGTCGGCGCCTCGCACGATGTGCGTTATGCCCGCGTCCGCATCGTCGACTACCACCGCCAGTTGATACGCCCACTGGTCGTCGGCGCGCTTCAGGACGAAGTCGCCGACCTCAGTGGCCAGGTTCTGCGTCTGCGTGCCCTGCCAACGATCTTCGAATGTGACCACCGCCGCGTCGCCATCAGGTACGCGCAGGCGCCATGCGCGCGCCGGTTTGCCATGCAGGCCGGTGCGACAGGTGCCAGGGTAGGCGAGCGTGGTGTTGCGTGCGTGCGCATGCAGCAGCGAGTCGGCAATCTCCCTGCGCGTGCAGCCGCATGGATAAAGCATGCCGGTAGCCTTCAGTTGCTCGAGCGCTTCCTGATAACGCGCAATACGATGGCTTTGCCAGACGGGCGGCTCGTCGGCATGCATGCCGAAACGTTCGAGGGTCGACAGAATGTCCTCTGCCGCGCCAGGGACGGTGCGAGGTCCGTCGATGTCCTCGATGCGCACAAGCCACGCTCCGCCATGCGCGCGCGCGTCCAGCCAGCTTGCGAGCGCGCTCACCAGTGAGCCGAAATGCAAGGGGCCGGTAGGCGACGGCGCGAAGCGTCCACGATAGGTCATGGGTCCGATGGATTAGTGCGGAAAGAACGGGCTGTCTTGCGTGTCTCCGCGGTGCATGGCGGCAACCTCGCACGGCTCGGCCTCGTTCGAAGCCCATGCAGCCGCTAAATGCGGCGCCGCGGCAAAGGCGCTCGCGCTTATCACGCGGCGCACGCCGCTTTGCTGTCCGGATGGCATTCCGGACACGTCTTGCCCGCCACGTACATCGGCGATTGCTGCGCTTCGGGCGTCACCACCGCGCGGCAGCCGAAGCATTGCACGGTCGCGGTGGGCTCCAGTTGCGGGTTGAGCGCGGTGCGGTAGTCGAATACGAAGCAGTCGCCGTGATAATGCGCGCCGCCGACTTCCTCGAAATACTTCAGGATGCCGCCTTCGAGTTGGTACACGTTCTCGATGCCGACTTCCTTCATATGGATCGCCGCCTTCTCGCAGCGAATCCCGCCCGTGCAGAACGAGACCACAGTCTTGCCTTCGAGATCGGCGCGGTTCTGCTCGATCACTTCCGGAAATTCGCTGAATTTCGTGATGCGGTAGTCGAGCGCGTCGTCGAACGTGCCGACGGCCACTTCAAATGCGTTGCGTGTGTCGAGCATGACGACGGGGCGGCCTTCGTCGTCATGGCCGCGGTCGAGCCAGCTTTTCAGCGTGGGGGCATCGACGAACGGCGCGCGGCCAAGCTCCGGCCGGATCGCCGGCTTTTTCATCGTGATGATCTCGCGCTTGAGTTTGACCAGCATGCGGGTGAACGGCTGCTTGTCCGACAGGCTTTCCTTGAACTGCAGATTGACGAACTTGCCTTCGAAGAGCGCGTCGTGACGGATGTAGTCGATGAACGCGTCCGTGGCTTCGCGCGTGCCGGCGACGAACAGGTTGATGCCTTCTGGCGCCAGCAGGACTGTGCCGCGCAAGCCGAGCGTGTTGCAGCGCTCGGTGACGAGCGGGCGCCATGCGGCAGTGTCTTCGATAGTCGCGAAATGATACGCGGCGAGATTAACGATACTCATGTGTGTCCAGCGGTAAGAAATGCCCGGCGGCGCGGAAAATGGGGCGCATTGAGCTGCCCGCACTAGCCTCCATGCGGCGCGACCATGTCGAAAAGGGCGAAACCCGTATTATCCCTCAAGCTGACGCTTCGTCCGACTCGGCCGAATGGCCAACCCCTTGCGGCAGCGCAAACCGCTAGCAAACTCGCATCGCGCTTGCACCGGGACTTGCGCTGGGCTACGCGCTCTGGCGAGTGAAATACCGCCGAATTTTCTCCGGCAGGTCGGTTCGAGCGCATGAAGCGCCTCGCTCGCGCCCGGCCAACGAAACCGTCCACGGCCTGCACGACGCCGGTGTGCGGTGCTCTCGCGTTTCGCTCCTAAGCCGGATGGCTAACGCGCGGCTTTGGCCTGAAAACTCCCGGAGGGTGGAGTTACAATGTCGCCCATGTCAGATCCCCGCTTCGTTCATCTCCGCGTCCACTCCGAATTCTCGATTGCCGATGGCATCGTGCGTCTTGACGACGTCGTCAAGGCCGCTGCCAAAGACGGTCAGGGTGCGCTCGCCCTTACCGACCTCGGCAACGCGTTCGGCCTCGTCCGTTTCTACAAGGAAGCCCGTGGCAAAGGGGTCAAACCCATTGCCGGCTGCGACGTCTGGATTACCAATCCGGACGACCGCGACAAGCCTTCGCGTCTGCTGCTGCTGGTCAAAGACCGGCGCGGCTACCTGAATCTATGCGAGCTGCTCAGTAAGGCCTCGCTCACCAACCAGTATCGCGGTCGGGCGGAAGTCGAAGCCGGCTGGCTCGAATCCGGGCTGGGTGAGGGCCTGCTCGCGCTGTCGGGTGCGCAACAGGGCGACATTGGCCTCGCGCTCGCCGCCGGTAATGAAGAGGCGGCCAAACGCAACGCGTTGCATTGGGCGAAGGTGTTCCCCGGTGGTTTCTATATCGAACTGCAACGCAGTGGTCAGCCGGGCGGCGAGCAGTACGTGCAGCAGGCGGTTGCGCTCGCGGCGTCGCTGAAATTGCCGGTGGTGGCCACGCACCCGATGCAGTTCATGACGCCGGACGACTTCACCGCGCACGAAGCGCGCGTGTGTATTTCCGAAGGCGACATTCTGGCGAATCCGCGCCGCTCGAAGCGCTTTACGTCCGAGCAGTATTTCCGCACGCAAGAAGAGATGGCGGGGCTGTTCGCGGACCTGCCGTCGGCGCTCGCCAATAGTGTCGAAATCGCCAAGCGCTGTAACCTGACGCTCGAACTCGGCAAGCCGAAGCTGCCGCTCTTCCCGACACCGGACGGTATGTCGCTCGACGACTACCTCGTGCAATTGTCGAAAGAGGGCCTCGAAAAGCGCCTCGAACAACTGTATCCGATTGAGGCGGAGCGCGAGGCGCAGCGCGAAACGTATTACCAGCGCCTCGAATTCGAGTGCGGCACGATCATCAAGATGGGCTTCCCGGGCTACTTCCTGATCGTTGCGGACTTTATTAACTGGGCCAAGAACAACGGCGTGCCGGTCGGTCCGGGCCGGGGCTCGGGTGCCGGTTCGCTGGTGGCGTACGCGCTCGGCGTGACCGACCTCGATCCGCTGCGCTACAACCTGCTGTTCGAACGTTTCCTGAATCCGGAACGGGTCTCGATGCCCGACTTCGACATCGACTTCTGCCAGCACGGCCGCGACCGTGTGATTCAGTACGTGAAGGAGAAGTACGGCGCGGACGCCGTGTCGCAGATCGCCACCTTCGGCACGATGGCGGCGAAGGCAGCGGTGCGGGATATCGGCCGCGTGCTCGATCTCGGCTACATGTTCACAGACGGCATCGCCAAGCTGATTCCGTTCAAGCCGGGCAAACACGTCACCATCGCGGACGCGATGAAGGAAGAGCCGCTGCTGCAGGAGCGCTTCGACAATGAAGACGAAGTGCATCAGTTGCTCGAACTTGCGCAGCGCGTGGAAGGCCTGACGCGTAACGTCGGTATGCACGCCGGCGGCGTGCTGATCGCGCCCGGCAAGCTGACCGATTTCTGTCCGCTCTATACGCAGGGCGACGAAAGCGGCGTGGTGAGCCAGTACGACAAGGACGACGTCGAAGCCGTCGGCCTCGTGAAGTTCGACTTTTTGGGTCTGACCACGCTGACGATTCTCGACTGGGCCGAGCGCTATATCCGCCGTCTCGATCCGTCGAAGAAAGACTGGTCGCTCGCGCAGGTGCCGCTCGACGACGCGGCGTCGTTCTCGATCCTGAAGAAAGCGAACACAGTCGCTGTGTTCCAGCTGGAAAGCCGCGGCATGCAAGGCATGCTGAAAGACGCCCAGCCTGACCGCTTCGAGGACATCATCGCGCTGGTCGCGTTGTACCGTCCGGGCCCGATGGACCTGATCCCGAGCTTCTGTGCGCGTAAGCACGGCCGCGAAGTGGTGGAGTATCCGGATCCTCGCGTCGAACCTGTTCTGAAAGAGACCTACGGCATCATGGTCTATCAGGAGCAGGTGATGCAGATGGCGCAGATCATCGGCGGTTACTCGCTCGGTGGCGCCGACTTGCTGCGCCGCGCGATGGGTAAGAAGAAGGCCGAGGAAATGGCCGAGCACCGCGAGCTGTTCCGCCAGGGGGCCTCGAAAAACGGGCTGACCGGCGAGAAAGCCGACGAAATCTTCGACTTGATGGAGAAGTTCGCGGGCTACGGCTTCAACAAGTCGCACGCGGCGGCGTATGCGCTGCTTGCGTACTACACGGCATGGCTGAAGGCGCATCATCCGGCGGAATTCATGGCGGCGAATATGTCGCTCGCCATGGACGACACGGACAAGGTCAAGATCCTGTTCGAGGACTGTCTCACGAACAAGATGGACGTGTTGCCGCCGGACGTCAATCTGTCGGCGTACCGTTTCGAGCCGGTCGCGGAAGCGGACGGCAAGCGGTCCAGAACGATCCGCTACGGTCTCGGCGCGATCAAGGGCAGCGGCCAGAACGCGATCGAAGAAATCCTGCGCGCACGCGAGGAAGGTCCGTTCATCGACATCTTCGACTTCTGCAACCGGGTCGACCGCCGGATCGTCAATCGGCGGACGGTGGAAGCCTTGATCCGCGCAGGTGCGTTCGATACGTTGCATGCGAATCGCGCACAGTTGATCGCCTCGGTCTCGCTGGCAATGGAAGCCGCCGAGCAGGCAAGCGCCAACGCGATGCAGGCGGGCCTGTTCGATATGGGCGATGCGCCGTCTCAAGGTCACGAGCTGGTCGACGAGCCGGAATGGCCGGAAAAGAAGAAGCTGCAGGAAGAGAAGGCCGCACTAGGCTTCTACCTGTCGGGCCATCTGTTCGATGCTTATAAGAGCGAAGTGCGCCGTTTCGTGCGCCAGAAGATCGGCGAACTGAAGGAAGGGCGCGACAAGCTGGTCGCGGGGGTGATCGCGTCGCTGCGCACGCAGATGACCCAGCGCGGCAAGATGCTGATCGCGCTGCTCGACGACGGCACCGGCCAATGCGAAGTGACCGTCTTCAACGAGACGTTCGAGGCTCACAAGCAACTGTTCAAGGAAGACGAACTGCTGGTCGTGCAAGGCTCGGCGCGTAACGACGCGTTTACGGGCGGCATCCGCTTCACAGTCGATACCGTGATGGATCTCGGCCGAGCACGCTGCCGTTACGCAGAAGCCGTGAAGGTGCAGATGAACGGCAATGCGGACGCGTCGGCATTGCGGCGCGTGCTCGAAGCGCATAGCGCGGGCAAGGATGAACCACCAGTTGCACCGGCGCCGGCGGCGTCATCGCGTGGTGGCAATGGCGGAGGTGGTGGCCGCAACGGCGGTGGCTATGGCGGTGGTGGCCAGCGACAGGCTGTGCAGATTCCGAACGGCCTCGCCGTGCAGGTGGTCTATCGCAGCGAGAATGCGCAAGGCGAAATGCGTCTGGGCGACGCGTGGCGCGTCAAGCCTACAGACGAACTGCTCGCGGCATTGCGCGGCGAGTTTGCCGGAAGCTCGATCGAAATCGTTTATTGATGTCTGGTTTGCCCGCGCGGTTGCGTGGGCAAAACTGCTGGCGAGCTGTGACCATGACGTTGTGGGGTTGTTCAGACCATGCCAGTTGCCTGTTCCCACTTGCACGTGGCTAACGAATGCAGGGCGTCGGCAATGAGCGGCGCGCTCGCGTCAACGAGCCTTGGCCGCTACCGCCGCGTTTTCTCTCCCAGCCGTGCCAGCTTCAAAAACCGGTAGTACACCGTCTCCGCGTTAAACACCGCGATCATGAATCCAGCGCGGCCGTCGAGAAATCCACGCCGCAGTACGTAGGTCCGCACGAAGGCCCATGCGCCGCGCCCGAGCGCTTTGCCGAAACTGCCACGCTTGCCTGCCGTATGACGTTGCTGCGCGCCCGCTGTCGAATAGGCTTCGAGCTTGCGCAACACACCTTCGAAGTCCTCGTACGAGTAGTGCATTAATTTGCCGGTCAGTCGCTGCGACGGCGTGTCGAACACCAGGCGCTCGTGCACGAGGTCGTCGGAGAAACGCGCGGCGCCACGTTTGAACAGGCGCGGAATCCAGTCCGGATACCAGCCGCTGTGATGAATCCAGTGGCCGCAAAAGCTCGACAACCGGTCCACCGCGTAGACATCGGCGGTGGGAGCGGCGAGCGCGGCGCGGATCGCCGTCGCCAGTTCCGGCGAGACGATCTCGTCGGCGTCGATCGAGAGAATCCAGCTGGTGGTGAGCGCAGCCACGGCGCGATTTTTTTGCGGGCCGAAGCCCGGCCAGTCGGTTTGCTCGAGCACGCGTGCACCGTGCGCCCGGGCGATGTCCGCGGTACCGTCGGTGCTGCCGCCGTCGATCACGACGATCTGATCGGCGAAAGCCACGGCCTGCAGGCATTCGGCCAGTCGCGCCGCCGCGTTTTTCGTGATGATGGCGACGCCGAGGGTGGTTTCTTGCATACCTGAGTCGCGTGGAGGGGACAGGGAGAGGGATTAGGTCGCGCAAGTATACACAGCGCATTGGCAACGTACGAAACCGGTCGCTCCATAACCCCGGCCGTGATCCGCAACCGTTTACAATGCTGTTTTTTGATGTTCCGTGCGTCAGGCATTCTGCCCGTTGCGCGGATGCTGTCCCGCATTCTCAGAGGATTCCTTGAGCGCGAAGCCAACGTTAAGCAAACCCATCGGTTCAGGTGAGGCATCGTCGCCTGCCGTCGTCTTTCGACGCTTGTGGCCATACATCAAGCCGCTCCTGTGGGTGGTGGTCGGCGCAATCCTCGCGATGGCCATCAGCGCGGGCACCGACGCGGCGATCCCCGCATTGCTCAAACCGCTGCTGGACAAGGGTTTTGGCGCGCACGCCAGCGACAACGCCAAGTGGTTCGTGCCGTGCGCGGTCATCGGTCTTGCGCTGGTTCGGGGCGTGTCGCAATACGCGTCCGGCTATCTGCTCGCCTACGTGTCGAACAAGATTCTGCTCGAACTGCGCCTGAAGATGTTCGACCGCATGATCCACACGAGCGTGGCGTTCTTCCAGCGAGAGACCGCGAGCACGGTGATCAACGCGATCGTCTTCGAGGTGAACCAGATTCTCAACGTGCTGTTGAGCGTGCTGGTCACGCTGGTGCGCGATTCGCTGACCGTCATTTTCCTGCTCGGCTATCTGTTCTATCTGAACTGGCGCCTGACGCTGATCGTCGCGGTGCTGCTGCCGGGGATCGGCTGGCTCGTGGGCAAGATCAACCGCCGTTTGCGGCGCCTGAACCGCGAGCATCAGCTGCTGACCAACGAACTGTCGTACATCGTCGAAGAGACGGTGGGTGGCTACAAGGTCGTCAAGGTGCACAACGGCGAGCAGTACGAGACGGACCGCTTCACGGCGATGAGCAAGCGCCTGCGCGGCTATGCCATGCGCATGACCGTCTCCGGCGGCCTCGCGCAGCCGTTGACGCAGTTCCTCGCGTCGATTGCGCTTGCCGTGGTGATTACGATCGCGGTTGTGCAGTCGTCGTCGGATCAAACCACCGTCGGCGGCTTTGTGGCGTTCGTCACCTCGATGCTGCTGATCATCTCGCCGCTCAAGCACCTGATGGACGTGAACCAGCCGCTGCAACGCGGCATGACGGCGTGTGAATTGATCTTCGGCCTGATCGACGAGCCGTCTGAACCAGAGGGCGGCGGCAAGCCGCTTGATCGCGCCCGCGGCGAAGTGGAATTCCGCGACGTATCGTTCACCTACGGCAGCAACGCCACGCACAACCGTCACACGCTCGACCACGTGTCGTTCAAGGTGGCGCCGGGCGAAATGGTGGCGCTCGCGGGCCCGTCGGGCAGCGGCAAGACCACACTGGTGAATTTGCTGCCGCGCTTTTTCGATCCGACCGGCGGCGAGATTCTGGTCGATGGCGTCGCGCTGCCGGAATACGGCCTGCACGCGCTGCGCAGCCAGATTGCGATGGTGAGCCAGGACGTGGTGCTGTTCAACGACACAGTGGCCAACAACGTCGCTTATGGGCAGGTGGCCGATCCGGACAAGGTCAAGGCGGCGCTGCGCGCGGCGAACCTGTGGGAAACCGTCGAGGCGATGCCCAATGGCATCGATACGCTGGTCGGCGACAACGGCATGATGCTCTCGGGCGGCCAACGCCAGCGTCTGGCGATCGCGCGCGCGATTTACAAGGACGCGCCGATCCTGATCCTCGACGAAGCCACCTCGGCGCTGGATTCGGAATCCGAGCGCCATGTGCAGGCGGCGCTGGAAACCTTGATGAAGGGCCGGACCACGCTCGTGATCGCGCACCGATTGTCGACCATCGAACGCGCCGACCGGATTCTGGTGATGGAAGCAGGGCGTATCCTCGAGCGCGGCAGCCATCGCGAGCTGCTGGCGCAAGGCGGGCTGTACGCGCATCTGCATCGCATCCAGTTCCAGCAGGACGCAGCCTGAGCCGTGACATGCGCGCGGGCGATCGGAGGCATATGTCTGCGACGTCGCTTCCCGCCTAAGCGGCGAAAGTCCGGTTGGCCGCCCTGGCCAACTGCGTTTCGATGGCGCTCATCACGTCGGCCGGCGTAATCTCGTCGACGTCGCCGTGGCTCTGAATGCCGATCGAGTGGCATTTTCCGGTCAGGCGCAGGTAGGGCGGTTCGCAGTCGGAAAACAGCGAGACGCTCGGCGTTGGCGTGGAGTGCGCGACATGCATCAAACCGCCGTCCGCGCCCAGAAAAAGACTTGCCTTTGCAGCCATTTCGCGCGACTGCAGCAATGTCAGCTTGCCAACGCATGAAGTGATCTTCAGCTTGCTGAATGTTCGGTTCAACAATTCCTCCGCCATCGCGAGCCCGTTGTCCGAGCCGAGCAGAACCACCTGCTTTGGCATGTTCTGGTCGTCCGAGCGATCGATGAGTTCGAGCAACGCTCCCCATTGCCGGTAGGTGCGGTTCGCATCGATCCCGCCGACCGCAATCGCCAGAAACCGGTCGTCTGGCAGAAACGGGCGAACCGAATCCTGCGTGTGCGCGTTTGCCGCCAGATATGGCTTGCTTATTGAAACGACTTCGGCGTCGCTGTAACCGAGCGAGAACACGTGGTTGACCGCGGCATGGCTGAAGGTGGTCTGATTGCGGTCCGGACCGTAGAAATACTGGAATAGGCACGCGTACGGCAGCTTGTTGAAGTATTTCGTCTTCAGCTTGATCGACGGCAGGTTGTACTCAGACATCAGGATCGCGTCGTAGCGACGCTCGGACAGATCCTTTAAGTCGGAAAAAACGTTCTGGAAGATGTTGTCTTCCTCGAACAGCTTGTGCAGGTTCGGCAAGGTGAAAAGGTCGATTTCGACGCCTGTGTCCTTCAGCAGCGCCCGCCCGGACAGGTCCATCGTTGCGTCTCCGAAATTGCGTTTGCCGGTGTAAATCCACAGCAAGCGCTTGACCCCGGAGGCGTTACTGAGTTGCAGGCGCGTCTGCCCGTGCCATTTGAGCAGCAGATGCTTGTGCAAATACTTCTTCACGATTTTCGCCCGGGACGTCTTGCGCAGGAACACGTCGGGTTCGTGCGCCACGCCCGCAAAGGGAATGCGGGTGGAGCGGCTGATGGCCGTGTCCACGGTTCTTTTCACGGCGGCGGGTGCGCTGCGATAGAGCGCGCACATTAATCGTTTCATTGCTCGGATGGTGAGGAAATTCCGGGTTTCTCTGCTGGCGGGGCGGGGCGGGGCGGGGCGTTGCGGTGCACCAAGGCCGGCCACTCGCCGCGGCGGAGCGTGTGGCCCGTATGGTACCAGCACACTCTTACATGCTTTGAGGCTGATTCCCATTCGGGCGTCAACGCGTCGAAGCCGGCATGATTGTCCGCGGCAGGGGCGCCCGCGCTTATTAATCGGATAGGGGCGCGAACCCGGTACAATAGCGCCAACATATCCGGTGACGCGCGCCAGTTGCCGCAACGGCCGGCTAAATTCATCAGACATGTCGACGCCCGCGAAAAAATCTTCCCTGAGTGTCAACTCACGAAATCTGCTGCCAGCGTTATTCCTGCTCACGTATCCGTCGGCCACCTTGCTGATACACGGTGCTGGTAGTGCATTGTCAATCGCTGCCGCAGTCATTTCGATTGTCTTGCTGGCCTTACCGAATTCCTGGACCGGCCTGCCGCCGCTCCAGTGGGACCGTGTCGATATCGCGCTGTGCGTCGCCACAGCGTGTCCGTTTCTTGCCGTGCTGCTCGGCGGCGCGTGGCACGGTACGGTGGTAGCCAGCACACTCGATTCGCCTTCCCGTTTCTTTGCCGCCGCGCCGCTTTTCCTCGTGTTGCGTCGCTGTTTGCCGCGCTTGCTTGTGTGGAGCGATCTGTCGTTTGCGTTCGCCGGTCTGATATCGCTCGGCATTCTGCTGATCGCGCCGCGTGACTGGGGCCTCGGTCGGCTCGGTAGCAAGTTTCTGAACCCGATTCACTTCGGCGATATTGCGCTGGTGATGGGCGCGCTGTCTGTCCTGTCGCTGAACTGGTGGCGCAAGGACCGGCTGGCTGTGCGCATCGTCAAGGTGGCGGGCCTCTTTGCCGGATTGTCCGCATCGTTGATCACCGGCTCGCGTGGCGGGTGGGTGGCGATCCCGGTGGTCGCCGCGATGATTCTCTACTTGCGCAGCCGCGGTAAGTCACGCAAGTGGAAGGTGCTGCTGCCGCTTGCGATCGTCGCGATTCTGGCTGGCGTGTACGTGTTTTCTCAGACCGCTCGCGAGCGCGTCGGCGATCTTTCGTCGGACTTTGTGCAATACACGCATGGCAACAAGGACACGTCGCTCGGTATCCGTCTGCAACTCTACGAGGCGGCGGCGCGCATCGTAGCGAGCCATCCGCTGCTCGGTCTTGGCGGCGATGGCTTCCGCAACAGCATGCAGTCGTTCGCCAATTCGGGGCTGCTCACACCTGTCGCTGCGCAATTGGGCAGGGGCGAAGTCCATAACCAGATGCTTGCCTACATGACCGATTACGGCATCATCGGCGGGCTTGCTGTGCTGGCTATCTACGTGGTGCCGGGCGCGCTCTTCTGGCGGCGGCTCGCCGCCCCGGCCGGCCCGGCGAGCCGGGCCGCGCTGATGGGGTTGACGTTTGTCGTGGCGTTCTGGATTTTCGGTCTGACGGTCGAAACGTTCGATCTGAAGATGACCGTATCGTTCTATGCCATGGTCATCGCGATCCTGGCGGCTGCGTCCGCGTATGCGGACGGGAATGGCGTCGGCGTCCCCCATTCCGGCAGGCAGGCGGACCGTGTCGCGGCACGCGCGCCGCGCACTCCCATTCAATGAGAATCGTCACCACCTCATGTTCAGTATCCTGATCCCAAGCTGGAACAACCTGCCGTACCTGAAGCTGTGTATCGACAGTATCCGCCGTCATTCGGCGTTCGATCACGAAATCATCGTGCATGTGAACGACGGCAGCGACGGCACGCTCGAATGGGTCCGCTCGGAAGGCATCCTGCACACGTGGAGCACGGGAAACGTCGGCGTCTGTCTCGCATTGAACGATGTGGCGCGACTCGCCACGCGCGACTGGATCCTGTTCCTGAACGACGATATGTTTTGCACGCCGGGCTGGGACCGCGCCTTCGATACCTGCTTGCGCGGGCTTGGCCATTCGTGCGCGTATCTGTCTTCAGCACTGATCGAGCCCACCGGCGATGCGAACGTGGTCACTGCCAACTTCGGCACCGGCCCAGAGAATTTCGACGAAGCAGGCCTGCTCGCATTCAGTGCCGGCATGAAGTCGGCCGATCGCGATGGCGTCGCTTTGCAGCCGATGCTGATCAGCCGCCAGTTGTGGCATGCGGTGGGCGGCTACAGCATTGAGTTCGGGCCGGGCATGAGCAGCGATAACGACTTCCTGATGAAGCTGTGGCTCGTCGGCTGCCGTGTGTTCCGCTCGGTCGGCGCGAGCCGCATCTATCACTTCGGCTGCAAATCGACCGGCCGGATCCGCCGCAACCGTGGCGGCCGCGAGTTCCTGATGAAGTGGGGCATCTCACAGCGTGATTTCGATCGCGAGTATATTCGGCGGA
The DNA here is from genome assembly GCF_046027825.1 of Paraburkholderia sediminicola. Classification (GTDB taxonomy): domain Bacteria; phylum Pseudomonadota; class Gammaproteobacteria; order Burkholderiales; family Burkholderiaceae; genus Paraburkholderia; species Paraburkholderia sediminicola_D. Next base: position 12,550 of record NZ_JAQQDU010000037.1, read on the forward strand.
CGGCTTCCGCTGCGCGCGAGTCTCTGCCGAATGTTCCGCGTGCGCCGTTCAAAAGCCGCGTGAAGCGCGTGCTGTATGCACTCGGCCGTTATCCGTTCGAGGACCTGGAGGGCTGGGAGCCTGATCTTCCCGCGAAGTTGACGTTCATGAAGCCGTTCGGCAAGCAGGCCGACGACAAGGCCGACGGTCATTGATCCGCTCACACGGACAATCACCACGGAATTCAATTCGATGTTCTGAATCATCATCCCGGCCTGGAACAAGCAGCCTTACCAGGTGGGGCATGACGCAGGCCACCTTCGACCGCTATTTTTTGCGGTACAGCACAGCACAGCACGGCACGGCGATGGAAGGCGGTCAAGCGGTCAGCGAACCCGGGCGGACCGGCCGTTTGCGCCGCGCGCTGCTCAAATCGCGCATCAAGCGCGCGTTTAGCTGAAACAGGCGCGCGCGTTACACGCCGCCCGTCACCAGCGGCAGCACCGTCAAATCCGGGTGTGTGCCGTCGACGATGCTGCGCCCCACGTGCACCCCTTCATAGAGCGCTTCTTCCACGCCGGCGAAGCTCTCTTCGCCGTCTGCATGGAAGGGCACCGCATGCCCAGGAAGGGTCGGATCGGCGCCCGGATGGCACACGTAACCGACGTACGTGCAGCGGTTGTCAGGTACCGCTGACGGCTTCGCCGCGTCGGGCGGGTTCTTCAGAAAGGGTGCCACGTGAATTTCGAAACCCTCGTACTCCACCACCTGCCAGGGTGCGGTTTCATCGGCCATGGCCGCCTCCGTCTATGTCGCGCGCCTGTCAAAAAGTCTAGGTGATTTGAACGTAAAGCGTGCCCTATGACTGTTGCGGAAAACCACTACGGGCACCGCCGCGCGCAATCCCTTCGATGCCTGCAGTGGGCCGCCGGGACCTGGCGGTGGCATCGCTTCAGTACAGAGCGTGCGGGTATGCGCCCGACCGCATCATCTTCGCCGTCATATAGAATGACGCGCTTTGCCCGAACAAGACCCCGCCCATGTGGTTCAAAAACCTTCAGTTGCACCGTCTTCCCGCTCCGTGGTCCGTCACCCCTGAACAAATGGAGAAATGGCTCGCGCCGTACGCGTTCGCGCCGGGCAATAGCGTCGAGATGCAAAGCCACGGCTGGGCCTCGCCGCGCGACAACGACTCGCTGGCGTATTCGCTCAATGGTCAGATGCTGCTGGTGTTTCGCGCCGAAAAGAAACTCCTGCCGGCCTCGGTCGTCACGCAAGTGACCAAGGCGCGCGCGCTCGAACTTGAAGAGCAACAGGGCTTCAAACCCGGCCGCAAGCAGATGCGCGAACTCAAGGAGCAGGTGACTGACGAACTGCTGCCGCGCGCCTTCAGCATCCGCCGCGACACGCGCGTGTGGATCGACACCAAAAATGGCTGGCTCGTGATCGACGCGGGTTCGCAAGCGGTCGCCGACGAAGTGCGCGGTCTGCTGGTGAAGTCGATCGATCAACTGCCGCTCGGCACCGTGCGCGTCACGCAATCGCCGGTTGCGGCGATGACCGAATGGCTACTTTCCGGAGAAGGTCCCGCCGGCTTCACGCTCGACCAGGACACCGAACTGCGTTCGCCGACGGAAGGCAACGCGACAGTACGCTACGTCGGACATACTTTGGACGCCGAAGATATGCGCCGCCATATCGAAGCCGGCAAGCAATGCATGCGGCTCGCGATGACGTGGAACGATCGCGTGTCGTTCGTGCTGACGCCCTCGTTGACGATCAAGCGCATCGCGCCGCTCGACGTCCTCAAGGAAGCGAGCGACCCCACTGCGCAGAACGACGACGAACGTTTCGACTCCGACGTCACGCTGATGACCGCCGAACTCGACCGCATGCTGTGCGATCTGCTCGACGCGTTGGGCGGCGAGCAGGGCGTGGAAATACCGCAAGCCGCGGCTGCCTGAATGACGTTTCGCGGGCTCAGTCTGTCTGAGTGAAGTTCGCCTGATCTGCGTTTATCCGTTGCAGGCCGGCGCGTCGAGAATGCTTCGCGCCGGCTCTTGTTAAGCCAGATTATGCATATCTGAATCTGACTTAATAAAATTTACCTCTCATGTCCCGGCCGTCACACTGCTTGTGCTGACGGTTCAAGCCGTCAGGAACCTTCCGATCCCTCGACGCGCGCCACGCTTCCCATCATGCGGACCGCGTCATCCTGACCAGGACTCGACATGAAAATCGCTCACTTGATGCTCGCCCTCGGCCTTGCTTGCGCTGCCTTCACCACTTCCACTGCCATGGCTGCCGACGCGACGTATCCGCCCGCGCCGCTGCCTGCTTACGCGCAGGATGAACTGCAGAAGGTGATCGACGCCGCAACGGGACCATTGCCCGTTGTACAACCTTCATCGGCCGCACCGCAAAGCGCGGACACCCTGCAAAGCGCCGCCGTGCTGCAGAAGGGTTCTTATGCCGCCCCACGCGTCATGCCGCACGATGAACCGCACGCAGCCGCGAGTGCGGGCAAGCGCGGTACGCGTCCGTCGTCAAAGGCTCATCGGCATGAGCGCCATAAGTACGTCTGAGGATCTCGCTGCGAACGTGCGGCGTCGATTCAAAATGCATTCGCGAAGCGGCGCTGCGTGAAAGCGTCGCCACGCGCAAACGACCGCTACCGCGAGCCCTGCTACGCCGCCGCCGTGAATATGGTTAAGATTGCGTTCAGAGAGGCGCATCAATCACGGAGGGCCCACGATGGTTCGACTGGTCATGATCCTGCTAGGTGTCGATTACCTGCGCACACGCTGGCGCTCGTTGCAGTTGATCGGCTGGGTGAGCCTGGTGCTCGGCGTGGTGGTGTTCATCGACGCACTCGATAGCGCGCTCTATTTCCCGATCACGCCGTTTGCGCTATTGCTGCTGCTCGAAGGGCTTGCCACGCTGGCCGTTGCCTGGACCGGCATGGGTGGGCAACGCACGCTGCGCTATGTGAAGGGCTTCGCATTCTGCTTTGCGGCGGCGCTGATTCTCGCGGGCCATCATCACGGCAATTTCATTCTGTCGATGATTTTCGGCACGCTCTTTCTGGCCGATGGTCTGCTGCAGATCGCCTCCGCGAAGGTCGTCCGCTATCGCACATGGCGGCTCGCGATGATCGGCGGGGGCGTTGAAATCGCGCTGGCGGTTTTCTTCTATCAACCGTATCCGACGCACTATGTAGGCACCGTGCCGTACTGCCTCGGCCTCGGCTTGATGTTCGGCGGCTGGAACATGATTTTGCTGAGTACGCGCGTGCGGCGTCTCGTGTCGAATCCCGCGGTTGCTTCGGATGATGCCAGCGCTGATGCGGCCAACTCCGCCGCGAGTGCGATCGCTCCGGGTCGACTAAGCGCAGTCGAATGGGACGGCCCGCCCACCGCCGATGAAGACGCGCTGACCGTCCACGTGTGGACGCCGGTGGGCTCGTCCAAGGGCGAGGCGCGACGGCAGTTGATCGTCGATCGCTACATCGCGGCGGTGGATCGTAACGGTGTGATTTCGACCGGACATGCCGCGCTCGAATCGCCTGAAGGCATCTACGTCAGCCTGTATCCGGGCGTAGAGATCGATCGTTCACCCGACGATTTTGCGCGGCTGCTGCGCGCGACGCGCGAGAACGACGTCCCCGGCGTGTTCCAGCCCGATTACCCGACCGAATCGAAGGCATGGTGTCCGTCGACGGTTCAGGTGCGCATTCGCAACTACGATCCGGCGCGGCTGCGCCGCTTCTGGGACACCTATCGTCAGGACACGACTTACAACCTGACGCACCGTAACTGTTCAAGCAGTGTATCGCGCGCGCTGGAAGCGGCCATCGAAGGCGCGTCGGCGCGCGTATGGGGCGACCTTGGTGGCTGGCGGCCATTTTTGCGCGTGATTACGACGCCGGAATTGTGGGTGGCCGCGCAACTGCGCAAACGCGCCGCGACGATGGCGTGGACACCCGGTCTCACGCTCGACTATGCCCGCGCGCTCAGCATGCTCGCAGACCCGCGTCCGTCGGGGTGGGTGAAGATGGCGCGCCTCGCCGTGCGCCGAATGGTGCGTTCGCGGCAGCAATGGCGTGAGGAAGCGCGCGGCGCGCCGACTACACCAGAAGCCGGACGCGAGGATGTTGCGGGCGCGGTGCGTGACTGACACTGGACGCTGGCGGGCGGCGGCGGAGATCCGACGGCGAAGGTGCAGTCCCAGCCGAGGTTGAACCACCACTCAGCCACAACTACCGCACGACACACCCAGGCCCCCCGGCTTGCCCAACTTCGACCTAGCGGTAAAAACAGCAGACGTATCAAGAGCTTGCCGATTTTGCCGGATAGTTATGCACAGATTTGCGAACAGATTCTGTTGATAACTTCTGTACGCAACGGCGCAGCCGCCAAATGAGTGATTTCAACCAATATGGCGGGTGTATGCTGAAATCGAAAACTTATCGATGACGGCGCTCCACCACGCCAAACCATGGTTGTGGCTCATTCAGGATCAAACCGTGCCGGGCGCTGAGCGCCAGCTGCGGCAGCTGTTTTACCAGCGTGAACGTGATGCTCAGGACGAATCCAGTTGCATCCATCGGCCTGTCAGATGACTGAGCCAAAGCGTTTCACGGTACGTCACGTCAGCGTCTACCGTTACTCGGAGCCTGTGCGGTTCGGCGAGCACAGGATGATGTTCCGCCCGCGCGCCAGCCACGATTTGCGCCTCGTCACGACCCGGCTGGTGATTACGCCGACGCCGTCGCGATTGCACTGGCTGCACGACGTGTTCGACAACTCGGTGGCGGTCGCAAGTTTCGCGGGCAAGGCGAGCGAATTACGCTTCGACAGCGAAGCGACGCTCGAACACTTCGAAACGCCCATGCCCGACTACGCGCTCGAACCGTATGCGGTGAACTGGCCGTTCGCGTACACCAACGAGGAAGCGTCCGATCTCGTGAACGCGCGCAGCCGCCAGTATCCGGACAGCGACGTGGACGAGTGGGCGCGCCGCTTCGTTCCCGTGCAGGGCAGCGGCGGTGCGAGCGGCAAGAACGGCACAGGCGGCACGATGGCGCTACTGCGCGCGATGACGCTCGAAATAAAAAGCACGTTTTTCTATGTGCGCCGCACGGAGAAGGGCGTGAACCGCCCTGGCGACACCTTGCGCAACCGCAGCGGCAGTTGTCGCGATTTCGCGGTGCTGATGATGGACGCGGTGCGCTCGCTCGGCCTCGCAGCGCGCTTTGTCAGCGGTTATCTGTTCGTGCCCGAGCACGACGCAACCCAAGGCGGCGGTGCGACGCATGCATGGGTGCAGATCTATTTGCCGGGCGCCGGCTGGATCGATTTCGATCCGACCAATAGCATCGTCGGCAATCGCCATCTGATTCGGGTGGCGGTGGCGTGGAACTACTATCAGGCGTTGCCGTTGTGGGGCACATGGCATGGCGCGTCGCATTCGTTTCGCGGTTTGCAGGTCGATGTGAGTGTGACTGAAGGCGAATGAGGGGCGAGCCGGGTGAATGGGCCGCTACCCATCGAACGTGTTAGCTGGGAGCGTCAATTCAGGTTGCTCGCCGGGCGCGTCAATTGAACGTTTCAACTGAAAGAGGGTGTTGTGATGAAACTGCGCGTTGGCTACGAGCTGGTCTATGAGTGCGTGCAACCGACGCCGATGATGTTGATGTTGAACACGCACTATTCGCACGCGGCGGACGTGCTGAGCGCGGATTTGCTGGCGGTCGATCCGCCGGTACCGATCAGGCAGTATCGCGACGTCTTTGGCAATTTATGCAGTCGTGTCGTGGCGCCGCAGGGACGGTTCGCGTTGTCGACGAGTGCGATGCTCGAGGTGTCGTCAGAGCCGGAGAGGCGGCCGCCGTTTACCGAGCAGCATGCCGTGGAGGCATTGCCTGATGACTCGCTGGTATTTCTGCTGGGCAGCCGCTATTGCGAAACGGATTTGCTATCCGAATTCGCGTGGCAGACGTTCGGCAAGATGCCGCTCGGTCGTGGGCGGGTGGATGCGATTTGCAACTACGTGCACGAACACATTGTGTTTGGCTACGATTTCGCGCGGCCGACCAAGACCGCCTGGCAGGCGTGGCAGGAGAGGAAGGGCGTATGCCGGGATTTCGCGCATCTGGCCGTGACTTTGTGCCGGGCGATGAATATACCGGCGCGGTATTGCACGGGATATATCAGCGATGTCGGCACGCCACCGCCTTATGCGACCATGGACTTTGCGGCGTGGTTCGAGGCGTATGTTGGCGGCTGCTGGCAGACCTTCGATCCACGGAATAACGTGCCCCGTACGGGGCGGGTTTTGATGGCGCGGGGGAGAGATGCTGCGGATGTCGCGATCAGCAATGCGTTCGGATCTACAGAACTGCTGAAGTTCGACGTGGTATGCGAGGCAATTCAGGTTTCTTCTGCCACTGAAAAAACCTGACGCTCCCAGTCTGACATGCCGGCAAGCGCTGTCACGGCTTTCTGGCGCTGGCGCACGGCCTCATTCCCCAAGCGCCAGCGCGCGTTTGCGCCGCATCAACGAGGTGCCGATCGATACCGCCGCGCCGATGCAGCCCATCGCCATCGAGAGAATCACGATCAGCCAGCCGGTTTGTGCCCGTGCTGAAAACACGCCGACCAGCAAACCGGCCAGCGGTTGCGTCATGTTGTTCAACAGGATCACCACGCCGGTTGTCTTGCCGTAGTCCTCGGGCGGAATGATTTTCTGCCGTGCGCTGCGAATGTAGACGTTGAACATCTTGTCGAAGCCGACAATCAGCAGGAAGCCGAGCGCATAGCCCCAAGGCGCCGAACTCACCCCGGCGATCACGCCACCCGCACAGATTGAAATAAACGCGACCCGGCCGAGTGTCTGAGCAGGCCATGCGTTGCGCGCGATCGTCAACAGGATCAGCACCGTGGCCACGGCGCCGGCGGTCTGCAGGCCGGCATAGTAGCGGCTCGATTGCGCGTGAAAGCCGGTCACCATCGCGGCGGATGTCGCGAGGGTCACGCCGATCACCAGATTTTCGGCGGCGGCGAGCAGCACGACTTTTTTCAGGCCCGGTAGAACGAGCACATGGCGCAGCGCGATTCGCATGGGCATCGTCCAGTGACCCGGCGCAACGGGCGGTGGGTCACCGGCGCGGAACCCGCTGGTGCGTTGCCATAGCAGCAGCGCCGCATCGGCAAGCAGAAACAGCGCGCCGGTTGCGCCGACCACCCACTCCCAGCGCCACAAGCCGAGCAGCACGGCGGCCAGCATCGGGCCGAGTACGAAACCCAGTTGGTCCGCCAACTGCGAGTAAGCGAGCACACGCTGGAACTGCTGCGTGCTGAATATTTGCGGCAGCATCACTTCGCGCGCGACCAGCCCCTGGCTCGTGAGTACGCCGCACAATGCCGACAGTGCGATCAGCCAGCCGATGCCGCCGAACAGCACATAAGCCAGCACGCCGCCGAAGCACACCACCGCCCGCACGGTCTGACTCACCCGCATCAGCTTGAGCGGCGAGATGCGGTCGCACAAGGTGCCAAAGAGGGGAAAGACCAGGTAGCGCGGCAGTGTTTCGATAAAGAACGCGAGACCTGACCACGACACCTGGTGTGTCGTCTGAAACACGACGAGCGGCACGAGGAACAGCAGCACCTGATCGGCAAGACGCGCGACAAACAGCGAGCAGAAGAAAGCCTGATGGTTGACGCGCACCGTTCATGTCTCGCCGTTTATGGGTCGAGACCGATCCTATCAAAGTTCGCGTCACTCGCCCCGATAAGCCTGTTCCAGCAGCGCGAGGTCGATCTTGATCATTTTCATCATGGCTTGCATCACACGGCTCGCTTTCGCGGCATCCGGGTCGCGCAGCATCTGGGGAAGGGCGTCCGGCACAATCTGCCACGACACGCCGAACTTGTCCTGAAGCCAGCCGCATGCCATCGGCGCGCCGCCGTCCAGGAGCTTTGCCCAATAGCCGTCGACCTCCTGTTGCGACGCGCAGTGCACGAACAGCGAAATAGCCGGCGTGAACTTGTGTTGCGGGCCGCCGTTCAAGGCCGAGAACTCCTGACCGTCCAGCTCGAAAGTGACGAACAGCACGTCCCCCTTCGGCCCGGGGCCGGCATCCGAGTAGTGCATCGTGGTGGTGATGCGCGAATCGGGGAACACCGACGTGTAAAAGCGTGCGGCTTCTTCCGCGTTACCGTCGAACCACAGGCATGGCGAAATCTTTTGCATACGACCTCCTCGTGCTGAAAGGCGTGCAAGGCTTATGGCTGGCCGCACTCCATACCTTGCATGGCTTGCTGAATCTGTTCCGGGCTCAGGTCGCGCTTGTGCGTGGCGAGCGACCAGCTGTGGCCGAACGGGTCCTTCAACTGGCCGTAGCGGTCGCCCCAGAACATATCCGCAACCGGCATGACGACACTCGCGCCGGCATCGACGGCCTGCTTGAAACTGGCGTCGACATCTTCCACATAGTGGTGAATCGTGACCGGCGTGCCTTTCAGCGCGTTCGGGCCTAGCGCATTGTGATCGGGCCACTCGTCGGTCAGCATCAGCATGGAGTCGCCGATCTTCAGGCAGGCGTGCATCACCTTGCCGCCGGGGCCGGGCATACGAAATTGCTCGACAGCGTTGAAGGCTTTCGCGTAGAACGCGATGGCGTCCGCGGCGTTAGCGCAAATCAGATACGGGGTCAGCGAATGCATCCCGTCCGGGATCGGTTTGACAGCGGGGCTGGACATGACGGCGACTCCTTGAAGTAACAGGTTCGTGAATTGAAAGACCGACTGTGTGAGCCAGGTCTTCAACGTTACGACGAGTGCATCGTCTTTGAATCGACACTCCGGGAAAAATATTTTTTAGCACGCCCGTGCGGCGAGAGCGTCGCGTGGGGACGCCGGGCAGGTTCAACCATTAACAGTCGGCGGACCCAGCCGGTCATTCATTGCCGCAACGGCTTGCGCTACGAGCCTGACCCGCCGACAGACATCTCCCGACGGTAGGTCAACCGGCCGGATTGTCGTCGTCCGGCGGTGCAGTGGGTGCAGTGGGTGCAGCGGGTGTCGAAGGCGTCGCCGCGCCACCGCCCGGTGCGCCGAGGATACTGATCTGGAAAGTCGGGGTCGCCGCGAGTGATTGCAACGTCGCGTCTTCCGGGATGTGTTCGAACAGCGGCAGGATCACCGAGCCGCCGATCACCGCGCGCCGGCTATTGTCGGCCGGGCGTAAGCCCCACACGTCCTGGTAGACCACCGGCACCGCGCTGCCGTTGCGGGTCGTGTTGCCGATGTACAGCATTGCATGGCCGCCGATGTAGATCAGCGTGCGGAACGGTTCGCCGTGCTGGGCGAGGTAGTCGAGCCGTTGTGCCGGCGTCGACGCGGACAGATCGATCATGCGTCCCGCGCTCATCTGCGTCGACGAATGGCGCGGCAGCCAGACGCCGAACGTCGCGAAGATGCTTTGCAGTTCCGACGAACAGTCGTTGTAGAGGCCGCTATTGCCCCAGCCGTATGGCCGTCCGATCAGCGTTTTCATCAGCATCGCCAGATGTCGCGGGGTGGCGGCGAGCGGCATCGGGGCGATCTGCGCATCGCTCAGTTGGGCGGTGCGGATGATCGCCTGGCCGTCCACATCGCGGGCCGGGACGAAGAGTTTGCGCGAAGCGGGGGCGTCGGCTGCACCGCCCGCCGTTTGATTGGCCTGTGTTGCGGCAGGCCGCGTGGCGTTGACTGGGGCGAGCGGCAGCAGCGTGCCGGCGGGTGCGTCGAAGCGGAACACGCCGCGGCTGTCACGCACCGGCGCCGAGGCCACCGTGACCGCGCCCAGCGACTTCGCGGTGGCGGCGCGCCAGGTGTCGACGAAGGTGTCGTCGGTCAGGCCGACGCCGTCGCTGCGCACCCAGCCTTGCACGTCGGGTGTCTGCACGTAGCGCCACGCGCCGTCGGCGCTGCTGCCCAGCACATACAACGGCGTGCCGGGGCGTACGGCTGAAATCTGCAGGTTGTCGAACGGATAGCCTTCGCCGGCCAGGTGGTGGTCGTAGAACGATGGGTCCGTGGTCGGCAGTTCGCGCACCATCAGGTTGCTGGTGGCGATCGCGCGACGTTCGGGCTTGTAGTGGGCCTCCCCCGTGAACTGATCGACGTCCATGTTTTGCGCGATGGCATCGATCCACGCCTTGTCGTGCGGCCGGAAATTCTCGCCGTAGCCGATCGCCGCGCCGCTCTTGCCGGTATTGTCGAACTTGCCGATGCGGCGCTGCTGCAGCGCGACAATGTCCGCGCCTTGCTGGCGATAGACGCGCATCGCCACGTACGCGGAATTCCATGGTGACGGCGCGGTCGTGCCGGTGCCGAAATAGCGCGCATACAAGGCGCTGAAGTGTGCCTGCTGATCCGCAGGACTCAGGAACGGCTGGTCGTAGCCGGGGCTGTCCGGTTCGAGCCAATGGTCAACGTTCTGGTCGTAATTGGCGATCGGGAACAGGGCGACCGTGTCGACGCTCGTGTGGACATCGCGCGTCGGCGACGGATTGCTGCAGGCGGCGAGGGTCGCGGCGGCTGCGAGGGCGGCGCATAGCGCGGCGGCACGGCGGGCGCGCGGCAATCGGGTGGCGAAGCGTGTAGCAATGCGGGACAGGACGGCGACAGGCATGGAGTTCGACGGTAATGGTGCCAAGGGCACGATGATACGGTGTCGCGCGACGGGCAGGGTGGTGAATGCCTGCCGCACCCACACGGGACGAGCAAACGGTTTTTTCTCGCGCCTACAGGCGTCTCGCGGACATGAGCGCGATTCTTCACGACATGACAGGGGCATGCAGCCCATCGCCTGCGTCGTGCCTTCACCGCGCTATGAGTGTATTTACACAACGCTTATGTGTTTTCATTGGAGTTCGAATCGTCAATAGCGGCTGTGCCATACCGCACTTCACGCACAAGCGGCCGGACAGGCCGGGTGCTTCGTTACACTCGACACATCGCCTCGAATCGTCTTTCACGAGGCGCTACAACCAGGAGAACAACATGCAAACCAGCGCACGCAATCAATTCACCGGCGAAGTCACCGAAGTCAAACATGGTGCCGTGAACGACGAAGTCACGTTGCGCACCCAGGACGGTCTTGAGATCGTCGCGATCATCACGCATGGCAGCGCAACGTCGCTCGGCCTCGCTGCCGGCAAGAAGGCATTCGCGCTGGTCAAGGCGTCGTCGGTGATCGTGATGGTCGACGTGGCGAAGAGCCAGGTGTCGGCACGCAACTGCATCGCGGGTACGGTGTCGGCAGTGACCAAGGGCGCGGTGAATTCGGAAGTGACCATCAGCGCGGGCGGCGCGCAGATCGCCGCGATCATTACCAACGAAAGCGTCGACCGCCTCGGGCTCGCGAGCGGCAAAGCGGCGACGGCGATCTTCAAGGCATCGAGCGTGATCATCGGCGTCGAATAACGATCGACGCATGGCGTTGTTCGCAGACTTAACGTCTGGATGACGCCATCAGGCGTACGTAGATCGGACGTAAAGAGGGCAGCATGCGCAGCAGGGCGTGCCGTGAAGGAAACGGCGGCTTGATTTACACTGCACGCCTCGCTGTTCCTCTTTCCGCTTTCATTACGGACGCCGTCATGTTCGAAGTTTCCTCTGCCTCGCATCTCCCCAAAGCCGCGCAATACGAAGAATTGGTCGCCCAGGCGCGCGCGCTGCTCGCCGGCGAAACCGACTGGATCGCCAACGCCGCGAATTTCTCCGCGTTCGTGTTCCATTCGCTGAGCGATCTGAACTGGGCCGGCTTCTATTTCCACGACGGCCGCGAACTGGTGGTCGGGCCCTTCCAGGGCAAGCCCGCCTGCGTGCGCATCGCGCTCGGCAAGGGCGTGTGCGGCACAGCGGCACAAACCCGTCAGACGCAAGTGGTGCGCGACGTGCATGAATTCCCCGGTCATATCGCCTGCGATTCGGCGTCGCAATCGGAAGTCGTCGTGCCGCTCGTCGCACCGGACGGCACCCTGATCGGCGTGTGGGATGTGGATAGCCCGGTCGTCGCGCGCTTCGACGAAGAAGACGCGAAGGGCATGGAAGCGCTCTGCGCGGTGTTTATCGAAGCCGCGTTGCCGCGCGCATCGTAGGCGTTTCAAGCAGCGCCGATTCAGTGGTGCGGCGCCAGCCTATGCTTTTTCGTACATAGACTAGATGCACTTCAGGGGATGGGTCGGCGGACCTCATCCCGCTATCGTTCTCTCCACGCGCTCAAGAAAGTACATGAGCGCGACGAACCCCCACCAGGTTTTGGAGACATGCATGAGTTCCGCCACCGCTTCTGCCACGGCTTCTGCCACTACTGCGCCGCTGACATTCCAACGTTCCCCCGCTTTACCCTGCAATTGCACGTTCGATAGTCACGACTGGGAAATTCTCAGCCGCTACTGGCATCCGGTGGCGTTCGCCGCCGACGTGACCGACAAACCCATCAGCGTGACGCTGCTCGACGAACCGTTGGTCGTGTTCCGCTCGAACGGTCAACTGGTGAGCGCGCGCGATATCTGTCCGCATCGCGGCGCGCCGCTCAGCCAGGGATGGGTCGACAACGGCAACATCGTGTGTCCGTATCACGGCCTCGCGTACGGTAGCGACGGCAAGTGCAAACACATTCCCTCGCAGACGGACGGCCCGATTCCTGAGCGCCTGCATCTCGTTACGTATGCGACGCAGGAAGCCTATGGTCTCGTGTGGGTCTCGCTGGGCGGCGGCACCGAAGCATTGCCCGCGTTTCCCGGCTGGGACGATCCCGACTTCCAGCAGATCTTGCCGCCCTCGATCGACATTAACGCTTCGGCGGGTCGTCAGACCGAAGGCTTCATCGACGTCGCGCATTTCGCGTGGATTCACCACGACAGTTTTGCCGACCGGCATAACCCGGTGGTGCCGCAGTATTCGGTCGAGCGGCGCGACGGTGGCATGCACGCGGAGTACGTAAGCACGGTCAGCAATTTCCCGAAGTCGATGCAGCATCGCGCGCCTGAAGGGTATCTGTGGCACCGCTTCTTCGAAGTGGATGTGCCGTTCTTCGCACGTCTGACCGTGCATTTTCCCGAAAACGGCCGTCTGTCGATCCTGAATGCCGCGAGCCCGGTGTCCGCGCGTAAGACACGCCTGTTTGTGCCGATCGTACGCAACTTCGACAAGGATTTGCCGCTCGAGGACGTCTACGCATTCAACCGACAGGTGTTCGAAGAAGATCGCGCGATCGTCGAACAGCAGCGTCCGGAGGATTTGCCGATCGACCGCGCGGCGGAAGCGCCGATTCTCGCCGACCGTTCCTCGGGTGCCTACCGGCGAGCGTTGGCCGAGATCGGTCTCGGCCAGGCCTATGTGCGCTAGTTCGCGACGCGATTCGTGATTCGGGAGAGAAGCCATGAAAGTATGGGAATGCGTGATCTGCGGCTTTCGTTATGACGAAGCACTGGGTCTGCCGGAAGCGGCTATTGCGCCGGGCACGCGCTGGGAAGATGTGCCGGACGACTGGCTGTGCCCGGACTGCGCGACCGGCAAACACGACTTTGATATGCAGGTGATTGCATGACGGACGCTCGGCATGAGGACAAACGACAGCCGGTGGTGATAGTCGGCACCGGCATGGCGGGCTATACGGTCGCGCGCGAATTGCGCAAGCTCGATAGCACAGTGGCGATCGTCATGATCAGCCGCGACGACGGCAGCTTTTATTCGAAGCCGATGTTGTCGAATGCACTGGCGATGAAGAAAGAGCCGCAGACGTTGGCGAGTTTCGACGCCATCGCGATGGCGGCGCAATTGGGCGCGTGGATTCGCGTGCATCAGCACGTCGACCGCATCTTGCCGGCTGAACGCACGCTCGTCGTCGACAACGCGTTGCTTGGCTATAGCAAGCTGGTGCTGGCCACGGGCGCGGACCCACGCCGCCTGAAGGTGGAGGGTGACGGCGCGGGCGACGTGATGTCGATCAACGATCTCGGCGATTACGCGCGTTTCAGGTTGGCGCTCACGCGTTGCCGTTCAGTGGCGATTCTGGGCGCGGGTCTGATCGGCTGCGAGTTCGCCAACGATCTCGCGGCCGCCGGGTATGCGGTCAGTCTGATCGATCCGGCTTCGACGCCGCTGGCTCGCTTGCTGCCGCGAGACGTGGGCGAGATTTTCGCTCGGGCGCTTGACGATGGCGGCATCCGTTTTCATCCTGGCCGCAGCGTGAATCGTATCGACCGCTTATCGAACGGTTACCGCCTGACGTTCGCCGAAGGCGAGCCGATCGACGCGGATCTGGTTGTATCGGCGGTCGGCCTTGCGCCGCGTACGGCGCTGGCCGCGGCTGCGGGTCTTGAAATCGATCAGGGCATTCGAACGGACGCATGGTGCCGCACGAGCGCGCCGGATATCTACGCACTCGGCGACTGTGCCGCGATCGACGGCAAGGTCCAGCCTTATGTCTTGCCGATCATGCACGCCGCGCGAGCGCTCGCGCGCACCCTGGCCGGGCAGCCGACGCGCGTCACCTTCCCGGTGATGCCGATTACCGTAAAGACACCCGCGAGTCCTGCGGTCGTCGTGACGCCCGAGGGTGAGGGCGCGTGGTCGATCGAAACTGCCGGCGACGCGGCGAAACATGCAGCGCGTGCCGTGTGCCGGCAAGCCGCCAGCGAGCGACCGTTGGGCTTCGCACTGCTTGGCGCGGCGATCGAGGGCAAGGCCGCGTTGATCAAGGCCATGACAGAGGGGGCCATTAGCTAACCCACAACAATCTTCCGTCTGACCGACCTCACTTTGTGATCGCTTGGTGTTTTAAAGGGCCTGTCACCTCGAACACATCCGATGATCGCATTCGCGCCGCAAGCTCTGCTTGCGGCGTTTTTTTATCTTCTCGAAGGATGTGCCTGCCGGTAGAGAAAGCTTAGGAAACCAGATCTTTGGCAACGTTGGCGATCAGTCTGCGTAGCCAGATCGCGGCGACGCTGCGATGCGTGCGGTCGTGCCAGAGTTGATAGTAGGTGAGCGCCTGCGGCTCGCCGGGGATCGGCTCGATACGCAGTGGCAGCAGCTTGGTGTAGTGCGTGGCGAGCGCGCGGGTGGTGGTGAACAGCAGATTGGATCGCGCGAGAACGTAGGGCGCCATGCCGAAGTAGGGCAGCGTCGTGGTCACGGTGCGCGACAGGCCGTTGCGGGCGAGTTCGACATCGACCGTGCCCCACGACGTCGTGTTGTAGGTCATCACCGCCAGATGTTCCGCTTCTTCGTAGACGGGCTTGCTAAGCCGCCCCGGTTTAATCGGATGGCCGTTGCGCATCAGGCACACCAGTTCGTCCTTGCACAGCGGCTGCAAATGCAGATGCTCCGGTGGCGTGCGCCAGTTGCCGATCACCAGATCGAGAAAGCCGCTTTCCAGCCCATGCTCGTAGCCGCCGTCGACCATCATCAGATGCCGGAACTCGAGCTTCGCGCCAGGCGCTTCGCGATGGAACGCATCGACGACGGCAGGGACGAAGAACGCATCGAGATAATCCGGCGAGCCGATGCGAAAGGTCTGGCTGGTGGTGGCCGGGCTGAACGACGTGGTGGGGTGCAGAATGGCCGCGATATTGTTCAGCGCTTGCGCCGCGGGTTCGATCAGCGTGAGTGCATGCGCGGTGAGAACCATCCGGCTACCGCTGCGCACCAGCAGCGGATCGCCGGTCATCTCGCGCAGTTTGCGCAGCGCCACGCTGACGGTTGGCTGCGATTGTCCGAGCAACGTTGCCGTGCGCGACACGCTCGATTCCGTCAGCAGCGTGTGCAGCACCTTGAGAAGGTGCGAATCGATGATTTCCTTGGACATGAAAAGCGGGACCCGGTTTCGTGCGGATCCATGCAGTGAGGCGGCAGTTTTTTGGAAGGATCGCGAGCGAAATATATCCACGGATATAACGATCGTCAATCCGGCGAAGCCCTGTGCGAAGGCGTCGAAGGCCGGTGTGCACTGAGTCATGAGGCGCGGAGTATCCCGGCCATAGCGAACGCTTTATGATGTGCGCGATGACGGACGCCTCGCCGCTGGAATCAGGGAATACACGGAGTTAAACGATTGCCGCGCGGAGTGCGTGCCACCGCGGCGCGGGGTGTGGCAGGAAAGCCGTTATCATACGCACGGTACCCCGGCGGATTGGACCGAATCTGCGGGCTTCGCCGGTTGTGCCGAATGCGTCGGGAAATACGCTTACTCGCTTTCAATATTCAGGAAATTCAAAGGCCGGCGCGATGCAAGATCACCCCTACGCCGAAGCGCGCCCACGCGACGCCGCGCTTGCGGCAGCGCCATATGGCATGTTCGTCTGCACGGCCGACGGCACGTTCGACTCCGTCAACGCCGCTTTCGAGAAGCTGACCGGTTTTACCGCCGAAGAACTGATCGGCCGGCGCACCTTTGAATCCTTGCACGACCCGGCCGAACTCGCGAGGCGCCGCGCCGAATTGCCGCCGCTGTCGGCGATAGGCTCACGTTACGAAGGCGAATGGACCTACGTGCGGCGCAACAGCACCTCAATTCGCGTGGTGTTCGCACTGGCGCCGCTCGCCGCCGAGCCCTCGCATCCTGGTGGTATCGCCACGGGGCCTGCCCGTTATGTCGGTATCGCCATCGACATGACGCGCTACGCGCAATCCGAGGCGCGTTTGTGGTACGTCGCGCATCATGACGGCGTGACCCGCCTGCCCAATCAGACGCTTTTCACCGAACGGCTTGAACTCACGATCGCGCGCTGCCAGCGCAGCGGCCATGGTTTTACGGTGCTGATCGCCGAGCTCGACCATTTGCGCAAACTGCGCGATGCGCTCGGTTTGCATGCGGCCGAACTGGTGTTGCAGATTGTCGGTGAGCGCCTGCGCGGTCTGTTTCCCAACGACGGTACGATCGCCTCGATCGGTGGCACGCAATTCGCGCTGCTGATCAATGAAACCGGCGCAGGGGCCGATGCTTTTGCTGCTGAGGCACTGGGCCGCATCGCCGAATCGATCGACTACGCAGGCACCGCGCTGAACATCACGGCGAGTATCGGCATGGTCGCCTATCCTGCAGATGGTGCTGATGCGCCGACGCTGATGCGTCGCGCGGGCGTGGCACTGTCGGCGGCTTCGGCGGTGAGCGGCCATGCAGTGCGGCGTTTTTCCACCGCACTCGAAGGCCAGGCGGCGCGCCGCTTCGAACTGGAGGCGATGCTGCGTGAAGCGCTCGAACGTCAGCAATTGCATCTCGTGTATCAACCGCAGGTGACGCTCGCCAATGGACGCATCGCGCAAGTGGAGACGCTGCTGCGCTGGAATCATCCGCAGCGTGGTTTGATCAGTCCCGTCGAATTCGTACCCGTAGCGGAAGAGTCGGGTCTGATCGAGCAGATCGGCGAGTGGGTGATCCGGACCGCGTGCCGCGACGCCGGCAAATTGCTGCGACTCACGGGTACTTTGCCACGGGTCGCGGTGAACGTATCCCCGCAGCAGTTCCAGCGGCAGAATCTGTTCGAGACGATCCGTAGCGCGCTCGAAGATGCCGCGCTCGATCCTTCGTACCTCGAAGTGGAAATCACCGAGGGCGTGCTGCTGGGCGATACCGAGCAGGCATTGCAGACTCTGCATGCGTTGCGCGAATTGGGCGTTGAAGTCGCGGTGGATGACTTCGGCACCGGCTATTCGAGTCTCGCTTATCTCACGCGGTTTCCGCTGAACCGCCTGAAAATCGATCGCTCGTTTGTGATGCGCATGAGTACCGATCCGCAATGCGCGGCGCTCGTCGGCGCCATTATCGCCATGGCGCATGCGTTGAAGCTGCGGGTGACGGCCGAAGGTGTCGAGACAGCCGAACAGGCCGCGCAACTGGAAGCGCTCGGCTGCGACGAGGCGCAAGGATTCTGGTTCTCGCGACCGATCACCATTGCGGCGTTGCGCAATTTGCTGAAGCCGTTGGGTACCGGTTGATGATCCGATTGACGTCAGCACACTCCGCTGCCAGCTAAAAATCTCAGTCCTTCAGGCGCTGCAGCGTGTCGCTCAAATATGCGGAAAAGAGAAAAGGGGCCGATTGGCCCCTTTTCGTTGGATCGCTTTACTGCGTGGGACTCAGCGTGCAGCGCCGTCCGTGGTGGTGATCGCGGTGCCGGCCATGCTCGATGCACGCTTGATGCTGTCCTGCACCACGTTGCTGGAATGGATCATCGACGCCATCACCGATTGCATTGCGCCAAACGCGCTATCCGAGCTGAACGGCGTGGTTTGACCGAAGCCCGAACCGAACTGCGCCACGCTGGCGCCGAATTCTTCGCGCAGTGATTCGCCGGCCTTGTTCAACGCCGCGGTGAATTGCGTGTCGATTTCCTTGACGTGCTGCGCGTACGACACGGTGCGTTGAACCAGTTGCTGCTGCATATCGGCCGCGCCGGCGAACGGCGCGACGTTGAGTTGGCCGGCCGACAAGGCGTTCTTGCTTTCGGTGACGGTCGCCTTCAGTGCCGCGAGATTGAGCTCGCCGAGTTTTTGCAGGCACGCAAGCCCTTCGAGTTGCAAGGCGGTGAAGATGTTGAGCGTGCGTTGGCCAAAGGCGGCGCTATGTTCGATCGCGGGGCTTTGCATGGGTGATCTCCAAAATGACCCGGGGCAGGCGCCCAAAGGATTTCGGAGGCCAGGTCTCACGCGAGACGGCAGGTCGATGCAGCGCAGCGATTTTGCTGCGCTGCAACATGAGTCACTCTATACCTTTGCGGCAGGATGTACAGCGTTTTCGTCAAGATGATTCATCAGTCGAAAGGCGCTCAGTGTGTGCCTGACGCACGCGGATGGGCGAGAAAGAAGCGCAGCATTTCGGCCGTCGCATTGGGGCCGGATGGGTCCGTATAGAAGCCGCGCTGACTGCCACCTGCCCATGCGTGGCCCGCGCCGTGAATCGACCAGCGCTCCGCTTCGACGCCATTCGCTGCGACCAGTCGTTGCACTGTGCAAGCGCGCTGGCCGCTAGCCGTGCCTGTGGCATGCGATGGCGTGCTGACTGTCGTGACGTCGGCGTCGAAGCCCGCTACGAGCGCTATGGCGTTCGAGGGATGCACCGTCGTGTCCGTATCACCATGAAACACGATGAGCGGGCGTTGCGGTTCGACGCGTGAGCGGTTGCGGTGCGTTTTACCGCCCTTCATTGCGGCGAGCGCGGAGGGCAGATCCTTCGCGCTTCCGTAGGCGAGGCCGGAATGCACGCAGGCGGCGGCGTACAGGTCGGGTGAGGTTTTCAGCATGACGTCTGCCATTGCGCCGCCCGCTGACAGGCCCGCTACGTACACCCGGGCCGGATCGATGCGATACCGCGCGATCACTTCACGCGTGATGCCCGCGATCAACGACGGTTCACCCTGATCGCGCTGCTGGTCGCCAGGCTTGAACCAGTTCCAGCATGCCGAATGATTGGCTGCTTGAGACTGATTCGGATACACGACGATGAAACCATGACGCTCGGCCATTTCATTCATACGCGTACCGGCCGCGAAGTCGTCGGCGTTTTGCGTGCAGCCGTGCAGCATCACGATGAGCGGTAACGGTTCGTTGCTGTAGACGGCGGGTACGTAGAGCTTGTATTGGCGTTGGCCTGAGCTGTTGGTGAAGGTGTGGGTGCTGAAGGTGCCGGGCGTGTCAGCGTCGAAAGTGCGCTCGGCAGGGGCATGCGGCGTGGTGTTGGCGTGTGATTGCGCCTGACTTTGTGCTTGAGCTTGCGCCTGTGTCCACGCTTGCGCCCATCCGTTGACGCTCTGCGGCATGTGCGGCATGTGCGGCGTTTGGGCATTGCCTGCTTTAGCCGTGCTGCCCGCGAGCGCGCGTTGAACCGCTGCGGTCGCTTCCTTCGGCCCTTTCGTGCGCAACAGGTCGAAGGCTTCTTTCATCGACTTCAGGAAATCTTCATTCATTTTCATGATCGTGGGGTGTTGCGTTGGCCTGCATAGGGCGTGGCTCGGTCAGGCGACGAGCGTCGCGGGTTCGACCACGTGTTCAATCACATGCTCAAGCCTGAGATTAGCCACGCCAGGCGCGGCCTACCTGATGCGGCCGGCGAGCGCGGCCTTGACGGCGGGCGACGCGTGAAATGCACCGAGCACCGCCACCGATGCGATCGTGGCCGCCGCGAGTTCTGGCGGTACATCGGCTGCGATGCTGGCGAGGCCGAGCACGTGGATGTCCAGTCGTTCGTTCGCGGTTTGAGCGGCTTCGAGGTCCTGCCGCGAGAAGTGCTGCAAGCCGAGCACCAGCGCGCGCCGGGTCACCGTTTCCGTGACGACCTGTGCGTGGACGGCGAGCTGGTTGCGGATCGCCGTACGGATCAGGTCGGTGCGGTTCGAATAAAAACCCTCTTCGACGAGTAAGTCGATCTGGCCCAGGTCGACTGGACCGAGGTTGATGGTAATTTTTTCGGTCTCGCCGCCTTTGGGGCGGGAGGTGTCGATGAGTGTGAGGTTGGCCATTTCTCTTCCGTTTGGCGTTCGCTCAGCATCCACACGCCATCCAAATAACATCCAATGGGATGGTTATACGCGGCTGGTTCGAGTGGCGTCAATCGGGAAATTGAGGGCCGGTAGAGATTTAGGCGTGGAAATCGGGGCTGTTTGAGTGGCAGGCGCCGTTTGTAGAGGGGCGTGAGCAACTACGTCAACAGCCGACGACCAGCGGTGGTTGCCGTCTTCGAAGCGGCATGCTGACTCAAGCAAGGGCAACGAGCGGCTGCTTTCGCGGATCGGCTGGACCTCTAAACGGCAGATCTCGTGGGGGCGGTTTTTTCGGCGGATCTAGCGGCGGCTCTGTGGGCGTACTCGCCATGTGCACGACAGGCGAATCGTTCTTGACCGGATTGAACCCGACTTGCATGGCAACCTCCGTGTGTACTGGAACGTTCAGGGTGCTCAAAAGTGCCTATTTACTATGCCCCTTGTTGGTCCGGGACCGGTGCAGGTATTCCGTGGGCGCAAACCAGAAGAAACAGGGCTCTTGTTGGGTAGACGGCATGCTACGTATATCGATCGGCGCTGTTATTTTCACATCCTGGGTTTTCGGGAGGTCTGCTTTATTCAGTCCGCCTAAATAGAAGGCCGAGAAAGCTGCTGCCGTGAGCAAGGATTCAACTACGACCAGGAGATTGATGTTGGAAATATTTTTTGCGCGCTCATCGTTGATTTTTGCATTAGTTTCCTGGCGCTCCAGATAATTTTCTATTAATAGTTTTTTAACCTCGTCTGCCGATGTTATTCCGCGTGCGCGCGCCGCCTGGGGCGATTTCGCTATCGCCGCATCCCATCCAAGCTTATATTTTTCCAGTTCCATCGACGCAGGAAGGGTTTTGTACGTGTTTCTATGGAAGAGCGAACCCACTGAAGATCTGAAAAAGTAAAATCCGGATAAAAACAGTAACGCAAAGGTAATCGCTAGAAGCGCAAAAAACACATAGTCCACCGGGCCGTGCTTATGCTGGGTATCGACGTTAGTCAACAGGAAACTAAGCGCTCCGATAATCGCGGTGACAAGCGTGAGTGATGACTGCAGTCGCGAGTCGATCTTGTCGCGCAAGTCGAGTTCACGCCAGTGCTGGCTCTCGTAGAGGTCTTCCGAAGTCAACATGCTGCTCTCCTTAAACCCGGCGATTTATGAAGTTCGTTCCAGACATCCAGGCAGCACAGCAATGTTCAGTGTAGTGGGGCGTGTTCCATTTCAAATCGATTAAAACCCGGGTGACATGCCCACTGTGATGGAAACGCCGGCGTTGAGCGTCACAGCGGAAGGCTAGTGCCGCCGGGGCCCGTTTAGCCGAAGGCCGTCTTGCAATCGCTCGAAGAAGTCGGTTACGGGAGCGGAATAGCCAGCGGAGGCAATTTCAAACCACGCTTGCGGCTACGATCTGCGCGGTGAAGCGAGCAGGGCTTCGGTAGGGTCTGGATATTGCGTAAGGATGAGCGCTCAAAAATCGCCTGATTCTTTACGCTGGCCACCTGCCGCGCACGCCATCGCGTCAGGCGGATTCGATCCGAAACGAGGCGAACTCAACCACAATTTCCGCGCCCAGGGTGGAGTACATATACGCCAAATTAGCTCCGCTTCGATCGCTTAGACGCTCTGCCTTTGCCAGAACGTTCCGTGCCCGTGTGTAGTCTTTGTCGTCCGGTTGCAGTAATTGGATCGCGTAGACGATGTTCAACAATCCCCAGTTTTCAAGGCAAACGCAGGTCACGTCTTCGAAAGTGACCATCGCGCGCTTATCGTCGAGGTACAGGCCGAGAGTCAGCGTGCGCGGTTCGTGGTTTGGTCCAACCGCAACAGTGTCCAGATACCAATCGTGGAAATGACTGAACGGTTCTAGCGATTCTGTAATCGTCATGAGTGGCTCTATGGAAGTATTGAAACCGGCCAGCCCTGGTCGCGGCTCGTGCCATCCCAATTGTGAGCGTGTGGGTTGGAGTGCCCGTGATGGGCTTCGAAGTCGATATCCGTCATCGGAGTTCCGTTCAGGCCGTACTGACGCAACTGTGGCATTGTTCCAGGCATACTCGAAGCCCATGATCCGGGCGCCCCGTGCAAACCGGTCTCCAGCGGGACCGAAAGCGTATTCCATTGCGACATGGGCAAACCCGCTTTGCTCGTTATGACAGGCGATTTCGGGCCCGGCTTGGTGCATCAAGACCCTGCAAGACCGCTTCATTCGTGACGGTGTAAACCTGGCAGATCGTCGGCGGCTTATGTTTTTGGGATATCCGCGTTAACGAAAAAACCGACCATCGCGGGTCGGTTTTCGTGAGAGCGTTGTCGCGTAAGGCCTGGGCCCATTCACATCAACACAATATCGTACTGCTCCTGACTCAGATTCGACTCCACCTGCAACGACACCGGCTTGCCGATGAAATCCATCAGCATGGCCAGATGCTGCGACTCTTCCTCTAGAAACAGGTCGATCACCTGCTGCGACGCCACCACGCGGAACTCGCGCGGATTGAACTGCCGCGACTCGCGCAGAATCTCACGCAGCACGTCATAGCACACCGTACGCGGCGTCTTGACCTGCCCCTTGCCCTGACACACCGGGCAGGGCTCGCACAACACATGCGCCAACGATTCACGCGTACGCTTGCGCGTCATCTCCACGAGCCCAAGCTGCGAGAAGCCGTTCACGGTCACGCGCGTGCGATCGCGTGACAACGCTTTCTTTAACTCGCCGAGCACCTGGTCGCGATGTTCGACGTTCTCCATATCGATGAAGTCGATGATGATCACGCCGCCCAGATTGCGCAGCCGCAATTGCCGCGCGATCGTGTGCGCGGCTTCGAGATTGGTCTTGAAGATCGTATCGTCGAAGTTGCGCGCGCCGACGTAGCCGCCGGTGTTCACGTCGATCGTCGTCATCGCTTCGGTCTGGTCGATCACCAGATACCCGCCCGACTTCAGCTCGACCCGGCGTGACAACGCGCGCTGGATCTCCGCCTCGATGTTGTACAGATCGAAGAGCGGCCGTTCGCCTGTGTAGTGATGCAGCTTCGACGACACCGCTGGCGTGAACTCCGCCGCGAAGTCGGCGAGCATCTGATAGGTCTCGCGCGAGTCGACCTGAATCCGCGAGGTCTCGTCATTCACAAAATCGCGCAGCACCCGTTGCGAGAGATTCAGGTCCTGATACAGCAGACTGGTCGGCGGCATGCGCTGACCTTGCGAGATGATCGTCGCCCACGTCTTGCGCAGATACGCGACGTCGCCGGCCAACTCTTCGCTGGTCGCATCTTCTGCAATCGTGCGGACGATGTAACCGCCCTTTTCATCAGCGGGCAGCACGGCGGTCAAACGCGCGCGCACGGCTTCGCGCTCGGCTTCGCTCTCGATCTTCTGCGAGATGCCGATGTGCGGCTCCTGCGGCAGATACACCAGCGTGCGCCCGGCGATGCTCACTTGAGTGGACAGCCTTGCGCCCTTGGTGCCGATGGGATCCTTCACGACTTGCACCATCAGTGTCTGGCCTTCGAAGACGATCTTTTCGATCGGCTGATGCGGCGTCTGATGCTGCGGCTCGCCGGCAATGCGCGGATGCCAGATATCGGCTACGTGCAGGAACGCGGCGCGTTCCAGACCGATGTCGATGAAGGCGGATTGCATGCCCGGCAACACGCGGACGACTTTGCCGAGATAGACATTGCCGACGCGTCCTCGCGACAGCGTTCGTTCGACGTGAAGTTCCTGGACGGCGCCTTGCTGGACGAGCGCGACGCGCGTTTCCTGCGGCGTGACATTGATCAGGATTTCTTCATTCATAGTGTTATTTTAGAAGTCGATGCGCGCTGCGCGCAGGAGGGCAGCGGTTTCAAAAAGTGGCAAACCCATGATACCTGAATAGGACCCGTCGATATGCTCGATAAACTCCGCGGCGCGTCCCTGCACACCATACGCGCCCGCCTTGCCGAGCGGCTCGCCGCTTGCGGCATAGCGGCGCACGGCGTCCGCGTGCAGTGCAGCAAAACGCACCTTCGATACCGATAGCGCCGCCGGCAGCAGCGTGCCTTCCGCGTTGACCACCGCGATGGCCGTCAACACTTCGTGATCGCGGCCCGCGAGGCGCGTGAGCATCGCGACGGCATCGTCGGCGTCGACGGGCTTGCCGAGGATCGCGTCGTCGATCGTGACGGTTGTGTCAGCAACCAGAATCGGCCGTGCGGCATGCCCACCTGCCACAAGACGCGCACGCGCGGCGTGCGCTTTGGCGATGCACACGCGCTGCACGTAGTCGCGCGCACGCTCGCCGGGTAGCTCGACTTCGAGCGCTTCGGCATCTTCATCGGGACGCGGCAGCAGCAATTCGAAATGCACGCCGAGCTGTTGCAACAGCTCCTGGCGGCGCGGACTCTGGGAGGCGAGATAGACGAATGGATGCAGCGAAGCGGTGGGCGTTGGCATGAACAGGTCTCGATGAGGCGGATTGCGTCAATGCGCGAGGAGCGCGCGATGAGCTTGTCGATCAAGCGTCGATCAGCAGCGTATCAAAGGACGCGATGAAGAGCGCGTTGATAAAGCCCATCGATAAGCGCGTCTGCAAGCGCGTCAACCAGCGCAGCCAACGAGACCCCAAAACGCACGGTCTGTCAGCCGTCTCGTTCGCTCACGCGCGGTGATAGGGGTGATTTTGCGTGATGGTCCACGCGCGGTAAAGCTGCTCGGCGAGCAGCACGCGGACCATGGCGTGCGGCAGCGTCAGGCTGGAGACACGCAGCAGCATATCGGCGCGCGCTTTCAGATCGGGATCGAGCCCGTCGGCGCCGCCGATCAGAAACGCCACGTCGCGGCCGTCCTGCTGCCAGCCGGGCAGGGCGCCGGCAAGCTGCATCGTGGTCCAATCCTTGCCGCGCTCATCGAGCGCGACGATGCGCGCGTTCTTCGGCAACGCGGCTTCGATCTTCTGGCGCTCGGCAGCCATCACGCTTTCGGCTGGACGCCCCGACGAGCGCTGCTCGGGCTTGATCTCGCGCAGCTCGATGCGCAGCTCGGGCGGCATGCGCTTCGCGTACTCGTCGAAGCCGGTGGCGATCCAGTCCGGCATCTTGTGGCCGACGGCGAGGATGTGCAGTTTCATGACGGATGGAATCGAGGGCGCAAGCGCTGCAATCGCGGACGCAAGTGCCGACCATGCGTCGCAGACTTCAGCGGTTTGCCAGCCACGTGCTTACTTGCGGCGTACCGGCGTCTTGCGTGCCGGCTTTTTGACAGCCGGCGCTTCTTCCTCTTCGTCCTCGTCGTCCGGCTCGCTCGCGCTGGCGCCGCCGAACGGATTCGGCGTCGACAGTTTGATGCGCACCGGCTTGTCGCCCCAGATTTCTTCGAGGTTGTAGTACTGGCGCAGCGCCGGTTGCAGGATGTGCACGATCGCGTCGCCGCAATCGACCAGCACCCATTCGCCGATGTCCTCGCCTTCGGTGCTGATGACGTCGCCGCCGTTTTCCTTGACGCTCTCACGCACGCTCGAAGCGAGTGCCTTGGTCTGGCGGTTCGAGGTGCCGGAGGCGACGATCACGCGATCGAACAGCGCGGTCAGGTGGCTGGTGTTGAACACCTTGATGTCTTGCGCTTTGACGTCTTCGAGAGCGTCGACGATCACGCGTTGCAGTTTGCGAATATCCATGGGGTTACCGGTGGTACAGATGATGTTGAAGAATATAGTCCCACACCGCAGTGGGGACATGGCTCGCGGCCTGGTCTTGCTGTTCGCCGCCCGCGAGGGCAAGCCGCTGGGTCACCTGTTCGCGCAGATACGCGCGAATGTCGGTGGCCGAGACGTTGAACGCAAGCGTCGTATCGATCAGCAAGTGGCCGCAGGGGGTGGCTTGCAGAACGTCGGCGCGGGCACGGCGCGCGTCGATTTCTTTGGCAACCACGGACGGAATCGATGCGAGATCGAAACCGGGGCGCGTGGCCGCGCAGATGTGAGCAAAGTCGAACAGGCGCCGCCAGTCGCGCCATGTGTCGAGATGCACCAGTTGATCCGCGCCGATCAGAAGCGCAATCGACGCATCCGGACCTTCGCGTTCACGCCACAACTGCAGCGTGTTGATGGTGTACGTCGGACCGTCGTGTTCGATCTCGTCGGTCCCCACCCGCACGGTCGCGCCGGGCAGCACCAACGCGCTGGCGGCGGCGCGGGTCATCGCCAGCCTGTGTTCTGCCGCTGACACGTCCGTTTTCTGCCACGGCTGGCCGGCCGGCAGCAGCACCAGTTCGGTCAGGTTCAGCACGCTGGCGAAACGCCGCGCGAGCGCGAGATGGCCGTCGTGGATCGGATCGAACGTGCCGCCGAGCAGTCCGATCCGGCGAGGCAGGGCGACAGGATGAGCGTTCGGCTTCAGGTGAAGATCCTTTGTCGTGGTCACGTGCGGGGCGGGCTCAAAGCCTCACACCCACTCGCGCGGCACGAGAAAATCGCTGTAAAGACGCGCTTCCGGCGTGCCCGGTTCGGGATGCCAGTTGTAGCGCCAGTTCACCACAGGCGGCATCGACATCAGAATCGATTCGGTGCGTCCGCCGCTCTGCAGCCCAAACAGTGTGCCACGGTCGAAGACCAGATTGAACTCGACGTAGCGGCCACGCCGGTATGCCTGGAAGTCCCGCTCGGCTTCGCCGTACGGAATGTTGCGGCGCTTTTCGATGATCGGCAGGTACGCTTTGAGGAATCCCTCGCCGACGCTTTTGAGCATCGCGAACGATTGATCGAAGCCCGGCGCCGAGAAGTCGTCGAAGAAAATCCCGCCGATGCCACGCGGTTCGTTACGGTGTTTGAGGAAGAAGTACTCGTCGCACCAGCGCTTGAAACTGGGGTAGAGGTCCGCGCCATAAGGCTGCAGCGCGTCGCGGCACACACGGTGGAAATGCTGTGCGTCTTCCTCGTAGCCATAGTACGGCGTCAGATCCATGCCGCCGCCGAACCAGAACACGGGCGCTTCGCCGGGCTTGGTCGCGATCAGCAGACGCACGTTCATATGCACGGTCGGACAGTGCGGATTGTGCGGGTGCAGCACGAGCGACACGCCCATTGCTTCGAAGCCACGGCCGGCCAGTTGCGGGCGCGCGGCGCTCGCCGAACCCGGCAAGGTGTCGCCCGCAACGTCCGAGAAACCGATGCCGGCCCTCTCGAAGAAGTTGCCGCCTTCCAGAATCCGCGTGCAGCCGCCGCCGCGCAGCTTTTCGCCGGGGGCGCGCTGCCATGCGTCGGTCGCGAACGGCTTACCGTCGAACGCGCCGAGCGTGTCCGCGATATGCGTTTGCAGGCCTTGCAGCCAGCTGCGCACGGCCTGTGCGTCATAGCTCGAATCGGTCATGAATGCAGGTGCTGAGGGCGGCACGCTCGTCGTGCCGCGGGTTCTTCGTGAAGGGCGAGGGCCGGGCCATTACCCAGGGTGTTGCTGGGAAGGCGCGGCGCTACGGTCATTCGCGCCGGATGAAATGCTGGTCAACCGGGATGAGCCCACATAGTACGGTGGGCGCCGCGACGGCCGCGAAAACCCGCAGTGTAGCGCCGTTGGCGCCGCACGCGGGCAAGGGGGTATGGCTTAGTGCTTGCCTTCGGTCTTGGCGTCGTGCTTGCGGTTCAGTGCACGGTAGCCGATGTCGCGGCGATATTGCATGCCGTCGAACGAGATCTGGTTGATCGTCTCGTACGCGACCGATTGCGCGCTGCGCACCGAATCTGCGAGACCGACCACGCACAACACGCGGCCGCCCGAGGTAGTCAGCTTGCCGTCCGCCAGCGTGGTGCCGGCGTGGAAAGTGACCGAATCCGCGGTTTCGGCCGGAATATCGCTGATCCGGTCACCCTTGCGCGGCGTGTCCGGATAGTTGTACGCGGCGAGCACCACGCCGAGCGCGGTACGACGGTCCCATTCGAGTTCGATCGTATCCAGCGTGCCGGCGATGGCCTGTTCGACGACCTTCGAAAAGTCGCCTTTCAGACGCGCCATGATCGGTTGCGTTTCCGGGTCGCCCATCCGGCAGTTGAATTCGAGCGTCTTCGGGTTGCCTTGCGCGTCGATCATCAGGCCGGCGTACAAAAAGCCGGTGAAGCGGATGCCTTCTTTCTCCATGCCACGCACGGTCGGCTGGATGATTTCGCGCATCACGCGCGCATGCAGTTGCGGCGTGACGATCGGCGCGGGCGAGTAGGCGCCCATGCCGCCGGTGTTCGGACCCTGATCGGCGTCGAGCAGACGCTTGTGATCTTGGCTCGAGGCGAGCGCCAGCACATGCTTGCCGTCCACCATCACGATGAAGCTGGCTTCTTCGCCGGCGAGGAATTCCTCGATCACGACGCGCGCGCCAGCATCGCCCAGCTTGTTGTCCGACAGCATCATGTCGACCGCGGCGTGCGCTTCTTCCAGCGTTTGCGCCACCACGACGCCCTTGCCGGCAGCAAGGCCATCGGCCTTGATCACGATCGGCGCGCCCTTGGCGTCCAGATACGCGTGCGCAGCGGCGACGTCGGCGAAGGTTTCGTATTCGGCCGTCGGGATCGCATGGCGCTTCATGAACGCCTTGGCAAAATCTTTCGAGCTTTCGAGCTGCGCGGCTTCCTTGCTCGGCCCGAAAATCTTCAGACCACGCGAGCGGAACAGATTGACGATGCCTGCGGCGAGCGGCCCTTCCGGCCCGACCAGCGTGAAGGCGATCTGTTCTTTCTCGACGAAATCGGCGAGTTCGGCCGGATCGGTGATGTCGATGTTGCGCAGACGCTCGTCCTGGGCGGTACCGCCGTTGCCGGGAGCAACGTAGACGAGTTGGACCCGCGGCGATTGCGCGAGCTTCCATGCGAGCGCATGTTCGCGACCGCCGGAACCGACGACGAGTAACTTCATGTGAATCCCCGAGACTTAAAAACCATAAACGGCTGAAGCATCACGCTCAGCCGTGGAATAACAGCGAGGTTTGCAATGGGCCCGCAGCCAGGTGGCGGCGCAGGGCACATAGCGAACCCGAGTGGCGGCGGTGTGGAAGGGCCCAATCCATGCTCAACCAACGCCCGCTCAGCAGCAACGCGAGGGCCAGGCGGCGGCGCGGGCGTGGTTCGATGCCAATCCACGCACTTGGCGCCGCCGGGGCACACTCACTCGTCGGCGATCGCGGCGTTTGTATAGACTTCCTGCACGTCGTCCAGATTCTCCAGCGCGTCGAGCAGCTTCTGCATTTTCACGGCGTCGTCGCCCGTGAACTCGACTTCCGTCTGAGGTTTCATCGTCACCTCGGCGAGTTCGGCCTTGAAGCCCGCGGCTTCCAATGCGGCCTTCACCTTCGGGAAGTCGTTCGGCGGGCACAGCACTTCGATACTGCCGTCTTCGTTCGTGACGACGTCGTCAGCGCCGGCTTCGAGCGCGGCTTCCATCAGCTTGTCTTCCGCCGTGCCGGGCGCGAACAGGAACTGGCCGACGTGATCGAACATGAACGACACCGAGCCGTCCGTGCCCATATTGCCGCCGTTCTTCGAGAACGCGTGACGCACGTCCGCCACCGTACGGGTGCGGTTGTCCGTCATGGTGTCCACGATCACTGCCGCGCCGCCGATGCCGTAGCCTTCGTAGCGGATTTCTTCGTAGTTTGCGCCGTCGACACCGCCCACACCGCGCTGGATCGCACGGTTGACGTTATCTTTCGGCATATTGGCGTCATACGCTTTTTCGACGGCGAGCCGCAGACGCGGGTTCGAGTCGATGTCACCGCCGCCCATGCGGGCCGCAACCTGAATTTCCTTGATGAGCCGCGTCCAGACCTTGCCGCGTTTGGCGTCGGCCGCTGCTTTCTTATGCTTGATGTTGGCCCATTTGCTATGACCCGCCATACCTTTCTCCATCGCGCGCGCCAGTGGGGCGCACGCATTGTGCAATTGTCGTTGCGATGTCGGGCGCGCGGCGCTGCTGATTGCGACCTTGCGCCTCGATGTCGAACCGCTCGGCACCGGACCGCCCGGTTCAGACCTGTTTCAGCTTGATCACGCCCAGCCAGGCCCGGCTAGCGGGACCGAAGGTCGGCAGCGCGGTTGGAGCGGGGCCGTGCGGTAGTGGGCAGCACCGTAGCGCCCCGACCGCGCCGGTCCCGGCGCAGACCCCGCGTCAAGGCGCGATGCGCCGGGCGGTAGTGCAAGTTGAGCCGCTCTTTGAGCGGATTCGAATTTTATCACGCCGCGGGGCCGCGGCAGAGACGAGCGTAGCCGGAAACTGAGCGGAAATTGAGTGGCGGCGGTGTTTTGCGCGCGCCGCCACGGCTTTCTGCGGGTCGCTGTCAGTTTTTCGTGCCAAACAGGCGGTCGCCGGCGTCGCCGAGACCTGGCACGATGTACGCGTGCTCGTTCAGGTGCGAATCGAGCGACGCCACGTACAGTTTGACGTCCGGATGCGCGTCCTGGAACACCTGCACGCCTTCCGGTGCGGCCACCAGCGCGAGGAACATGATGTTCTCGCCGGCTACGTTGCGGCGCTTGAGCACGTCCACCGCGTGCACGGCCGAGTAACCGGTCGCGACCATCGGATCGCACAGAATGAACACGCGGTCTTCCAGATCCGGCAGGCGCACCAGATACTCGACCGGGCGGTGGTCTTCGGCGCGATACACGCCGATATGGCCGACGCGTGCCGACGGCACCAGCTCCAGCAGGCCGTCCGACATGCCGATGCCGGCGCGCAGCACCGGCACGATCGCCAGTTTCTTGCCGGCGATCACCGGCGCGTCGATTTCGACCATCGGGGTGGTGAGCCGGCGCGTGGTCATCGGCAGGTTGCGGGTGATTTCGTAACCCATCAGCAGCGTGATCTCGCGCAGCAGTTCGCGGAACGTGCGAGTCGAGGTGTCCCGGTCGCGCATATGCGACAGCTTGTGCTGGATCAGCGGGTGATCGAGGATGAAAAGATTGGGAAAACGGCTGTCCTGGGTCATGGCGGGGGCGCAAGCGGCGGCTAGAGGGATCGGTTTGGTTGTCCGCAGGGCCTGAAACTGGCCGGCGGACGCACCACGACGCAAGTTTACCGAAAGAGTGGCGCCAGAAGATACCGGAGATTGCAGTGGCCCGGCGCAGTCCGGCACCGATTCTTCTAGAATCGGGGGAAACTTTGCAACGAATGAGCCGCCGCGGGACTACCCCCGCGCTACGACTAGGCGAGAGGAGCTACACATGGACATGGGAATCGCAGGACGCACCGCGCTGGTTTGCGCGGCCAGCAAGGGCCTGGGGCGCGGCTGCGCGGAAGCGCTGGCAGCCGAAGGCGTCAACCTGACGATCGTCGCGCGCACCGCGGAGACGCTGGAGGCCACCGCGGCCGAGATCCGCAAGCAAAGCGGTGTCGAAGTGAAAACGGTGGCGTGCGACATCACGACACCGGAAGGCCGCGCCGCAGCGCTCGCGGCCTGTCCGCAGCCGGACATTCTGGTCAACAATGCGGGCGGCCCGCCGCCGGGCGACTTCCGCAACTTCACGCACGAGGACTGGATTCGCGCGCTGGAGAGCAACATGCTGACGCCGATCGAACTGATCCGCGCGACCATCGACGGGATGAGCGAGCGTGGCTATGGCCGTATCGTCAACATCACGAGTTCGGCGGTGAAGGCGCCGATCGACGTGCTCGGCCTGTCTAACGGTGCGCGCTCGGGGCTGACCGGCTTCGTGGCGGGATTGGCGCGCAGCAAGGTGGCCGCCACGGGTGTGACGATCAACAATCTGCTGCCGGGCCTGTTCGACACCGACCGCATCGCCACCACCTTCGCGGCGCAAGCCAAGGCGCAAAACATTTCCGTCGACGATGCGCGCAAGCAGCGCATGAAGACGATCCCCGCCGGCCGTTTCGGCAATCGCGATGAATTCGGCCGTGCCTGTGCGTTCCTGTGCAGCGTGCACGCCGGCTACATCACCGGCCAGAACTGGCTGATCGACGGCGGCGCTTACCCCGGTACGTTCTGAAACAGCATGTTTTTAAGCACCGGCATCACCCTCACCACAACAACGACAATCACAACGGTTTCAGGAGTCTTACGTCATGAGCACCCGCATTGCGCTGATCGCGCACGATCACAAGAAAGACGACATCGTCAAACTGGCCGGCGAATACGTCGATACGCTCCGGCGTTGCGAGATCGTCGCGACCGGCACGACTGGCACGCGCATCGGTGACGCGCATGGCCTCACGGTCGAACGCATGTTGTCCGGCCCGCATGGCGGCGACCTGCAGATCGGTGCGCAGCTCGCGGAAGGGCGGGTAGATATGGTGATCTTCCTGCGCGACCCGATGACGCCGCAGCCGCACGAGCCGGACATCAACGCGCTGGTGCGGGCCTGCGACGTGCACAACATTCCGTGTGCCACTAACATTTCGACTGCGCGAATGATTCTCGACGTGCTGACCTTACGCCTCACGCAGCAGGTCTAGACCCATGCAGCGGTGCTTTACGATCGAACTAAATTACGAACCAGGGAGACATGATGGTCAAAGCAATCCGATTCGACAAAACCGGTGGCCCGGAGGTGATGAAATGGGTCGACGTCGAAGTGGGCGAGCCGGGCGCCGGCGAGATTCGCATCAGGCAGACTGCGGTCGGCCTGAACTATATCGACGTGTATTTCCGCACGGGGTTGTACCCACTGCCGTTACCGGGTGGCCTCGGTATGGAAGCGGCGGGTGAAGTCACCGCGATAGGCCCCGGTGTGACCGGCCTCAAGGCGGGCGATCGCGTGGCCTACGTGGCCCGTCCGCCTGGCGCGTACACCCAGGAGCGTGTGTTGCCGGCGGTGCATGCCGTCAAGGTGCCCGATGCGTTGACCGACGAGCAGGCGGCCTCCGTCATGCTGCAAGGGCTGACCGCGCAGTATCTGCTGCGCCGGACGTATCCGGTGAAGGCCGGCGACACGATCCTGATCCAGGCCGCGGCCGGCGGCGTCGGCCTGCTGGTTTGCCAATGGGCGAAGGCACTCGGCGCGACGGTGATCGGCACGGTCAGTTCCGATGAGAAAGCCGAGATCGCCAAAGCGCACGGCTGCGACCATGCGATCGTTTATACACGCGAGAACTTCACCAGGCGTGTGCGCGAGATCACCAACGGCGCGGGTGTGCCGGTGGTGTATGACTCGATCGGTAAAGACACGTTTACAGGCTCGCTCGACTGTCTCGCGCCGCTTGGCATGTTCGTGAGCTTCGGCAATGCGTCGGGACCGTTGCCGCCGATCGATTCGTCGGAATTCGCCGGACGCGGTTCGCTGTTCTTTACGCGACCGACGCTCTTTACCTATATCGCCAAACGCACCGACTACGAGGCGATGTCCTCGGAACTGTTCGATGTGCTGGTGTCGGGCAAGGTGAAGACGAGCATCAATCAGCGTTATGCGCTGGCGGACGTCGGCAAAGCGCACGCGGACCTCGAAGGGCGTCGCACCACGGGCTCGACGGTTTTGCTGCCGTAAACGCTCATGCCATGAGCGCAGGGCGGCGCATCGTGCGGGTGTAAACGCCACAGCGCCATAACGTTTATGTTGCGTGGTAGCGAGGCCGGCGCGAAAACCCTCAAACCCATGCCCCATCGACACAAGGCCGTTCCATCTCACGATGGAACGGCCTTTTCCGTTTACGCGTTTTTTACACCCCATCCCGAACCTTTGACCAGCCCTTTACGTGGATCGGCATAACGTTCCACCTATCCAAAGTCCGTGAATGGGGAATAAAAATGGATGTGCTGTATGTCGGGGGGATGGTGCTGTTTTTCGCGCTGACCGTTGCGTTGATTGCCGGCTGCGAGAAGTTGATGCAGTTCCGGCGTGGCCAGGGAGCTCGCTCATGAACTGGATTCTCTGGTTGTCGGGCGCGGCTACCGCGCTGCTGTTTATGTACCTGGTCTATGCGCTGTTGCGCGCGGAGGACATTGAATGAACTCGAACAATGTCCTGCAAGCGGGCCTTTTCATCGTCGTGCTGCTGGCAGCCGCGGTGCCGATGTCCCGCTATTTGACCAACGTGATGGACGGCACGTCTCGCGTGGTCCGCTTCGGCGGCCCGCTCGAGCGTTTGTTGTATCGCATCGCGGGCGTCGATCCGTCGACGGAAATGGGCTGGAAGCACTATGCCATCGCCACGATCGCGTTCAACGCGCTCGGCGCGCTATTCCTTTACGTGTTGCTGCGCGTACAAGGCTGGCTGCCGGGCAATCCGCAGCAGTTCGGCCCGATGACGGTCGACGGCGCGTTCAATACGGCGGTCAGCTTCGTGACCAACACGAACTGGCAGGATTACACGCCTGAGCAAACCGTCGGCTATCTGGTGCAGATGCTCGGTCTGACCGTGCAGAACTTCTTCTCCGCTGCGACCGGCATCGTCGTGGTGATCGCGCTGATTCGTGGTTTTGCCCGTCATACGGCGCAAACCATCGGCAACTTCTGGGTCGACCTGACGCGTGTGACGCTCTACGTGTTGCTGCCGATGTCGGCGATTATCGCTGCGGTGCTGATGAGCCAGGGCGTGATCCAGAACTTCAAGTCGTATCAGGACGTGCCGACGCTGCAAACCACGACCTATGCCGCACCGAAGCTCGATGCGCAAGGCAACCCGGTGAAGGATGCCAAGGGTAATGCAGTCACCGTCGATACGCCGGTGAAGACGCAGACCATCGCGATGGGCCCGGTTGCATCACAGGAAGCGATCAAGATGCTCGGCACCAACGGTGGCGGCTTCTTTAACGGCAACTCGGCGCATCCGTACGAAAACCCGACGCCGTTCTCGAACTTCCTGCAGATCTTCTCGATCCTGATCATTCCTGCAGCCTTGGCGCTCGTGTTCGGCCGCATGATCGGCGACCGCAAGCAAGGCGTTGCTGTCCTCGCCGCGATGACGATTGCGTTCGCCGTGTGCGTGTTCGGCGAGATCAGCGCGGAGCAAGGCGGTAACCCGGCAATCGCCGCATTGCACGTCGATCAATCGGCGAATGCGTTGCAGTCGGGCGGTAATGCGGAAGGCAAGGAAACGCGTTTCGGTATTGCGCAGTCGGGCATCTTCACGGTGGCAACCACGGCGGCTTCGTGCGGCGCGGTGGCCAACACGCACGACTCGCTGACGCCGATCGGCGGCCTCTATCCGATGCTGCTGATGCAACTCGGCGAAGTGATCTTCGGCGGCGTGGGTTCCGGTATGTACGGCATGCTCGTGTTCGCGCTGCTGGCAGTGTTCGTAGCCGGCCTGATGATCGGCCGTACGCCTGAATACGTCGGCAAGAAGATCGAAGCGTACGAGATGAAGATGGTGTCGATCGTGGTGCTGCTCACGCCGCTGCTGGTGCTGGTGGGCACGTCGATCGCGGTGCTGACCGATGCGGGCAAAGCGGGTATCGCTAACCCCGGCGCGCACGGCTTCTCCGAAATCCTCTACGCGTTCAGCTCGGCCGCGAACAATAACGGTAGCGCGTTTGCCGGACTGACGGTGAGCACGCCGTTCTACAACTGGCTCACGGCGATCGCAATGTGGTTCGGCCGCTTCGGCACGATTATCCCGGTGCTGGCGATTGCGGGCTCGCTCGCCTCCAAGAAGCGCATCGGTGTGACCGGCGGCACGCTGCCGACTCATGGCCCGCTGTTCGTCGTGCTGCTGCTCGGCACGGTGCTGCTGGTTGGCGCGCTGACTTATGTGCCCGCGCTCGCGCTCGGACCTGGTGTCGAACATCTGATGATGATGGGCGCCCATTAAGGCGGCCCGTTCGAACCAACGAGTGAATAGGCGCAAACGGGAAATTCGAGGATTCAATGACTGAACATAATGCAACCAGGTCCATGTTCGACCCGGCGCTGGTGCGCCCGGCGATCGTGGACTCCTTCAAGAAGCTCACGCCGCGCACGCAGTTCCGCAATCCGGTGATGTTCTGCGTGTACGTCGGCAGTATTCTGACGACCATTCTGTGGATCGCCGCGCTCGGCGGTCAGGCCGAGGCGCCCGCGGGCTTCATTCTTGCGGTCACCTTGTGGCTGTGGTTCACGGTGCTGTTCGCGAACTTCGCGGAAGCGCTCGCCGAAGGTCGTTCCAAGGCCCAGGCAGCGTCGCTGCGCAGTGCGAAGAAAGACGTGATGGCCAAGAAGCTCAACGAGCCGCATCCGAAGTCGCCGATCCGCATTCTGACGGCGTCCGATCTGCGTAAAGGCGATGTTGTGCTGGTCGAAACGGGCGACGTGATTCCGGCCGACGGCGAAGTGATCGACGGTGTTGCGTCGGTCGACGAATCGGCGATCACCGGCGAATCCGCACCGGTGATCCGCGAGTCGGGCGGTGACTTTTCGTCGGTGACGGGCGGCACGCGTGTGCTGTCGGACTGGATCGTCGTGCGCGTCACGGCTAATCCGGGCGAAGCCTTCCTCGACCGCATGATCGCGATGGTCGAAGGCGCCAAGCGTCAGAAGACGCCGAACGAAATCGCACTGACGATTCTGCTGGTCGCGCTGACCATCGTGATGTTGCTGGCTACCGCCACGCTGCTGCCGTTCTCGATGTTCTCGGTCGAAGCAGCAAAAGCCGGTCATGTGGTCACGATTACCGCGCTGGTCGCGCTGCTGGTGTGTCTGATTCCGACGACCATCGGCGGGCTGTTGTCGGCGATCGGTGTGGCCGGTATGAGCCGCATGATGCAGGCGAACGTGATCGCTACCTCGGGCCGTGCGGTGGAAGCTGCCGGCGACGTCGACGTGCTGCTGCTCGACAAGACCGGCACGATCACGCTCGGTAACCGCCAGGCATCGCAGTTCGTGCCGGCGCCGGGCTTGACCGAAGAAGCGCTGGCGGATGCCGCTCAGCTTTCGTCGCTCGCCGATGAAACGCCGGAAGGCCGCAGCATCGTCGTACTGGCCAAGCAGCGCTTCAATATCCGTCAACGCGATATGGCTTCGCTGAAGGCTGAATTCCTCGCCTTCACGGCGCAAACGCGGATGAGCGGTGTCGATCTGCCGGGCCGTGAAATCCGCAAGGGCGCAGCCGACGCCGTGAAGAACTACGTCGAAGCGAATGGCGGCCGTTTCCCGAACGAAGTCAGCACCGCAGTTGCCGAAGTCGCACGTCGCGGCAGCACGCCGCTGGTGGTTGCTGAGAAAGGCGAGCAGGGCGCACGCGTGCTCGGCGTGATCGAGTTGAAGGACGTGGTGAAGGGCGGTATCAAGGAACGCTTCGCCGAACTGCGCAAGATGGGTATCAAGACCATCATGGTGACGGGCGACAACCGCTTGACGGCAGCAGCAATCGCCGCTGAAGCAGGCGTCGACGATTTCCTCGCCGAAGCCACGCCGGAAGCGAAGCTTGCCACGATTCGCGCGCACCAGGCCGAAGGCCGGCTCGTCGCGATGACCGGTGACGGTACCAACGACGCCCCGGCGCTCGCCCAGGCTGACGTCGCGGTGGCGATGAACACGGGTACGCAGGCCGCGAAAGAGGCCGGCAACATGGTCGACCTCGATTCGAATCCGACCAAGCTGATCGAGATCGTCGAAATCGGCAAGCAGATGCTGATGACGCGCGGCTCGCTCACCACGTTCTCGATCGCCAACGACGTCGCCAAGTACTTCGCGATCATCCCGGCTGCGTTCGCGACCACCTATCCGGCACTGAACGCGCTGAACGTGATGCATCTGGCCACGCCGGCCTCGGCGATCATGTCGGCGGTGATTTTCAATGCGCTGATCATCGTGCTGCTGATTCCGCTGGCCCTCAAGGGCGTGAAGTACCGGGCGCTGGGCGCGGCGATCCTGTTGCGCCGCAATCTGCTGGTCTACGGTCTGGGCGGGATCATCGTGCCGTTCATCGGCATCAAGCTGATCGATATGGTGCTGGCCGCGTTCGGCTGGGTTTGAGAAGCGGCAGCTTAAAAGGAGTTACCTGTCATGAAAAATCTGTTCCGTCCGCTGATCGTGATCTTCGCGGTACTGACCGCCGTCACCGGACTTGCTTATCCCGCTGTGATGACCGCGGTCGGTCAGGCGGCCTTCAACAACCAGGCCAACGGCAGCATGATCGAGCAGGACGGCAAGGTGGTTGGCTCGAAGCTGATCGGCCAGCAGTTCGATGCGCCGCAGTACTTCTGGGGCCGTCTGTCGGCCACCAGCCCGAACCCGTATAACGCGACCAACTCGGGTGGTTCGAACATCGGCCCGACCAACCCGGCGCTGACCGACGAAATCAAAGGCCGCATCGATGCGTTGAAGGCTGCCGGCACGGATATGTCGCAGCCGGTACCGGTGGATCTGGTGACGTCTTCGGGTAGCGGTCTCGATCCTGAGATCAGCCCGGCGGCCGCCGCGTACCAGATCGAACGCGTCGCTAAAGCGCGTAAGCTCGCCACGAACGATGTGCAGGCATTGGTCGATCGTTATACGAGCGGCCGCCAGTTCGGCATTCTCGGTGAGCCGCGTGTGAACGTGCTGCAATTGAACCTGGCACTGGATGAGATGAAACACGGTTGAGCGTCGCTGAGCGTCAATAAACGCCGTTGATGACTGTGATTCGGGGAGGCGGCGCCCATGCGGTGCCGCCTTCGCCATTTGTCCGCGGCTGTTGTTGCGGCGTGCCGCCTGGTGCACCCTGTATCGCTTGCGTGACCGGCGTGGCTGTCGTTGCCATTTGCGGTGCGGCTGCTGCCGTGCCACCATGCAAGCACCGCCGCTCGCCTTACTATGAAAACCATTGAGCATGAACCGCCCCGATCCTGATGAACTGCTCGACAAGCTGCAACGTGACGAAGAAAAACGTCAGCGGGGCAGGCTGAAAATTTTCTTCGGCGCGTCGGCGGGCGTTGGCAAGACCTATGCGATGTTGCAGGCCGCGCGGCGCCGTGCTGATGAAGGCGCGGACGTGGTGGTCGGCATCGCCGAAACGCATGGCCGCAGCGAAACCGCAGCGCTGCTCGAAGGGCTCGACGTGCTGCCGCTCGCGGTTATCGAGTATCGCGGCCGCAAGCTTGGCGAGTTCGATCTCGACGCCGCGCTCGCCCGCAAACCGCAACTGATTCTCGTCGACGAACTCGCGCATTCGAACGTGCAGGGCGCCCGGCATCTGAAGCGCTGGCAGGACGTCTACGAACTGCTCGACGCGGGCATCGACGTCTACACCACCGTCAACGTCCAGCACCTCGAAAGCCTGAACGATGTGGTCGGCCAGATCACCGGCATTCGTGTCTGGGAGACGGTGCCCGACCGCGTATTCGATCGCGCCGACGAAGTCACGCTGGTCGACCTGCCCGCCGAGGAACTGCTCGACCGGATGCGCGACGGCAAGGTGTATTTGCCGCAGCAGGCCGAGCGCGCGGTGCGCAACTTCTTTCGCAAGGGCAACCTGATCGCGCTGCGCGAACTGGCGTTGCGTCGTACCGCCGACCGTGTCGATGCGCAGATGCGGGAATATCGCGCGGATCGTTCGATCCAGCGGATCTGGCAGGCGCGTGAGCGCTTGCTGGTGTGCGTCGGCCCAGGTCCGGAAGCGCCGATGCTGGTCCGCGCGGCAGCGCGTCTCGCCGCCAGCCTGAAGGCCGACTGGATCGCCGTCTATGTGGAAACGCCCGCGCTGCAGCGTTTGCCCGACGCGCGCCGCGAACGCACGCTGAATGCCTTGAAGCTCGCCGCCGAACTCGGCGCCGAAACCGCGACGCTCGCCGCTACCGATGCGGTCGCCGCACTGATCGGTTACGCGCAGGCTCGCAACGTCTCGAAGCTGGTCGCCGGCGCTTCGGCGCGCACCGGCCTCAGGCGCTGGCTGCGCCGGCCGCTCGGCGAACGCATTGCCGAACGCGCGGGCGATCTCGACCTCACGCTGATTCGCGCGTCGTCGGAACGTGACGGCGCTGAGCAACGCCGCTTACTGAACACGACCGCCAACGCGTGGCGCGAGGCGCTGAGCACGGCGCGCGAACGCCGTTCACCGCCGCGCGCCTACGGTGTCGCACTGGCGATTTGCGCGGCTATCACGCTGCTGTCGAGCCAGTTGATCGACCATATCGATCTGACCAACCTCGTCATGCTGTACCTGCTCGGCGTGATTTTCACGGCCGTGAAGCTGGGGCGCGGGCCGGGCGTCGTGCTGTCGTTCATGAGCGTGGCCGCGTTCGATTTCTTCTTCGTGCCGCCGCGCATGTCGCTGTCGGTGTCCGATACGCAGTACCTGCTGACCTTCTTCGGCATGCTGCTGACTTCTCTCGTCATCAGCCATCTCACTTCGAGCCTGCGCCGCGAGGCGAGTGTGGCGCGGCGACGCGAGCAACGCACTGGCGCGATGTACGCGATGGCGCGTGAATTGGCGGCGGCGCTCACCACCGAGCAGATCGTCGGCATCGGCAGCCGGCATGTCAGCGAAGTGTTCGGCGCGCGCGTCGCGATCCTGTTGCCGGATAGCGTCGATCAGGTGAAGCAGAAGATCGAAGACCCTGATGCGACCATCACGCTCGAAGGCGAGATGCTCGATATCGACGTCGGCCAATGGGTCTACGATCAGCAGAAGCCTGCCGGGCACGGCACCGATACGCTGCCAGCCGCTGCCGCGCTGTACCTGCCGCTGAAGGCGCCGATGCGCACGCGCGGCGTACTCGCGGTCGTGATGCGCGACGAGCGCGAGCTGGATGTGCCCGAGCAGCAGCGCATGCTCGACGCATTCGCCGCGCAAATCGCACTGGCTCTGGAGCGTGTGCACTACGTCGACATCGCGCGCGATGCGCTCGTCAATATGGAATCGGAGCGCTTGCGCAATTCGCTGCTGTCGGCGATTTCGCACGACCTGCGCACGCCGTTGACGACGATCGTCGGCTTCTCGTCGATGCTGGCGCAATCGCGTGAGGCGCATCCCGGTGCGCAACCCGGCGACGATCTGGTCGACGCGATTCACGAAGAAGCGCTGCGCATGACCGGCATCGTCACCAATCTGCTTGACATGGCGCGCTTGCAGGCCGGCAGCCTGCAACTGAACCAGCAGTGGACGCTCCTCGAAGAAACGGTGGGCGCCGCGCTGCGGGCGTGCAAACGCGTGCTGGCGAATCATCCGGTGCAGGTGAAGCTGCCCGCGGATTTGCCGCTGCTACACCTCGATGCCGTGCTGATGGAGCGGCTCTTTTCGAACCTGTTCGAGAACGCGGCCAAATACACCTCGCCGGACACACCCTTGACGATCGGCGCGCAACGTCTCGACGCGGACGGCAAGTCATTCGTACGCGTCACGGTCGACGACAACGGACCGGGCCTGCCGGCCGGCATGGAAGCGCGTGTGTTCGAGAAATTTACGCGCG
Source organism: Paraburkholderia sediminicola (assembly GCF_046027825.1). Taxonomy (GTDB): domain Bacteria; phylum Pseudomonadota; class Gammaproteobacteria; order Burkholderiales; family Burkholderiaceae; genus Paraburkholderia; species Paraburkholderia sediminicola_D. The sequence continues at coordinate 54,338 of NZ_JAQQDU010000037.1, forward strand.
GCGAGAAAGAGTCGGCCAAGCCAGGTATCGGGCTCGGCCTCGCGATCTGCCGCGCAATCGTCGAAGCGCACGGCGGTACAATCGGCGCGCTCAATCGGATGTCCGCGGACGGCCGCGTCGAAGGCGCGCGCTTCTGGTTCACCTTGCCGGTGGAAACCCCGCCCGAAGCACCGGATGCGCTGGAAGACGAAGGCGCCGACGTTTTGCCCGACCGCGATTCAACTCCTAACCTGCTTTCCAAGCCTAGCCATGAGTGACCCGAGCATCACCGTCGTCCTGATCGAAGACGAAAAGCAGATTCGCCGCTTCGTGCGAACCGCGCTGGAAGGCGAGGGCATCGTCGTGCACGACGCCGAGACCGGCAAGCAAGGTCTCGTCGAAGCCGCGACGCGCAAGCCCGATCTCGTTATCGTCGATCTCGGCTTGCCCGACACCGACGGCCTCGACGTGATTCGCGAGCTGCGTGGCTGGAGTGAGTTGCCGGTCATCGTGCTGTCGGCGCGCACCCAGGAAACCGAGAAAGTTGCCGCGCTCGACGCCGGGGCGGACGATTACCTCACCAAGCCGTTTGGCGTTTCCGAACTGCTGGCGCGGATCCGCGCGCATATGCGGCGGCGCAACCAGGGCGGTGCAAATGAATCGCCGCTGGTGCGCTTCGGCGCGGTGACGGTCGATCTGGCCTTGCGCCAGGTGAGCCGCGACGGCGTCGCCGTTCATCTCACGCCGATCGAATACCGCCTTCTGGCGACGCTGGTGCGCCACGCCGGCCGTGTGCTGACGCACCGGCAACTGCTGCGTGACGTATGGGGGCCGTCGCATGTCGAGAGCCATCACTATCTGCGTATCTATATGGCGCATCTGCGCGGGAAACTGGAGCGCGACCCGGCGCAACCGGAGCATATCGTCACGGAGACGGGTGTGGGGTACCGGCTGGTGGGCGCGGTTTGAGCCTGCCCGAGGCGTCCGCTGTGCCTTTGCGGCTGCTCGCCGCAGCAAGGTGGCGCGCGATTTTGCTATAATTACAGGTCGTAAGGACGGCCTTGCGCATCTGCTACAAACGGGGACGGCCCCATCTGATCATGGAGCTGTCTCATGTCCTGGATTCTTCTGCTGATTGCCGGTTTGCTCGAAGTCGCGTGGGCGGCCGGTCTCAAAACCTCCGAAGGTTTCACCCGGCTCTGGCCCTCCGTGTTCACGATCGTGACCGCGCTCGGCAGCTTTGTTCTGCTCGCCATGGCGATGCGTCAACTGCCGCTAGGCACGGCCTACGCGGTGTGGACGGGGATTGGCGCGGTTGGCGCGTTCATCTTCGGTATCGTCATGATGGGCGAGGCCCTGACGGTCGCGCGGGTGGCGAGCGCATCGCTGATCGTCATCGGGTTGATCGGGTTGAAGCTGTCGTCGGGGCATTGAGCCCCGTTAGTGGGCCCGATTATCGTGTCCGCGCACACCCGCACCATTCGCCATTAGAGGTCGCCATTTGTTCGCCGCTCTGCGTTCTGCGAATTAACGTGGCTATAATGGGATTGAATCCAACCTGAAATTGCCCGCGGCCCATTTGGCGCGGCCGGCTTGGCGCGGGTCTGACGACTTCGGTGCGGCGACTCCCTTCCCCTTGCCCGTCCGAAGCGCCCGGCACGCACAGCGCGCCTGGAGGCGGCCATGCTTGAATCACTTTCGCTCGCTGCGGGCCTCTCATGGGGCAGCGGTCTGCGCCTCTATCTGACAGTCCTGCTGGCCGGCGTGTTCGCACGTCTTGGCCTCATCCATCTACCCGATACGCTGTCCGCCCTGTCTTCGCCGTGGGTAATCGGCGTGGCCGGCGTGCTGACGGTCACTGAATTTCTCGCCGACAAAATCCCCGCGTTCGATTCCTTATGGGACGCGGTTCATACCTTTATCCGCATTCCGGCCGGCGCCGTCTTGGCGGCCGGCGCGCTCGGCCATGCCGATCCTGCGCTGCTGACGGTCGCGGCGCTCGCGGGCGGCACGCTGGCGGGCACTGCACATCTGGCGAAAGCGGGCACGCGCGCGCTGATCAATCTGTCGCCGGAACCGGTGTCGAATGTCGTGACTTCGACCGCTGAAGACGGTCTCGTGTTCGGCGGCATGCTGCTCGCGCTGTTCGTGCCGGTCCTGTTCCTGGTGTTGATGGTGGGCTTCCTGATTCTGGCCGGCTGGGCGTTGCCGCGGCTGTGGCGTGGGGTGCAGGGCGGTTTTCGCGGAATGGCGACGCATATGGTGTCGCGGTTTGCCAGGAGCAGGCACGATTGAGCGATACGGTAAGGGGTGTGACGGCGCGGGCGGTCACACGGCCAACGCGCCGGTTGGGTGGCGCGGATGTGCTGCGCCAGGCCATTCGCATGACGGCGCGCGACTGGCGCGCAGGCGAACTGACGATGCTGCTGTTGGCGCTGGTGCTGGCCGTCGCGGCGTTGTCGAGTGTCGGCTTTCTGGCTGACCGTTTGCATCAGGGGCTCGAGCGTGATGCGCGGCGCATGATCGCCGCGGATTTTATCGTTCGCGCCGATCATCCGGTCGATCCGCAGTTCGCGCAGCAAGCGCGGGCGCTCGGTCTGAATACCGCCAGCACGGCGATCTTTCCCAGCATGATCAACTCGACCGGCGCGCAGCCGGTCTCACGGCTGGCCGCCGTCAAGGCGGTGTCGCCGGGTTATCCGTTGCGCGGCGCGTTGCGGATCGCGTCGGCGCCGGGCGCACCGGACCATCCCACGCAATCGATTCCGGCGCCGGGTACGGTGTGGGTCGATCAGGCCCTGCTCGACGCATTGAAGCTGCATGTCGGCGGCACCGTTAAAGTCGGATTACGCAGCTTCACGATCGGGGCGGTCATCACCCGCGAACTCGACCGTGGCTTCTCGTTCGTCAATTTTTCACCACGGTTGATGCTGCGTGCCGACGATGTCCAGTCGACCGGCCTCATCACCTTCGGCAGCCGCGTGACCTATCGGTTGCTGGTCGCGGGCACGGATGCATCGGTGGCGCGCTTCGCGCAATTCGCGCATGACAAGGTGGACGGCGGCAAGATGCGCGGCGTCGCGCTTGAATCGTTGCAGGACGGCCAGCCGCAAGTGCGTCAGACGCTCGATCGCGCGAGTCACTTCCTCACGCTGGTCTCGCTGCTCACTGCGCTGCTCGCGGCGGTGGCGATCGCGATGGCCGCGCATCGGTATATGCGCCGGCATCTGGATGGCTGCGCGGCGATGCGCTGTCTGGGTGTCAGCCAGGCCACGCTACGCGCGCTGTTTACGCTTGAATTCGTCGGATTGGGTTTGATCGGTGGCGCGCTCGGCGTCGCGCTCGGTTACCTGGGGCACCTGGCGTTGCTGACGTGGCTCGGCAGTCTGATCGATGTCGCGTTGCCGTACCCCACCGCGTGGCCGGCGCTTGAAGGCATCGCGGCGGGTCTCGTGCTGTTGCTTGGCTTCGCGTTGCCGCCGCTGTTACCGCTGACGCGCGTGCCGCCGGTACGCGTGCTGCGTCGCGAATGGGGCGAAGCGGGACGCACCGCCTGGGCCGCTTACGCGCTGGGCATCGTGCTGTTCGCCGCGCTCCTGATCGTCGCAGCGGGTGAGTTGAAGCTCGGCGGCATTGTCGCGGGCGGCTTTGCCGGCGGATTGCTGGTGTTCGCATGCATCGCGCGGCTGGCGTTGTGGGGCGCTTCGCGTGTCGTGCGCAGTGAGCGCGTGAATGCGGGAATCGGCTGGCGCTACGCGCTGGCGTCGCTGGAGCGGCGCAGCGGCGCGAGTGCGTTGCAGATCACCGCGCTCGGCATCGGCCTGATGTGCCTGTTGCTGATCGCGATGACGCGCGACGACCTGGTGGCCGGCTGGCGCAAATCGACGCCGCCCGATGCGCCGAACGAATTCATCATTGACATCCAGCCCGACCAGCGCGACGCCGTCACGCATTATCTGAACACGCACGGCGTGCCCGGCACCGTGCTCGCGCCAATGGTGCGCGGCCGTCTGATCGCCATCAACGGCAAGCCGGTCAATCCGGATTCGTTCAAGGGCGACGATGCCAAGCGGCTCGTCGACCGCGAATTCAATCTGTCGTACACGACCGAGCTGCCCGACGACAACCGTCTTTCTGCCGGCACCTGGTACGGCGACACGAAGACACCGCAGATTTCGATTGAGCAGGGGCTCGCGAAGCTGATCAAGGTGAAGCCTGGCGACATGCTGCGCTTCGACGTGACGGGCTTGCAAATCGATGCGCCGGTGACGAGTGTGCGCAAGCTCGACTGGGGCTCGTTCAAAGTCAACTTTTTCGTGCTGATGCCGCCGGCCGCCTTGCAGGATTTCCCGGCGACGTTCATCACGAGCTTCCATTTACCGCAGGAACAGCAGTCGACCATCGACGGGCTGATCGCGGCCTATCCGAACCTCACGGCGATCGACACGGGTCCGATTCTGGCGCAGGTGCAGCGCGTGTTGCAGCAGGTGATCGGCGCGGTGCAGTTCCTGTTCGCGTTCACGCTGGCGGCCGGCGTGCTGGTGCTCTACGCGGCGCTGGCCGGCACCCGCGATGAGCGTATGCGAGAATCCGCGCTGCTGCGCGCGCTGGGGGCTTCGCATCGCCAGGTGCGCGCGGTGCAGATCGCCGAGTTTGTGGCCGTGGGTGCGCTGGCGGGTTTGATGGCGGCGCTCGGCGCGCAGGTCATCGGTTGGCAGCTGGCAACGCGTGTGTTCGAGTTTTATCTGACGTTCGATCCGTGGTTGTTGCCCGCGGGTATCGCAGCCGGGATCGCCTGCGCGGGCGTGGGGGGCTGGTTAAGCTTGCGGCATGTGCTGGCACGGCCCGCGTTGCAATCGCTGCGGGACGCGTGATTTTCTTTCTTGTTTTTGTGATTGGGTATGAGCGATCTTAACGACGAAGTCTCCGCCGCACAGCCGACGGCCTTCGAACTGGTGGGCGGTGAAGCGCGCGTGCGCGAACTGGTCGACCGTTTTTATGACTTGATGGATCTCGAAGCGGATTTCGTCGGGATCCGGGCTTTGCATCCGGAATCGCTCGACGGCTCTCGCGATAAGTTTTTCTGGTTCTTGTGCGGGTGGATGGGTGGGCCCGATCACTACATCAGCCGGTTCGGCCATCCCAGGTTGAGGGCGAGGCATATGCCGTTTCCGATCGCTTCCAGCGAGCGGGACCAGTGGCTGCGGTGCATGGCATGGGCCATGGAAGATGTCGGGCTTTCGGAGCCGTTGAGGGAGCGGTTGCTGGCGTCGTTCTTCGAGACTGCGGACTGGATGCGTAACCGCAATGGTTGAGGGAGCAGCGGGGCTTGAGCGCGCAGAGGCGCGCGCAGTCCTGGACTGCTGGTTCGGCGCTCCTGATGCATCCACCTTCGGCCAGGCGCGCAAGCTCTGGTTCTCCCGCGACAAGACCTTCGATGCGATGCTGCTGGAACGCTTCGGGATGCTCATCGACGCGGCCCGCGACGGGTCCCTCGACAGTTGGACGGACACACCGCTCGGCGCGTTAGCGCTGGTCATCGTGCTGGATCAGTTTTCTCGCAATTGCTATCGCAATACACCGCGCGCTTTCGCTGCCGATCATCAAGCGCTGCGCATCGCGCAACAGATGATCGCGAGCGGCGCCGATCTTTTATTGCCGACCGCGCATCACCGCGCGTTCGCGTATCTGCCGTTCGAACACGATGAAACACTCGCCAGCCAGCACGAGTCGCTGCGTCTGTTCAAGCAGTTGAAGGCCGAGCCGGACGGTGCATCCTACTATTCGTCCGCGGTCAGGCACGCCCGGATCATCGAGCGTTTCGGGCGCTTTCCCCATCGCAATGCGCAGCTCGGACGTCAGTCGACGGCTGAAGAAACCGCTTTCCTGGCAAAACCCGGCTCGTCATTCTAGGCGCAAGGGAAACGCGCAAGGACCGGCCCGGCGCCGTCCGCACGCGACGTGCTACTCGCCGTGCGCGGGCGTTGCCGGAGTCCGCACGAACACCCGCAACAGTTCGTCGGTGTCGCCTGGGCGCGCGCCTGACCAGAACAGTCGCCAATCACCCGCTGGCGTGCGCGGGTTGTCGCGGCGGCTCTGATCGATCAGCCACGTGCACCCGGTCGTCGCGGTGTTCGCGGCCGGTTGATGCACGATGCCGGTGTAGTAGTACAGCATCGGTGCTTCGGATTCGCCGAGGCCTGCACTGGCCATGCAATCGCCATCGTTCCATTCGATGTTCATGCGGGCCGCCAGGTTTTCGAACACGGAGCGGTAACTCTTCGCGTAGTCGAGCCACGGTAGCAGCAGCGTGCTCACCAGTCCCCACGCGAGAATCGCGCCCGCGCACCAGCTCAACGCGCCGCGCCATTTGCCGGTGTATTTGAAGACCGGCAGCAGCCACAGCCAGCCGAGCGTCATCAGCAGCGCCGCCGCGATCAGGGTGGGCCTGACCGGCATCACCCAGTCGAGCGGCAACCAGCGGCCGAGCCAGTGCAGCGACGCATGTGTGCTGCCCGGATCGCTCATGATCGACCAGATAATCCATGCGAGCACGGCCGCGCTGCCGAATAGCACGCGGCTCGCGATGTCCCAGCTTGCATGCAGACGCCGCGGCAGCTTTTCGATGCCTTGCATTGCCACCAATGCGAGCGGGGCGATGAACGGCAGGATGTACAGTTCGCGCACCGTTGCCGAGCTTTGCAGTACGGCGAAACCGGTGCCCGCGAAAATCACCGGCAGAGCGATACGCGGATCGCGCCAACGGCGCCACCCACCGCCGGCGAGCGCGGCCAACGCAACCGGTACAACCGGAAAGCCGACGGTCAGCACGGTGCGCAGCACGAACAGACGGCTTTCGTTTTCAGAGCCGAGTTCGGCAACCGAAAAGCCGAAGAAGCGGCCAACGTTGTTGTCCCACAGCCAGACCTTGAAGAGCGCTTCGGAGCGCAGATAGAAGCAGATCGGCCAGATCAGCGCGAAGGGCGTGAAAACCAGCGCGGCGATGCCGAGCGCCCCTGCAAAGCTGCGGGTGCGGCAGGGGGCATACAGCATGAGCACCGCGACGGTGGTGGCGCCGAACACGAGCGGCACAAACAGGCCCTTGGCCAGCAACGACACGCCCACGCCCGCGCCGAACATCACCGCGCCGCTCAGAATCGCGTGGCGCCGGCGGCGTGCGTCGACCGGCAGCAGGCGCGCTTCGTCGCGCAGATGCACCAGTACGAGTTCGAACAGTCCGCAGAAGCCGATCGCGGCGCCGGCCATCAGCGCGACGTCAGTCATCATGTCGTGCACGTGCTTGATGACGGCGAGCGTGCTCGCGAACAACGCAAGCGTGCCGATCACGCGGATGTCCAGCCAGCTCGACGCGGCCACCGCGCGGCGGGCGACGCGTGCCGTGTAGTAGACGGTCAGTCCCGCAAAGAGCGCGCTCGCGAGGCGCGCAGCGTCATGCAAAGGCAGGTAGCGGCCGAACATCCAGGCGAGGCCGGCGGCGACCCAGTCGTAGATCGGTGGTTTTTCGACGAAGGGCTGGCCGGCGTTGGTCGGCACGACCAGATCGCCGGTGTCGAGCATGTGCTGGATGATGCCGAACGTGTAGGTCTCATCCTGCTTCCACGGCTCGTGGCCCAAGGTGCCGGGCAACAGCCACGCGCACAGGATCGCCAGCGCGACCAGCCACGTCAACGGGCGGGCAGCGGTGAGCGCGCGCAAGCGCCGGGCGCCGCGCGAAGTGGGAGCGGGAGCGGTGGGCGCCGTGGGACCGGCAGGGGCGGTGGGCCTTGCGGGCGCCGCGGCTTCGACTACGGCAGTGTTGCCGGCTGGCCAGGCCGCGCCGGATTCGGCAACGTGTGCTGAGCCGGGGCGCGTGTCCGGTGCACTGTCGGCGGAGCCGGCCGGCGCTGGCGTCGCAGCCGCGACGTTCCCCGCGCGCCAGGGCGCGGATGGGTTTTCGTACATGAGAATCTCGGGTCGCCGTACGCGGCGACGTGGGCCGCGGACTTATGCTCTGGCTATGCGTCGCATGCGGGTGCATGCGAACGCTGCGATTGTAGTCCGAGTTTATTACGGCTGATTACAGAAAATGCGGGGAATATTGCAGATAGTCCGATGGATCGTGCCGATTCCTCATCAAATTGACGGGAATTCGGAGTCGGGAGGCGGGAAAGGGGGCAGCGGCCGTCGGAAACGGCTGGCCGCGGGAACAGAAGAGTGGGATTCAGCGTCCGCCGGTGACGTCGAGCAGCGCACCCGTCACGTACGAGGCGGCGTCGCTCAGCAACCAGACAATCGACTCGGCGACTTCATCGGCGCTGCCGGGGCGGCCCAGCGGCGTTGTGGCGCCGAGCTGGGCGGCGCGCTCGGGCTTGCCGCCGCTGGCGTGGATCTCGGTATCGATCAGGCCGGGACGCACCGCATTCACGCGCACGCCTTCTTGGCCGAGTTCCTTGGCGAGGCCGATCGTCATGGTATCGACGGCGCCTTTCGAGCTGGCATAGTCGATGTATTCGTTCGGCGAACCCAGCCGCGCAGCCGCCGAAGAGATATTCACGATGACACCGCCCGCGCCGCCGCGCGTGGTCGACATCCGGCGCGCGGCTTCGCGCGCGCACAGAAACGCGCCGAGCACGTTGACGTCGAACATGCGCTTCAGACGCCCGAGATCCATATCCGCGAGCTGGCTCGACGGCGCGACGATCCCGGCGTTGTTGACGAGTGCATCGAGCCGGCCGAATTTCTGTTGAAGCGTGTCGAACATCGCGATCACGTCGGCTTCGCTGGCGACGTCGCCGGCAATCGGGACTGCATGGCCACCGGCGCGTTCCACTTCAGCAACGGTTTCCTGTGCTGCCGCGAGGTTCTGCGCGTAGTTCACGCCGACCGACCAGCCGCGTGCACCCAGCAAACGCGCGGTCGCGCGGCCGATGCCGCGGCTGCCACCGGTGATCAGAACGGTTTTCGTCATTGCAACCTCGTCGTTCGGGTGAATTGCCCGCAGGAGGCGAGCGGCGGGGGATCAGAAGGCCGGAGAAACGTAACAGGCGGAGATCAAACGGCGTCGCGTTTGATGGCCCATTTGTCATTGGCCGGCGGCTGATAGCGTTGCAGCCTGTCGATCAGCGCAACCGGATCGGCATCGACTTGCAGGATGTCGAAATAGGTCTGCCGCATGAAGCCTTCCTCGACCGTATGCTTGAGCAGCGCGATCAGCGGATCGTAGAAGCCGTCGATATTCAGCAGTGCCACCGGCTTCTGGTGATAGCCGAGTTGCGCCCACGTGTAGACCTCGAACAGCTCTTCGAGCGTGCCCGCGCCGCCCGGCATCGCGACGAACGCGTCGGACAGGTCGGCCATCATCTTCTTGCGATGATGCATGTCGGGCACCACGTGCAGTTCGGTCAGGCCGTTATGGCCGACTTCCTTATTGACCAGCAGCTCGGGAATCACGCCGATTGCGCGGCCGCCTTCGGCCATCACCGTATCGGCGATCACGCCCATCAGGCCCACCTTGCCGCCGCCATAGACCAGCGCGAGATCGGCCTGCACCAGCGCGCGGCCGAAAGCGCGCGCGGCTTCGGCGTACAACGGTTTGGCTCCGTCGGAGGAGCCGCAATACACACACACCGACTTCATACTCAAACGTCCTTCGGTTCGTTGCGGGGCGCGGCGCCTTCTTTCGGCGGCAGGTAGTCGTAGAACTCGCGCTTGGGCAGCTTGCCTGAGACGAGGTCGTCGAAAATCTGCCGCGAGCGGCCGCGCAGATAAGGCGCCATCAGCGACACGATCTGCACGCTCACCTGATGCAATTCAGCGCGAATCGTTTCCTGCTCGTTGTATTTACGCGGGTTCATCACGAACTGGTACGACAGCCAGTACGTGCCGATCACGCCGACGTTAGTGGCGATCACGTGCAGCTCTTCAGGCGTGGCGACCATTTCTCCGTCGGCCACGAGTTGCTCGCAGAACTGGCTCGCAAAGCGCACCTTGTGGCTGATGATCTGCTTGAAGTGTGTTTCCAGCGTGCGATTGCGCGCCAGCAGATCGTTCAGATCACGATACAGGAATCGATAGCGCCAGGTGAAATCGACCATGTACTGCAGGTACGACCACATCTCGTCGATCGTCGCGCGGTGGTCGTCGGGGAAACGCAGACGCTTTTCGATCTCCTGCTCGAACTGGCTGAAGATGCTGTTGATGATGTCGTCTTTGTTGCGGAAGTGGTAGTACAGGTTGCCTGGACTGATTTCCATTTCCTCGGCGATCGTCGTCGTCGTGACGTTCGGCTCGCCGATCTCGTTGAATAGTTTCAACGACAGTTCGAGGATCCGTTCGCGGGTGCGGCGGGGAGGTTTGGCTTCCATGTCGTCCGGCCCTGGTTACGCCGGGCTGGGCGCATGGCGGCGTGCCGCTACTGCGTGATCCACCCGGACGCGGTTGGTATATTGAGCGCCCCACGGTTTCCCGTGAGTCTGTCGGACGATTATAAACCGACCGTTCTTATACCAAGCGGATACTCAGGGTTTTCATTCTTTGGGACGCAGGAAAAGCGCGCCAGGCGGTGCTGCGGGGTGGATTTCATCGCTACGCTCATAGCCACGCTTTGACCCATCCCACGACTAGCGGGCCGACGATCAGCCCCCACGTCATCAGACACATGCCGAGCGCGACCATCACCGCCGCGCTGCCGAGATCCTTGGCACGACGCGACAACTCATGCCGTTCCAGCGAAATCCGGTCGATGGCCGCCTCGACGCTCGAATTCAGCAACTCGACGATCAGTACCAGCAATACCGAGCCGAGCAGCAGGACGCGCGACACGGGATCAACTGGCACCAGCACGCCGCATGGAATCAGGATCGCGGCGAGAGTGAGTTCCTGGCGAAACGCGCTTTCCTCGCGGATCGCGACGCGAAAACCAGCAAGCGAATTTTTCATCGCGTGCCACGCGCGGGTCAGGCCGCGATTGCCCTTGTACGGGTTGAAGGGGAGCGGTGCGAACGGATCGTCAGGGCTGAGCGGTTCGTTATGGGTATCGCTCTCGGGGCTCCCGAGGCTCGCCCCGTTCAAGCCGTGAAAACCATTCGCGTGATCGACATGATTCGGCGTGCCGTGTTCGCTCACGTCGTCGAACGGCTCGCGGTTGGTGCTGTCGGTGTCGGCATCGACGGCGTGCAGCGCGCCGCTCGACGCGCGTGCCGCGGTGGAGTTTCGGGTTCGCATAAGCGGCTCGGCGCGTCGCGTCACGCGGCGGCGCTTTCCTCGCTGTACGAGGTGCGCGGCAACGGCTTCAGGTGCGCCGCGAACTGCTCGGACGCCGCTGCCCACGAGAAGCGTTCGGCCCACGCGCGCGCATGGCTGCGATCGATCTTGAGCGCTTCGAGGCAAGCCTCGCGCAGGTCTTCGTGCATCGCGCCCGCGCCGCCGTCGCCGAGCACGTCGATCGGACCGGTCACCGGATACGCCGCGACCGGCGTGCCGCAGGCCAGCGCTTCGAGCAGCACGAGCCCGAAGGTGTCGGTGCGGCTCGGGAACACGAATACGTCGGCGGCCGCGTAGACCTTGGCCAGTTCAGCTTGCGTCAGGACGCCCAGGTAATTCGCTTGCGGATAGCGCGACTTCAGTTCGGCCAGCGCCGGGCCTTCGCCGGCAACCCACTTCGAGCCGGGCAGGTCGAGCTTCAGAAACGCCTCGACGTTCTTCTCGACCGCCACGCGTCCCACGTACAGAAAGATCGGCCGCGCGGTGTTGAGAACCTTCGAGTCCATCTGGTGAAAGATGTCGAGGTCGACGCCGCGGGTCCACAGCACCACGTTGGTGAAGCCGAATTTTTCGAGGTCGGCCTTGACCACGGGCGTGGGCGCCATCACTGCCAGGGACGCCTTGTGGAACCAGTGCAGAAACTTGTAGGTGAGCCCGATCGGAATGCCGAAACGCGCCTGCACGTATTCTGGAAAACGCGTGTGATAAGCGGTCGTGAACGGCAGCTTGTGGCGGATCGCATAGGAGCGTGCAGCCATGCCGAGCGGGCCTTCGGTCGCGATGTGCAGCGCGTCAGGCGCGAATTCGTCAATCCGCTGATGCAGCTTGCGGCGCGGCAGCAGCGACAGGCGAATCTCAGGGTAGGTGGGGCACGGAATCGTCTTGAATTCGAGCGGTGTCAGCAGATCGACGCGGTGGCCGAGCGCGGTGAGTTCGCGGGTGGTGTTTTTCAGCGTGCGCACGACGCCATTGACCTGCGGTTCCCATGCGTCGGTGACGATCATGATCTTCATCGGTTTCGGCCCAATAGAAGTGGAGAGGGACTACGCGGTCGCCCGGGCCTTTTGCACGCCGACTTCCGGGGCGCGCATCACGGTCCAGTAGATCACTTTGAGTTCGCCTTCATACGTCTCGACGAGTGCGGAAAGACTCTCCACCCAATCGCCGTCGTTGCAATACAACACGCCGTCGATGTCGCGGATTTCGGCTTTGTGAATGTGTCCGCAGACCACACCGTCGCAGCCGCGGCGGCGTGCTTCGTCGGTCATCACGCGCTCGAACGACGAGATGAAATTCACCGCGTTCTTTACCTGATGCTTCAGGTATTGCGACAGCGACCAGTAGGGAAAACCGAGACGGCTGCGGATCCGGTTGAACCAACGGTTCAGGATCAGGATCATCGTGTAGAGCGTGTCGCCGAGATAGGCGAGCCACTTGGCGTGCTGGATCACGCCGTCGAACAGATCGCCGTGCACGATCCATAGGCGCTTGCCGGCGAGCGTCGTGTGGAACGCTTCGCCCCGTACATGGATGTCGCCGAACGCGAGGTCGCAGAATTGACGAGCGGCTTCGTCGTGATTGCCCGGCACGTAGATGACCTGGGTGCCTTTGCGTGCTTTGCGCAGCACCTTCTGCACCACGTCGTTGTGCGCCTGCGGCCAGTACCAGCCTTTCTTCAACTGCCAGCCGTCGATAATGTCGCCCACCAGGTACAGGTATTCCGACTCGTTGTGCCTCAGGAAGTCGAGCAGATACGGCGCCTGACAACCGCTCGAGCCGAGGTGGATATCGGACAGCCAGATGGTGCGATAGCGGTGCGGTTCGGCGTGTTCGTCGTCGTGATGTCCGGCGTGCGCGTCGAGTGGCAATGACGGCACAGGCAACGGCAAGCCGTGACTGGGGTTGGGTTCCGGGCGGAACGCGACAGGGTCGACGCTCGGGCCGGTCTGGCGGAACAGGGAAGTCGCGGACGTTTTGGGGTCCATGGCTCACGCGTCGAGTTGCGGTGCCCGTATTGCGCCAGCCGCGCGTGACCCTGCCGTGACAGTCACGAGAAGTTCTTATTACTGTGTCGGGAGAGTGACGGAGCGGGTGCGGCCTGGCAGGAGAAAACAGCGAGCGGCGCCGGGGGTGACCGGGTGGCCCGTGACGTCAGCGCTAGACGCTAATGACGCGTGTGCCGGCGAGGCGGTCGTGCAGGAATTGGCGCTGCGGGTCGAAACGGCCGGTGGCGGCCCACAGCACGAACCAGATCGCGGCGATCAGCAGCGTTTGCGGCACGGTGAGGCCGAGCAGCGGATGCAGCGCGAGCGGCGGCAAAAACCACAGCCACGCCAGTACGTAACGAACGATCGCGCGGCCCGTGGACAGCGGCGCGCCGTTAGCGGCGACGACGCGCAGGCGCCACGTTTTCATCGGCAGCGTCTGGCCGCTGTGGGTCCAGAACCAGACGAAATACAGACCGACCACGAGGCCGATCCACGCTGCGAGCAGGTTGTGATGGGTGAGGCCGTTGCGCTGCTGCGTCAACGTGCTGAACAGATAGCCCGCGATGAACACCACGCCGAACAGGATCACGGCTTCGTAGAGCAGCGTGGCAAGGCGCCGGCGCACGGTGGGCGCGGTGCCGGACAAATCGGCGGGCAGTGTCGAGGTGGCGAGCGGCTGGGACACGGTCGGGCCCGGATCAGGAGCCGTTGAAGATCGACGGCGCCTCGGCCGGCGAAACCGGCAGCGGCGTGGCGGGCACGAAGCTGCCCGCAGCGGGAATCTCTGGTGTGGCGGCCGGGCTCGGCAAGGGCGCGGCCGCCGCGGCACTCGCCGCTGCGGCACCGCTCGCGCCGTGCTCCCGGGCATTGACCAGACGATCGAGCCCCTTGATCTCCGTCTTGCCGGACGGCGGCGCGCTCACGACGCTCGGCCGCCGCTTGCGCTCGCTCGCGGCGAGCCGCTCTTTCTGTTCTTCCGGCAATTGCTGATACGCCTTCCACGCATTCTGGCGGGTTTCGCGCGGCAATTCCTTCGATACCTGGTAGTTTTCGCGTGCAACGCGCCGCTGATCGGGTGTCATGCGCACCCATTCAGTCATTCGGTCATGCAGGCGTTTTTGCGCATCAGGCGACAATTTCGGGTAACGCGCTGCGATCTTGATCCAATTGCGCTTGCGTTCGTCGCTAAAGGAATCCCATTCGCTGGCGAACGGCGCGAGCGCAACGTGCTCGGCCGGGCTCAGGCGCGACCATGCCATCGGGCTATTGCTGCCCGGCAGGCTCGGCAGATCGACGGCAAGAGTAGGTGCGGGCGCCTTGGCGGTCGCGTTGCCGCCGGCGGCAGGCGCACTGGCGGTCGACGGGCCCGGATAAAAGCGCGGATACGTCGCGGCAAACGACACGAGCGCCGCGATCGCGCATCCGAAAACAACGGCCAAGCCGCGCTTGTAACTCACCCGAAGAATCTCCCGCTCAGTGGGCGCGTGATAGGTACGCGTTGAAGCCGTGGTCGAGATAGGCATTGAGCGGCAAGTCGTCGCTTAGCATGGCTGCATCGATATCGGCGAGTTCGGCGGTGCGTTGCTGGTCTTCCCAGTAGGCGATGGCCACGAGGCTGACGACCAGCGCGACGAGCGGCCAGGCGAGCGCAAAACGGCGCAGCGGCGAACGGCGGCGCTGCGGCATGTCGACTTGCGGCATACCGGCCGGCATGCCGGCGCCGGCGAGAGCGGGCACGAACACCGGCGCGCTCACGGTTTCGGGCTTCTTGCGAGCAAGCGCGGCGCGGCGCGCCATGGCGAGCCGGTCGACCGTGGCGGAGGGGATACTGGCTGCGTTTTCGTCGAGCGCGCGGCGTACCTGGCGGGCAAACTCGAGTTCTTTGGTTTCTAGGGAGCTCATAGCGTGATTCCTTTAGCCTTGAGCGCTTGCGCCAGCGTGTGGGTGGCCCGCGAGCAGTGCGTTTTCACGCTACCCTCGGAGCAGCCCATCGCGGCGGCAGTCTCGGCGACATCCATATCTTCCCAATAACGCATGAGAAACGCCTCCCGTTGACGTGCCGGTAATTTTTGGATCTCGTCGTCGATGGACTGCAAGACCTGTTCGCGTTCGAGTTTCTGTTCGTTGCTTTCTGAGCCCGCTGAACCTTGTTGCGCCTCGAATGTTTCGAGGGGGTCGAATTCGTCGTCGTCTGCGTTGCCGAGGGACGAGAATAGACTAACCCAAGTATTGCGCACTTTGGCACGACGGAAATAGTCGTGCATCGCATTCTGAAGAATACGCTGAAACAGCAGCGGAAGTTCGGCGGGAGGACGGTCACCATATTTTTCGGCGAGCTTGATCATCGCGTCCTGCACGATATCCAGCGAGGCGTCGTCGTCCCGCACGGCGTAGACCGTCTGCTTGAATGCGCGCCTTTCGACGCCCGCCAGAAAATCGGCGAGTTCCTTGTCTGATGCCATCCGTTTGGGGGTCGGCGCAGCGTGCGTGCGCGTAATCGGTCGAAAAGTGTCGTAAAACTCGCGGATGCTAACAAACTTTCGCGTCGCTGGGGCGAAACCCGCCGTATCTTGCATCTCTATAACAAGCTTTCGGTCACTTTTAGCCGATGGAGCGATTCAGGGGCAGGGCGCCAGGGCAATATTTGCTTGACCGCGCGGACATCTGCAGATATCGTCGCTGGTTCGCAACATAAGTGACTTGTCTCAATTGAGGTGTGGCCCAAGAAGCTCACCTGTCAACTGGACGCGCCGCTTGAACCCGAGCCACAAGCCCGGCAGAGAGCACCCGATCAATTTTTTGCCGAAAATTCGAAAGGTGAATAAATGAATATGCCCAGCGCGGAATTCTCCACGTCGGATACGACCCTCCATCCTCAAGCTGACTCTATCGGCGCCACCGTGCTCATGAAGGCACTGGCCGACGAAGACGTCGAGTTTATCTGGGGCTATCCCGGCGGCTCGGTACTCTACATTTACGACGAGCTGTACAAGCAGGACAAATTCCAGCACGTCCTCGTGCGCCACGAACAAGCCGCAGTCCACGCCGCTGACGCCTATGCGCGTTCCACCGGCAAAGTGGGTGTGTGCCTCGTGACCTCCGGCCCCGGCGTCACCAATGCGGTGACCGGCATCGCGACGGCCTACATGGACTCGATCCCGATGGTGATCATCAGCGGCCAGGTGCCGACTGCTGCGATCGGTCAGGATGCGTTCCAGGAGTGCGACACGGTCGGCATCACGCGTCCCTGCGTGAAGCACAACTTCCTCGTGAAGGATGTGCGCGACCTCGCGGCTACCGTCAAGAAAGCTTTCTATATCGCCCGTACCGGCCGTCCCGGCCCGGTGCTGATCGACATTCCGAAAGACGTGTCGAAGACGCCGTGCCAGTACGAACCGCTCAAGACCGTTTCGCTGCGCTCGTACAACCCGGTCACGAAAGGGCACTCCGGCCAGATTCGCAAGGCGGTTGCCTTGCTGCTGTCGGCCAAGCGTCCGTATATCTACACCGGTGGCGGCATCATCCTCGCGGATGCATCGCGTGAGCTGAACCAGTTCGCCGATCTGCTCGGCTATCCCATCACCAATACGTTGATGGGACTGGGCGGCTACCGCGCGAGCGACAAAAAATTCCTCGGCATGCTCGGCATGCACGGCACGTACGAAGCCAACATGGCGATGCAGCACTGCGACGTGCTGATCGCGATCGGCGCGCGCTTCGACGACCGTGTGATCGGCGACCCGGCGCACTTCGCGTCGCGTCCACGCAAGATCATCCATATCGACATCGATCCTTCTTCCATCTCCAAGCGCGTCAAGGTCGACATTCCGATCGTCGGCGACGTGAAGGAAGTGCTGAAGGAGCTGATCGAGCAGTTGCAAACGGCCGAGCATGGCCCCGACACCGCGGCGCTCGCCGACTGGTGGAAGGACATCGAAGCCTGGCGCGCCAAAGACTGCCTGAAGTTCGACCGCAAGAGCGAAATCATCAAGCCGCAGTACGTGGTGGAGAAGGCGTGGGAGCTGACCGACGGCAATGCCTTCGTGTGTTCCGACGTCGGCCAGCACCAGATGTGGGCAGCGCAGTTCTATCGCTTCAACAAGCCGCGCCGCTGGATCAACTCCGGTGGCCTCGGCACGATGGGTTTCGGCCTGCCGGCGGCGATGGGCGTGAAGATGGCGCACCCGGACGACGACGTGCTCTGTATCACGGGCGAAGGCTCGATCCAGATGTGTATTCAGGAACTCTCGACCTGCAAGCAGTACGAGACTCCGGTGAAGATCATTTCGCTGAACAACCGCTATCTGGGCATGGTACGCCAGTGGCAGCAGATCGAATACAGCAAGCGCTATTCGCATTCGTACATGGATGCGCTGCCGGACTTCGTGAAGCTCGCTGAAGCGTACGGTCACGTCGGCATGCGTATCGAACGCACGGCCGATGTCGAGCCAGCGCTGAAGGAAGCGCTGCGCCTGAAAGATCGCACGGTGTTTCTCGATTTCCAGACCGATCCGACCGAAAACGTCTGGCCGATGGTTCAGGCCGGCAAGGGCATCACTGAGATGCTCATGGGTTCGGAAGATCTATAACGACGGCATCCGCGTTGGCTTCGTCATGCGCGCCTCCACAAAGGGCGAAGGCGGACGAAGCGGCGCGAAGCTGCTCGCATACATCGACAAAACATCTGGAAGAAGCGAAACATGAGACACATTATTTCAGTCCTGCTGGAAAACGAACCGGGCGCGTTGTCACGCGTGGTAGGTCTCTTCTCGGCACGCGGCTACAACATTGAAACCTTGACGGTGGCTCCGACCGAAGACCGTTCGTTGTCGCGCATGACCATCGTCTCCATTGGCTCGGACGACGTGATCGAACAGATCACGAAGCATCTGAACCGCCTGATCGAGGTGGTGAAAGTGGTCGACCTTACCGAGGGCGCCCACATCGAGCGTGAGCTGATGTTGATCAAGGTGAGGGCGGTCGGCAAGGAACGTGAGGAGATGAAACGGATGTCGGATATTTTCCGCGGCCGGATCATCGACGTCACCGAAAAGACCTACACGATCGAACTGACGGGCGCGAGCGACAAGCTCGATGCCTTCATCGAAGGGATCGACGCGACTGCGATTCTCGAAACCGTCCGTACGGGCAGTTCGGGCATCGGCCGCGGCGAGCGCATTCTGAAGGTTTGACGCGCGCGCTGAGTCGCGGGCGTTATTAACCGTCTCGATCGAAGCCGGGCAGTGCCTTTAAGAACCCGGCGAAGCAACACAACATTCGCAGTATTTGTATTTCACTGATTTCACCGAATTTAGCCAAGGAACCGACATGAAAGTTTTCTACGACAAGGACGCCGACCTCTCCCTCATCAAGGGCAAGCAAGTCACCATCATCGGCTATGGCTCGCAAGGCCATGCTCACGCGCTGAACCTGAAGGAAAGCGGCGTGAACATCACGGTCGGTCTGCGCAAGGGCGGCGCATCGTGGAGCAAGGCTGAGAACGCCGGCCTGCAAGTCAAGGAAGTGGCGGAAGCCGTCAAGGGCGCAGACGTCGTCATGATGCTGCTGCCGGACGAGCAGATCGCTGACGTCTACGCAAAGGAAGTGCACGCCAACATCAAGCAAGGCGCAGCACTGGCCTTTGCACACGGCTTCAACGTGCACTACGGTCAAGTGATCCCGCGTGCCGACCTGGACGTGATCATGATCGCGCCGAAGGCGCCGGGCCACACGGTTCGCGGTACGTACTCGCAAGGTGGCGGCGTGCCCCACCTGATCGCCGTTGCGCAAGACAAGTCGGGCGCAGCACGTGACATCGCTTTGTCGTACGCAGCAGCGAACGGCGGCGGCCGTGCCGGCATTATCGAAACGAACTTCCGCGAAGAAACGGAAACCGACCTGTTCGGCGAACAAGCCGTGCTGTGCGGCGGTACGGTCGACCTGATCAAGGCCGGCTTCGAAACGCTGGTGGAAGCGGGCTACGCGCCGGAAATGGCGTACTTCGAGTGCCTGCACGAACTGAAGCTGATCGTCGACCTGATCTACGAAGGCGGCATCGCGAACATGAACTACTCGATCTCGAACAACGCCGAATACGGCGAGTACGTGACGGGTCCGCGTATCGTGACGGCTGAGACGAAGAAGGCGATGAAGGCCGTGCTGACGGACATTCAGACCGGCGAGTACGCAAAGAGCTTCATCATCGAAAACAAGGCCGGCGCTCCGACGCTGCAATCGCGCCGCCGTCTGACGGCCGAGCACCAGATCGAAACGGTTGGTGCCAAGCTGCGTTCGATGATGCCGTGGATCGCTGCGAACAAGCTGGTCGACCAGTCGAAGAACTAAGAGGCCCGCTTTATAGCCTCTGACCGGCGCGGCGCATCGTCGCGGCCGCCGGTAATGCAAAAAGCCGTCCAAGGGTGCTGAACCCTGGGCGGCTTTTGCTATCCTACGGTTTTACAAAAATACTGAAGCCATCCATGAATTACCCTCATCCGATCATCGCGCGAGAAGGCTGGCCGTTCATCGCCATCGCAGCCGTCGTAGCATTACTGGTTCACTTCTTCGTCGGGTTCGGCTTGTCATGGCTGTTCTGGCTCCTGCTGATCTTCGTCGTGCAGTTCTTCCGCGATCCGGCGCGTCCTATCCCCACGCAGGCGAACGCCGTGCTGTGCCCGGCCGACGGCCGTATCGTCGCAGTCGAAACTGCGCATGATCCGTATGCGAATCGTGAAGCGCTGAAGATCAGCGTGTTCATGAACGTCTTCAATGTCCACTCGCAACGTTCGCCGGTGGATGGCGCGATTTCCAAGGTCGAATATTTCCCGGGCGCGTATCTGAATGCCGCGGTGGACAAGGCTTCGACCGAAAACGAGCGCAATGCGCTGGTGATCGAAATGGCTGGCGGCCAGACCGTGACGTCGGTGCAGATCGCCGGTTTGATCGCACGGCGCATTCTTTGCTACGTTCGTGCGGGTGAGCCGCTCACGCGTGGCCAGCGTTATGGATTTATTCGTTTTGGCTCGCGTGTCGACGTGTATCTGCCGGTTGGCAGCCGTCCCCGTGTGTCGATCGGTGAGAAGGTTTCCGCGTCGTCCACGATTCTCGCTGAACTATAAAGCGGCACCAAGGAGGTTTTCCGAATGGCCGCATTCAAACCGCGTCGACCCCGCAACAGCGGACAGCTCCCGCGTCCGTTCCGCCGTAACAAGCCGATCGTGGCGGAGTCGCCGGCAGTCGATAGCCGGCGCGCTCAGCGTCAGCAGTTTCTGAGGAAGCGCGGCATTTATCTGCTGCCGAACGCGTTTACCACCGCCGCGCTCTTTTGCGGCTTCTTCGCCGTGGTGCAGGCGATGAACGTGCGCTTCGAAATCGCGGCGATCGCGATTTTCGTGGCAATGGTGCTGGACGGTATGGACGGCCGGGTTGCCCGCATGACGCATACGCAAAGCGCGTTCGGCGAACAGTTTGACAGCCTGTCGGACATGGTGTCGTTCGGCGTGGCGCCGGCGCTCGTGATGTACGAGTGGATCCTGAAGGATCTCGGCCGCTGGGGCTGGCTCGCGGCGTTTGTCTACTGTTCGGGGGCGGCGTTGCGTCTCGCGCGCTTCAACACGAACATCGGCGTGGTCGACAAGCGTTTCTTCCAGGGCATGCCCAGTCCGGCTGCCGCTGCGCTGATCGCCGGTTTCGTGTGGCTCGCCACCGATAACCGCGTGCCGCTCAAGCTGGTGTGGCTGCCGTGGGTCGCTTTCGTGCTGACCATCTACGCCGGTGTGACGATGGTGTCGAACGCGCCGTTCTACAGCGGCAAGGCGCTCGACGTGCGGCACCGCGTGCCGTTCGGCGTGATTCTGCTGGTGGTGGTGGCGTTCGTGCTGGTGTCGTCCGATCCGCCGCTGATGCTGTTCGGCCTGTTCGTGCTATACGGTCTGTCGGGCTATGTGTTCTGGGGCTACCAGGCGCTGCGGGGCAGGGCGAATCCGGCTCGATCGGTGGCGCGGGACAGATAATTGCGCACCGCCTTTGCATGGCAATGACACAGAAAACGGCAGCCTTCCCAGGCTGCCGTTTTTCGTTTGCGGAGCCCGTCCGGCGGCGCGCGGCGGGCAGGTCTGACGCCAATTGCACGGCGATGGGAATGCCGCTATAGTCGTTGGATGAATGCGTTCAGGTTCCCATTTGAGCTGCGGCGCGAGCCTCAACAAGCTGGTGCGCCGCAGGTGCGCTAGTGCTGGCACATCTAGCGCGCTGATCGCTTATCGTTTCTGCCCTCCGTCCGCCTCGTCTATGGTTTAGCGTCGCCAGCGGTGGCGCAAACACCCGAATTCAAATATCCAATGCCCACAATTGAACGACTCCCCAGGAGACCCGACATGGCCGACAAACTGATCATATTCGACACCACGCTGCGTGACGGCGAGCAATCGCCCGGCGCGTCGATGACGAAGGAAGAAAAAATCCGTATCGCGAAGCAACTCGAACGGATGAAGGTGGACGTGATCGAAGCGGGCTTTGCGGCCAGCTCGAATGGCGACTTCGATTCGATCCACACGATCGCGGGCCTGATCAAGGACAGCACGATCTGCTCGCTGGCCCGTGCGAACGACAAGGACATTCAACGCGCTGCTGACGCACTCAAGCCGGCCGATCATTTCCGCATCCACACGTTCATCGCAACGTCGCCGCTGCATATGGAAAAGAAGCTGCGCATGACGCCGGATCAGGTGTTCGAACAGGCAAAGCTGGCGGTGCGCTTTGCTCGCAAGTTCACGGACGACGTGGAGTTCTCGCCGGAAGACGGCAGCCGGTCGGACATGGATTTCCTGTGCCGTGTGCTGGAAGCGGTCATCGCCGAAGGCGCGACCACCATCAACATCGCAGATACGGTCGGCTATGGCGTGCCCGAGTTGTACGGCCAGCTCGTGAAGACGCTGCGTGAGCGTATTCCGAACTCGCACAAGGCGGTGTTCTCGGTGCATTGCCATAACGACCTCGGCATGGCGGTGGCGAACTCGCTGGCCGGTGTGAAGATTGGCGGCGCGCGTCAGGTCGAGTGCACGATCAACGGTCTCGGTGAGCGCGCGGGGAACACGTCGCTCGAAGAAATCGTGATGGCGGTGAAGACCCGCAAAGATTATTTCGGCCTCGATGTCGGTCTCGATACCACGCAAATCGTGCCGGCTTCGAAACTGGTGTCGCAGATCACCGGTTTCGTCGTGCAGCCGAACAAGGCGGTAGTCGGTGCGAACGCATTTGCGCACGCATCCGGCATTCACCAGGACGGTGTGCTGAAAGCGCGCGACACGTACGAAATCATGCGTGCCGAAGATGTGGGCTGGAGCGCGAACAAGATCGTGCTTGGTAAGTTGTCGGGCCGCAATGCGTTCAAGCAGCGTCTGCAGGAACTGGGTATCGCGCTCGATAGCGAAGGCGAGTTGAATACCGCGTTCGCGCGCTTCAAGGAACTGGCCGACCGCAAGTCGGAAATCTTCGACGAAGACATCATCGCGATCGTCACCGAAGAATCGGCTGAGGCGCAGGAAAAGGAGCACTACAAGTTCCTGTCGCTGTCGCAGCATTCGGAAACTGGCGAGCAGCCGCACGCGAAGATCGTGTTCTCGGTCGAAGGCAAGGAGGTGACCGGGGAAGCACGCGGCAACGGTCCGGTGGATGCCACGCTCAATGCGATCGAAACGGAAGTGGGGAGCGGTTCGGAATTGCTGTTGTACTCGGTGAACGCCATTACAACCGGTACGCAGGCGCAAGGTGAAGTGACCGTGCGGCTGTCCAGGAGTGGGCGCATCGTCAACGGTGTGGGCACCGATCCGGATATCGTCGCCGCTTCCGCGAAGGCGTATATCTCGGCGCTGAACAAGCTGCATTCGAACTTCGATAAGTTGAATCCGCAACGTTCGGAATGACGGAGGAGCAGGGCGCTGCTGGCGCGCCTGCTGAACCAGATTGACGCGAAGCCCCGTGCCCTGAAAAGCACGGGGCTTCGTGTTTTTGCGGCTCACGTTTTACGCGCTGCGTGCGCTCAAGCTAATCTGCGGCCGTGCGGCGTATCGACCAATCGCGCGCGAAACAAAACTCGCCGATATGCGCCGTAAATAAAAAAAGCCGCCTGAAGAGGCGGCTTCGTCAATCCATGCGCAATGGGTTCGAGCGGATACTCAGAACAGGCTGCGGCGATCCGGATCGTGCAGCGGATCAGGTGTTTTCTGCGTGAGTCGCACAATGCCCTGATCGTCGAAATAAAAGCTGTACATCATGTACCAGACATTGTCTTCCAGATAGCGATACGTCCAGACCTCGCGTTTCATCAGCGGGAAGTATGACGTTTCGACCGGGCGGCCAAAGTTCACCAGCACGTCGCTCTTCGTCCACTTGCCGATTTCAGCCCGGTAGAACTCGTTGGGCTGAAGCACCTGGCGCACGGTGACGATCTTGCCGGATGCGTCGATGTCGGCGGCGGTGGTGGTTTCGCCCATCGGCTGGGTAGGCCACATCAGCCGTTTGCCGCCGTTGGGCAGGTCGTAGCTTTCACGCGGCGCGCCGAGGCGGGCGATGATGGTCGATTCGTCCGCGCCCTGGCTGTACTGCTGCCATGGCTGCACGCAGCCGGCGAGCGTAGCCGCGAGCGCGAGCGTGTTCAGGCAGACGAGCGCGGCGCGGCGCAGGCGTACTGCGGGCGGTGCTTCGATCGAGGCCGTCGTGGATGGGTGGCGGTTGAACATGAATTCCTCCGATGGCATTTGAGTAGCGGTTTTTATCATCGAGACGCATTATTTTGACACGGGCGGCAGCAAAAGATTGGCGCTTCGTACAAGGCGTCGCTGGAAGCACAGTAACGGATTCGCCGGCTTGCTTATTCCGTCTGGAACGCCCTATGATCCGCGCTTCGACGAATCAAGCGGGGCAATGATGATGGCGAAGTGGCAACGGGCAGGAGCAGCGGCAGTCGTTGCGCTGGCGGCGATTTCGATGGCTGCGGCGGCTTGCGCCGCGGGAGAAATGGCGTCTGGTCCGGCAAGCAAGCCGGTGGCTCAGCCCACGGGTACGCCGATCCAGTTGGCGCTGATCGAAGGCATGTCCGGCCCATTCGCGAACGCGGGCGCGGCGGTGGAGCGCAATCTGCGCTTCGGTGTCGAACAGGTGAATGCGCAAGGCGGCGTGAAGCTTGCTGACGGCGCACATCCGCTCGAGCTCGTTGTGCTCGACAGCAAGGGCAGTGCCGAGGAGGCGCTGGTGCAACTGCGCGCCGCCGCGGACCGGCACATTGGTTACATCATGCAAGGCAACAGCTCGGCGGTGGCGGCCGCGCTGATCGGCGCGATCGACAAGCAGAACAGCCGCGAGCCGGGCAACCGCGAACTGTTCCTCAATTATTCCGCCGACGATCCCGCGCTGACCAACGCCAATTGCAGTTTCTGGCACTTCCGCTTCGACGCGCACGCGGGCATGCGCATGGATGCGCTGGTCGATGTGATCCAGCGCGACAAGGCGGTGAAGAAGGTTTATCTGCTGAACCAGGACTATAGCTTCGGCCATGACGTCAGCAGTCTCGCGCGTTCGACGCTGGCGACAAAGCGTCCGGATATCGCGGTCGTCGGCGACGAATTTCATCCGATTGGCCGCGTGAAGGACTTCGCGCCGTACATCGCCAAGATCCGCGCGAGCGGCGCGGACGCGGTTATTACCGGCAACTGGGGCAACGATCTGACGCTACTCGTCAAGGCTGCGCGAGAGCAGGGCCTGGACACCCGGTTTTATACCTTCTACGGCAATAGCCTTGGCGCGCCCGCCGCGTTGGGCGATGCCGGCGTCAAACACGTGATCGCAGTGGCCGACTGGCACCCGAACGCCGGCGGCACGGCCTCCGACGCCTGGTATGCGGCGTTTCGAGCCCGTTTCCCGGCCGCGCAGGACGATTACCCGGTGCTGCGCATGCCGTTGATGATCGAAACCCTGGCTGCGGCGATGAACCGCGTCGGCAGTGCCGATCCGACGGCCGTCGCCCGGGCTTTGGAGGGCATCAAGTTCGACAACGGCTTCCACGCCTCGTGGATGCGGGCCGATGACCACCAGCTGATCCAGCCCCTTTACGTGATGGAAATGGACAAGGCCGGCACGCCAGGCGTTAAGTTCGACAACGAAGGCTCAGGCTACGGTTTCCGCACGGTGCTGGCTTTGCCGCCCGAGCGTACGGTGCCGCCGACCGTGTGCAAGATGAAACGGCCGTAAAGCCGGCCCCGGGCAAACATAGGTCGCCCACTATCCCCGGCC
>NZ_JAQQDU010000038.1:0-78828 GCF_046027825.1 Paraburkholderia sediminicola
CATATTTCTTAACCGCATCATTCGTTATTCCGTATCGCTAAGCTTCTGCTATACCAAAGAGCACTGGTGTTGCATCAAAGAGAACTGGTCCACGCCTGCTAAAGGGCCAGCCGCTGTACCCGCGTGAGAGAACGGATGATGAGTTCAGGAAAACATGGCACGGCAACGGCTGCCCGCTCTAAAGGCACGCCCTCCGCAACTCCGGCGCCGGCCCCCCGCTATCGCAAGCTGCTCCTTTGGGGCGTGCTTCTGGTCATGCTACCTGCATGCGTAGGCGCAGCAGTCAGCTGGGCTTTCGCCTCACATAGCCAGCCTCACTCGCAAGTCGTCTACGGCGACGGAACGCATGGCCCGCTCGGCATGGCCTGGGTTCCTGGCGGCCAGTTCCTGATGGGCAGCGATTCAAAGCAGGCACAGCCCAATGAACGCCCTGCCCACAAGGTGCGCGTGCACGGCTTCTGGATGGACCGTCATCACGTGACCAACGCCGAATTCCGCAAATTCGTCGAAGCCACCGGCTACGTCACGACCGCTGAAAAGAAACCCGATTGGGACACCCTGAAAGTACAGTTGCCGCCCGATACGCCGCGTCCGCCTGACAGCGCGATGGTGGCCGGCGCCATGGTGTTCGTCGGCACCAACCATCCCGTGCCGCTCGAAGACTATTCGCAATGGTGGCGTTATGTGCCTGGCGCGAACTGGCGTCACCCCACCGGGCCGGACAGCAACATCGTCGGCAAAGACGATCACCCGGTCGTTCAGGTTTCCTACGAAGACGCGCAGGCCTATGCGAAATGGGCCGGCAAACGCCTGCCCACTGAAGCCGAATGGGAATTCGCCGCACGCGGCGGGCTCGAGCAGGCCACTTACGCGTGGGGCAATCAGTTCGCGCCGGACGGCAAGCAGATGGCCAACGTCTGGCAAGGTCAGGAGCCGCAGGCGTTCCCGGTGGTCAGCCCGAAAGCGGGTGGCGCACTCGGTACGAGTCCGGTCGGCACCTTTCCGGCTAACGGCTATGGCCTGTCGGACATGACCGGCAACGCCTGGCAGTGGGTGGCCGACTGGTATCGCGCCGACCAGTTCCGGCGTGAAGCGGTGAGCACCAGCGTGATCGACAACCCGGTTGGCCCGCAAGATTCGTGGGACCCGGCGGATCAGGGCGTACCGGTGGATGCCCCCAAGCGCGTAACGCGCGGCGGCTCGTTCCTCTGCAATGAAGCCTACTGCCTGAGCTACCGTCCGAGCGCGCGGCGCGGCACCGACCCCTACAACAGCATGTCGCATCTCGGCTTTCGCCTCGTGATGGACGAAGACACCTGGAAGCAACCGCTTGCACGCCAGGAGTCGGCCCGCGCAGCAGGTGCTGACGGAAGCTAGGGCGCTCTGCCCTTCGAGTTGTACTCGTTTCTCCCGTGCGCTGTTGCCCGCGGGGCGTGGAATTGTGCAATCGGAACGGAGGTCGGATGCAAACAAGCGGTCAGTCGAAGCGGTCGGAACGTGCGGTGGGGGTGATCCCCCCTGGATTCAGGTCGGCGTTCGGCGTCGCCCTTGTCGTACTCGGTGTCACGTTGAGCGCTGCCGGTTGTACAACGCCTGGCAGCACGAACGCCTCAGCGCCGACGGCAGTCATGCCGGCCGCCGCTCTGCCATCCTGGCGTGACGGACCGGCCAAGCAGACGATCCAGAAATTCGTCGCCGACGTCACCCGCGAAGGTTCGCCGAACTACGTGCCGCCTGCCGCGCGCATTGCTGTGTTCGACAACGACGGCACGCTATGGAGCGAGCAGCCGATTTACTTCCAGTTCGCCTTCATGCTCGACCAGGTGAAAGCGGCAGCGCCGAAGCATCCCGAGTGGAAGAACAATCCGGCCTTCAAAGCGTTGGTCGCCAAAGACTACGGCGCGTTGGAGGGCCTGCAGAAACAGGTGCTGCAACTGGTCGCCGTCGCCAATAGCGGCATGACCGTGGACGACTACGACAAGACCATCCGCGACTGGCTGGCCACCGCCCGGCATCCGAAATTCAATCGCCCGTACACCGACCTCGTCTATCAACCACAACTGGAGTTGCTCGCCTATCTGCGCGCCAACGGCTTCAAGACCTTCATCGTGTCGGGCGGCACTATCGAATTCATGCGGCCGTGGGCCGAGAAGGCGTACGGCATTCCGCCCGAGCAGGTGATCGGCTCGAGCCAGGTTGTGCAGTACCAGATGCATGACGGTCAGGGCACGCTGGTGCGCCTGCCGAAAATCGATTTCGTCGACGACGGTCCCGGCAAACCGGTCGGCATCTATCGGAACATCGGCCGCAAGCCCATTCTCGCGTTCGGCAATTCGGACGGCGATTTGCAGATGCTGCAGTACACCGCGTCCGGCAGCGGCCCGCACCTCGCCTTGCTGGTGCATCACGACGACGCAGTACGTGAATTCGCCTACGACCGCACGTCGAAGATCGGCAAGCTCGACAAGGCCTGGGACGAAGCGATCGCCGACGGCTGGACCGTGGTCAGCATGAAGGATGACTGGCAAACCATCTATCCCGCGCCGAAGCAATAGGCGGACGTGGGAGAGCGCGAGTCGCGTGCAGGTCGCGGCCGCTACGAGGCAACCCGCGCGCAAGGAACGCGTAACGGGCGAACAGAAGTCAACGCCATTGGAGCGACACGATGAGAATGTTCCATAGAAAGGGCCGCTACGCAGCCGGGGCGACTGTCGTCGCGCTTGCTGCGTTCGCTGCCCTGATTTTTCCATCCATTAACGCGCCTGCGCAGACTCCAGCGCCGGCCAAACCCGCGGCCACGAGCGCGCCACCACCAGCCGCCAAAGCCTCGTCGAAGCCGAACATTCTCGTGATTTTCGGCGATGACATCGGGCAGACGAATATCAGCGCCTACTCGCGCGGTGTGGTGGGTTACAAGACACCGAATATCGATCGCATCGCGAATGAAGGCATGATCTTCACGGACTATTACGCCGAGAACAGTTGTACCGCAGGGCGTTCGTCCTTCATCACCGGCCAGACTCCGCTGCGCACCGGGCTATCCAAAGTCGGCGCGCCCGGCGCACCGGTCGGCCTGCAAAAGGGCGACATCACCATCGCTCAGGCGCTCAAGCCGCTCGGCTATGCGACCGGTCAGTTCGGCAAGAACCACCTTGGCGACAAGAACGAGTACCTGCCGACCAATCACGGGTTCGACGAGTTCTACGGCAACCTGTATCACCTGAATGCCGAGGAAGAACCCGAGCGCCCGTACTGGCCGAAGGACAAGAACGACCCGTACGTGAAGAACTTCTCGCCGCGTGGGGTCATTCATAGCACGTCCGACGGCAAGGTCCAGGATACGGGTCCGCTCACCGCCAAACGCATGGAAACCATCGACGACGAAACCGGCGCCCATGCGGAAGAGTTCATCCGCAAACAGGTCAAGAACGGCACGCCGTTCTTCGTCTGGATGAACTACACGCGCATGCACGTCTTCACGCACGTTCGCCCTGAGTTCAGAGGCAAGAGCGGCATGCCTGGCAATGAATACGCCGACGGGATGTGGGAGCACGATCAGGATGTCGGTAAGTTGCTCAAGCTGCTGGACGATCTGAACATCTCCAAAAACACGATCGTCATTTACACGACCGACAACGGACCGAATCAGTTCTCCTGGCCGGATGCTGCAACCACCCCGTTCCGTAGCGAGAAAGACTCCAACTGGGAAGGTGCATTCCGTGTGCCGGCGATGGTGAGATGGCCAGGGCATATCAAACCGGGCGAGACGTCCAACCAGATGTTCTCGGGCCTCGACTGGTTCCCGACTCTGCTTGCCGCAGCAGGCGACACCGGCGTGAAGGACCGGCTCCTGAAAGGATGGGCGCCCAAGGCCGGTGGGACCACCTTCAAGGATCACCTCGACGGGTACAACCAGTTACCGTTCCTGACAGGGCAAACGACCAAAGATCCACGCACCGAGTTCTACTATTTCGACGACGACGGACAATTGGTCGCCATGCGCTGGGATCAGGACGGCAACGCCTGGAAGGCGGTGTTCTGCGAGCAGCGCGCCAAGGGCAACCTGAATATCTGGGAGGACCCACTTATCTGCCTGCGCCTGCCCAAGCTATTCAATTTGCGCATGGACCCCTATGAGCGGGCGGATATCACCTCGGACCAGTACAACGACTGGGAAACGAAGAATGTTTATCTGAACGGCATCGCGACGCTGAAAGCGTCGACGTTCCTGCAGACATTCGTTCAGTATCCGCCGAGCCAGCGGCCCGCCAGCTTCAGCGTGGACGGCGTGCGCCGGCAGGTCGACAAGAAGATTGACGAGTCCTTCAAGAAGCGCGGCCTCGAGTAATATGTAGTGCGATTGCGCCTGCCGGCTTCAACTGGCAGGCGCAACTTCCTGATCGGGCACGCCGCGTCAAGCCGATCCAGATCAGTTCACATTATCCCGACGCACATCATCCCATGACCCAAACGCTGGCCAACCGTGCCAAAAGCTCACGCCGTGAGCGCCGCGCACATGAACACGCACAGCGTCGCGGCGATACACACTCGCACGAACCCCAGCAAGAAGCCGACGGCCCAACTTTGCCGATCGCCTGGCCATTGCTGCTTCTGTTTGCCTCGGGCGCCGCATCGCTGATTTACCAGGTCCTGTGGATCAAGCAGCTCGCGCTGGTGGTCGGCGTCGAGGTGCAAGCCGTCACCACCGGCGTCAGTGCTTTTTTCGCGGGCCTTGCAATAGGTGGCTGGATCTTCGGCAGACTGGCCGACCGGTTCGCGCGACCCTTGCGCCTGTACGCGCTGCTTGAAGCCGGCGTGCTGGTGCTGGCTCTCGCGAGCACGTGGCTGCTGCCGCACGCTGCGGCGCCGTTCGCCTTGCTGCAAGATCGAATCGGTCCGCTTGCCTGGGCGTTACCCTTTGCTCTCGTCGGCTTGCCTGCCGTCCTGATGGGCGGCACGCTGCCGGTGCTGATGCGCGCGCTGTGCCCCGCCGCCGCCCATATGGGCCGCTCCGGCGCCCGTCTCTATGCTGCCAATACGGCCGGCGCGATTGCCGGCACGCTGGCCGCGAGTTTTGTCCTGATTCCATGGCTCGGTGTGCTGGGCAGCGCCTGCGCCGCTGCGACGCTGAATGCCGGCGCAGCGCTCGTCGCCGCACTGCTTGGACGCACGCTGCAGGCCCTCGTGCCGGCTGCCGAATCGCCCTCACCTGCCGTCGCTCCACGGCAGTCTACGGCGGACACCGCGCACGACGTATCGTCCCCGGCTGCTGCCGCGCGGACCGCGCACAACGTACCGCCCCCGGCCGACACCGCACGCGCCGCGCGACCCTCGAAGGCCCGCACGGCGCTCGTGCTCTACGCGCTGGCCGGCGGCGTCGCGCTCGGTTACGAGGTGGTGTGGTCGCAAGTGATCGTGCAATTCATCAGCACCCGCAGTTTTGCGTTCGCCGTGGTGCTTGCCACCTATCTGCTGGGCCTCACGCTCGGCAGCGCGCTGGCGTCGCGCTACGCCGATCGGGCGCGCGATCCGTGGGGTGTGTGTGCGGTGCTGATCGTGTCGGCCGGACTGGTCGCGCTGCTGGAGGTCGCCGTGCTGGGCAACGGGCTGCTGCAATGGCAAAGTCTCGCGCGAGAAGCCACGCTCGGCGCCACCGGCAGTCTGTTGACGGCCATGTGCGCGGGCTTCGCGGTAGCCGCCGTGTGCGTCGTCTTCGTCCCTACCTTGCTGCTGGGGGCGGCGTTCCCCTTCGCGTTGCGGCTTAACGTGGACAACCGGCACACGGGGCGCGACGTCGGTGCCGTCGTGGCGCTCAATACCGCCGGCGGGATCGCCGGGACCCTGCTGACCGGCTTCGTGCTCGTGCCGAAGCTGGGCCTCATTCACACCCTCGCGGCACTTGCCATCCTCGCGGGCGCAGTAAGTCTGATCGCCGTGCTGCGCGGCTCGAACGTGCGGCCGTTCGCGCGCTGGAGTGTGCCTGCCCTCGCCGTGCTGACGCTCATCACCGTGATCGTGACGCCGTCCGACCGGCTCGCCACGCTGCTCGCCGAATCGCGCGGCGGTAATCTCACCTTCTACGAAGAGAGCGCGGGCGGCACGGTGGCGGTCGTCGAACAAAACGCCGGCCAGCACCAGTTCCGGCGGCTCTATATTCAGGGCGTCTCCAACTCCGGCGATACGATGACATCGCTGCGATATATGCGCCTGCAAGCCCTGTTGCCTTTGATCATCCACCGCGAGACACCGCGCACGGCGCTGGTGATCGGGCTCGGCACCGGCATTACCGGTGGCGCGCTGCTGACCTGGCCGGGCCTGGAACACCGCGCGGTCGCCGAACTGTTGCCGGCCGTCGTGCGTGCTTCGCCGCAGTTCAAGGGCAACTACGCCGTAAGCACCGATCCGCGCATGGACATCCGGCTGCGTGACGGACGGCGCGAACTGCTTCGCCATGCTGAACGCTACGATCTGATCACGCTCGAACCGCCGCCGCCCTCGGCTGCGGGTGTCGTCAATCTGTACTCGTCGGACTTCTACCGCCTGGCGGCGTCGCGCCTGCAGGAAGGCGGCATCGTCGCGCAATGGCTGCCGTTGCCGACGCAGAATGAAGAGGACACGCGCTCGCTGATCCAGAGCTTCATCCAGGTGTTTCCGCACGCCGCATTGTGGACCACCGAGTTGCACGAGATGATGCTGGTCGGTTCGATACAGCCGCTCGAACTGGACGTGCCGCGCATCGAGGCGCGCTTTGCGCAACCGCAGGTCGCCGCGGCACTGCGCGAAGTCGGCATTGCGTCGCCGGCGGCGCTGCTGGCGACCTGGATCACCGACCGCGCCGGCCTCGCATACTACGCCGCGGACGCCCGGCCGGTCACGGACGATCAACCGCGCATCGAATACGCCACGTGGGTTCATCGCGACGCATTTCCGACGACGCTGGCACACCTGCTTGCCCTTCACACGGAGCCGCCGTTGCAGGGCGCCGACGACGCGTTCCGCACCGCCATGGAGAACTCGCGCAGCGCATTACAGAGTTTCTATTCAGCGGGGCTGGACGCCTATAAAGGCGATCGGGATGCGTGGGCGCAGGACATCGACAATGTCGTACGCATGGACCCGGACAACGCTTACTACCGATGGCTAATCGGCGACGATAGTTAGCCGGTTTTAGCCAGGTCATCGCCCGGAATCCGAGGCCGGCAATCTCGGTACGGGCGTCGTAGCCGAGCCGACGCAACGCGGCATTGATCGAGGCGTCACTCATGGGGCGGTGACGATCTCGCGCGCCTGGGAACACGTATGGGTGGTTGCCGGTTAGAGCTTGCAACTCTCGCAGGATTGCTACGGCCTGCGTCGCAAGCGGCACAAGGTGCGCTGTCTTTGTCCTGGTGACGAGATAGCGCCATTCCCGTTTGCCTTGATGGCATAGCGAAATACCAACTACCACCGGCTGCACACCGACAACCCGGGAACACAGGGGAACAAAAAACCCGCGAAGCCTTTAGCTATCGCGGGTTTCAGGATTTTATTGGAATCGTGCGGAATACGACTTGGTGCCGGGGACCGGACTCGAACCGGCAAGCTGTGAAGCGGCGGATTTTAAGTCCGCTATGTTTACCAATTTCATCACCCCGGCAGGGGTCAGAACCACGCGTGGACGCGAATTCTACCATTGCCCGGCGAGCGCACCAAACCGGCGCAATCCAGCCGCCATCCACCCCCACCGTCGCCCCGCTACGACAAAAATTGGAGTCATCTGCAAGTCACAAACGTTCCCGATAATCCGCTCACGAAAACGTTTACATTTTGAGCGGAAACCATGATCCCAACGATCAAAGATGTCGCCGCCCATGCGGGCTTTTCCATCGCCACGGTCTCGCGCGCGATCAACGCGCCGCACACCGTGAACCCGGTCACGCTCGACAAAGTGCGTCAATCCATCGACGCCCTCAACTTCCGCCCCAGCCCGCTAGGCCGGCAGTTGCGCGGCGAGCGCACGCGCCTCATCGGCGTAATCCTGCCGACAATCGCCAACCCGGTGTTCGCCGAATGCCTGCAAGGTATCGACGAGCTCGCCGCGGCGCAAGGCTACCGGCTCATGCTGATGACCACCCAGTACGATGCCGACCGCGAACGCCACGCCATTGAGACGCTGCGTGAACATCGCGTGGAAGGCCTCATCCTGACCGTCGCCGATGCCGACACGCATCCGCTGCTCGACGAACTCGACCGCGCCGGCCTGCTCTATGTGCTGATGCATAACGACACCGTGCGGCGTCCGTCGGTCTCGGTCGACAACCGCCTCGCCGCGTTCGACGGCGTACGCACGTTGATCGCGCACGGCCATCGCCGCATCCTGATGCTCGCGGGCACGCTGGCCGCCTCGGACCGCGCCCGTCAGCGGCATCTCGGCTACGCGCAGGCGATGCAACAGGCCGGTCTCACCCCCGCCCCCGCGCTCGAAGTCGATTTCAACGCCGACGAACTGTCGCCGTCCGTACTCGCTCATCTGACCAGCGGCCCGAACCGCCCGACCGCCCTATTCTGCAGTAACGATCTGCTCGCCATGGTCGTGATGCGTGGCCTGCGCCGGGCGCGTCTGCAGATTCCGCGCGACATGTCGATTCTCGGCTTCGACGGACTCGCGATGGGCGAATTGCTGTCGCCGCCGCTGGCAAGCGTCTGCGCGCCGAATCGTGAGATCGGTTGCGCCGCCTGGGAGCGTTTGCTAGCCCGCGTTACCGGTACCTACGACGCGTCCGGTGAAACGTCGCGCACGCTGACCTTGCCGCACCGCGTACGCGAAGGTGCCACCATCGCGGCGATTTCGAGCCGCGTCGACAGTCCATCGACGCATGCTTCGACGTCGGCCGAAGAGCCGTTTGCATAAGCCGTTACCACTTCGAACCCCGAACCACCCGCTCTCTTCCTCTCCAGGAGACCCGCAGTGATCCGCTCGTCAACACGCTTTGCTTCTTCGATCAAACCGCTCTGGCGCCGCCTCGCCCGCACCACGGCCACCGCGCTGTCGGCCGGCATGATCGTCACCGCCGCGCTAGCCGCCGTCGCCCCGCAAGCGGCTCATGCCGACGAAACCGCGATCTGCTACAACTGCCCGCCCGAATGGGCCGACTGGGCGAGCCAGATCAAGGCGATCCAGCAAAAAACCGGCATCCGCGTACCGTTCGACAACAAGAACTCCGGCCAGTCGATCGCGCAGCTGATGGCCGAGCAGAAGAGCCCGGTGGCGGACGTGGTGTATCTCGGCGTGTCGTCGGCGTTCCAGGCAAAAGACAAAGGCGTGATCCAGCCGTACAAACCCGCGCACTGGGACGACATTCCGGCGAACCTGAAGGACCCGCAAGGCTACTGGTTCACGATCCACTCGGGAACGCTGGGCTTTTTCGTCAACAAGGATGCGCTCGAAGGCAAGCCGGTCCCGCGTTCGTGGGCCGACCTGCTGAAGCCTGAGTACAAAGGCATGATTGGCTACCTCGATCCGTCGAGCGCGTTTGTCGGTTATGCGGGCGCCGTCGCGGTGAATCAGGCGCTTGGCGGCACGCTCGACAACTTCGAGCCGGGCCTCGACTGGTTCCGCAAGCTGAAGGCCAACGCACCGATCGTGCCGAAACAGACCGCCTATGCACGCGTGATGTCCGGCGAAATCCCGATCCTGCTCGACTACGACTTCGATGCCTACCGCGCGAAGTACAAGGATCACGCCAACGTCGAATTCGTGATTCCGAAGGAAGGCACGATTTCGGTAC
Organism: Paraburkholderia sediminicola; assembly: GCF_046027825.1. Lineage (GTDB taxonomy): Bacteria > Pseudomonadota > Gammaproteobacteria > Burkholderiales > Burkholderiaceae > Paraburkholderia > Paraburkholderia sediminicola_D. Next base: position 9,768 of record NZ_JAQQDU010000038.1, read on the forward strand.
CGTACGTGATGAGTCTCGTGAAGGGCGCGCCGCATGAAGCGAACGGCAAGAAGGTGCTGGATTTCGTGCTCTCGGATGAAGGTCAGAAACTGTGGGCCGAAGCCTATCTGCGTCCAGTGCGCGCGAATGCGATGACCCCGGAAATCGCCGCCAAATTCCTGCCCGCAAGCGACTATGCCCGCGCCAAGCCGGTCGACTTCGGCAAGATGGCCGAAAAGCAGTCGAGCTTCGGCGAGCGTTATCTACAGGTGATGCATTGAACGACGTCACGTTCCCGCTGCGCTGGCGCATCGCGTTGATCGCGCCGGCGCTGGCGGTTTTCATCGCGTTCTGGCTGCTGCCGATGGGTGCGCTCGCGCAAATCAGCGGCGACGGCCACGCCTTCTCGACCTATCGCGCGATGTTGACGAATCCGCGCTACATGTCGAGCCTTGGCGCGACCGTCGTGTTGTCCGCGGCCGTCACAGCGGCGACGCTGGTGCTCTCGGTGATCGCCGGTTTGCTGCTGGCGCGACGTGAGTTTCCGCTCAAGCGCACGCTGCTCGCTCTGCTGACGTTTCCATTGGCATTCCCAGGTGTCGTGGTCGGCTTCATGGTGATCATGCTCGCAGGACGCCAGGGTTTGATCGGCGCGTTATCGCTGAAACTCACCGGCGACCGCTGGGTGTTCGCTTACTCGATGAGCGGCCTCTTTCTCGGCTACCTGTACTTCTCGATTCCCCGCGTGATCGTCACGGTGATGGCGTCGGCAACCAAGCTCGATGCCTCGCTTGAAGAGGCCGCGCGTTCGCTCGGCGCATCGCCGTGGCGTATTACGCGCGACATCGTGTTGCCCGCGTTGTCGCCGGGCCTGATCGCGGCGGGCGCCGTCTGTTTCGCGACGGCGATGGGCGCCTTCGGCACTGCCTTCACGCTGGCCACCGACATCGACGTATTGCCGATGACCATCTACACCGAGTTCACGCTGAACGCGAACATGGTGACGGCCGCGGGCCTGTCCATCGTGCTCGGCATCGTCACATGGGCCGTGCTGGCGTTCGCTCGCAGCGTGAGCGGCTCGGCTGTCGCGGCAAGCGCATGAGCGGTGTTCCCCAACCCGATGACAAGACTCCGATGAATTCCGTCACCGCTCCAACCCAGACGGCCACCAAGCCGCGCGCACGGCAGTTTAGGGTACCCACATCACGTACATGGCTGGCAGCCGGCCAGTGGCTCGTTACGCTGCTGCTGTGCGCGTTTCTGATCGTGCCGGTGGTGATGTCGATCATGGCCGGACTCACGGTCAACTACTTCAAGGGTGTATCGAGCGGACTCACACTGCGCTGGCTTAGCGAAGTGTGGACGCAGTATCACGACTCGGTGTTTCTCTCGCTCGAAGTAGCGGCAGCAACCCTGTGCATTACGCTCTTGACCGGTGTGCCCGCCGGCTACGTGCTGGCGCGCAGCAAGACGCGGCTCTCGCGCATCATCGAAGAGTTTCTGGTGCTGCCGATCGCCCTGCCCGGCCTCGCTTCCGCGCTTGCACTTCTGGTGGTCTACGGCGGCTTCACGATGTTTCGCATGAGCGTCGCGTTTATCATCGTCGGGCATGTGGTGTTCACCCTGCCCTTCATGGTGCGCGCGGTCGCTGCCGTGTGCGCAAGCAGCGATCTGCGCACACTCGAAGAAGGCGCAGCGAGCCTCGGCGCGAGCTTCTTTCAGCGCTTCATAACAATCGTGCTGCCGAATGCACGACCGGGGATCGTCGCCGGTGCGCTGGCGGTGCTTACGCTCTCGATCGGCGAATTCAACCTGACGTGGATGCTGCACACGCCCGACACCAAGACGCTGCCGGTCGGTCTCGCCGACACCTATGCGTCGTTACGCATCGAGATCGGCAGTGCCTACACGATTCTGTTTTTCATCATGACGATGCCGCTGCTCGTCGCGATGCAATGGCTCGGCGTCGATGCGACCGGCCAACGCGGCGCGGGGAAAAAACGCCTTGCTGCCGCCCGTCCAAAGCCTACACCGACATCCACACCATGAAACTCGACTCCGTTCCCATAACACTCACGCAATGCGCGAAGACGTTTCGCGGCACGCGTGTGCTCGAGCCACTCGACTTACACATCGGCGCGGGCGAGACACTGGTGCTGCTCGGCCCATCCGGTTGCGGCAAGACCACCACGCTGCGCATGATCGCGGGCCTCGAAACACCCGACGCCGGCGGGAGCATCGCGTTCGGCGACGAAGACGTCACCGCGCTGCCGATCGAGAAACGCCAGGTCGGCATGGTGTTCCAGAGCCACGCACTGTTTCCGAACCTGACAGTGCGCGGCAACATCGGCTACGGACTGAAGATCAAACGGGTACCCACTGAGACCGCACGGCAACGCGTCGACGAACTGCTCACGATGATGCGTCTCACCGCGCACGCGGACAAACCCATCGATCAGCTTTCTGGTGGCCAGCGTCAGCGTGTTGCATTGGCCCGCGCACTCGCCGTGCAACCCCGCGTGCTGCTGCTCGACGAACCGCTGACCGCCCTCGATGCACGTCTGCGCGACACCTTGCGCAGCGAGATGAATACGCTGCTGCGCGAGCTGGGCATCACGACCGTCTACGTGACGCACGACCAGGCCGAAGCGATGGAACTCGGCGACCGCATCGTCGTGATGAGCGCGGGGCGCATCGAACAGATCGGGTCGCCGCGCGACATCTACTATCGTCCGGCGAATCGCACGGTCGCGCAGTTCGTCGGCACGATCAACCGGCTGGCGGGCGAGCGGCGCGATGGTCTGCTGAGAACGACCGGCGGTACTGTACCCCTACCCCCAGACGCCGCGCACGCCAGCGCAGCACACGAGATTTTCTTCCGCCCCGAAGACGCGACCCTCGCCGATCCGGCCAGCGCCCAGTTGCGCGGCAATATCGAAAGCACGGCGTTTCTCGGCGAGCGCACCCGGCTCACAATCGGTGGCGCCGCACCGGACGTTTTGCTGATCGACGTCGCGGGCCGGGTAGAACTTGCGCGCAGCACGCCGGTCGGGATTTCGATCGCGCAGGACGCGCTGATTGCGCTATCGTAATGACGCTGCGCTGTGCTTCTAGCGCACCATACAAAGGAATTCCCCATGCTGCTGGCTCAAATTAGCGACCTGCATATCAAACGACCCGGCGCGCTGGCTTACCGTCGCGTCGATACCGGCGCCTATCTCGCGCGCACTGTCGCCGCGCTCAATGCGCTGGAACCGCGTCCCGACGCCGTGATCATGACCGGTGACCTCGTCGATCAGGGCGATCCGCAACAGTACGAACACCTCAAGACCTTGCTCGCGCCGCTCGAGATTCCGTACTTCCTGATGGTGGGCAATCACGACGAACGCACGGCATTGCGCGCAGCGTTTCCCGATCGCGCCGAATTGCACAGTGGTGGGGAGTTCGTACACTACGCGGTCGACGTCGGACCGCTGCGACTAATCGCGCTCGATTCGATGGTGCCGGGGGAAAGCGCCGGCAATCTGTGCGACGCACGGCTCGCGTGGCTCGAGACGCAACTCGAAGCGGCACAAGGCAGGCCAACGGTGGTCGCGTTGCATCATCCGCCGTTCGTCTGCGGAATCGGACACATGGATGAATTGCGGCTCGATCCCGCTGCCGCGGACAAGCTCGCCGCGTTGATCGCGCGTTATCCGAATGTCGAACGGGTGATCTGCGGCCATGTGCATCGGCCGATGTTCGTGCGGTTTGGCGGCACGATTGCGTCGGCGGTGCCCGCGCCCGCGCATCAGGTCGGGCTCGATCTGCGCGAGGATGCGCCCTCCGCATTCGTCATGGAGCCGCCCGCTTACGCGCTGCATCGCTACGATCCGGCGACGGGCATCGTCACACATCATGCGTATGTCGATAAAGCTGACGGCCCGTATCCGTTTTACGAACCTGAAGGCGACCTGATCGATTGAGGGTGTCGCCTCGCGGGTTCAGGCGACGACGAAAGTTTGCTGTACGCGCCGGGACAGCCTGAAATACGGTATCCCGAGCGCGGCGGCGACGGCGGCCTGAATGAACCCGTCGAATGGAATGGTGATGGCGATGCCAATGGCGTGGGTCATGTGGTCGCCGAGCAGGTAGGCAATGGGCCGCATGACGACAATGACCAATAACCACGCCTGCACCTGCACTGGAAAGCGCACCGATCTGCGCCGCATCAGCAATGCCAGCCAGCCTGCGCCAGCAACAATGAACGCGCCGATGATCACGTCGCAGCCGACCATCGCGATCACGGTGCGATACCAGCCATGCGTTTCAGGGCGGACGAATACCGCCAGCAGCTCCCATTCGAGCATCAGCTTCAGCGGATCGCGCAACGCGACCGCGGTTAAAAGCGCCCATGCGGCAATGTAGATCAGGGCGATAAACAGCCAGCCGCCGATGCGCCGGCGTTCGGGTTTGGAGATTGTGTTCATGAATTCGGTCACCTGATGGATCTTATTCCGCATGCCGATTCTACGAACGAAAACCGAACGACCATCTCATTTTGTTTGCCAGGCGTTCGAGGGCCGCTACACCACGCTCGTCGAGCGTAAAAATAAAAAATCTCAGCGGTAAATAAAAAGTGTCACGAGACGCCGCGCGTGGAATTCTGAAGGAATGGCGATGGAAATCTCCGAGCGGCTTGGTTCGAGTGATCAAGATGGAGACGTATGCGTTGATGTCGAGTGGTGCTCAATCCGATTCCGGATGTCGAACCGGCGACCGCCCACGCGTCAAACGGTGCCAGCTCGAGTATTGTGGGATCTGATCCATCGCCGGTCGCGCGATCCTCAGTTGTTCGGGACGATCACCACAGTGCCGTTGGTGGAGGTTGTTCCTCTAGCGCCGGTGTTACCCCTTGCTCCCGTGTTACCGGTTGCCCCGGTATCGCCTGTCGCACCGGTGTATCCCGTGTCGCCTGTTGCGCCAGTCGCGCCGGTTGCACCTGGCGTGCCGCCGTATCCCATGTCGCCTTTCTGGCCATTATTGCCTGTGGGGCCTTGAGATCCCGCCGGCCCCGTGCATGCAGCCAACGCGAACACCGCCAGCGCAGCGACAACAGGTTTGAAGTATTTCATGGTGATTTCCTCCTTGGACATATTTGAATCACTCACGTCGTCGTGAGCAACCCTCAGATTTGATCCGCTTCCTGATGGCAGTCAGCGCTAACGAATCAGGACTTTGCTGGCGGGAGGGCGACGCGTTGCGGAATTTCGCATTTCCCTCAGGGCGGTGGCCGGGAGGTCCTCGCTATGTTTAACGACACTATGCTCATTTCACCGTCAACTCGGTACGCTAGCGGGCAATGGCATGAAAATAGTTCGCACGTTGGCGCAAAGATTCCGGTGACAGGGCACGCTCGACATGGTGTGGACCGGCGGCAAGATCTGGTACGGAACCGTACTGACGTTCCCGGCAATTGCGTGCATCTTGCACTTCATATCTCGTGCGCTTCGTGACGAGACGATCAAGGCGCACGGAATACTCACGTCCGATCCGCCGGACGCGACAGCAGCAGTCTTCACGACCGGATGGTAGGTATGAACCCGCTTATGCTGTTTTTTCTCACCGCGTTTGTTTTAGCGTCCCTGGATCTCTGGCAGTCGGCGCGACCCGACGCGAGTATGAGACGGAGAATCGCAGTTGCCTATTGTCCGTATGTGAACTAGCGGTAGCCGCCTCGGGTCACGGGAATGAGCGGGATGCCGTCCTTTTTCCCGTTCGTGGCGTACACATTCCGCACACATTCTTTCTGCGCCACTGCGCAAATTGAAGGCCGAGTCGGTCGCGAACCGCCAGGAAAAACGATGGAGAATATCTCGCGCCAGAAGTGGCACTCGCCCTCATCTTCGCAAGGATGATTTAGCTCTTGTCCGGGGACGCATCGCGCCCCAGATACGCCGTCGCGGCTGCAGAAAGACGGTCAAGTAGCCAGTCCGCCATGGCGATCTGTCCCAGGATAATGGCCTCGCACGCGACCTTGGTCTCAAAGAAACCGCTGGCTTCAGCGATGGCGATCAATGAGGTGTAGGACGCGATCTCCTGATGCTTGAACACATACAGACTTTGCAGGTTCCCTACCAGCTCGTCCGGCGAACGAGCGACGGCACTTGTCTGAATAGACACCTCGAAGTCATCGGTAAGTGCCTGCGGCGTGTCACTACTCTCGTCGATGCGCGCAATGCAGCTCGCCAACGATGTCTGGTATGCGAGTGTCTCCGTCTGGTGCGCTTCAATGCGCGCATTGACGTCGGGATGTGATGTCGAGCCGGTCGCGTGGATTCTCAGCAATCCCTCAGCATACCGTTCCATTGCGTAAGCATCTCGCAACGCGCTCAACAGCGCGTCTTTTCGATCGGACATAGGGGCTCCCTGTCATGATCACGTTGAACACGGCTGGTTCGCCGCGGCGACACAGCGTCGTTGTCTGTCAGGCGTGTCCCTCCGGAAGAGTAGGCGCCGTGCCTTACGTCGACCATACTGACGGCTGGATCGATCGCGCGATGGGACAGGAATACCGAATTGACCCGTTGAGCAAGGCACTTTGCCCACTACCGTACAGACGTAGCTGACCCTTTGTGAGAACGAATCTTCCGGCCCCTGCGTCCCAGCGATCTTCAGGATGACGGCACCTGGGATAATTTTCAGAAAGGGGGGTTTAAGTAGACGCTACCGTACAGACGGCGAAAGTTCGTTCGGTCCATGATGACCAAAACAACAGGAGGCCGCCATGGTCATCCAACTCTCCCCCGAGGCCGTCCAGACGCTCAAATCGCTTGATCGAATTCCAGATTCCCTGGCAGAGACGCCGCGCTCGATAGCGGAAGAACTATTGAGCTTCGGGCTTGCATACGAATCGCGTGTGTGTGGTGTCATCAACATGACGGCCGCGGGCCGGGTGTGGTTGAACCAGCGCGCGGCGTAGCTCACAATTTCTGGCTGAGCCAATCGCTCACTGTCTGCGCGCCTGCCGCCAGGCATGCGGGTGTGTGGTGTGACAGAACCACCTGTGCGACCACGATGAAACACTCCATTTCCAGAACGTTGACCGTGCTAACGTCATTCGGCATCGGGTTCTCTCCTGTCCTGTGCCATGCCCATGCGCTCGATCCACAACTCGACTGCAAATCGAGCGCGCACGCGTTCATCGCCCCACTTCTGGACGGCCAGTCTATCGATCCAAAGCCAATGCGCGTTGAAGCGAACTCAGTCAACGCATTTCGGCCAACGCACGGCAGCAACCTGACTGCATTCGGCTTTCACGTTTATGCCGTCTTCGGGTATGAGCAAGGCGATCCGATGTTCAAACCGGGCGGCGGAGAGCCGATGACGGCCTCAGCGTACGGCGTGGTCGTAACCGGCCCTGCCGAGTCAGTTGAGGCGCGCGCACGCCAGGCGGGTAGCGACGCTGTCATTCGGGAAGTGGTTCCCCTTCTTCTCACCGCCGTTTTCTGCAACGGGCATTGAGACGAGTCCTCACCTGTGCTTCGCGTGCAGTATTCTCCTGTGTGCGTGACGACCTCCGGTGGCGAGTACTTGGGACGGTATGTCCCAGACATGCCGGTAAAGCACAGCTCTACGGCGCAACCAGGCTCTAGAATCTATAGAAAAATACCAAGAATGGAGGCAGCTTGCGAACGGTCGAATACCGCTTTTCCACCATTTGGCGCATCGACGCGCCAGTGCAGGAAGTTTGGGCGGCAATCCAGGATTCGGCGCGCTGGCCCGAGTGGTGGGGTAACGTCGAACGCGTGGACCAGCTAGAGGCAGGTTCCGATCAGGGAGTGGGCGTCGTACAACGCTATACGTGGAAGGGCTGGTTGCCCTATCGCCTCGTGTTCGACATGCGGGTGACGCGCGTCGACCCGTTGGTTGCGCTGGAAGGGGAAGCCAGCGGCGACGTAGAAGGCACCGGTCGCTGGAGCTTTTCGACCGATGGACGCAACCTTACCGCGGTCCGCTATGACTGGTGCGTGCATACGAAGCGCACATGGATGAATGCATTGGCGCCGTTGTTGCGACCGGTTTTCCAATGGAACCACGATGCAGTGATGCGCGAAGGCGGCGCGGCGCTAGCGCGACGGCTGGACGCGCAACTGCTTGGCATCGAGCAGGGATGAAGCCGGTCGTGAATGACCACTCGCGTCAGGCGGGAGGCGTTAAGGGTTATTCGATGCCTGCCATCGGCCGCAGGAATGTGACGGAGCCTCTGTGCGTGTTGGCAGGCGTCGAACAAGCCTTAACGAACTGAGCCGTTCAAAGTCACTTTGCGGGGTTTTATCGGGTGGCGATGGTTCAGGGGGGAATGACAGGTGCAAAGCCTGTCTGATAACCCAGTTTCAGCATAGCCTCCCAGATTCAAGCCGTGCCTGATGCATGACGCATCAACTACGGTGCGCCGGATAATTCGCCTTATTCGTCAGTTAAAATCGATGCTCCACCGTTGAATGCAGAGCACGTGCTATGGCGACTACCGGCGGCGATTTTGGCAAGGCATTTACAGCGAACATGAGCGCGCTGGGTCTGCCTGCTCCTAGCAGTCTGTTTGGCTCCATTCAGGCGGCGGCTTCGAATATCGCCACGATGCTGAGCGCGTTGAAGACCCTGGGACCGGGCGCAACCGTCGCGGAGTTGATCGACGCGACTACCGCACTTGAAGTGCTATCGGTCGTCGGTGCGCTGAGTGCATCGTTCTACGTGGGCGCATGCGTTGGCTCGCTGGTCGTCGCCGCCAACGCCAGCCTGACCTGCACCAGCGGGGCTAGTGCTGCGGCCACTGCACGGACTACAGCCGCTCGCGTGGGGCTGGTGATTCCACAATCGATGCTGGCATTCATCCAGCGTCACCCTGAGGTCGTAATAGATAGCCCATCGCGCGGTAACTACGCGTTTCTGGCATCGCGCGTGCAACCGTCTGGTCAACGGGCGGCGGCATGAACTGGTTAGTGGATAAGGCGGCGCTTCTGCTGGCGGCCATCGCATGTGCCGGTGCCGCGTGGGGACTGATTCATTACTCAGGCGAGTGGTTCTATCTACTTCTGTTCGTGCTGGCGTTTGCCGGGCTGTTTGCCGATAACCAGCGACTCCGCACTCGCCTGAAAGAACTCGGCGTAGACCCTAGCCAGCGCGACCCAAGCCGCCGCGTACGGCGTTAAGGCCTTACGGTTTAGCGCAATTACCCCCGCTGTCGCATAAGCTGAAGGTCTACCACCGCGGAAGATCTGCCATGCTCATGGCTGAAAGCCCGCTGACTGCCGATGATCTGCTGATCATGGTTGATGAACTGGCCTTACGGGCGCCCGCGCTTGCAGGCAATCCAGAATAGCTTTGTGGAGAGATTCGGCGGGTGATCGCGGTTGCCCATCCGCCGTTGCCGACTTGGCACGGAATAGTCCATTGATCGCCCGCCGCGCAAGACATTGCTCCTTTTGTTACGTTTTTGCGACAGTCTTTTTTTTCCTTTCTTGAGTTTGCAGGAGGTGCCGTATCCTCCGGCGCGCAGTAACGAATAAACCAATCCAAAAGATACTCAGGGACACTGAATTACAGATGAAGAACAGCACCATCAAGGCAACGGTTATCGCTGTTGCCGCTTTCGCCGCATCCTCGGCAGCAATGGCACAGTCGTCGGTCACCCTGTACGGCATGCTAGACGCAGGTATCAGCTACACCTCGAACGTTAATGGCCACTCGGAAGTCGCCCTCGTTGGCGGTGCCTCAGGGTCGAACAAGTGGGGCCTCCAGGGTCAGGAAGACCTCGGCGCCGGCCTCAAGGCGGTCTTCAAGCTCGAAAATGGTTTCAACATTGCGACCGGTGGCATCGGCGGCCAGGGCCCAATTGGCTCCTCGCGTTCGCTGTTCAATCGCCAGGCCTACGTAGGCCTCGCTTCGGACCAGTACGGTACCCTGCGTCTGGGTCGCCAGATCGATGCCGTGACGGAAATGGTTCAAGGCCTGACGGGCGACGGCATTTCGGCTTCGACGTTCTCGACCCCGGGCGACGTGGACAACAACGACAACACGACGAACCAGAACAACGCCGTCAAGTACATTTCGCCGGTTTTCCACGGCTTCCAGGCTGAAGGCGCGTACTCGTTCGGCGGCGTTGCCGGTGCTATGGGTTCGGGTCAATCGTGGTCGGTGGCTACGGACTACGCTCAAGGTGGTCTGACGGTCGCTGGCGGCTACTTCCATGCTGCAAACCAGGGTGAGAACGGCTGGCAGAACGCAACGGCACAACCGTCGTTCGGTGGTGCCCTAGGCTATCCGAGCTCGGGTTACTACGGTGGCAATGCGTTCAAGAGCGCGGGCATCGCTCAAATCGCTGGCCAATACCAGTTTGGTCCGTACACGGCTGGCCTGCGCTACTCGAACGCTCAGTACCAGGGTAACGATGGCCAACAGTCGATCCACTTCAACGTGGTGGGTGCCCTTCTGCAGTACCAGGCAACCCCGGCGCTGTCGCTGGCTGCTGGGTACACGTACGTCTACGGTTCGGCAGCCACGCCTGCGCAAGCCGCTGAGGGCCGCACGATGGCTTCGATCAACCAGGCGTCGCTGGGTGCTACGTACGCACTGTCGAAGCTTACCTCGGTATACGCCATGGGTGCCTACGTTCATGCTCAGGGCGCTCAGGCTTCGGCTGCGGACTTCGGCAATACCGCATCGGGCGGCAACCAGGTTCAAGCCAACGTTGGCATCTACCACCGGTTCTAATCGCAGGTTCAGAAGCCTGGGGTAGTGGACGCACTACCCCCGAAAAAAATCCCGGTAGTGAATTGCACCCCAAAAGTTGGACATTAGTCCAATCTTTGGGGTGTTTTTCATGCCCAACGAACGCTGCATTGTCCCAATTCGAATAAGTCGTATTGGGACAGGTCATGAACAGAAGCGCCCATTTGGCGACAGCCGTATGGCCGCTCTCGCTCGATGACGCGACAATCCCCTCTGCGCTTTTGTAAGACTGCTTCGGGTCAATGACCGACCGTCATGACAGGCGAGTCGTGATACCTTTTTATTTCAACTCCAAATCAAAATCGCGCGGCCTTAGGTGTTTTGACAACACCAGGAGAGCTTCAAAATCCGTTGCGCTCGAAGTCATCCGCGACACTTTTGCGTTTTCCGATCATCGTTCACGATCGTTCCGCACCTGAGCCACCGCTGGTTCGCTGCCGTTTCGAGTTGACGTCGCCCTAGCGCCGAACCGTGGCCTCGGCGGCGGTCAGCACGATCCTTCCCTCTCCGGTATGATCGGCACGCTTGAGGACCGCGCATGGGCCGGTCCATCGACGGTCCCCACTCATGTCCACATCCGACGCTTCCACTCCCGCTTCGGCCGACCGGTCATTGCGCGGCTTGCTGCTTCTGCTCGCAACGATTGCCGGTGTGGCAGTCGCCAACATCTATTACAACCAGCCTCTGCTCGACGATTTCCGGCTGTCGTTCCCGAACAGCGCGTCGTGGGTCGGCGCGGTGCCGGCCGTGACGCAGCTCGGCTACGCAGCCGGGATGCTGTTGTTAGCGCCGCTCGGCGATCGCTTCGATCGACGCCTCCTGATCCTGTTGCAGATCGCGGGCATGTGCGTTGCGCTCGTGCTGGCAGCCGCGGCGCCGACGCTGTCGGTGCTGATTATCGCGAGTCTCGCGATCGGTGTGCTCGCCACCATCGCGCAGCAGGCGGTGCCGTTCGCGGCCGAACTCGCGCCCGCATCCGAGCGGGGCCATGCGGTCGGCACGGTGATGAGTGGATTGCTGCTGGGGATTCTGCTGGCACGGACCGCGGCAGGCATTGTCGCCGAGTATTTCGGCTGGCGTGCTGTATTCGGCGCTTCCGTCGTCGCGTTGCTGGTGCTGGCGGTGGTGATCATCATGCGTCTGCCGAAGAGCAAGCCGACGTCGACCTTGCCATACGGCAAGCTGCTGGTTTCAATGTGGCACCTGGTGGTCGAGCATCGCGCGCTGCGTGAAGCCTCGTTGACCGGGGCGGCGATGTTCGCGGCGTTCAGCATCTTCTGGTCGGTGCTGGCGTTATTGCTGGCAGGCGCACCGTTTCATCTTGGGCCGCAGGCGGCGGGCCTGTTCGGGATTGTCGGCGCAGCGGGGGCGATGGCCGCGCCGCTCGCCGGCAAGTTTTCCGACCGGCGCGGACCGCGGACGATTATCACCGTATCGATTGTGCTGGTCGCGATTTCGTTCGTGGTGTTTGCCTTGTCGGCAAAAAGCATTGCTGGATTGGTGATCGGCGTGATCATCCTCGATATCGGCGTGCAGGCCGCACAGATTTCCAATCAATCGCGGATTTACGCACTGAAGCCCGAAGCACGGAGCCGCGTGAATACCGTCTATATGGTCGCGTATTTTATTGGCGGCGCCATTGGTTCGGGGGTCGGCGCGGTGGTTTGGCCGATCTTCGGATGGATCGGTGTGAGTATTGCCGGGGTGGTTTTTGCCGGGCTGGCAGCGTGGAATCATTTGCGGCTTCCAGCCAACCAGGAGAACCTGACTTAGCTTCTCTCAGGCCGGCCCTGCTCGGTCCACGCGTCCGGCAAACTATGTGTCAGCGTGGACACGAAGCGTGCGGTTTCGGGCTCGCGCGGATTCATGAAAATGTCCCGCGACGGGCCTTGCTCGACCACCACGCCGTTATTCAGAAACACCACGTCGCGCGCAATCGTGGCGGCAAGACGTAAATCATGTGTCGCCATCAACATCGTCATGCCTTCCGTGGCGAGCTGCTTGAGGACGTCCACCACCTCCGCCGCCAAACCGGGATCCAGCGCCGATGTGGGCTCGTCACACAACAACACTTCCGGCGACGGTGCCAACGCCCGCGCAATCGCTACGCGCTGCTGCTGGCCGCCGGAAAGCGTAGAGGGCCACGCGTCCGCCTTGTGCGCGATGCCGACCTTTTCGAGCAATTCGTCCGCACGTACGCACGCTTTTTCCTTGTCCCACTTCAGCACGGTCAGCAAGCCTTCCATGACGTTCTGGCGCACCGTCAGATGCGGGAACAACTGGAAATTCTGGAACACCATGCCGGTGCGGCGGCGAATCGTCAGCACCGTTTCGCGCGATGGCTTGTGATCGCGGCTGAATTCGAGCCGCTGGTCGCCGAGTTCGAGTGAGCCGGCCTCGGGGATTTCCAGCAGATTCACGCAACGCAAAAGCGTACTCTTGCCGCTGCCGGAAGGGCCGATCAGCGCTGTCACATTACCCGGCGCGAGTTGCAGGTCCACCGAACTCAGCACCCGATTCTCGCCGAAGTGCTTGTCGATTTTTTCCAGTCGAATCATCAGTTGCCCGCCTGGAAAAGTGCGTGACGGCCGAACTTGCGCTCGAGCCGGACTTGCGCCGACGACAGGACCGAACTGAACACGAGATACACCAGCGCCGCCTCCGTGTAGAGAATCAACGGTTCATAGGTCACCGACGCGATTCGCTGCGCCGCCTGAAACACCTCAGGCACCGTCAGTACCGCAGCGAGCGAGGTGTCCTTCACCAACGCAATGAACGAGTTCGACAGCGGCGGTAGCGCGACGCGTGCCGCTTGCGGCAGGATTGCGCGGCGCAGCGCCTGTTGGCGCGTCATACCCATCGAGTACGCCGCCTCCCACTGCCCCTTCGGAATCGACTCGATCACGCCGCGTATCACTTCCGAGTTATACGCGCCGACATTCAGCGAAAAGCCAATGATCGCTGCCGTCAACGGATCGAGCACGATGCCCACGTTGGGTAGTCCGTAGAAAATCACGAACAGTTGCACCAGTAATGGCGAGCCGCGAAACAGCCACACGTAGAAGCGCACGATCGCCACCGCCCAGCGCGGCCCGAATAGCCGGACCAGCGCGACGACAAACGCCACCACGATCCCGATCGCGAACGATGCCAGCGTGAGCGGCACGGTAAAGACAAGCCCCGCATACAGCAGCGGCCACAGCGACTGCGCCATCAGATGCAACCATGCCGGCATGATTCAGACTCGCACGTGGCGCTTATTGGGAGACGTCTTTACCGAAGTACTTCTGCGAAATCTTCTCGTAAGTGCCGTCTTTTCTCATGTCGGCGAGCGCCTTGTTGATTGCCGCCTGCAATTCCGGGCTGCCCTTGCGGATCAGGACCGCGGACTTGTCGCTGCTATCGGACGACGTATCGAGCGCGGCGATCTTCACCTTCGCATCCGGCTTATGCTTCTTGAAGTCGAGGAACGACAGCGAATCGTTGACCGTCGCATCGACGCGGCCCGAGGTCAACAGATCGACCGATTCGTTGAAGCCCTGCACGGGAATCACCTCCGCGCCGTGCGCAGCTGCGATCTTGCCGAAGTTGCTGGTCAGCGTATTCGCCGACTTCTTGCCCTTCAGGTCGTCAAATGTCTTGATGGTGGTGTTGTCCGACCGCACGATCAGCGCCGCATGCGACGTGATGTACGGGTCCGAGAAATCGTACTTCGCTTTGCGCGCGTCGGTGACAGCGACTTCATTGATCACCGCGTCGTAGCGGTTCACATCGAGACCGGCGATCAGACCGTCCCATTTGCCTTCGACGAATTGCGGCTTGACGCCCAGGCGCCGCGCAATCTCCGTGCCGATCTCCACGTCGAAGCCGGTCAGCTTGCCGGACTCATCGTGGTACGTGAACGGTGCGTAGGTGCCCTCCGTGCCGATCTTGAACACGCCCGCGGACTTGATCTGCGCGAGCTCGTCAGCGGCGAATGCCGGGCTCAGGGTCACCGCTTGCAGCAGCGCGATCAGCAGAATGGAACGAATCGACTTCATCTGGTGGCTCCGTAAAGTTTGCTACATCGGTTGCATGGTTTTGTATTCGGCATTCCGCCGGCGGTCATGCCCGGCAGAGTGGGCGGACTGTAGCAAACGGCCTGTCTTTTTACAAAGGATCAGCTTTTCGATCAATATGCGCATACGTGCTAAGCGGACAGCCAAGGCGTCTCATGCAACGTTGAATTCGACTTTTCAACAGATATGACAGACGCGGCATGCATCGCACCATGGAACGCGTACCGGGCGCCATCGGGGAAAACGCGGGAGGGGGTCGCCACGGCGAATGCGCGGCGTTGAAAAACGGACGGCACGGGCGGCACTGAGGGGCCGCCCGTCAGATTGCAAACGCCTTACCGTTCTACCGGATGCGGCTCCTTGCGCTTATTGGCCACCCGGATCGCATCAAAGTAAGCCGGATTCGGCGGCCGCTTCAGATAACGCCCCGCGCCACGCACGGCTCGCAGCTCGCCATCGGTCCATGCCAGCGCGCCACGGGTGAGCGTATGCATCGCCACGCCCTGCACCGTCATCCCTTCGAACACGTTGAAGTCAACCTTCTGATGATGCGTCTTCACCGAAATGGTTTTGCTTGCCTTCGGATCCCACACGACCAGGTCGGCATCCGCGCCCACCTGGACCGCGCCCTTACGCGGATACAGGTTGAAAATCTGCGCGGCGTTGGTCGACGTGATGCGCACGAATTCATTCGGCGTGAGACGCCCGGAATTCACACCGTGATGCCAGAGGACCGCCATACGATCTTCGACGCCGCCGCAGCCGTTCGGGATCTTCGTAAAGTCCTCGCGGCCCATCGCCTTCTGCGACGCGCAGAACACGCAGTGATCGGTCGCGGTGGTGTGCAGTTGCCCCGCTTGCAAACCCCGCCACAAGGCCTCGCGATGCTCCCCGGAACGGAACGGCGGGCTCATCACGTGCGCTGCGGCGCGGGTCCAGTCGGGATCGCGATACACCGCCTCATCGATCACCAGATGGCCCGGCAGCACTTCGCCGAACACCCGAAGACCTTCGTTGCGGGCGCGAGCAATCGCGTCGACTGCATCTTTCGAGGACACGTGGACGATATACACCGGCACGCCTAACACCTGCGCGATGCGGATCGCACGGTTGGCGGCCTCGCCCTCCACTTCAGGCGGCCGCGACAGCGGATGCGCCTCGGGACCCGTAAAGCCTTTTGCAAGCAACTGGCGCTGCAACTGAAACACCAGCTCACCGTTTTCCGCATGCACGGTGGGCAGCGCGCCGAGTTCGAGCGAACGCGAAAAACTGTTCACCAGCACTTCGTCATCGGCCATGATCGCGTTCTTGTAGGCCATGAAGTGCTTGAAGCTCGACACACCGTGTTCATGCACCAGCGTGCCCATTTCGCGATAGACCGAATCGTCCCACCACGTCACCGCAACGTGAAAGCCATAGTCTGCCGAAGCCTTTTCAGCCCAACCGCGCCATTCCTTGAAGGCCTCCATCAACGGTTGCTTCGGACTCGGAATCACGAAGTCGATGATGCTGGTCGTGCCGCCGGATAAACCGGCGGCCGTACCGGTGTAGAAATCGTCGCTGGCCGTGGTCCCCATGAACGGCAATTCCATATGGGTATGCGGATCGATGCCGCCGGGCATCACATACTGCCCACCCGCATCGACGATCGTGGCGCCGGCCGGCGCCTCCAGGTCCGCTCCGATCTGCAGGATCGTGCCACCGTCCTGCGGGTCCGCACACAACACATCCGCACGATACGTGCTCTCCGCGTCGATAATCGTGCCGCCGCGAATCAGGGTCGTCATGTTGCCGCCTCCTTATGTACTGCTGGTTTCCGTGTTACTTACTTCGTTCGTCGAGTGCGCAGTTCATGCACTCGCTCATGCATCCGCCCAGGCACACCTAGCCACACTCAGGCATTCGCCACGCGCGCACTCGGTCCTTTGCTCAGCTTCATCCACGCGCTGTATACGATCGACGCCAACGCGAGTCCGACAAACCAGGCATACGTGTAGAGCGTGTTGAAAATCGCCGGCACGTTCGGGAACGATGCCGGAAACGCGGTGTGCAAAAAGCCCGGCAGATTCGGCAGCACCCCGATCACGAGCGCCACCACCGCGCCGATGTTCCAGCCGCCGGTGTAGCTGTACTCACCATGCTCGTCAAACAGTTCACGCGGGTCGAGCCGTGTGCCGCGAATCAGGAAGTAGTCGACCATCAGAATGCCCGCTACCGGACCGAGCAAAGCCGAGTAGCCGACCAGCCACGTGAAGATATAGCCCTGGGTGGTGGCAAGAATTTTCCACGGCATCATCACAATGGCGATGGTCGCAGTAATCATGCCGCCTACGCGATACGAAATACCCTTCGGCCACAGGCTCGAAAAGTCATAAGCCGGGCCGACGAGATTCGCCGCGAGATTGCAGCACATCGTATCCAGCGTCAGGATGATCAGCGCAACGCCGACGCCGATGCCGGTCATGCGGCTCGTCAGGTCGATCGGGTCCCAGATCGCCTTGCCGTAGATCACCACAGTCGCCGACGTCACCACCACGGAGATCACCGAAAGCAAGGCCATCGGCACCGGCAAACCAATCGACTGCCCGATGATCTGATCGCGCTGCGTTTTAGCAAAGCGTGTGAAGTCGGGAATATTCAGCGCGAGCGTCGCCCAGAAGCCCACCATCGCCGTGAGGCCGGGCCAGAAGGTCGCCCAGAACATGCCCTCCTTCTTGCCGCCCGCCACGAATTGCGACGGCGCCGACAGCATCGAGCCAAGGCCGCCCGCCTTCGACGTCGCCCACCACACCAGCGCGATACACATCACGATCTTGATCGGCGCGGACCAGCTTTCGAGCCAGCGAATCGAATCGGTGCCGTGCACGATGAAGTAAATCTGCAGTGCCCAGAACACGAGGAAACACGCGAGCTGCGCAAGCGAGATATCGAGGAACGGCAACGCCGCGCCGTGCAGCGCGTTGCCCGTGAGAATGTTCAGCAGCGTGTAGATCGCGCTGCCGCCAAGCCACGTCTGAATACCGTACCAGCCACACGCGACGATCGCCCGCAGCATCGCCGGCAATTTCGCACCCTGCGTGCCGAAGGAGGAGCGCACCAGCACCGCGTAGGGAATACCGTGCTTCGCACCCGCGTGACCGATCAGCAGCATCGGCACCAGCACGATCAGATTGCCGAGCAGCACGGTCGCCACAGCCTGCCACGGCGACATGCCCTCTTCCGTCAAACCGGCCGCAAGCATGTACGAGGCGATGTTCATCACCATCCCGACCCACAGCGCGGCAAAGTGATACCACCTCCACGTGCGCTGTGCGACGCCGGTCGGCGCAAGGTCGTCGTTGTAAAGACTGCTGCCCTGCGCGCCGGCCGCAAACTGCGGGTCGACGGGTTGCACTGTCTGCTTCATCGAAAGATCTCCACTGATCGTTGAGGCCTGCGCGGCTTCTGGTGGCGCGTCAGGCCTTGGGGAAACTACAGGTTCAGTACAAGCGCTTCGTTTCGTTTCCTTTCTTTTCCTGCAGGTAGCTCATGTTTCAGGCTGCCTTTGCCGCGTGAGCGTGGGCACGCTCGGCCGCTTCAGCCTTCTCTGACGTCTCGCTTTCACCGGCATTCACCCGCGCCGGGTTGTTCGGATGCGTGGTCCAGTTCGCGTACTCGCCGCTGTCCACGCGCTCCATCGTGATGCACTGCTCAACCGGGCACACGTGCATGCACAGATTGCAGCCGACACATTCGGAGTCCATCACTTCAAAATGCCGGACGCCATCTTTTTCTTTCATGATCGCCTGGTGAGCGGTGTCTTCGCACGCGATATGGCAGAGGCCGCACTGGATGCACTTGTCCTGATCGATGCGCGCCTTGATGTCGTATTTGAGGTTCAGGTACTTCCAGTCGGTCACATTCGGCACGGCGCGGCCGCGAATGTCGTCAAGCGTGGCGTAGCCTTTTTCGTCCATCCAGTTCGACAGGCCGTCCGCGAGATCGGAGACGATGCGGAATCCATAGTGCATCGCCGCCGTGCAGACCTGCACGCTGCCCGCGCCGAGCACCATGAATTCGGCCGCATCGCGCCATGTCGAAATGCCGCCGATACCGGAAATGGGCAGGTTCGGCGTTTCCACGTCACGCGCAATTTCAGCCACCATATTCAGCGCGATCGGCTTCACAGCCGGACCGCAGTAGCCGCCGTGCGTGCCTTTGCCGTCGACCATCGGCAAGGGCGACATCGCGTCGAGGTCCACCGCAACGATGGAGTTGATGGTGTTGATCAGCGAGACGCCGTCCGCGCCGCCTTTATAGGCGGCACGCGAACCGAGGCGAATGTCGCTGATATTCGGCGTGAGTTTGACGAGGCACGGCAGCTTCGTGCCCTCCTTGACCCAGCGCGTGACCATCTCGATGTATTCGGGCACCTGACCCACCGCGGCGCCCATGCCGCGCTCGCTCATGCCGTGCGGGCAGCCGAAGTTCAATTCCACCGCATCGGCGCCGGTGTCTTCGACGAGCGGCAAAATCCACTTCCAGTCGCGTTCGTTGCACGGCACCATCAGCGAGACGATCATCGCGCGGTCCGGCCAGTCGCGTTTGACTTCAGCGATTTCCTTGAGATTGATGTCGAGCGGACGGTCGGTGATCAGTTCGATGTTGTTCAGGCCCGCGATGCGCTGGCCATTCCATTGCACCGCGCCGTAGCGCGAACTGACATTCACCACATGCGGGTCGAGGCCCAGTGTCTTCCACACGACCCCGCCCCAGCCCGCTTCGAACGCGCGGTTCACGTTATAGGCTTTGTCGGTCGGCGGCGCGGAAGCGAGCCAGAAAGGATTCGGCGACGTGATGCCGGCAATCGTACAGCGCAAATCGGCCATGTTCGGCTCCTTGGGGACTGCTGTTTTTTGTCTGGTTGAATGCGTGGCCTAAGCGGCCTCAAGCAACTTCAAGCGGCTTTGACTGCTGTGCGAGCGAACTGAGCGTCAATCGCGGCGGCGGCGACCTTGCCGTCCTGCACCGCTTGTACCGTCAGATCGATCCCACCAGTCGCCGCGCAATCGCCACCTGCCCAAACGCCGGGCAACGAGGTTTGTCCGTTTGCATCGACTGCGATACGGCTGCTGTCCAACGTCAACAGTTCGCGCTCGATACCGACCGGCACTAACGTTTGCCCGATTGCCTTAAGCACCATGTCGGCTTCGACCACGAAACGCTCCTGATGGCCATCGCTTGACGCGCGTTCGAATTCGACACCCGTGACCACGCCCCCTTCTCCGATCAAGCGCACCGGCGCTGCGTGCGTGACAAGCGTGACGCCATTGGTCTGCGCGAAATCGCGCTCGGCCCACGTCGCGCTCATCGACTCGACGCCGCGTCGATACACCATCGTCACAGACGTCGCACCGAGCTTGTGGCTTTGCACGGCGGCATCCACTGCCGTATTGCCGCCGCCGATCACGACGACTCGCCGCCCCACCGGCACCGTGCCGAAGTCGCTGGCCGTGCGCACCTGTTCGATGAAATCCACTGCGTTCATCACGCCACTCAGGTCCTCGCCTTCCATCGCCAACGCGCGCACGCCCGTGAGACCGATCGCGAGGAAGACCGCATCGTGCTGCTTGCGCAGCGCATCGAGATCCACATCACGTCCGAGGGTTACGCCGTGCTTGATCTCGATGCCGCCGACCGAGCACAGCCACGCCACTTCGCGCTGCGCAAAATCGTCGACGGTTTTATAGGCCGCGATACCGTACTCGTTCAGACCGCCCGCTTTCTCGTGGGCGTCATAGATGGTTACGTTATGGCCGGCCAATGCAAGCCGATGCGCACACGCCAGTCCAGCCGGCCCTGCACCGACCACCGCGACGCGCCGACCCGTTTCAGCAGCCCGCTTGAACAGCACCTCGCCACGCGCCATCGCCCAATCGGTCGCATGACGTTGCAGCGCGCCGATCGCCACCGGTTTCGCATCCTGATGGTTGCGCACGCAAGCACCCTCGCAAAGAATCTCGGTCGGGCAAACGCGCGCGCACATGCCGCCCAGCGGATTCGCCGACAGAATGTCGACGGCGGCGCCCTTCAGATTGCCGTTGCTGATCTTGCGAATGAAACTGGGAATGTCGATCTGCGTCGGACACGCGTTCACGCACGGTGCGTCGTAACAGTAATGACAGCGGCTCGCGGCCGCAGCCGCGGCGCTCGCGTCGAGCAATGGCGCGATGTCGGAGAACTCGCACGACAGTTGATCGGCCGATAGGCGCTGAGTCGCAATATCGCCGGTTTGCTTGATGGCCATACACGTTCCTTCTTCGATGTGAGGACGTAGCCGTTCCCGCCGGCTGCGCTAAAGCGGAGCCGGGACGGCATGTTTTATGGGCACTGCGGCGAGGCTAGTGAATCAACCCCGCTACCGCTAAAGCGTTATGAAACCGGCTCGCACGCTCGTCCGAGCATCGCGTGCAGCAAGACGTTGGCGCCCGCTTCGATCCATTCGAAGGTAGCGTCCTCGATCTCGTTGTGACTGATCCCGTCGACGCACGGCACGAACACCATCGAAGTCGGCGCGACCTGCGACAGATAGCAGGCGTCGTGTCCCGCACCGGACACCATGTTGCGATGCGAATAACCGAAGCGTTCGGCCGCGGCACGAACCGACTTCACGCAGGCTTCGTCGAAGGCGACTGGCGCGTAGTAAAAAATCTGCTCGAGTTCGGTTTCCAGACCGATGGCGCCTGTGATCTTCGCCACACCCTCGCGCAGCGCGGCATCCATCTTCGCGAGCACTGCATCATCCGGATGACGGAAGTCGACGGTGAAAAACACGCGCCCCGGAATCACATTGCGTGAGTTCGGATAGACCTGCATCATGCCGACCGTCGCACAGCCAAACGGTGAGTTATCCAGCCCGATACGATTGACCAGATCGACCACACGCGCGGCCCCGAGCAAAGCATCGCGGCGACGCGGCATGGGCGTCGGACCCGCATGCGCCTCCTGCCCCGTCAGCGTGATTTCGTACCAGCGCTGACCTTGCGCATCGGTCACCACACCGATGGTTTTCTGCTCAGCTTCAAGAATCGGTCCTTGTTCGATATGCAATTCGAACGCGGCATAGAAGGGTCGTCCACCGCAAGGCAGATCGCCCGCATAGCCGATACGTTTCAGTTCCTCGCCGATGCTCTTGCCATCCACGTCCTTGCGCGAGAGACCGTAATCCAGTGTGAAGACCCCGGCGAACACCCCTGAGGCGACCATGGCGGGGGCAAAGCGCGAGCCTTCCTCGTTGGTCCAGATCACCACTTCAACCGGATGTTCGGTCTCGATGTCGTGATCGTTCAGACTGCGGATCACTTCGAGTCCGCCGAGCACGCCGTAGATGCCGTCGAAGCGGCCGCCGGTCGGCTGCGAGTCCGCGTGCGAACCGGTCATGACCGGCAACGCATCGGGATTGCGCCCGGCGCGGCGCATGAACACATTGCCCATCTGATCGACACTGACCGTGCAGCCGGCTTCCTTCGCCCAACTGACGATCAGGTCGCGCCCTTGTTTGTCGAGGTCAGTCAGCGCCAGCCGGCAGACGCCGCCTTTGGGCGTCGCGCCGATCTTCGCCATTGTCATCAGGCTGTCCCACAGCCGCTTGCCGTCGACCTTGATCGACGTAGCGGGTTCTGCGTGCTTCAGCGCTTCGGATACCGCGTTCATTCGTCTCGCTCCTTTCGGTGAATCGACATGAAACTGGTGCACGGGCGGCGGGTTTTGGGGCGTGGCCGCACGGCGGCGGTGCACACTCGATGCCTTCGATCGCCTCTTATACAGAGGGCAAACCCTGGGGCGTCTCTCGCTCTCTCAATCCTGTCCAGTTGGACAGGTTGTAGACGATTAAGCCCGCCAAATCAACACCTTTCGTACGGTGGAAAACATAGCGAGAAGCGTGCCATTGCACTGCAGCACGCATTTTTCGACGGCCTCGAATGCGCGTGTCCATCCGCGCTCAAACGACTAGAATGAAGCGCGACGCGGCACACATGCCGATGAAGCCAACATGAGAGACAACAACGTGGCTGCCGACATCACGGAAAACGACGAGACCCAGGACGAAACTCGTGCACCTTTGCGGCGGCGCAAGGCGCACATTCGCGAGTCGAATGAAGCGCATTTATTGGCGTGCGCCGAAGCGGTTTTCGCGGAGCGAGGACTCGACGGAACCAGCACGGCGATGATCGCGGAGCGTGCAGGCTTACCGAAAGCTAACCTGCATTACTACTTCCCGACAAAGCTCGCGTTGTACCGGCGTGTGCTGGAAGACCTGTTCGAAGACTGGCACCGCGCGGCGGATACGTTCGAATGCAGCGACGATCCGGTCGAAGCGATCGGCGGATACGTACGCGCGAAAATGGAGTTGTCGCGCCGCCGGCCGTTAGGCTCGAAAGTGTGGGCGAGCGAGATCATTCACGGCGCGGAGCATATGGAGGACATTCTCACGGGGCGCGTAAAGCCGTGGCTGGACAGCCGGGTGAAGGTGATCGACGACTGGATCGCACGCGGGCTGCTGGCGCCGGTGAATGCGCAAACGCTGATGTACATGATCTGGGCAACTACCCAGCATTACGCCGACTTCGACGCGCAGATTCGCGCGCTTAAAGGCAAACGCGCGCTGACGCAGAAGGCGTTTGAGGCGACGACGGAGGAGGTGGTGCAGTTGGTAATTCGGGCGTGTGGGGCGGTGTCGCCGGCGCAAGAGAAAGGATCAGCCGATCAATGACTGTAGGCAATTGACCATAGGAGCTATTGTGCAAGGCAATCGGGTATCGAAGTCTGAATTCAAGGCCAAGGCGCTCGAATTGTTCCGGCAGGTTGAGGCGTCCGGCGAAAGCTTGATCGTCACCGACCGTGGCAAGCCGGCGCTTGAAGTGCGGCGTTATCGTGGCGTAGAACGCAGTCCGCTAGACGTGCTACGCGGCTCGGTGATGCGTTACGACAATCCCACCGCTCCAGTTGGAGAGGACAACTGGGAGGCGGCGCAGTGATCGTTCTGGGCACCCTCACTCTGGCCCGCAAGCGCGCGGGCCCGCACCCGCCCCGAAGCCAGTCGTTCAATACGTCTCCAGATGCAGCCGCCCTTCCCGCTTGAGCTTCGCCCACAACGCTTCCCAGTCGAGTTGGTGCTGTTCGCCGATTTCCTTCAGTGCCTGCAACACGCCGTCTTCCATCCCCTTCAACCCGCACACGTAGATATGCGTGTTGTCGTCCTTCAGCATGTGCGCAACATCGACCGCGCGCTCACGCATCGCATCCTGCACGTAGCGCCTGGGTTGACCGGGCGTGCGCGAAAACGCCAGATTCGTGTCGATGAAATCCTTCGGCAGATTCGTCAGCGGCCCGAAGTATGGCAACTCTTCCTTGGTACGCGCGCCGAAGAACAACATCAGCTTGCCGGTCGCGCCTTTCAGACGACGACGCCGACGGTACTCGGTCATCGCGCGCATCGGCGCTGAGCCGGTGCCCGTGCAAATCATCAGCAGATGCGAGTTCGGATGATTCGGCATCAGGAAGGTGCCGCCGAATGGGCCGATCACGTTGACCACGTCACCCTTCTTGAGATCGCACAGATAGTTCGAGCAGATCCCATCGAGCGCATCGCCGTGCTGCTGCGAAACGCGCTTCACCGTCAGAGAAACGTTGTTGTAACCGGGCCGTTCGCCGTCGCGCGGGCTTGCGATCGAATACTGCCGCGCGTGATGGGTGCGGCCATCGGCGGTCGCTCCTGGCGGCAGGATGCCGATCGACTGCCCCTCCAGCACAGGAAAAGGCATCGAGCCGAAATCGAGCACGATGTGATGGATGTCGCTATCGGTCGAGCCGTCGGTGAGCCGGTAGTTGCCGACCACCGTCGCGGTAGTCGGCGCCTTGTGCGTGTAGAGGTTCACATACGGTTTCGCCGCGGACCACGGCGGCACAACCGACCCGCGCACGGTATCGACTTCAATACCGCTTGCGTCTGCCGGCGTATCGCCTGACGATCCCGCCTCGGCCGTAACATTTTCCGCAACCGGCACAGCCATCGTGTTCTGCTCAGGCAACACGTCCCACTTGAACTGCTCTTCGATGGGATACGCATCGAGTTTCAGCACCGTGCGCCAGTTATCGATCGCGCCGGTCGGACACGGTGGCACGCACGCCATGCAGCCGTTGCAGACATCCGCCTTGACCACGTAATTGTTCTCGTCGTGCGTGATCGCATCGACCGGGCAAGTCTCTTCGCAGGTATTGCAGCGAATGCAGATTTCCGGATCGATCAGATGCTGCCTGAGGACTTCGATCGATACTGGGCCGTTCATGACTTCCTCCACCGTATATTCGTGCGAATACGACGCCGCACGTTTTATCGTGTTACTCAGTTAAAGCGCACGTATTCGAAATCGACCGGCTGACGGTTCACGCCCATTGCCGGCGGCGCGATCCAGTTTGCAAACTTGCCGGGTTCGGTGACGGGGCCCATCAACGAAGCGACATACGCGCGATCTTCCGGCGTCGCGAGCCACTTCGCTTCATTCGCCGCCCATTCGGTCTCGCTCACTACGCGGCCATCCGGCGACACGCGGGTGCTGGCAAACGTGCCGATCTGCCGGTTGAACGCTTTATGCGGCACGGTCATGCGGAAATCGATGCCGGCCTTTTCGAGCACCTTGTTCCAGCGGCCGACGCCCGCCACCGAATCCTTAATGTAGTCGTCGCGCAGCACTTCATTCATGGCGTTGAGCATCGGCACTTCACGCTCGACCAGTTTGCCGTCCTGCACGTCGAGCAGCTTGTAGCTTTGACCATGCAATTGATGATCGTCATCGCGCTTGTTCTCTTCATAGCGGCCCTTCAGGCCCGAGCTATAGAACGTGGCAGCGTTGGACGAATGATCGGCGCCGAACAGGTCGATCGTCACCGAGTAATGGAAGTTCAGATAGCGCTGGATGGTCGGCAGATCGATCACGCCGGCTGCGCGAATCTTCGCGACATCGTCCGTACCCAGTTCGTTCATCACTTGTGCGGTACGCTGGATCACGCGCGACACGCCCGATTCGCCGACGAACATGTGATGCGCTTCTTCGGTCAGCATGAACTTCGTGGTGCGCGCAAGCGGATCGAAACCCGACTCGGCGAGCGCCGACAACTGGAACTTACCGTCGCGGTCGGTGAAGTACGTGAACATGTAGAACGCGAGCCAGTCCGGTGTTTTCTCGTT
Organism: Paraburkholderia sediminicola; assembly: GCF_046027825.1. Classification (GTDB taxonomy): domain Bacteria; phylum Pseudomonadota; class Gammaproteobacteria; order Burkholderiales; family Burkholderiaceae; genus Paraburkholderia; species Paraburkholderia sediminicola_D. The sequence continues at coordinate 35,802 of NZ_JAQQDU010000038.1, forward strand.
GAAGGCGCCGAGAATGCGCGGATTGTCTTCGTCGCCCGAACGGCGGCCGAGTAGTGCTTCGGCTTCCTCGCGACCGTCGCGGCCGAAGTAGCGATGCAGCAGGTATACCATCGCCCACAGGTGGCGCCCTTCCTCCACATTCACCTGGAACAGGTTGCGCAGGTCGTACATCGACGGTGCGGTCAACCCCAGATGCCGTTGCTGCTCGACCGAAGCCGGTTCCGTATCGCCTTGCGTGACGATAATACGGCGCAGGTTCGCGCGATGCTCACCGGGCACGTCCTGCCACGCAGCCTCACCCTTGTGCTCGCCGAAATGAATCTTGCGATCCTGCTCGCCGGGTGTGAGGAAAATCCCCCAGCGATAGTCCGGCATCTTCACGTGATCGAAATGCGCCCAGCCGCCCGCATCGACGCTCACCGCCGTGCGCAGATACACGTCGTAGCCATGCGAGCCTTCCGGGCCCATATCGCCCCACCACGACAGAAAGTTCGGCTGCCATTGTTCGAGCGCGCGTTGCAGTGCGCGGTCGTCGGCGAGATTGACGTTGTTCGGAATCTTTTCGCTGTAGTTGATTGATGACATGGTCGGTTCCTTGGTCGGAATACAGAGCTAGCGGATGAGAGGCGCGTATCAGGCAGGTGGCGCTGCGTTCAGTTACGTTACGTCGCGTCGAAAAGCATCAAACGCGCGAGACGTCGAATTGCGCCTTGCTGCCCTTGCCGTACACCTTGAGCGCGCCCTTCTCGCCCACTGCGTTCGGCCGGTTGAAGATCCAGTTCTGCCATGCGGTGAGACGCCCAAAAATACGCGTCTCCATCGTCTCCGGACCGTTGAAGCGCAGATTCGCTTCCAGGCCGGTCAATGCATCCGGCGACATCGCCGCGCGTTCTTCGAGCGCGATGCGGATTTCGTCGGCCCAATCGATATCGTCGGGCGATGCGGTTACGAGACCCAGGCGCTCGGCTTCAACCGGCTTGATCGCCTGGCCGATCTTCGAGCGCACCGCATCAAGCGGTTCGGCTTCTTCGTAGAAACGTCGAGCGAGCCGCGATTGATGCGTGACCATCGGATAGAGACCGAAGTTGACTTCCGTCAGCGTGATCGCCGGTTCTTCGTCTTCATTGCTCGGCAGTGCTGCCATATAGCTGCGGTCGGCCGCGAACGCGAGTTCCGCGAAGGTGCCTGCAAAGCACGAACCCGGTTCGATCAGCGCGAACAGCGAACGCGACGACACGTCGATGCGCGCCAGCGTGCGGCGCAAGAGGCCGATGGTCTCGCGCACGAACCAGTGGTCCTTGTGTTGCATCAGCGTGGCGTCGGCAGCGAGCAGGTTACGGGCATCGCCTTCGGTCTTGAAGACCCAGGTGCCGATACTGAGCTCGTTAGTGCGCATCGACAGGATCGCGTCGTCGAGTTCGCGGGCGAACTGCAGCGGCCACCAGCTCGTGCCGGCAGCAACGATCGTCTCGATCTCGGTGGGTTGTTCCGCTTGCGGCGCTTTGGCCGTGAACGTCGCGATGCGTTTAGCACGATCGATCGTGACGTCCAGGGTCTTGTACGTGAGGCCGTCTTCACGATTGGTGCGTTCGATACGCGTAAGCGTTACGCCTTGCGCGTCCGAGGGGCGATCACTTTGTGCGGCGAGTTCGAGTGCGCGTGCCTGAATCGCCTGGTCGAACTGATTCGGCTTCACGACTTCGTCTACCAGACGCCATGCTTTCGCCCGCTCACCGCGAATCCCTTCGACCATCGTACAGAAGATGTCCGCACGGTCGTGGCGCACCTTGCGTTTATCGGTGACGCGCGTCAGGCCGCCCGTGCCCGGCAGCACACCCAGCAGCGGCACTTCCGGCAGCGACACCGACGACGAACGGTCATCAACCAGATAGATTTCGTCACACGCGAGCGCGAGTTCGTACCCGCCGCCTGCGCACGCACCGTTCACGGCAGCGAGAAACTTCAGACCTGAATGACGCGACGAGTCTTCGAGGCCATTGCGCGTTTCGTTGGTGAACTTGCAGAAGTTGACCTTCCACGCATGCGTGGACAGACCCAGCATGAAGATGTTCGCGCCCGAGCAGAACACGCGGTCCTTGAGGCTCGTCAGTACCACCGTCTTGACTTCGGGATGCTCGAAGCGGATGCGCTGTATGGCGTCGTGCAGTTCGATATCGACGCCGAGGTCATAGGAATTGAGCTTCAGCTTGTAGCCGTCACGGATCCCGCCGTCCTCGGCGATATCAATGCCGAGGGTCGCGACGGGACCGTTGAAGCTCAGTTTCCAATGCTTGTACTGCGAGGGATCGGTGCGGTAGTCGACCGGCGCGATGGCGGTTTCTGCTGTGGACATGGGGCGTCTCCTGACTGGACGATGCAAAACTTGTTTTTTTGAACAATAGTGCATCGTCATACCCATGTAAAGCACTTTAGTGCATATTTACTCGTAAACCCTGGAACCGCACTGCACGTCAACTGACCGGTGCGTCATCCGGCGATTCCGCCGCGAGCCTTGCAGCAAGCCGGTCGCGCAACTGCAAGTAGGCGTCGGCCAGGGTTCTTTCGCTGGTGTCGAAGGTCATGTCAGCGCGGCCGTACAGCTCGCTACGCCCCGCCAGGATGCGTTTTAGGTCGTCCATCGCTTCCTTGTTGCCGGACATCGGCCGCAGGTCGCCTTGCGCGACGACACGGCGCATGTGCTCTTCCGGCGTGGCTTGCAGCCATACGGTGAAGCAGTGCGACAGCAGCGCGTTGAAGGTGCCCGACTCCGACACCAGGCCACCCGGCGATGCGATCACGGCGCGCTCGTGCTCCTGAATCACTGCCTCGAGCGCCCGGTGTTCATAGCGCCGGTAAGCGCTCGCGCCATAGAGGGAATGAATCTCCGACGGCGGACAGCCGGCGAGCTGCTCGATCACGCGCGTGAGCTCGACGAACGGCACCTTGCGCTCCTGAGCCAGCATCCGTCCAAAGGTCGACTTGCCCGCCCCGCGCAGGCCGATCAGCGCGATCCGGTCCTTGCGACGCGGGTCGCGCGGCGCTTGCGCGAACATCTCGGCTAGCGCCACGCGGGCGCGCTGCAAAGCTGCCTGATCACGTCCTTGCAGCAGTTCGCGAATCAGCAGCCATTCAGCGGACGCGGTGGTTTCGTCACCGATCACTTCGGCCAGCGGGCAGTTCAGCGTCGCCGCGATCTGCCGCAGCACCAGCACCGACGCATTCCCCACGCCGGATTCCAGATTAGCCAGATGACGCTCCGACAAGCCGGTTTCCGTCGCCAGCGTCTTGCGCGTCATGCCGCGGCGCGCGCGCAGCAGGCGCACGCGCTCACCCATCGCCGTCAGAAAGGGATCGCGTTCCTCGCGCTCGCCGCCACGCTCCGCCCCGGGGTTGGCGCCGCTGTCAGCTCGACCCGCGCGGCTTGCGTCCTCGTCGGCAGGATCGTCCAGCGGCGCGGGAGTGTAATTCTGGTTCATGTTTAACTACCTCTTAACTGCGTTACATGTACTATAGTGCTTGACAGGTGCCAGGTGAACGGTTAATTTTCGCCAAATATTGATCCAATAACAAACGCTGTCGAGGTTTTTCGGCAGCGTCACGGAGACGGCGCAACAACACGCATGAATTAAGGTGCGTGCCTGCGTCGATCTGGAGGCTCGCATGTCCCCACATGATTTCCAACGCCTGATTGCCGGCGTGACAGAGCAACTCGCCGGTCGGCCGCTCGACGGCACGCTGGCCACGTGGCTCAACGATACGTATCCCGCGGACGGCACGACCTTCCGCGCTCTGGCGGAGGCCTGCCACACCGGCGTCGCTGAAGGCTGGCTGTGCAACCGCGAAGGCGGCGGCATTCGCTATGGCCGGATCTTCAAGGCACTGCCGCATACCCACGGCTTTTCCGTCGACGTGGTCGATATGAAAGATATTGCCGGTCCGCACCACGTGCATCCGCACGGCGAAATCGATCTGATCATGCCGCTCACCGAGGGCGCCACCTTCGACGGTCATCCGGCCGGCTGGTGTGTGTACGGCCCCGGCAGCGCGCACCGTCCGACCGTCGCGAATGGGCAGGCGCTGGTGCTGTATCTGCTGCCGCAAGGCGCGATCGAATTCACCCCTACCTCACCTTCCGCCTGAGACTCGTCATGACCGAACTATTGAAAAACTACGTTGCGGGCCAGTGGGTCGCGGGCGACGGTGAAGGCGTGACGCTGACCGATCCGGTCACCGGTGACGCCCTTGTGCGCGTATCGAGCCAGGGCCTGGATCTCGCCCAGGCATTCCGCTTCGCTCGAGAAGAAGGCGGCGCCGCCTTGCGTGAGCTGACCTATGCACAGCGCGCCGCCCGCCTCGCCGAGATCGTCAAACTGCTGCAGGCGAAACGCGACGACTACTACGCCATCGCGACCGCGAACTCCGGCACCACACGCAATGATTCGGCGGTCGACATCGACGGTGGAATCTTCACGCTGTCGTACTACGCGAAACTCGGTGCCTCGCTCGGCGACGTGCATGCGCTGCGCGACGGCAACACCGTATCGTTGAGCAAGGACCAATCGTTCAGCGTTCAGCACGTGCTCACGCCGACGCGCGGCGTTGCGCTCTTCATCAACGCGTTCAATTTTCCATCGTGGGGCTTGTGGGAGAAAGCAGCGCCCGCGTTGCTATCCGGCGTGCCCGTCGTCATCAAGCCCGCCACGACGACGGCATGGCTCACACAAAGAATGGTGGCCGATGTGGTCGACGCAGGCATTCTGCCGCCCGGCGCGTTGTCCGTCATCTGCGGCAGTTCTGCGGGGCTGCTCGACCGGATTCAGGCATTCGACGTCGTGTCGTTCACCGGCTCCGCGCAAACCGCCGCAACGCTGCGCGCGCATCCGGCTTTCGTCGAGCGCGGCGCGCGTCTGAATGTCGAAGCCGACAGTCTCAATAGCGCGATCCTCTGTGCCGACGCAACCCCCGACACGCCCTCTTTCGAACTGTTCATCAAGGAAGTGGTGCGGGAAATGACCGTGAAGTCCGGTCAGAAATGCACAGCGATCCGGCGTGCGTTCGTGCCGGAAGCATCGCTCGAAGCGGTGCTCGATGCACTGAAAGCCAAGCTCGCGAAAATCACTGTCGGCAATCCGCGCAACGACACCGTGCGAATGGGGTCGCTCGTGAGCCGCGAGCAGTACGAGAACGTGCTGGCCGGCATCGCCGCGTTACGCGAGGAAGCGGTACTCGCGTATGACGGCTCGGCAGCACCGCTTATCGATGCGGACGCAACGATTGCGGCTTGCGTCGCGCCGCATCTGTTCGTGGTGAATGAACCCGATAGCGCGACGCTGCTGCACGACGTCGAAGTGTTCGGACCGGTGGCGACTGTCGCGCCCTATCGCGTCGCCGCCGCAGCGAGCGGTGACCTTCCCGAAGCGCACGCCGTCGCACTCGCGCAACGCGGCCAGGGCTCCCTCGTTGCGTCGATCTATTCGAACGACGACGCGCATCTCGGCCGCCTCGCACTGGCACTCGCCGATTCGCATGGGCGTGTCCATGCGATCTCGCCGTCAGTCCAGCAGAGCCAAACCGGCCACGGCAACGTGATGCCGGCGTCGCTGCATGGCGGACCGGGCCGGGCGGGCGGCGGCGAAGAACTCGGCGGTCTACGCGCGCTAGGGTTCTATCATCGGCGCTCGGCCATTCAGGCATCGAGCGCAGCAATTGACGCACTGACGCCTAACACCCATTTACCCACGGCGTAGCGGCACAAGGGAAGCAATAAGCAAAGCATCGCGCGGATCATGAGCACAAAACAGCCAGACCGCCCCACCCGATGGAGGAGACATATGGAAGCCCTGCTGGAACCCGCTGCGAGTCAACCCGCCGTGAAGGTCGAGCCGCCGCCGGCGTCATTCAATTTCGCGGCCTACCTGTTTCGACTGAATGAATCGCGCGCCGGCAAGACCGCTTATATCGACGACACCGGCACCACCACGTACGGTGAACTCGAAGAACGGGCCCGGCGCTTCGCCAGCGCATTGCGCACACTCGGCGTGCATCCGGAAGAACGCGTGCTGCTGGTAATGCTCGACACCGTCGAACTGCCCATCGCCTTTCTCGGCGCGCTCTATGCAGGCGTTGTGCCGGTCGTCGCGAACACGCTGCTCACCGCTGCCGACTACGTGTACATGCTGACACACAGCCACGCACGCGCCGTGATCGCATCCGGTGCATTGCTGCCGATTGTCACGCAAGCGCTGGCTACCGCCGAACACGACGGTTGCCAGTTGATCGTCTCACAGCCGCCCGAAAGCGAGTCTTTGACGGCGCCGCGACTCAAGGATCTGATCGACGCGGCCACGCCGGCCGCCAAAGCATGTACGACGGGCGGCGACGATATTGCATTCTGGCTATATTCGTCGGGTTCGACCGGCAAGCCGAAAGGCACCGTCCACACGCACGCGAATCTGTACTGGACCACCGAGTTGTACGCGAAGCCGATTCTTGGCATCGTCGAAAACGATGTGGTTTTCTCGGCGGCCAAATTGTTCTTTGCGTATGGTCTGGGTAACGGTCTGACCTTCCCGCTTTCGGTCGGCGCCACGGCCGTATTGATGGCCGAGCGCCCCACCGCCGATGCGATTTTCACGCGCCTCGTGCGACATCGCCCGACCATTTTCTACGGGGTGCCGACGCTGTACGCGAGCATGCTCGTCTCGCCCAACCTGCCCGAGCGCGCGGATGTCGCGATGCGCGTGTGCACGTCGGCGGGCGAAGCGCTGCCGCGTGAAATTGGCGAGCGCTTCACCGCGCACTTCGGCTGCGAAATTCTCGACGGCATCGGCTCAACCGAGATGCTGCATATCTTCCTGTCGAATCGCGCGGGTGCAGTCGAATACGGCACCACGGGCCGCCCCGTGCCCGGCTATGAAGTCGAACTGCGCGACGAAGCCGGCCACGCGGTGCCTGACGGCGAAGTCGGCGATCTGTTTATCAAAGGGCCGAGCGCGGCGCTGATGTACTGGAGCAATCGCGAGAAGTCGCGCGCGACGTTCCTCGGTGAGTGGATTCGCAGCGGCGATAAGTACTGCCGCCTCGCGAACGGCTGCTACGTGTACGCGGGCCGCAGCGACGACATGCTGAAAGTGAGCGGCCAGTATGTATCGCCGGTCGAAGTGGAGATGGTGCTGGTGCAGCACGATGCGGTGCTCGAAGCGGCAGTCGTCGGCGTAGATCACGGCGGCCTCGTCAAGACCCGCGCGTTCGTGGTGTTGAAGCGCGAATTCGCGCCGTCTGAGATACTGGCGGATGAGTTGAAGGCCTTCGTCAAGGACCGGCTCGCGCCACATAAGTATCCGCGCGATATCCTGTTCGTCGACGATTTACCGAAAACCGCTACCGGCAAAATTCAGCGTTTCAAATTGCGCGAACAGTCATAAGGTGATCCATGCAGAACCCCGCAACCGCACACTCTGTTAGCGACTTCGCTGAGTTGCCCGCCACGGCATCGCATGGCCCCTTGCGCATCGAATATCGGTGGGTGAATGAAGCAGCGGGCAATGCACCGATCGCCGTTTTTCTGCACGAAGGACTCGGATCGATTGCGATGTGGCGCGACTGGCCGCAAGCGTTGTGCGAGAGGCTCGGCATGCGTGGCCTCGTTTACTCGCGGCCCGGTTATGGACTTTCTACGCCGCGTGAGCACGGCGTCAAATGGCCAGTCGATTTCATGACCGCGCAAGCGCGCGACATCTTGCCCGCTTTGCTCGATGCGCTCGATATAAGCATTGAGGAGCGCAAGCGTATGTGGCTGATCGGCCATAGCGACGGTGGCTCGATCGCACTGCTCTACGCAGCGATACATTCGGATGCATTGGCAGGCGCGGTAGCCATCGCGCCGCACGTGTTCGTCGAAGATATCTCGGTGGAAAGCATCGCGCAGACCAAGCAGCTCTACGAAACCACCGATCTGCGCAGCAAGCTCAGCCGCTATCACGCCGACGTCGATTCCGCGTTCTATGGCTGGAACGATATCTGGTTGAATCCGGCGTTCAGGGAATGGTGCATCACCGATGAACTGGCCACCATCAAGCAACCTCTGCTCGCAGTGCAAGGTCACGACGACAACTACGGCACGATGGCGCAGATCGATGCGATCGCCGAGCGCGTGCCACATGCACAATTGGTCAAACTCGACGCTTGCGGACATTCGCCGCATCGCGATGCACCGGGTGCGTTGAATGAGGCGATTGCCGCGTTTGTTTCGCGTCAGCGTTAAAACTCACCAAGACTGCAGGCACTCGCGCCAGACAATCGCGTCTTTTATAACGGGTAGATCGCGGTGATAGGCATGCGAACGGGTGCGCGCAATGCAAAATCGCGGCGCATCCTCAAGACACGCCGCGACAAAACCTCCCCGCTTAAATCACGGTCGACAACCCCAAGGTCAAGACCAGCGCCGTCACCGAAATGATCGTTTCGCAGACAGTCCACGTCTTGAAGGTCTGCGGCACGGTCATGCCGAAGTACTCCTTCACCAGCCAGAAGCCGCCGTCGTTCACGTGCGAGAGGATCAGCGAACCCGCACCGGTGGCCAGCACCAGCAACTCTGGCCGCACCCCGCCTACCGTGCCCGCCGCCGCCGCGGCGATCGGTGCAATGATGCCGGCCGCCGTCGCCATCGCAACCGTCGCAGAACCCGTCGCGACACGAATCAACGCCGCCACCAGCCACGCGAGAATCAACAGGGGAACGTGCGCGCCGGTCGCCACATCGACGATCGCCTTCGAGGCACCGCTATCGATCAGAATGCGCCCAAAACCCGCACCCGCCCCAACCACCAGCGTAATACTCGCAGTCGGTGCAAGACACTCGTTAGTGAACTTGAGAATCTGCTCGCGGTTAAAGCCGCGCGACTTGCCGAACGTATAGAAGCTCAACAGCACGGCCAGCAACAAAGCCATGTCCGGGTGCCCGATCAAACGCAGTGCGTTGTTCAGCGACGATTTGGCCGGCGCGATCACATCGGCCCAACTGCCGACCAGCATCAACAACACCGGCAACAACACCGTCAACAACGTGATGCCGAAGCCCGGCAGTTCCTGATGCGAGCGCTTCGCGTCCTGTTCGATGAACTGCTGCGCCATCGGGTTGATACCCTCGAGCACGACAAAGCGCGCGATCAGCTTGGAGAACAGCGGACCGGCAATGGCCGCGGTCGGAATGCCGACGATCAGCGCGTAGAAAATCGTGTGGCCGATATCCGCGTTGTATGCCGTGACCGCGAGCAAAGCCGCCGGGTGCGGCGGAATCAGCCCGTGCACGACGGACAAACCCGCCACCATCGGAATGCCGACGCGAATCATCGACGTACCGGTCCGCTGCGCGACATTGAACGCGATCGGAATCAGCAGCACGAAACCGACTTCAAAGAACACCGGCAAGCCGACGAGGAATGCAATGCACATCATCGCCCAATGCACGTTCTTCGGCCCGAACAGGTCGATCAGTGTGCGCGCGATACGTTCCGCCCCGCCCGATTCGGCCATCATCTTGCCGAGCATCGTGCCAAGACCGACCACAATGGCAATGTGCCCGAGCGTGCCGCCCACACCGGTTTCGAACGACTTGAGAATCGACGTCGCCGGCATGCCGACGGCCAGTGCCAACGCCACCGACACCATCATCAACGTGATGAACGGATTCATCTTGAAGCGCGCGATCAACACGACCAGCGCGATGATGGCAATCAATGCATAGACGAGTAACAGACTTCCTTGAACGGTCGCCATAGGTGCTCCTGAAGAGAAAGATCCGCGCTGCGGCTTCCGTTAAGCGGAATGTTGTATGAGCAGCGGCGCGGGCGGCGTACTTAGAACTTGTGGCGGATGCCGGCGACGGTCACGAACTGGCCGTTGTTGCTCGACGGGTTCGAGATGCCTTCGATCCATGCGTGCGAACCGGAACCGCGCTGGTAGATGCCGTTCAGGTAGAGGTCGGTGGTCTTCGACAGGAAATACTCGCCGCCCACGCTCAACTGGTTGTAGTGAGCATTGGTGGCCGTCGTGCCGCTGGTGTTCTGCGTCGTGTAGATGTAGCCGAGCGCGAGCAGCGTAGCGGGCGTGAGTTGATACTTAAGCGCGGCTTCATAGTTGGCAAAACGCAGACTGCCGCCGTTGAGCAACTGGAATTGCGAGTTTGTGTACAGCAGGAGAACGGTTGCCGGGCCGAACACGTACGAACCACCCGCGCCCCACACCTGGTTGCGCTGCACGCCGCTGATAATCGACGAGCTCGTGCTGTAGTAGTTGTCCGACGGCGCTGCGCCCGCGGTGTTGCTAGCCGGCTGATTGACCCGCGAGTAAGCCGCGTCAAGGTGCAGCGGACCGTTCACGTAATCGGCGCCGACGCTCCATGCGCGATTGTTGGCGAACTGGCCCGCGGTGTTCGAGAACGCGTACATCGCGTTTGCGGTGAACCCGGCATACGTCGGCGTGGTGTACTTGACCGCGTTGTCCGTGCGGTACGTGTTGTTGATATCGTCGTTGTCGTAGATCGCGTTGCCGTACTGGCTCATCGCGCCGATGCCATTGATCTGCATGTTCGACAGATAATCCTGCACGCTGTTGTACTGACGGCCGAGCGTGATCGTGCCCGCCGTGTTGTTGGAAAGCGCAACCCATGCGCTGCGGCCGAACATGCGGCCGCCCTGACCGGCTGCGCCACTCTCCAGGCTGAAGCCGTTTTCCAGCTTGAACAGCACCTTGTTGCCGCCACCCAGATCTTCGCTGCCGAGCAGGCCCCAGCGCGAACCCTGCACATTGCCCTGCGTCGCCTGATACGCGCTCTCACCCTTCTGATTATTGGTGTAGGTAAAGCCGGCATCGACGATACCGTACAGCGTCACGCTGCTTTGCGCGCGGGCGGCCTGCGCGGCGAGTCCGGCAGCAGCGAACGCGATGGCCGCACGAAGAATCTGTTTGTGCATCATGGTTTCCTCAAGTCGATAGAAAGACGGACGCCGGTTACACGGTGACGTTCCGGCGATATCAGTAGTACTAAGCGGGCAAGTCAAAGCGGCACCGGAACGGAGTCCGGTGCTACGGTCAAACAACGGTCATCGATGAATCGATATGAACCGGGAGAAAATCAATCGGGCCAATTCCGGCGCGCGGCAATGCGGCGCGCGTCGCGCTGGTAGAACGGCGTGACAACAGGTTCGGGCGACTGTCGCGCGCGCTCTAGTTCGGCCGTGAGCCGCGCCAGTACGATCTGTTCTTCGCCCGGATGCAGATTGCACGGGTCGAGGAAAAAGAAATGCAGTTCGGCCTCATGATCTCGCACGATCACGGGCGCCTCGCCTTCGGGCGGCCGCGCAAGTGCATCGGCGAGATCCCACGCAGTGATACGAGCCTGCCTGGGATCGATATGCAATTTCAGACGGTCGAGCGGATTGCCGGTCGGGTCGGCGTCGATCTCCGCCCAGACGCCGTCGCAACGATTCAAGGTCTCGCGCCACAGCGTGAGGTAACCGCGTTCGCGGGCGCGAACCGCGACATGGTCGCGCCGCTGCCATTGTTCGAGCGCGGCGATCGCGCCCACAACGCCTTCCTTGCCCACTTTCATGCCGCGGCCAATGCCGCCATTCTGGAAATACGCGGCACGGACCAGCGCTTTCTTACCCGCGACGATGCCGGCGGTCAGCCCACCGAGAAATTTGTGCGCCGAGTAGAGCGCAAGATCGGCACCGGCTGCAATGAATTGCTTGAGGTCGTATTCGGAAGCCGCGTCGACGATCACGGGCACGCCTTTCGCGTGCGCGACCGCAATGAATTCTTCGAGCAGGGTCATGCCGAATTGCACCGTATGATGCGAGACCACGTAAAGCGCGGCGGTTGTGCGTTCGGTGATGGCGGTATTCAGTTGATAGCCGTGCGCTTCTGTCGCCGCACCCACCGGCACGACGCGCGCGCCAGATAGACGGATTGCCTGGTCCACCGGTGCGCCATAATTGACAAGGTGGCCCGTTTGAATCACGACTTCATTACGCTCCATGGCGCTCGTGTCAGGCAGCCGTTCGATCAGGCCGTGGTCGTCGCCCGTCATGGTGGCGGCGATGGAAAGCGTGATCGCCGCCGAGCACGACGCGGTGATGTATCCGGCTTCACTGCCACACGCATCGGCAATCACCGCCGAAGCTCTGCGTTGCAGATCGTCGATCTCGACGAATTGCGGCAGCACCTGCGCTACCGCTTCGATCACCGGTGCGCTGACACTGGACGCGCCCAGACTCGTCATCGTGCCTGAAGCATTGATGACAGGGCGTAAGCCAAAGCGAGAGCGAATGTCCATGAAGCGCCTCCAACCTGGTATTTCTTAATTATGGAATATATGTTGTAATTACGGATCAGTCTAGCATACAATCACCCAGCGTCAACTGGACAAAAACAACCTGCGTCAGAGGAGCACGATGGCTCGCACGTCCCGACCTACCGCGTCCGAAGCAGCACCTGCAACGGCCGCCGCCGCCGAAACCCCGGCTAAAAGTCCGGAGGAAGGCGCCGCGCCACGCACGCGCACCAGCGCGATCGATCGTGCTGTGCAGATTCTCGACGCGCTCCAGCAAGCGAACCGCCCCGCCACCGCCTATGAAGTCGCGCGCATGGTTGGCGCGCCGCTGTCCACGGTGTATTCGATCATCAACGATCTGGTCGAGAAGAACCTGTTGGCGCGGCGCATGGACGGCACGATCTGGCTCGGCTCGCGTCTGTATGGTTACGGGTTGACGTACGCCAGCTCGCTCGACTACCTCGCGGTCGCTCATGAAGAAATGCAGCGTCTCTCTGCCGAAGTCGAAGAAACCGTGCAGGTCTGCGGACTCGAAGACGGCATGATGGTCGTGCAGCAAATGGCCGAAGGTCCCGGGCATTTTCGTGTGACCTCGCGCGTAGGCAGCCGCGTGCCGCTGAACTGGACCGCGTCCGGCCGTTTGCTCGTCGGGCACCTGCCCGATGCCGAACGGGTCGCGTTCTTCGCGCAGCATGCGCAAAGCTCGCCTACCGGTCGCGCGGAAACCCGTCCGCAAGTACTCGCACAGATTGCCCGCGAAGCGCTGGAGGCGCGGCTGTCAATTCAGATTGGCGAATCGGATGCGTCCGTGGCGTGTCTCGCGGCGCCCGTGCTCGATAACACCGGCGCGTGCGTCTTCACGATTTCCATCGTGATGCCCGAGGCAAAAGCCGCACTCGGCACCGAACGTTTCGCACAAGCCGTGCAGGCGGTGGCCGCCCGTATCGAAGCACGCCTCGGCTGGCGGCACCGCGAGCAGGAGCCGGCGGCGTAATCGCCCAACGCTCAAAGCACTTAGCCGCACCTCTCGCGCAACGCTGATTCCTTAAAGACCGCTCACCATCACTTCCCCATCGATGAACTGCTACGACCGGCTGCACACGCGCGGCCTCAAGCTCCCGCAAGTGCCGACGCCGATCGGCAATTTCACGCACTGCACACGCGAGGGGAATCTGCTGTTTCTATCCGGCCAGGGCCCGCTCGACGAAACCGGCTCGCTGATGACCGGCAAGGTCGGCGCCACTGTCAGCGCCGACGAAGCGTACCGGCACGCGCAGATGGTCGGCCTGAACCTGCTAGCCGTACTGCATAACGAACTGGGCGATTTGCGGCGGGTGAAACGCGTCGTCAAGCTACTGGGCATGGTCAACGCGGCGCCGGATTTCACCGAGCATCCGCGCGTGATCAATGGCTGCTCGGATCTCTTCGTCGATGTATTCGGCGATGCCGGCCGGCATTCGCGCTCGGCGGTCGGTGTGGGCTCCCTGCCGGGCAATATTACCGTCGAGATCGAAGCCATCGTCGCGATCCAGGATTGACGGCCGCCCAAGTCTCAACAAATACCCAAACTTCCACATCTTCACAAAAGTTACACAGGTAAGCGACTATTCTTGCGCATCGCTGACCTGGGCACATGGATGCCCTGGAGCATCCTCCCCTGTGCCGGAGACATTTCATGTCCGTCCTGTCGAAGCCGACTGTTGCCTTGCATCGCAAACGTTTGGCAGGTGCACTGATCGCCATGTCTTTGTGTTCGCTGCTGGGCGCCTGCAGCAACGACGACGACAAGGCAGCAGACACGAATTCGGTTAGTTCTACCGATAGTGGCAGCGATAACGGCAGCACCACGCAAGTATTGCCGGCGAACCCGCCGTACGCCTCACCCGCATCACCCGTACTCACGATTCAAACCCCCGCACTGCCCGCATCAAGCGCCAACGCGGCGCTGTCCGCTGCTGCTTCGGCGCCGCTCGCCACACCCGTCATCCACACCGTAGATTGAGTTCCGTGCCCCACGCGACGCGCGGCTCACGCTCGCGCGCCGCCTGGTTCGTTCCTCTTGTGAAGATCGAAAGCCAAAACCATGACTTCAAAAAATCGCCGTGATTTTCTGCGCTCCGCCGCGCACGCCGCCGGTTCCGCCACCGCGTTGAGCATGCTGCCGCTGGGCATTCGCAACGCGCTCGCGATTCCCGCCTACAACAAGACCGGCAGCATTCGCGACGTCGAACACATCGTCGTGCTGATGCAGGAAAACCGCTCGTTCGACCACTACTTCGGCACGCTCCAGGGCGTACGTGGCTTCGGCGACACGCGCGCGATCAATCTGCCTACCGGTCTGCCGGTGTGGTATCAGCCGCTCGCCGCGGATCTGGGTTATGTATTGCCGTTCCGCCCCACCGCGCCGAATCTTGGCCTGCAATTCCTGCAGGACCTCGCGCACGACTGGACCAGCACGCACGCTGCATGGAACGGCGGCCGCTACGATCAATGGGTGCCGTCCAAGGGCACCACGACGATGGCCTACCTCACGCGCGACGATATCCCGTTTCACTACCAACTCGCCGACGCGTTCACGATCTGCGACGCCTACCACTGCTCACTGATGGGCCCGACCGACCCGAACCGCTACTACATGTGGAGCGGCTGGGTTGGCAACGACGGCAGCGGCGGCGGACCGGTGATCGACAACGCGGAGGCCGGCTACGGCTGGTCCACCTATCCGGAAGTGCTGCAGAACGCCGGCATCACCTGGAAGATCTATCAGGACATCG
This sequence comes from Paraburkholderia sediminicola, assembly GCF_046027825.1. Taxonomy (GTDB): domain Bacteria; phylum Pseudomonadota; class Gammaproteobacteria; order Burkholderiales; family Burkholderiaceae; genus Paraburkholderia; species Paraburkholderia sediminicola_D. Next base: position 50,909 of record NZ_JAQQDU010000038.1, read on the forward strand.
GTACGGGACTCAACGCAAGCGGCTCGTGGGGCTGGACGCAAAACCCGTATATCGGCAACTACGGCGACAACTCGCTGCTCTACTTCAACCAGTACCGCAACGCGCAGCCGGGAAATCCGCTCTATGACAACGCGCGCACGGGCACCAACGCGGCGAACGGCGACGGCTACTTCGACATCCTCAAGCGCGACGTGCAGAACAATGCGCTGCCGCAAGTCTCGTGGATCGTCGCGCCGGAAGCGTACTCCGAGCACCCGAACTGGCCGTCCAATTATGGTGCGTGGTACATCGATCAGGTCTTGCAGATCCTCACGTCGAATCCCGAGGTGTGGAGCAAGACCGTTCTGCTGATCAACTACGACGAGAACGACGGCTTCTTCGATCACATGGCGCCGCCGTTCGCACCGGCAACGAGCGCAAACGGTTTGTCCACCGTCGACACCAGCAATGAATACTATGCGGGCAACGGTAGTACGCCGGCGGGTCCGTACGGACTCGGCCCGCGCGTGCCGATGCTGGTGGTCTCGCCGTGGTCGAAAGGCGGCTACGTGTGCTCGGAACTGTTCGACCATACGTCGGTGATCCGTTTCATCGAAAAGCGCTTCGGCCAGCAGCACAATCTCGGCGAATCGAACATCACGCCGTGGCGTCGCGCGGTCTGCGGCGATCTGATGTCGGCGTTCAACTTCAGCACCCCGAACGACGCGTTCCCGACGCTGCCGAGCACGAGCGGCTATGTACCGCCCGATCAGAACCGCCATCCTGACTATGTGCCGCTGCCGCCGCTCCTGCAGGCCGTGCCGAAGCAGGAGCCCGGCGTGCGCCCGGCTCGCGCGCTGCCGTACGAATTGTTCGTGCGCGTGCACGGTGAAGGCTCGGCGAACAAGCTGACGATGCGTTTCGTCAACACGGGCCGCACGGGCGCCGTGTTTCTCGTCTATGCCGCGAATGGTCTCGCCGCACCGCTTACGTATACGGTCGAAGCCGGCAAGCGGCTGCAAGATCAATTGCCTTTGAATATCGACGGCACGTACGATTTCACGGTCTACGGCCCGAACGGTTTTCTGCGCCGCTTCGCGGGCAAGCCGGTCGCGAGAAGCTGGTGGAACGGCTCCGATATCGCGCGGCCGGAAGTCGCCGAAGGCTACGACGTCGCGAACGGCAACCTGCAATTGCGCCTGGAGAACGTCGGTAGCGCGCGCTGCCAGTTCACCATCGTCAATGCCTATGACGCGAACAACGTGGTCAAGCATTCGGTACGCGGCGGCGATACTGAACAGTTGTACCTCGATCTGCGCAACGCCTATGGCTGGTACGACCTGGTCATTACGGTCGATACGGACCCATCGTTCGCGCGACGCCTCGCCGGACACGTGGAAACCGGCAAGAGCAGCATGAGCGATCCGGCGCTGGGAAGCTAATTTTCAATTCAGTCCGTAGCCAAAAAAACGGCCGCTGCGATAAAAAGCAGCGGCCGTTTTTTTTTATGCATTCGCGTCGTCGTGCGCCGTGCCCACCGTTATTGTCATACGAATACAGCGCCTGGCAGACCATCACAGAGCCGCTGTTTCGGCATCTATTGAAAAAGCCGCTTCGAAAGAAAAAGTGTGAAGCATCGCGACGCGCCGCCACAAGCGGTTTTCCCGGTAAGCGTCCCAAACTGTAAGATTTTCCCGCTCAAGTCCCCACTGGCCGCGCCGTATACCGCGTATGAGGCCCCCGCCTCACCGACTACGGCTCACTGCTTACTCCGAAAGACTCCCGACATGTTCTCCTCCATTCGCGCGCGCATCGTCGCCCTGTGCGTCGCCATCGTTGTGGTTGCGCTCGCTGCTAACGCGGTTCTCAACTATGTCGTCGCCAACTCGTACAACGCCGATGCTATTGAAAGCAGTTTGAACGCTGTCGAAAGCGGTCATGCAGACGGTATCGAAGACTGGATCGCATCCAATAGTCAGATGATCAATTCGCTGCAAGACGCTGTGCTGCAGCCCGATCCGTCCGCCGCGTTGAAGCAGATCGCAGCAGCCGGCAAGTTCACCAATGTGTACGTCGGCTACGCGGACAAGACCGCGAAGTTCTCCGACCCGACCGGCATTCCGCCCGACTACGATCCGACCGGCCGCCCCTGGTACAAGCAGGCCGCAGCCGCCGGCAAGCCGGTGGTGACGCCACCGTATGTCGATGTGGGCACGGGCAAGCTGGTGGTCGCATTCGCTGCGCCCGTGGTACGCGACGGCGTGGTGAAAGGCGTGGTGTCCGGCGACGTCGCAATGGACAGCGTGATTGCCAACGTCAAGGCGATTCATCCGACGCCCGCGAGCTTCGGCATGTTGATCGACGCGAGCGGCCATATCGTCGCGCACCCGGACGCCAGGCTGACCTTGAAGCCCGTAACGGACCTCGCGCCCGCGCTTACCGGCGACAAGCTGGCCGCGTTCTTCAGCGCCGGGCACCCGGTCGAAGTCAACGTGAGCGGCAGCACGAAGCTGCTGCGCGCCGAGGCCATTCCCGGCACCGACTGGTATGCGGTCGTTGCGCTCGACAAATCGGAAGCGACGGCGGGCATGCGATCGCTGTTGACCGCCTCAGTGATCGCCTTGATCGTGATCGCCGCCATCGCCGCCGCGATCGTGGCCGCGGTCACCGCCGTGTCGTTCCAGCGCCTGTCGAAAGTACGTGATGCGATGGACGCGATCGGCTCGGGGGAAGGCGATCTGACACAACGCCTGCCGGCCGTCGGCAACGACGAAGTCGCGCAGATCGCGCGTTCGTTCAACACCTTCATCGACAAACTCAGCCACGTGATGCGCCAGATTCGCGATGCCAGCGAATCGGTGCGCGTCGCCGCCAATGAAATTGCCGCGGGCAACGTCGACTTGTCGGGCCGCACCGAATCCGCAGCGGCCAGCCTGCAACAGACGGCGGCGTCGATGGAAGAAATCACCTCGACGGTCACGCAATCGGCCAGCGCCGCGAAGCAGGCCGACGATACGGCCGTGTCCGCATCGCAGGTCGCCTCGCGCGGCGGCGTGGTGATCTCCGAAGTGATTACGACGATGGGCGAGATCGAACATGCGTCGGTGAAGATCTCCGACATCATCGGTGTGATCGACGGCATCGCGTTCCAGACCAACATCCTCGCGTTGAACGCCGCGGTGGAAGCCGCACGCGCCGGCGAACAGGGCCGCGGCTTCGCCGTGGTGGCCGGTGAAGTGCGCAGCCTCGCGCAACGCAGCGCGCAGGCGGCAAAGGAAATCAAGGCGCTGATCGAATCGACCGTGGCGAGCGTCACCTCCGGTTCGGGCCAGGTGCGCCAGGCCGGCGCGACGATGACGGAGATCGTCAGCAACGTCGCCAACGTGACGACCATCATTTCCGAAATCACCCAGGCGGCCAACGAGCAAACACGTGGGATTCAGGAAGTGAACCGCGCGGTCAGCCAACTGGACGAAATGGTTCAACAGAACGCCGCATTGGTCGAAGAATCCACGGCCGCCGCCGCTGCCTTGCAAAGCCAGGCCGTGAGTCTTGCCAATGCCGTGACGCAATTCAAGCTGGACTAAGGTTCGCCAAAGGAAATCGTAGTGACGTTCTATAGAAATCTGAAGATCGCCGTTAAGTTGGCACTGCTCGGCGCTGTGCTGCTCGCCGCCACGATGGTGGTAGGTCTCGAAGGCTGGCATGCATTGTCCAATACGCATGCGTTGCAAATTCAGTCCGCGCAAACGCTCGGCCAGTATGCGCAAGCCGCCGACACCGCACGGGTCGCGCAGGTCGAATTCAAGAAGCAGGTGCAGGAATGGAAAGACCTGTTGCTGCGCGGCGCTGATCCCGCTTCGTTCACCCAACACCGCGACGCCTTCAGCAAGGAAAGCGGCACGACGCACGCCGCCCTGCTGCGACTGAAAGATCAGTTGAATGCACTAGGCGCCAACGTGGACGGCGTCGACAAGGCGCTCGCCACACACGCCTCGTTGCAGGATAGCTACCTCGACGCGCTCAAGCACTATGACGCGGCCGATCCGAATACGGCGCACGTCGTCGACGGCCTGGTCAAAGGTATCGACCGCGCGCCGACCGCCGCTATCGACGACATCGTCGCCTCGGTGATGCAGCAGGCGCAGGACTCCAACGTGCGCACGAGCGAGGCCGCCGAACGCGCGTACACGCTCGCCTGCACGCTGCTGCTGTCGGTTGTGATCTGCGCGCTCGGCGTGGGCACCTTCGCGATCTGGTTCCTGAGCCGCAGCATCACATTGCCGGTCAGGCAGGCGGTGGGGGTCGCGCAAGCGGTTGCGGCAGGTGATCTGCGCGCCGATGTCACCGTGGTGAGCCGCGACGAAACCGGCCAGTTGCTGGTCGCACTCAATGAAATGAACCAGCGTTTGCGCCATATCGTCAGCGAGATTCGCGAAGGCGCGCACACGATCTCGTCGGCGACGCAGGAGATTGCCGCGGGCAACCTCGACCTGTCGGCGCGCACCGAACAACAGGCCGCGTCGCTCGAAGAAACCGCCGCGTCGATGCAGCATTTCACCGACTCGGTTCAGCGCAACGCCAGCAACGCGCGCGAAGCCACCACACTCGCGCAAACCGCTGCGCAAGCGGCGCGCGACGGCGGCAGCGTGATGACCGACGCGGTACGCACAATGGGCCAGATCGACGCGGCGTCCAAACGCATCGTCGATATCATCGCCGTGGTCGAAGCGATTGCCGCGCAGACCAATATTCTGGCGCTCAACGCGGCCGTTGAAGCCGCGCGTGCCGGCACGCAGGGGCGTGGCTTTGCGGTTGTCGCGAGCGAAGTGCGTAGTCTCGCCCAACGCTCAGCCGATGCCGCGCGCGAGATCAAGGCACTGATTCGCGAGTCGGTTGCCACGATCGACGCCGGTACGCAGTTGATCAACCACGCGAGCAATACGATGGATGGCGTGGTGCAAAGCGCGGGCAGCGTGACGCGCATCGTCGAGGCGATCGCGACCGCCAGCGTGGATCAGGCAGCGGGCATTGCGGAAGTGAACGATGCGGTCACGCAGATGGATCAGGTGACGCAAAGCAATGCGGCTTTGGTGGAGCAAGCGGCCGCGGCTGCCGATGCGGTGCAGAGCAAGGCATCGGGTCTGGTGCAAAGCGTGAGCTTCTTCCAGATCGGCGCAGCGGCGTAACCCTCCGATGAATCAACGCCGCGCGTGAATTGCGCGGTGCTTCCCGCGTCGTGCTCGCGGCACAGCATTCGTGGCACGCTGCCCGTTGCGCGACGCCGATTACACGCCGCTTACGACTCGAAGTCGAGGCCGCCGAGCAATACCGCCGGCTCGGCCTGTGTGTGCGAGACAAAATCCAGTTCGCGCACATGGCGCCAGGCTTCGAGCTTGCGCGGCAACGCAGCCAGATAGCCGGCAAAGCGCGCCGGCCCTTCCGCACCCATCAGCCGTTCAATCTCGTCGCTATCCCAGGTCAGGAACAAATTCAAAGGATGCGGGTAATGGCGCAGGTCTTCGATCGGCACGGCATGAATCCGCACGCGTGTGGGATGCCCGTGCCCACCGAACGGCAGCACTTCGGTATGCACGGTGGTGGCAAAACATGCGGCAATGGCCTCGGCGATGCGAGGCGCAAACTCTTCATCGAAACGGGCTGCACTCTCTGGACGCATCTATGTCTCCGACGTTCTTTTCAACGAGCGAAGCATCGTAGCATGCAAGCGGATCCGCGCCTGTTGCGTGCTTGCCGCATGCTCGCCGCGCCCCGGTAGCGTCCTTGTTGCGCCGGTGTGTATTTTCTATAATCCGCGCCTGGACCCTACAACAAAAGGCAGTAGATGTCGCATACCCGTTTTGCCTTGCTCCTCGCCGGGGCCGTTTTGCTAGGCAATCAAGCCATGGCGGACGACCTGATCGCCACCAAACCAGGCGTGATGTGCGCATCGGCCCAGGCGCTCGCACAGCTCACGCTGCCCAACGGCGACAGCCGCAGCCACGAGGCCGCGGCAACACCCGCTCAACAGGCGCTGGCGCAATCGGGCGGTTGCATCGATATTCAACCGGGCATCACGGTCAACGTGCAGACGGCGCACAAGAATACGTCGGTGGTCACCTACCAGCAGCCCGGATCGGCGACGAGCGAAACCTTCGTGATCCCGAACATCGATTTCACACCGGTTTTCACCGACGACTCAGCGGCATCGCAAACTACGGCGCAAGTTCAAGCGGAAGACCGATCACAGACCACCACGCAAACATCGGCCGCTGCCGTGCCGTCCGGCTATTGGGTCGCGCAACGCGTGCCGGGCGCAGCGGGCGACACCATCGAACTCCTCGAAGACGAGCGCATCACGCCGGCTCTGCAGCAGCAAATGTGGGGCAGCGGCGCCGCCGAGGAAGGTCTGCCCGGAAAGGACCTGAAGCCGCTCGCGAAAGCGCAATTGCGGTTGGTGTCGGCATCGGGCGCGATCGCGGCGACGCGGCAACTGGACTATCCGCTCGCACGCGTGGAAACCGCGCCGTTGCATGGCGTGCCGGGCCCGGTCCTGTTTATGACCGTCGACGCCACCGCCCCAATGGGTTCCTACAGCGGACCGGCCACGGAAATCCTGATGCCGGCCCAGCAGTCCCTGGATGCCATGCAATACGCCACGGACGACGGCAAGAGCGGCGCCCTGGTGCTCGCCAGAACCGGTAAGGCGAACTGGAAAATTTCGCCCTCCCGCAAAGGCGGTGCGGATGAGATCCAGCAGGTGGCGAGCGCACCAGGCACGGGCGACGACTTTGTGACGCGTTACGCCACCTACCGTTTTATCGGCGGCAAGTGGCAACTCACACAACGGCAAGAACCGGGTCTCTGGGAGAGTGACGGCGATTTCCCGAATCGCAACCTGTTTCCTTAAACGTCCTCAACGTCCTGAACGCCGGGCTTACCTTGACGCCCTCATACAGTGCGAAGCCGCCGCAGCTTCGCACTGCCTCAAGCATCAAACCGTCTGCTGAATCAGCAGCCTCGCCTCGTTGACCGCTGCCGCCGGCTCTCGCGAAACATCGAGCACGCTCGCGCCCTTCTTCGTGCGCATCGACAGATAGCGCAGACAGCACACCCGCAGGACCGATGCAAAGTTTATCGGCATCTCTACGCAGCGCCTGGCACGCTGCTACAGACCTGGATTCCCCCCGGCAGGATTCTCCGCATCGTGCGCGAGCTCCGCACGCAACGCTTTGCGAATCACCTTGCCGGTAGCGGTCAGAGGCAGGCTTTCCACGAAGCGGATCTCGCGCGGATATTCGTGCGCGGCGAGGCGTGTTTTGACATGCTGCTGAATTTCGCGCACCAGGGCCTCGTCGCCAATGAAACCGGGATTCAGCACCACAAACGCCATGACGATCTCAGTGCGCTCGCGATCCGGCGCGCCGATCACCGCGGCCATCGAAACCGCCGGATGCCGCAGCAATGAGTCTTCAATCGATGCCGGTCCGATCCGGTAACCTGCACTCGTGATCACGTCGTCACCACGGCCGACGAAGCGGATGAAGCCGTCCGCGTCGCGCGTACCCAGGTCGCCGGTGACCAGAAACTTGCCACGGAATTTCTCGCGCGTTGCCGACTCATTGCCCCAATAGCCGAGGAACATGACCGGATCGGGTGCGGCTACCGCGATATCGCCGATGGCGCCTTGCGGCAATTCGTTGCCGTCCGCGTCGATGATCGCCACGTGATGTCCCGGCACCGCGCGGCCGATCGCGCCGAAGCTCGGCTCGAACAACGCCGCGCACGACGACACCACGACATTGCACTCGGTTTGTCCATAGAACTCGTTGATCGTCACGCCTAGCGCTTGACGTCCCCAGCCGATCAATTCCTCGCCAAGTGATTCGCCACCGCTCGCCACGGAGCGCAGCGCAAGCGCCCAGCGTTCGGGATGCTCGACGCCGCGCATCATCTTCAGCGCGGTCGGCGGCAGGAACGTATGCGAGACCGCATGACGCGCCATCAGATCGAAGGCGGCCTGGCCGTCGAATTTCGCAAAGCGGCGCGCTAGTACTGCGATGCCGTGGTGCCAGGATGGCAGCAGTACATCGAACAGGCCGCCGATCCAGGCCCAGTCCGCGGGTGTCCACATCAGCGTGGCGTGCGCGGGGAAGCCCTGCTGGGATAGTTCGACACCTGGCAGGTGCCCCAGCAACACGCGGTGCGCGTGCAAGGCGCCTTTCGGCTTACCGGTGGTGCCGGAGGTGTAGATGATGACCGCGGGGTCATCCGCGGCGGTGTCGGCCGGTGTGAAGTCGGCGGATGCGTTGTTCAGTGCTTGCCAGAAGGAGCGCGCTGGGGCTTGCGCGTTGTTGCTGTCGCTTTCGATGTCGACGTTGAAGACGTTACGCAGGTGAGGTAACGCGTTGCGGATTTCGTCGATTTTTTGCACGCCGGCGTTGTCGGTGATTAGTGCGACTGCGCCGCTGTCGCCGAGGCGGTGCTCGATTGCGTCCACGCCGAATAGGGCAAAGAGTGGGACAGCTACCATGCCGGCTTTGTATGCAGCAAGGTGGGCGATCGCCGTTTCAATGGACTGCGACAGGAAGATGCCGATGCGGTCGCCACGTTGTGCGCCGGATGCGAGTAGCGCGTTGGCGAAGCGGTCCGATAGGGACTTCAATTCGTCGAATGTATAGCGGGTGGATGCGCCTTCGGCGTCTTCGTAGATCAAGGCGAGGCGGGCCGAGCCGTCGGCCCATTTGTCACAGACGTCGACGCCGATGTTGTAGTGCGGTGGGATTCGCCAGGCGAAGTTGGCTGTCAGCGATTCGTAGGTCTGGCCGTCGAGGTTCATCGTGTCTCCGTCACTTTGCACTTTCTTCGTTTTTTGAGTTTAGCTCAATGTTTTGGTGCGCGTAGCGGGAGTTTGGGGTTTTTGTGGTTTTGGTCTGCTCCTTTTTTAGGTGTTTGTCTGCGGAGCGGTTGTTTCTGTGTGCCTATGGGGTTGGTCTTTGCTTGATCTGGCTTCTTTGGCCTCTCCTTGAATTCTTAGTGGTCTATTTGTGTTGCCCCTGTGCGGGGCGGCACTTACTTTCTTTGCCGCCGCAAAGAAAGATAAGCAAAGAAAGCGGCTCAAACCGCTAATTTTTAAGCCCCCCCCCCCGCACAGTTGCGATAGTGGTGCATCTGGAATCCGTGCCCTCGCACATTCCGCGTCAGTGACAAAGGTGTCATCAGCTCCCACTCCGCACTGCGTGCGTCGCGGACGGGTCTGCCAAGGAAACCAACGGAGTGGCCAACACGGCGGGCGTTGTGGGCAATTCTTCCTTAGCCCGAGGTTTGTTGAGCTTGACTCAACTAATCGAATTTGCCGTACTCCGTGTCGCCCTGGAACAACGTATTCACCGTTTCCACCACCGCTCTTCGATGCAACGCTACCTCGCGTACATCACCACTCCATCGAGCGCGCATTCGCAAGTACCCGGTGTAAGTTCGCGCGCGGGTCGCTGTCGCCTGTGCATAGGCATAGGCATAGGCATAGGCATAGGCATGGGCATGGGCATGGGCATGGGCATCGGCATCGGCATCGGCATCGGCATCGGCGTAGTCAGATCGAGCGTTGCGCTTCACGTTCAGGCAAGCGTTCCACGACAGCCGCCCCCTCCTCCGCGCCGACTGCGCCAGACGTCGTAACCGGCCTCGCCAACGCCGTCTTTAGCTTGTCCCGATCCAGTTCCTTCTCCCACGCAGCAATCACGATCGACGCCACGCCGTTACCCATCGTATTCGTCAGCGCGCGGCACTCGGACATGAAACGGTCAATACCGAGAATCAGGACCATCGCGGTCACCGGCACGGTCGGCACGACCGACAGGCTCGCGGCCAGCGTGATAAAACCCGCCCCCGTGACGCCGGTTGAGCCCTTCGAGGTCAGCATCGTCACCGCCAGCAACGTGATCTCCTGAACAATCGTCAAATGGGTGTTCGTGGCCTGCGCGAGGAATAGCACCGCCAGTGTCATGTAGATATTGGTGCCGTCGAGATTGAACGAGTAGCCCGTCGGCACAACCAGTCCGACAATCCCCCGAGCGCATCCGAGTCGTTCGAGTTTTTCCATCAACTGCGGTAAGGCCGCTTCAGATGTGGACGTGCCGAGCACGATCAGCAGTTCGTCCTTGATGTACACGACGAAGCTCCACAAGCTGAAACCGCATGCTCGCGCAATCAGGCCGAGGCCGCACGAGACGAACAGGAATGCGGTGAGGTAGAACGTGCCAATCAGTTTCATCATCGGCAGCAAGGAGACAATGCCGTATTTGCCGATCGTGAACGCGATGGCGCCGAACGCACCAATCGGCGCGAGGCTCGTAATCATGCGCACCATGCGGAAGAAAGTCTTCGACAGCAATTCGATCAACCCGATGACTGGCTTAGCGGGTTCGCCCATCACGGCGAGCGCCGTGCCGAACAGCATGGCGATCAGCAGCACCGGCAAAATATCGCCCTGCGTGAACGCGCCGACGAACGTCTCCGGGATGATGTGCATGAAGAAACCGGCAAGCCCTTCGCCGTGCGCGGCCTGTGCGGCGTAACTCGATACTGCGCCGGCATCGAGTGTGGCCGGATCCACGTTAAAGCCAGCGCCGGGTTGCAACACGTGCGCGGCCAGCAATCCGATGGCAAGCGCGAGTGTCGACACCACTTCGAAATACAGCAGCGCTTTGCCGCCCACGCGGCCGACCTTGCGCATGTCGTGCATGCTGGCAATGCCAGTCACGACAGTGCAGAAAATCACCGGGCTGATGATCATGCGCACGAGTTTGATGAAGGCGTCGCCAAGCGGTTTCATCGCCACGGCATCCGCAGGCAGGAAATGGCCCACGAGCACACCAATAACGATCGCCACGAGCACCTGCACGTACAGCACCTTATAAAGCGGTTTGCGCTTCATGTCTCCTCCGTTTTTAAAGGCAAAGCGCGTCCCTTCCCTTCTGGCGGGGAAATCATCACGCGCGTTCCGGTTGAATGGCGGCACACGTGCCGCCAGGGGATTTACAGCACGGCGGCCCAGCTATGCCGTTCGAAGTGGGCCCGCTCGAACGCTTCAATGTCGCGCAGTGAAGCGAGCGTGAGGTCGATGGTGTCCATGCCTTCGATCACCATCTGTTTGTGACGTGCACCGAGCGGGAACGCGAACACGCGACCACTGGCGAACGTCACCGTTTGCTGTTCGATATCGATATGCAAGGGCGCCGCCGGTTGTGTCGTAGCGTCATGCAGTAAGACGTCGACTGCTTCGCGCTCCAGTTGCACTAGCAGCAAGCGGTTGTTCATCGCATTCGAATAGAAAATCTCCGCGAAGCTGGGCGCGATCACCGCTTCAAAACCGAATTGCTGAAGCCCCCACACGGCATGCTCACGACTCGAACCGCAACCAAAATTCGAACCACCGATCAGAATGCGCGCGCCGCGATATGCCGGCTGATTCAGCACGCAATCCGGGCGCGGCTCGCCATCCGCGTCGACACGCAAGTCGTACAGCAAGCCCTCGCTCAGCCCGGCCTTGTCGATGATGCGAAGAAATTGCTTCGGCATGATCTGATCGGTGTCGAGGTTTTCAATCGGCAAGGGCGCGGCGATTCCGTCGATGTCAGTCAGTCTCGTTAGCATGATTGCGTCTCCAGCGTGCGGACGTCGGTGATGCGGCCGGTTAGTGCGGCGGCAGCGGCCATCGCAGGGCTCATGAGGTGCGTGCGGCCGCCGCGTCCCTGACGTCCTTCGAAGTTACGGTTGGTCGTCGATGCGCAGCGCTCGCCCACCGCGAGAAAATCGTCGTTCATCGCGAGACACATCGAACAGCCAGGCTCACGCCATTCGAAACCCGCATCGCGCAGCAGTGCGGCGATGCCCTCGGCCTCTGCTTGTCGGCGCACGCTGCCTGAGCCCGGCACGACCATCGCGCGCACGCCTTGCGCGACGTGGCGCCCGCGCACGATAGCGGCGACGATGCGCAAATCCTCGATTCGTCCGTTGGTGCACGAGCCGATAAACACACGATCGATCGGCGTGCCCACAATCGGCTGGTCCGCATCGAGCCCGATGTAGTCGAGCGCGCGACGCAGCGCCGCGGCGGCTTCCGGCGTCTTTTGCGCAGCCGCACTGGGAATGCGCTGATCGACTGCAATCGCCTGATCGGGGCTCGTGCCCCATGTAACGAACGGCGCGATATCGTGTGCATCGAAATGATGTTCGACATCGAAGGCGGCACCAGCGTCGGATTTCAGTTCGCGCCAGTCGTTCATGGCGGCAGCCCACGCGGCATCATCGAACGATGTTGCGTGTGCGCGGACGTAGTCGAACGTGGTCGCGTCGGGTGCGATCAGCGCGGCTCGCGCGCCGGCTTCGACGGTCATGTTGCATAAGGTCATGCGCGCTTCAGCGGACAGCGTTGCAATCGTCGAGCCTGCGAACTCGACCGCATAACCACGCGCACCCTGTGCGCCGATGCGGCTGATGATCCACAGGATCATATCCTTTGAGGATGTGCCGTACGGCAACGCCCCGTCGATCGTAATACGCATGGTTTGCGCGACGCGATAGACCAGCGTTTGCGTGGCCAGCACGTGCTCGACCTCCGAGGTCCCGATACCGAAGCCCAATGCGCCGAGCGCGCCGTACGTGGTCGTGTGACTATCACCGCACAGCACGACCATCCCCGGGCGAATCAGGCCGCGTTCGGGCGCGACGATATGTTCGATCCCTTGCAGCGGATCGTTCGCCGCGTACAGTTCGATACCCGCCTGCTCGCAGTTGCGCGCGAGATTATTCGCCTGCAACAGCGAAGCGGCATCGCGAATCACACGCGGCGATTCCGCATGCGTCGGAATGATGTGGCTGACCACCGCCAGTTGCTGCCGCGGACGACGCACCGGCCGCGCTTTCGCCGCGAGCGCGCTGAACGCCTGCGGGCTGGTGTATTCGTTCATCAGATGCAGATCGACATACAGCAGCACGTTTTGCGCGTCGATGCGTGTGACGACGTGCGAATCGACGAGCTTCTGGTAAAGGGTTCGTTTTGACATGATGGGCCGACCGACGGCTAGGACTGCAGGAACGGCAAGGCGCGTTCGAGCAGCAACTCGGGCGCTTCCTCGGGAATGTAATGGCCGCACGGCAACGCCCCGCCGCTCACGTGCGCCGACCACTGCCGCCATTCGGCAAGCGGTTCGAAGCATTGTTCGATCACGCCATGCGCACCCCACAACGCCAGGAAATCGCACGCGATTTTCTGGCCTTCGACGAACGAGGCACGGTCATGATCGAGGTCGATCGTGATGCTCGCGCGGTAGTCCTCGCAGATGCCATGCGCGGTGGCCGGGTCTGACAGACAGCGCAAATACTCGGCGTAGGCGGCATCGGTGAACGGCGCGAGCCCGGCGCTGCGTGCGCCGATCGTCTGCTTCAGGTAGAGATCGGGGTCCGCACGGATCAGCGTTTCGGGAAACGGTGCCGGGCGCACCAGGAAGAACCAATGCCAGTAAGCACGCGCAAACTCGAACGAAGTCTGCTCATACATGGCGAGTGTCGGTGCGACATCCAGCGTGACCAGTTTCATCACGGCTTGCGGATGATCGAGCGCCATGCGCGCGGCAACGCGCCCACCGCGGTCGTGGCCGACAACGGCAAATTGTGTGAAGCCGTGGGCGCGCATCAACGACACCTGATCCGCGGCCATGCGGCGTTTCGAATAGGTGCTGTGGTCGGGCGCGCCTTGCGGTTTGCCGCTGTCGCCATATCCACGCAGATCCGCTGCAATGACGGTGAAATGCTGTGCCAGTGTGGGCGCGACCTTGTGCCAGATCGCGTGGGTCTGCGGATGGCCGTGCAACAGGAGTAAGGCCGGCCCGCTGCCGCCGCGGATCGCGTGGATCTGGATGCCGTCGACATGCGTCGACGCGTCGGTGAAACCTGTAAACATCGTTGCCTCCCGTATCTGAATGCAGTCTAATTGATGCCTGCAGCGATATGGTTTCTATTAAGGCAATCCGGAATTAACTTTTGGGAACGAATCGATGGACGGCTTTTCCGACCTGAATCTGTTCGCGCTGGTGGCGCGTCACCGCAATCTGGCGGCCGCGGCGCGTGAACTCGGCGTGACGCCGCCGTCGATCAGCAAGCGCCTCGCGCAACTCGAACAGCGCCTGGGCGTGCGGTTGGTCAACCGGACCACGCGCCGCCTGAGCCTCACGGCCGAGGGCGAGATCTATCTGGCGAATGGCTCGCGCATCCTCGACGACCTCGCTGAACTGGAGCAACTGGTTACCAGCAGCCGTGCCGAGCCGACCGGCCTGTTGCGCGTGAACGCGTCGTTCGGTTTCGGTCGCGCGCACGTCGCGCCGGCCATCTCGCGGTTCAGCGAACGTTTTCCGTCGATGAAAATCCAGTTGCATCTCACTGACCGGCCGGTCAGCTTGCAGGAAGAAGGCTTCGATCTCGGCATTCGCTTTGGCGAGGTGCCGGACGCGCGTATCAATGCGCGTTTGCTGCTGAAAAACCAGCGGCTGGTGTGTGCCGCGCCTGGCTACGTGAAGCGGCATGGCGCACCGGCCATGCCTCACGATCTGACGCGCCATGCGTGCCTCGTCTTGCGCGAAAACGAATCGGCGTATGGCACGTGGCATTTTGCGCGCGGCAAGAAGTCGGAGACGGTGAAGGTGGATGGTCCGTTGAGTAGCAACGATGGCAGCGCCGTGCTGAAGTGGGCGCTCGATGGGCGCGGCATTGCCGTGCGCTCCGCATGGGAGATTTCCCGCCACCTGCAACGTGGCGAGCTGGTGCCGTTGCTTACGGAATGGGCGCTGCCGAACGCGGACATTCACGCGATCTATCTGGAGCGGCACCGGTTGTCGGCGAAACTCAGGACGTTCATCGACTTTCTCGGCGAAGAACTGCAAGCGAGCGTTCAATCGGCTTAGCGCGCGTGGCGTGCGGTACGCCACGCGCCGCATGGGCATCACGCGGGTCGGCCGAATACCCGGCGTGTGTGTTCACCCGGCGCGTTTGTTTCGTTGGGTGCGATTTGCGCGCCAGCGAATCAGGAAGCTGATCAGTGCGGCGAATCCCGCAGTGCCCGCGTAGCCGGCGAGGCGGATGGCATCCTCACTTGGGAGACGCGTGACCAACACAATGGCAATGGCAATGGCGATTGCAAGCAGAGCAAGACATGCGATTGTCCATTTCATCCCCGTCTCCCCTGAAGGTTGATGTGCTGCCAGGCGCACGGCTATCTCGCCGTTTTGTTAAGCATACCCGTGAGTGAGACATCGGTGCTGGTGCGGCTTTCTTCTGTGCGCCAACGCAGTGAATCCGAATTTGATCTGTTCACCGGTCGCGCACAGATCAGCAGCGTGCTGAAGGAAAAACGCTTCGGTGCTGCTCAAACGGCCACCCCTCTGCCACTTCCCCTCGCCTGCTCCAGGATGAACTCGATAAAACTCGCCGCGGCCCGCGTGTGATGGCGATTCGGCATATAGAGCAGGTACATATTCGTACCGAAGATGCTTAAACGCCATTCGTCGAGCGCCGTCACGACATCGCCGCGACGCAGATCGTCCTGCACTACGTAGTCAGGTACGAGACCGACACCCAGACCGGCCAGCACCGCCTGGCGCAAGAACAGAAAGTTCTCGGAAATGATCGTCGGCTCCAGCAGCACTTCGTGGCGTTCGTCGCGCAGGTAAGCCGCCACCCGCAACTGCCTGCCGACCACCGCCGCCGTAATCAACGGCGTCGTACGCAGATCATCGAGCCGCACCGGCATGCCGCGGCTTTCGGCAAAACCCGGCGATGCACACGCCACATATCGCACCGGCCCCATGTCGCGCGCGACGAGATTCTGCGGCGGCTCGGACATCACCCGAACCGCGATGTCGACCTCGTCGCGCATCAGGTCCTCGACGCGATTCTCGAACATTACATCCAGCACGATGCCCGGATAAAGACGCTTGAACGCGATCAGCCAATCCGACATCACCAGTTGCCCGTACCCGCTCGGCACACTCAATCTCACCCGCCCCTGCAGGCTCTGCCCGAGCGTGGTGACAGATTCGCGCGCGGCCAGCAGCGCGTTCTGGATCGTGCGGCCATGCTCGTATAGCTGCAGACCGATTTCGGTCGGTTCGACGCGGCGTGTGGTGCGCCTCACCAGTTGCATGCCGATTGAGCGCTCCAACTGGTTCAGGTGGTAGCTCACGTTCGCGCGGCTCATTTTGAGCCGGCGCGCGGCTTCGCTCAGGTTGCCCGCATCGAGGATATCGACCAGCAAGGTCAGCGAGTTGACGTCCATGATGCAGCCTTTGTCAAAATAATTTTGACAGTCTGTCAATGGTCTATGTAATTGTCAATAAACCTTGACCAACCGACAATCGGAGAATTCGCCAGACCCGGCATGCCTCGATCGGCCCCCATTCGACCGGATTTGGCCCGATCTGGCCCGCTCTGGTCCGGTAATAGACACTAAGGAGACGACACGATGACCCCCACCCCTTCCGCCGACGTTGTAACGCGCGAATTGCGCGGCAAAGTCCTGCTGGTCACGATCGACCACGCGCCTGTCAACGCCCTCTCCGCCGACGTGCGGCGCGGCCTGCTCGCCGCTATCGAAGCCGCGGATGCCGACAGCGCCGTCGAGGCCGTGCTGATCGTCGGCGCCGGGCGCAACTTCATCGCGGGTGCGGACATTCGCGAGTTCGGTAAGCCGCCGGTGCCGCCGTCGCTGCCGGACGTCTGCAACCGCATCGAAGCGTGTGCCAAGCCGGTGGTGGCCGCGATTCACGGCGCCGCGCTCGGCGGCGGCCTGGAAGTGGCGCTCGCGGCGCACTACCGCCTCGCCGTAAATGGCGCGAAGCTTGGTTTGCCCGAAGTGCAACTCGGCCTGCTGCCGGGCGCAGGCGGCACGCAGCGTACGCCGCGCCTGATTGGCGCGCCAGCCGCTCTCGACCTGATTCCGAGCGGCCGCCATGCCAGTGCGAAAGAAGCGCTCGCGCTCGGTCTCATCGACCGGCTCGGCAGCAGTGATGACATCCTCGCCGAAGGACTGGCCTATGTGCACGAACTACTGGCCGCTCACGCTCCCGTGCGGCGCACGCGCGATGCCGCTGCGCTAAGCGACCGCGCCGCGAGCCTCGCCGCGGTCGCCACCGCGCGCGCGGAAACGGCGAAGAAATCGCGTGGTCTGTTCTCCCCGCTAAAAATCGTCGATGCGGTAGAAGCCGCCATCGAACAATCTTTCGAAGACGGCCTGCGGCTCGAACGCAAACTGTTTCTGGAATGCATCGACAGCCCGCAACGTGCCGGGTTGATTCACGCGTTCTTTGCCGAACGCGAAGTGCTCAAGGCGCCCGAAACACGCGAGGCGAAGCCACGCGCGCTGAACAAAATCGGCGTGGTGGGCGGCGGCACGATGGGCGCGGGCATCGCGGTTGCGGTGGTCGATGCAGGCTTGCCGGTGACGATGATCGAACGCGACGATGCGTCGCTCGCGCGCGGCCGCGCGCACATCGAAAAGGTCTACGATGGCCTGGTCGCCAAAGGCCGCATGAGCGCTGAGAAGAAAACCGATGTGATGTCGCGCTGGCAGGGCAGCACTTCGTACGACGCACTCGCCGACGCCGACCTGGTGATCGAAGCCGTCTTCGAAGACCTCGAGGTGAAAAAGGCCGTGTTTGCCGAACTCGATCGTGTCTGCAAAGCCGGCGCGGTGCTCGCCACCAACACATCGTATCTCGACATCGATGCGATTGCGGCGAGCATTTCCCGCCCCGCGGACGTGATCGGCCTGCACTTCTTCTCCCCCGCCAACATCATGAAGCTGCTGGAAGTAGTGGTGCCGAAGCAGGTCAGCGCGGACGTGGTCGCCACCGCGTTCGAACTCGCGAAGAAGCTGCGCAAGACGCCGGTGCGTGCGGGCGTGTGCGACGGCTTCATCGGCAATCGCGTGCTGGCGGTGTATCGCAGCGCGGCGGACGCGATGATGGAAGACGGTGCGTCGCCGTATCAGATCGACGCCGCAGTGCGTGCGTTCGGCTTCCCGATGGGCCCGTTCCAGGTGGTCGATCTGGCGGGCGGCGACATCGGTTGGGCCACGCGCAAACGGCGTGCGGCCACACGCAACCCCAAAGCACGCTACGTGCAGATCGCCGACCGTCTTTGCGAACGTGGCTGGTTCGGCCAGAAGACCGGCCGTGGTTTCTATCTGTACCCCGAAGGTTCGCGCAGCGGCTCGCCCGACCCTGAGGTCGCGGCCATCATCGACGCCGAGCGTGAACGCGCCGGCATCACGCCGCGTACTTTCAGCGACGAAGAAATCATGCGCCGCTACATGGCCGCGATGATCAACGAAGGGGCCAACGTCGTGCATGAAGGCATCGCGCTGCGGCCACTCGACGTCGATGTGACCTTCCTCTATGGCTACGGCTTTCCGCGTTATCGCGGCGGCCCGATGAAATACGCAGACACGGTGGGCCTCGCCACGGTGCTCGCGGACATCCGCGAGTTCGCCAAAGAAGACCCGTTGTTCTGGCAAGCGTCGCCGCTGCTGATCGATCTGGTCGAGCGCGGCGCCGATTTTGCGAGCCTCAACCAAACGGCTTGAGACGGCACATCATCTGGCGCGTTCTTGACCGGCGGGGGCCTGCCCTCCCGCCGGTCTGCCGGTCAAACAAATATCAAGGGAAGAACCCACTATGGATCTGAATTTCACGCCTGAAGAAGAGGCATTCCGCACTGAGGTGCAGCGCTTTTTGCATGACAAGCTGCCCCAGCGTCTCGCCGACAAGGTGCACGGCGGCCGTCGCCTTACGCGCGACGACATGGCTGAGTGGCACGCGATTCTCAACGCGCAAGGCTGGCTCGCCAATCATTGGCCGAAGGAGTACGGCGGGCCGGGCTGGAACGCCGTGCAGAAATTCATCTTCGAGAATGAATGCGCACTGGCGGGCGCACCGCGTGTCGTGCCGTTCGGCGTCAACATGCTGGGTCCGGTGATGATCAAATACGGCAACGAGGCGCAAAAGCGCCACTGGTTGCCGCGGATTCTCGATGGCTCGGACTGGTGGTGCCAAGGCTACTCGGAACCGGGCGCGGGCTCGGATCTCGCGGCGGTAAAAACCACCGCTGTACGCGGCAGTGATGCACAGGGCGAGCACTACATCGTCAACGGTCAGAAGACGTGGACCACGCTCGGCCACTACGCGAACATGATCTTCTGCCTCGTGCGCACCGCCGCCGACGTGCGCAAGCAGGAAGGCATCAGCTTCCTGCTGATCGACATGAATACGCCGGGCGTCGAAGTGCGCCCGATCATCACGCTCGATGGCGAGCACGAAGTCAACGAAGTCTTCCTCACCGATGTGCGTGTACCGGCTGAGAACCTCGTTGGCGAAGAGAACAAGGGCTGGACCTACGCCAAGTATCTGCTCACCTATGAGCGCACCAATATCGCGGGCGTCGGCTTCTCAGTGGCCGCGTTCAACCGGCTGCGCAAGATCGCCGCGAAGCAGCAGCGCAACGGCCGGCCGCTCGCGGAAGATCCGTCGTTTGCGGCACGTATGGCACGCGTCGAAATCGACCTGGAGAACATGAAGACCACCAACCTGCGCGTGATCGCAGCGGTGGCCGGCGGCGGCGTGCCGGGCGCCGAGAGTTCGATGCTGAAGATTCGCGGCACCGAGATCCGCCAGGAAATCTCCTCGCTCACGCGCCGCGCGATGGGACCGTATGCGCAACCGTTCGTCGAGGAAGCCTTGCACGACGGTTTCGAAGGCACGCCAGTCGGCCCCGACGAAGCCGCGAGCGCCGCCTCGCTTTACTTCAACAACCGCAAGCTGTCGATCTTCGGCGGCTCCAACGAAATCCAGAAGAACATCATTTCCAAAATGATCCTGGGACTGTAAGGGGCACACGCCATGAATTTCCAGCACACCGAAGACCGCCGCATGCTGGCGGATACGCTCAACCGCTTTGTCACCGAGCAATACGGCTTCGAGACGCGCGACCGGATCGCCCGCTCGCCTGAAGGCTTCAGCGCCGACCTGTGGAATCGTTTCGCGGAACTTGGCATTATCGGCGCCTTGTTCGATGAAACGGATGGCGGTTTTGGCGGTGGCGGCTTCGATATCGTCGTCGTATTCGAAAGCCTGGGTCGCGGCCTTGTGGTCGAGCCGTTTCTCGATACATTGATCGTCGGTCAAGCCATTGCACGTGACGGCAGCGAAGCGCAGAAAGCGATGCTGGCCGAACTGATCGACGGCTCGCGTCGGGTGGCACTCGCGCATGGCGAGCCGGAAGGCCACTACGAACTATCGCGCGTGATGACGCGTGCAGAACGCAACGGCAACGCATGGAAAGTGAATGGCGCGAAGGCGGTCGTTCAGCAGGGCGAGAACGCATCGCTCTTCCTGGTCTCCGCGCGCACCGCCGGCACCGACGACGCCGAAGCCGGCATCACGCTCTTTCTCGTCCCTCGCGACGCAGCAGGTGTCAGCGTGCGCGGCTATCGCAAGATCGACGGCGGCCGCGCGGCCGAGGTCACGTTCGACAACGTCACGCTCGTCGACGACGCATTGCTCGGCACGGCCGGCGAAGGTTTTGCGACGCTCGAATACGCGATTAGCTGCGGCGTGCTGGCCTTGTGTTCCGAAGCAGTCGGCGCGATGGATGTCGCGAAGGATTACACGCTTGAGTACTTGCGCACACGTAAGCAGTTTGGCGTACCGATCGGCAGCTTCCAGGCATTGCAGCATCGGATGGCGGATCTGCTGCTCGAGATCGAGCAGGCGCGATCGGCGGTGATCAATGCCTCTGCCGCGCTTGGGGCAGAACGCACTGTGCGGGAACGGGCAGTTTCGGCGGCTAAATACAGTATCGGCAGGATTGGGGCGCTGGTCGCTGAGGAGTGTATTCAACTGCATGGCGGTATCGGCATGACGTGGGAACTGCCGTTGGCTCACTATGCGAAGCGCCTCGTGATGATCGACCATCAACTGGGGGATGAGGATCACCACCTCGAGCGGTATATCGCGCTCGGCAGAGGTTGAGACACTCAGACTCAGAATCACACTCTCCGTCTCCACGGCGATCCCGAGAAACGGAGAGTGTGCGTCTGGTTTCCAGCCTTTCTCTGAATCAGCGCCGCTGTGGCGGTTTGCCAACGGCGCTGCCCTCGCCCGTTTTTTCAATGACTCGTTGACGCTCATCGGCGCGAGACGCCACTCATCAAGCCGCATAACTCCCCCCCAGGCGCGCCCTCAGCGCCGCCTTCAAACACATAAGAAAAATCCAGAAATCTGTTAGATACTGGCAAACATTCCGCCCCCGCGGCACCTCTCTGACTCATTCAGCATAAGCATCACAGCAGCAGGAAACCAGCAGAACCCGAAGTCTCAACCCCTATCCGAGGAAACGTGGATTTCCTGAAGACGCTTCTTGAGCATCAGCCTTTAATGACGCTGTTCCTCACCATCGCGGTAGGTTATTTCGTCGGCGAAATCAACATCAAAGGGTTCTCACTCGGCGTCGGCGCTGTACTGTTCGTCGCACTGGCTGCCGGATGGTTCGCACCGAAGTCAGCACCTGCGCCAATGATTGGCACGCTCGGGCTCTCGCTCTTTCTTTACACCGTCGGTGTTCAATACGGCAAGCAGTTCTTTCTTGGGCTGACCAGCACCGCCGGCCGCTGCGCGAACATCCTCGCGCTGATCGGCGTGCTGTGCGCGGGTGCTGCAAGCGTCGCGATTCAGAAAATCATGCAACTGAATCCGGGCTATGCACTCGGCCTCTTCTCAGGTTCGGGTACCAGTACGGCTGCATTGCAAGCGACCATCGCCGCACTCGGAAACGACGACGCAGCGGTTGGATATTCGGTCTCCTACCCATTTGGCGTGGCCGGTCCTATCCTGCTGCTCTATCTCGCGTTCATGGTCCTCGCGCCGAAGATCAAAACAGCTTCAAACGCCGGCCTTGAAATTCTCGAAATCGCATTGCGCAACCCGGCGTTCTGCGGCAAAACGCTCGCCGAAGCGGTCGCTGCCCTGCCCGCCAACGTGCAGATCGTCGCTGTGCGGAGCGCGCATCACAACGCACCCAGCCACGCCTGAACTCGTACTTGCAGAAAATGACGTGGTGCTCGCCGTCAGCCCGACCGGGGACGCGCTCGCCGAGGCCCGCAGGAGTCTTGGCGAAGCAGCGCCTGGGCGCGTGCTACGCGACCGCGGCGATCTGGACTATTTGCGCGTGTTTGCGTCGCGTGCGAACGTGGTGGGTCGGCCGCTTGGTGAACTGGATCTACCGAATGGGTCGATCGTCGCGCATGTGCGGCGCGGAGACGCGGACATCATGCCCAACCCCGATCTCATACTCGAATACGGCGACCGTGTCGGGCTGTTGACACAGCGCGCGGGGTTTCCGGCACTGCGGGGCTTCTTCGGTGACTCCATCAAGGGCACGGCCGAGTTCAGCTACATTTCAGTCGGCCTCGGGATGGCGTTGGGGTTTCTGGTCGGCGCGATCCAGATTCCGTTACCGGGTTTGGGCAAACTCGCGCTCGGCTTGTGCGGGGTTTTGATCGTGGCGCTTGTGTTGGGCAAGCTGCGCCGAACCGGCAGCGTCAACTGGACAATGCCGTTACCCGCGAACCTCGTGTTGCGCAACCTCGGGTTGACGATTTTTCTCGCCCAGGTGGGCATGGCATCGGGTCCGAAGTTTGCCGCGACGGTTTCGCAGACTGGATTGCTGATGTTACGCCTTGGGGCAATCGTGCTGCTCGCGCTGTATGAACCATCGGGAACAAAACTGCATGAAACGGATTTACCAGCGTTACCCATACACTGCCGAGAAGCGCGAGGCGTGGCGTCTGCTAGGTCAAAGGCTTGAACTGTTGATCGAGCCAGACAGCCACCAGGAACCAGTTGATGAACATGTTGACGCCCCAGACTCAGAGGATACGCCTCACCCCTAGTCCGAAGTTGGAGCGCTACGCGCGACGGAGTTGTCAGATATTAGCAAATTTGCTAACATTGTCGCATGAACTGGACCGTCGTCTACTTCAACGAACGGGTCAAACTGGATGTTTTCGGCCTGCCCGCCGGGATTATTGCAGACTACCTGCGGCTGCTTGATCTGATGCAGGAATTTGGGGCAGACCTCCGAATGCCCCATTCGCGCGCGATGGGTGACGGGCTGTTCGAACTGCGCCCGAAAGGCCGGGAAGGCATCGGACGTGTGTTTTACTGCACGCACATGGGTCAGCGCATCATCATCCTGCATTCGTTTGTGAAGAAAACTCAGGAAACGCCGCAGAGTGAGTTGCGCACGGCCCGCGCACGACTTAGAGAGGTACGCAATGGCTAATGCCCGAATCAGGGAAACTCGCGCCGGGCAGTTCGACCCGGTAACGCACACACCGGCTGACACCGCTAACCTGCTCACAAAGCCAGGCGTCAAGTTAGCTTACGACGCACTTGAAGACGAGTACAAGGCGCTGCGCGCGATCCTGGAGGTTCGCCGTGAAGCCGGCCTGACCCAGGCACAGATCGCCGAACGCATGGGTACGACTGCGTCAGCAGTATCGCGCCTCGAAGCTTCCCTAGCCAGTGAAAAACATTCACCGTCATTCGCGACGCTGCGCAAGTATGCGGCCGCGTGCGGCAAAAAGCTCATCATCTCTTTCGCATAAGTAACTTGGCTGCGCAATGACCCGGTCATAACTTGGCGCACGGGATATGCCTCATCCACAGCTCGCTCGCCGAGTCGTTAAGGCGTCCGGCCCTTCATCATGCAGATTCGCTCACGGTTTGGCGTAGTTACGGACAATCCGAGGCTACGGTAACGGGAATGCGTTGAGTATTCCCGTGAAGTCAACCCATGGTATGAAACGTGGCCCCCCCATCTTCCCGCCACGCATTCTGCTGAGCGAAATCCGCCCCTGCGCGATCGAGATCACCGGCCTGGATTGCGGCATTTGTTGCGTCGGGTGCGCGTCATGCTTCACATCCGTGTATGCACCGATGCCTTGCGAAACCGTTCGGCCGCGCGCCCACGCCGCATTCATCACATCAGTCTGCCGCGAAAGCAGATTAAGGACGTCGTGCGACTTCAGCAGCGGGCCGCTCGGGACCGCCGTATTGCGATCAATGCTCGCAACCGCCCGCGTCTGGTTCGCGGTGTTGGTGTTGATAGCACCCGCGCTGATCGCACTCTTCGCCCTCGCGCAGCTGTTGTGTAGTTGTCGTTCTGCGAAAACACCGGCCTTGTGCCGTCCGAGCCGGCCCCGTCGCCTTGCAGTCGCGCCGATGCTGACGCCAGCACTGAAGCCGCGGCTCCCCGCGCTGTAGCTGTAGTCAGGGGCTCAGGATATCGCTGGCCGTCACCCGGATACCGCATCCTCTGAGTCCACCCCGCCCCCTTGCACACCAGTGATTGCCGCGACCAGTGCCAGAACTCCCTTCTTCTCCCGGGGCTTGAGTTCACGATACCCGGCCAGCAGCCGCTCTTCAGCGCGATCGAATGCGAGGGTTGCAGGATCAGACGTACGTCCGGTCAGCAGATACAGGACATCCACGCCGACCTCTGCAATCCCTGCCAGATAGCTGGCATCGGGATATCTCAGACCTTTCTCGTAATTGAGCTGCGCATGTTTCTGCACGCCGCCAGCATTCGCCAATTCCGCCTGGTTCAGGCCCAGCCGACGCCTCTCTTGCTTCAGGCGAACGGGAAAAGCATCCATTTGTGAAACTATTATTGACATATTCACGATTGAATACTAATGTGGGTAACGTATCCGGTTAACTACTTTTGTGATGGTATCGCGCCCGGCGCGATACGAACCTGTTTTGTACCTTTGCAGAAGGTTTGCTTCTACCCGAAAGGAGAGATGCCATGTCGTTCAACTACGAAATCCGCGGTGCCCTCCCGGTTCGGCCCGGTTTCAGACACGCCCACGCGCAGCAACTCGCAGAGAGCCTCGCCAGGCCAGCCGATGTCTACTTCGCAACTGATGCCGTGACCCATTCGCTCGTAATACGTGTGCGTGGCGGCCTGTCGCCACACGAACAGCGGTCGGTCGAAGAGACTCTCGCACGGTTCTCGCAGAAATGGGCTGCGGCCGGTGCAATCTTTAGCCGGCAACGCTACGGCGAGCCATCGTTCGTTGCGTTCGGGCTTGCATCCCACGTCGAACTGCTCGACGAACTCGCCGATCTCCATCTCCAGATGGACGCGCTGCTGGGCCGCCAGGCCTTCATTCTCGGCCAGCTCGGCGCGACGGACACGGAAACAGTAATGGAACCGGTCGCCGACGACTGAAACGACTTCAAGCGTACAAGGATGGCTGCAATGGACAAGGGAACGTACGTCCTCTCGGGCTCGCTGCCTGTGCATGACGACCTGGAAGCGGAGCAGGTCGAACGGATCAGGCAACACCTCGGTGGCATCGCCACGGTGTATGTCGCGCATGACCAGACCGCGCATGCCGTATCGCTGCATATCTCCGGCACGATGCTTCGGGATGATGCCCGCATCGTCGAGAAACGGATCGAGAAATTCGCGGAAGAAAACGGCACCGCTGGCGCCATCCTCCTGAGCGAATGGAACGGCCTGTCGGACTGGCTCATGGTTGGATTGAACTGGCATGTGCAGTGTCTCCTCAAGCTCGATGCCGTGCAGGAACAGTTCGCGAGGCTCGCGGAACGCGATTTCGACTTCCTTGTGCGACTTGAACCAGCCAGCGGGAATGCGGCCCGTGAGGGCCAGCCGTTGATGTGCGTATCGGTCGCGACGTGAGCCCGGGACCGACGCGACAGGTCCGGGCGCAGGTCGAGCGCAGCGCATGACCATAACCAAGGTTTACCCAAATCCAACAACAATCCTCTCCAGACACAGGCCTTAATCTTAAGCGCCTGCATAACTAGACTGTACTCACTGAATACGAACAGGGCTGTTCGCAGCAGGACAAAACAAGTCTGGAGGTAAGTATCATGAAGTCCCTTATTCAAGCCGTTGTCGTTGCCGCTGTACTCGCTGCCCCGGTCGCATCGTTCGCCAAGCAGCCGAATGAGCTTGTCACCCGTGCGCAAGTACGCGCCGAACTGGTCCAGCTAGAAAAGGCTGGCTACACCCCGGCCCGTGGCGAAGATCCCAATTACCCGGCCGACCTTCAGGCTGCGGAAGCCAAGGTAGCGGCGCAAAATGCGCAAACCGCAACGGCACAGGCTCGCGTAGCTGACACCAGCGGCGTCGGTGGCGTCGTGAACGGTTCGTCGGCATCCGGCGCCCCCGCAGTCGCACTCGCTAACGGCCCGCGTTCGCTTTACTCCGGTCATTAAACCGTCAGACTGGCGAGCTGCCGGCGCCCCACCCGGTCGCTAGCATCGCCCTCTGAGCGCGCGGCACCTCTGCGCGCCTCCTTTCAGAGAACTGGCTCGCTAGCCCGGTAACGGTAGCGGGCCAGTTTCGTATCGAATACCTCCGCCGTCGGATTCCCGATGGCTTCGCTCAGACCTTCACGGTCTGGGCGCTTTTTCGCCGACAGCGCCGAGCTAATCGGCGTGCACCCGCACTACATACAGTTAATACGTTATCCTGATCAATTCACAGATACCGTTCTGTGTGAATGCCCTGCGGAGAAAATGTACCCACTACATTTTCTCCGCCCTCGGTGCTCATCAAGACATCGCTCGGCTTACCCATTTGACGACCGTGATTGCGTGCTGTGATTTGCAAGTATTCGGCATCTCAAATTAAATGTCGGTAAGCCTGACGGTTGAAAGGCAGCTATCCAGACCGTTGCTGCCCATCTGCAGTATCCAGCGCGGACAAAAGGGTGATGCACCCCGATGTCCGAAATACGGGTGACCTAACAGGAGAACGTCATGAAAAGCCAATAGGACCTGCTGTACGAGATCAACCAGCGCGCGATCCGCATGGAATCGCGGGTGGTGCAGTTGGGCGACCACGTGGGCGCGAACCTGCGCACCAAGATGCGCACTGACGTCCATGAAAGCGCGAACGGCACATGGGTCGAGGTAGACGCCTGCGACGTATCGATCTCACGGATCAGAACCGCGTTGAGAGAAGCTGGCATTAAAGAGAAGCAAGTGCCGGTCAGGCTGAACGGCAAGACGATCGCCATCGTGGCTGCAGAATGACCCTGCGCGTCGCCGGACATTCAGGTGTTTTCACCCGAATGTTCGGCGACGAGGCCTGCCACATCAAGCATCACCGGACAGGTGGTCATCTTTGACCATCTGTGCGTGGCGAGATCCTCACCTGCGGGGGGCAAAAAAAGCCCCGCCGGTCTCTGACAGGGCGTGGAGCACGCGCAC
This sequence comes from Paraburkholderia sediminicola, assembly GCF_046027825.1. Classification (GTDB taxonomy): domain Bacteria; phylum Pseudomonadota; class Gammaproteobacteria; order Burkholderiales; family Burkholderiaceae; genus Paraburkholderia; species Paraburkholderia sediminicola_D. The sequence goes on from NZ_JAQQDU010000038.1 coordinate 78,250, forward strand.
CAAGGAGCTCAGATCTGCGCTGACAGTCAGCCTTATGCAGGCTCCCTTGATGCGAGCCACGCACGGACGTCCTCAACACGCCAGCCGACAGCCTTTGGACCGAGCCGGACCGGCGCAGGGAAGATTCCCGCTTTGATCCATGCGTAGAGCGTCGTCCGCCCAATCGAAAGCACGTCGACCATCAAATGCTTCGCTCGCACAAATCCGACTTCTGGCAATCGGTAGGGTTGTCGCACCAGACCGCCGTTAGATACCGCCTTCATAGCCATCTCCTCGTTTGCGATGACCCAATGGTCGTGTCACGACCGGCGCGTGGCGGAGCAGAACGAACGAAAAAGAATATAGAGGAACCACTATAGATTTGCGGTGCGCTCGTAAAATCACGTTCACGAATACCTGACTGAAGGACGAGAATATGGCGACGATTGCCTGCTTGGGTTGGGGATCGCTAGTATGGGATCCAAGGGGGATGCCTCTCCTGAGAAACAATCAGGATAACGTCGGTTTTCAGGCCGTTGGCGCAGCCGGAGTGATCTGGAAACCGAGGGCGGTGGCGCGGCGCCTGAGGGCGTCAATGCG
>NZ_JAQQDU010000039.1:0-76820 GCF_046027825.1 Paraburkholderia sediminicola
GCGGTGGCTCTTCCGTCGACGCGCAACAGCGTCGACGTTCCCTCAGTGCGCCGTGCCTGCCTCCGAGTACACCACTTCGCCGCGGAAGCACGTTTGAACGACACGCGCCTGCGCCAGCATCTTAACCGGGTGCAACAGCGGATTGCGGTCAAGTATCGCAAAACTCGCGTCCTTGCCCGCTTCGAGCGAACCCGTGCAATCGTCGAAACGCAGCGCGTAAGCCGCATTGACCGTGTAGGCCTCGAGCATCGTCAGGAGATCGAGACACTCGTCCGGGTTCCACGGTTCACTTCCTGGTTCCTCCACGAGCACACGCGTGACGCCGGTCTGAATGATCGGTAGCGGATTCATGGTGGTCACCGACCAGTCCGAGCCGGCCGCGAGCATGGCGCCGGCGTTGCGCAGACTGCGGAATGGGTAATTGCGCGCGGCGCGCTCCGGCCCGAACAGGTCGGCGTAAAGCTGCTGCTGGTCGGGTCGCGCGGCGCCCCATAGCGCCTGCACGCTCGCGATCGCGCCAAGCTGATGGAAGCGCCCCATATCGGCCGGATCGACCACTTGCAGATGCGCCAGTTGCGCGCGCCGGTCCCGCACGCCATTGCGGCGCTGCACATATTCCAGCGCGTCCAGGGCCATACGCACGGCGCGGTCGGCCAGCGTATGGAAATGCAGGTCAAAGCCGGCCGCGTCCGCGAGTTGCGCGATCTCGTTGAGCGCCTCCTGACTCCAGAGCGTGAGACCGTATTCATCGGTCCCGGCGTACGGTTCGAGCAGCGCGGCGGTTTTCGATTCGGGCACACCGTCGATAAAGATCTTCACCGTATGCAAGCGCAACGTGTCGCATTCATAGGTCTCGCGCCATGCGGCGAAGCGTTCGATCTGCTCACGTGCGTCGCCACGCGGATTGGCCATCAGACCCGCACTCATATAGGCCTTGAGCGTGCCCGCGCGCTGCGCTTCGGCATAAGCCTTGAGTCCCGCCTCTTCGACGCGCGCGTCGAACCAGCCCGTGATGCCGAAGCCATGCGCCATGCGATGCGCCTTGCCAAGCGCCTTCGGGTAGCCTGCGGGACTCAATTGCGGAATGCGCCCGCAAATGCGATAGAACGCGGCCTCGTGGACCACGCCTGTCGGCACGCCGTCGGCGTCCCGTTCGTGAACGCCGCCAGCGGGATCGATCGTCGCGGACGTGATGCCAAGCAGGTCCAGCGCTTTCGAGTTGAGGCAGCCGCTGTGCACGTCGAAGCCCACCACAAGCAGCGGCCGGTCGGACACGATTTCATCGAGCAGTTGGCGCGTGGGGTAAGCGCCGAACGCGGCGAGATTCGCGCCGCCAAGATAGACCCACGGCTCATGCGGCGTGGCCTCGGCGCAGGCGCGGATTCGCGCGAGGATGGCCCGCGGATCGTTCACGCCGGAGAGGTCAAAATCACCGAGTATCTGGTGGCCCTCCAGCGGATGCACGTGACCATCGATGAAACCCGGTAGCATCATCGCGCCGTGCAGATCGACTTGCCGCGTGGCGGGTCCGGCGAGCGCGCGGATCTCGTCATCGAGACCTACCGCGAGAATCTTGCCGTCGCGTACGGCAAGCGCGCGTGCAAAACGGCGGCTGGCATCGCCCGTGTAGAGCGTTCCGTTGAGGTACACGGCATCGGCGTGCTGCATCTGTCTCCTCCTTCGATTATGGGTCAGCCAGGACGGCTAGCGAGCATCGTATCGACGCATGCGTCCAAGGTGTGCGCGAAAGAGGGCTTGCCCCCTGTGCGGGGGGGCAGACCCGAGTGGGGGGCCTGTCTATAGTCGGCCGCACCTTCGATCACAGGGAGTTTGCCGATGTCACGCATCATCATGTGCGGTGCGCCCGTGCCCGCCGAACAGCAGGTCACCCTCGAGAACTGGCGCACTACGCCATACAGTCAGTGGGCATTCCGTAACGTGCGGCGCATCCTGCCCACCGCTGCTATTCCCGGGGATCCCCACGCAACCGGCACATGGCCGGTTCACGCAACGGAACTCGGCGGCCTGACGTTCGAGACCCCCGCGCGGGAGTCCTGGTCCATCGAACGCATGTTGCAGGCGACCAGTACCGACGGCTTCCTCGTAATGCAACGCGGCACGATCGTGACCGAGCGCTACGACCATGGGCTCACACCTGACGCGCCTCATCTGATCTTCTCGGTGACGAAATCGATTCTCGGTCTGCTCTGCGGCGTACTGGTCGAGCGCGGTATGCTCGATGTGGAGGCACACGTCACGCACTACCTGCCCGAATTGCACGGCAGCGCATTCGACGGCGCCAGCGTGCGCCATCTGCTCGACATGACGGTCAGCATTGCGTTCGCCGAGGATTACCTCGACACGCACGGCAATTTCCTTCGCTACCGGCGCGCGATGGGCTGGAATCCTCCGGTCGCGGACGATCCGGTCGACTTGCGGCGCTTCCTCACCGAACTGCAGCGCGGCGAACACGCGCACGGTGAAGTCTTCCACTACAACTCGCCGACCACCGACGTGCTCGGCTGGGTGCTCGAACGCGCCACCGCGCAACCGCTCGATGCCCTGCTCTCGCAGCACCTCTGGGCGCCGCTCGGCGCGCATCATGAAGCCTGTATCGCGCTCGACCGGCTCGGCGCGCCGCGCGCCGCCGCCGGTTTCTGCGCGACGCTCCGCGATCTGGCGCGCGTCGCGGAGATGGTGCGTTGCCGGGGCGTCGCGAACGGCCGCCAGATCGTGCCGGGGTGGTGGCTCGACGACATCCTTGCCAACGGCAGCCGCCCGGCCTGGGAGCGTTCGACGTGGGCCGACTTCCTGCCGCAAGGGCGCTACCGCAGCAAGTGGTACATCACGGGCGAGCCGAGCGGCGCCTACATGGCGCTCGGCATTCACGGTCAGTCGATCTATATCGACCCCACCGCGGACGTCGCTATCGTCAAGCTCTCTTCGCAGCCGCTGCCCGTGGACGACTCCACGGATGCCATCGTCCTTGCCGCTTTCAGGCGCATCGTGCAGCATCTCGCGTGACGCTCGCGCGGCGCGCGGACAATCGTGTTTGCCCTGCCCCCGGGGGGGCAGACCGGCACTTTTCCTCCGGATACATTTTTCTCATCCAAATAGTGCCGCCCACGATGGACGGCACAATCAAACCAAGGAGGAAGGTCAAGTGGCAAGGAGATTCGTCAGTCGAATGAAAGCGGTGTGCGCGGCGCTCGCATTGAGCGGCGTTGCCTGGTACACGCTGCCGGCGGCCCAGGCCGATGAGCAGGTCGTCAACGTCTACAACTGGGGTAACTCGATCGGCAAGGACACGCTGGCCAATTTCGAAAAGGCCACCGGCATCAAAGTCGTCTATCAGGAGTTCGATTCCAACGACACCCTGCAGGCCAAGCTGCTCTCGGGTAGTTCGGGCTACGACGTAGTGGTGCCGTCCGACATGTACTGGGCGCGTCAGTTGCGCGCGGGCATCTTCCAGAAGATCGATCATTCGAAGATTCCGAACTACGCCCATCTCGACCCCGAGATCATGAAGATCGTCGCGCAGGACGACCCGGGCAATCAGTACGGCGTGCCGTGGTCGTGGGGCACCGACGGCCTCGGCGTGAACGTCGAAAAAGTGAAGGCGGTACTCGGCAATGACGCGCCGCTCAACGACTGGTCGCTGCTCTTCAATCCGAAGTACGCAGAGAAGCTCAAGAGTTGCGGCATTTCCATGCTGGACTCGCCGCTCGACGCCTTCGGCATGGCGCTGTTCTATCTGAAGAAGGACCCCAACACCAACAATCCCGCGGATTATGAAGCGGCCTATCAGCTGCTCAAGAGCATCCGTCCGTACATTACGCAATTCAACAGCACGAGCTATATCAACGACCTCGCGGGCGGCGACATCTGTCTGGCGCTGGGCTGGTCGGGCGACGTCAACGCCGCGCGTCTTGCGGCCCTTTCCGCGAAGCGCAGCTATCACATCAAGTATGTGATTCCGGACGTGGGTACGGCCATCTGGTTCGATATGATGGCCGTGCCGAAAGACGCGCCGCATCCCGAGAACGCAATGAAGTTCATCAACTTCGTGATCTCCGAGAAGGAAGCTGCAAGCCTGACCAACACAACGTCGTACCCGTCTGCCGTGCCCGGCGCGAAAGCGTTGGTGCAACCTGACGTGCTGTCCGATCCCGCCGTGTTTCCGCCGCCAGAGGTGTATCGCAAGCTCTTTATCAGCAAGCCCATGCCGGCGGACCTGATGCGCTTGCAGAACCGGCTCTGGGCGAAGCTCAAGACCGAGTGACGTGAATGAATCCGGCGGCCATGCCGCCGGCGTTGTGTAGAACGGCGGCCCGTTGCTGGGCCGCCGTTCGCGTTTACCGCGGTTTTACCGGCGCGCTGTGCCGTTGATGCGCAAACGGCCGGGGCATTCGCCCCGGCGCGTTGCAACATCAGAATGCGTAAATCATCTGGGCGCCGAGCAGATCGTTGGATTTGCCGTACGAGCCATCGCTGCGCAGGAAGTTATCCTGGGTCGACCAGTCGTGGCGGTACTCGACCTTCACCGTGATCTGCTGCGTCGGATAGAACAGCAGATCGAGCGCCACATCCTGACGGATCGCTCCCTTGCAGTCGAAGCCATAACCGCCATTCGCCTTCGACGTCGCGAGGCAACTCGATCCAATCCCCATACCGTTATACGGATCCATGCCATTGCCGTTCAGCACGATGCTGCTCGCGCCACCGCCGTTCTTGGAATTCACCAGTACATCGTAACGACCCGTCACGCCGACGCGGCCAAGAACCGGCAGGCGGAACTTGCGGTTCGCCAGTAACGACAGACCGTACCATTGCGCCTGACCGCCGTTGTAAGCGGCACGCTGCTGCTGACCATAGTCGAATTCGGCGTTGTACTGGCTGTCCGACGTCGTGTAGGTCAGATCGGTCTCGCCGAACAGATACGCGCCAAATGGACTGGTGGCCTGGCCGCCCACGCCGTACACACCCGGCTGCGGATTGCCATTCGCATCGAGCCCCTGCATCAGCGATTGCCGGCCAATGTTCACCGAGCCGCCGATGTCGAGCGCTCCTGACCAGAGATAGTCGACCCGCGCCGTGAAACTCGGCACGCGATTGCTCGTCGTCACCGGATCGCCGAGCGCATTGGTACCTGTCTGCAACTGTGCGCCCGAGGTGCGGAACTGCTCGTTGCCCAGCATGAACTTCCACATCCAGTTACTGCCCTCGCCCATATAGTTCAGGCCGACGCCGACGTAACTGCCCGGATCCGAGAAGTCGTAGAGCAGATTGTGCGTAAGCGTCAGCATCTGATCCGAGCGCTGCACCTCATAGCCGCCAAAACTCGACATGAGACCGGCCGTCACGGTGGTCGTGGCCGAAACCGGCACCGTCATGAACGCCGTGTTGATAATGTCCGACGACTGGCTGCCGTGCTCGTTCATCAACTGCGTGATGCCGTTGCCGCGATTGGGCATGAGCGAAAATTCTGCCGACGGCGCCATCGGGCCCACGCCGAAGGTCTTCTTGATGTCGAGATAGAGATCGCCGAAAGAACTGTTGAAGTACTGGTAGACGTTCTCGTGGTTCGCAAACAGGAACGAGGAACTGCCCAGACCGCGGTTGTAGATATAGGTCGGATCCAGATAGCCCGTAATGGACAGCCCCGCTATGGGCCCGGTAGTCGACGCGTCGTAGAGCGTATCCAGCTTCAGTTGCTGGCCGGCGATCTGCTGCTTCATGTCGGTGACGTCGTCGTTTGTCAGCGCGGCCTGCGCCTTGCCGTAATCGGCCGAGCTCGCGTCCACTGCCGGCGCGGCGGTTTGCGCGGGGAGCGACGCGGCGGGCGCGATGGGCGCATTTTTGCCCGGCGTCTGCGCGCGCAATTGTTTGACTTCCGTCTGCAAGGCATGCAACTCGGCCTGCAAGGCCTTGATCTGATCCTGTGTGGTATCCGCTGCCGCAAGTCCCGGGAGCGTAGATGCCACCATGAGGCAGACAAGTCTCTTCTTCATTCGATGATCTCCAGTGTTGTCGTGCTACGAAGTTTTTTATTGACGTTGTGCTGTCCGAACGTGTCCGGTCAGGCGCGCACCGTGTCAACGGACACGTTTGCTCTTGCGGGGATGGCAGGCGACGGACCCTGAACCGGATCGGTTTGGGCAAGCGCCCGCTGCATGTCGAGTGCGTGCCTGCGTTCGCGAGCACGCATCCACCCGTTCACGCCGAGCACGCCGACGGTCACGATGCAGATGAAGATCGTGGCCAGCGCGTTCATTTCCGGATTCAGGCCCAGCCGCACGCGCGAATAGACGACGAGCGGCAACGTGCTCGAACCGGGTCCGGAGAGAAACGCGGAGAGAATCAGATCGTCGATGGAAACCGTGAACGACAGCAGCCAGCCTGAAACCAGCGCCTGCGCGATCAGCGGCAGCGTGATGACGAAGAACACTTTCAGCGGCGTGGCGCCGAGATCGAGCGCAGCCTCCTCGAGCGATTTATTGAGTTCCTTCACCCGCGACTGCACGATGATCGCCACGTACGAGACACACAGCATCACGTGACCGGCCCAGATCGTCACGAGACCCCGGCCGCGCGGCCAGCCCAGGAACTGCTCCATCGCGACGAACAGCAGCAGCAGCGCAATGCCCTGAATCACTTCGGGAATCACGAGTGGCGCGTTGATCATGCCGGTGAAGAACGTGAAGCCGCGAAATCGGCCCATTCTCGCCAGCACATAACCGGCCCACGTACCGATCGCCACCGCTGCGAACGCAGTCATGAGCGCGATCTTCAGCGAGAGCCACGCCGCAGTGAGCAGTTCGCGGTCGTTTGCGACGGCGCCGTACCACTTCAGCGAAAACCCGGACCAGACCGTGACGAGTTTCGACTCGTTGAACGAGTACACGACGAGACTGATAATCGGGATGTAGAGAAAGAGAAGGCCGAGCGTGAGCACGCCCGCGGAAAGTTTGCGATTGGGCTTGATCATTTGCCGGCCTCCAGTTCCTTGACCTGGTAGTACTGGAAGACAGCCATCGGCACGAGCAGCAGCAACACCATCGCGACGGTCACGGCGGACGCCATCGGCCAGTCCATGTTGTTGAAAAACTCGTCCCACATCACGCGGCCGATCATCAGCGTGTCGGCGCCGCCAAGCAGTTCGGGAATCACGTATTCGCCTACGGCCGGAATGAACACCAGCAGGCTTCCCGCGATGATCCCGTTCTTCGCGAGCGGCAAGGTGATCTGCGAGAACGCCACCCATGGCTTCGCGCCGAGGTCGTACGCGGCTTCGAGCAACGTGAGGTCCATCTTCACGAGGTGCGCGTAAAGCGGCATCACCATGAACGGCAGGTACGAATAGACCATGCCGATGTAGACCCCCGCATCGCTGTGATAGAGACGCAGCGGCGTGTGGATCAACCCAACTGCGATCAGCGCGTGGTTGAGCAGACCGTCGTCCTTCAGAATGCCGATCCATGCGTAGACGCGGATCAGGAACGAAGTCCAGAACGGCAGCATGACGCCCATCATCAGCAGATTGCGCGTGGCCGGATTCGCGCGCGCGATGTAGTAGGCGATCGGAAAGCCGAACAGGAGGCACAGGAGGGTGGAGACCGCCGCCATCTTGAGCGAGCTGATGTAGGTAGCGATATACAGATCGTCCTGCAGCAGGAACGCGTAGTGCGAGAGTTGCAGGGCGAAGTGCACCATGCCGTCTTTCACTTCGACCAGGTTCGTGTAAGGCGGAATGCCCATCGCCTGCTCGGCGAAGCTGATTTTGAGCACGAGCACGAACGGCAACGCGAAAAACACCGCGAGCCAGAGGAACGGAACGCCGATGACCGTGGCGCGTCCCGAAGGCACAAAGCGCGAGAGACACCGCACGAGTCTGGCTCCCGATGAAGAGGCTTGAGTTGAAGGCAGGGAGTGATTCATCTGGTCATCCTCCTTATTGCGTCACGACAACGCCGCTGGCGGACGACCAGGAGACGTAGACGTCGTCGTTCCAGGCCGGTGCGCCCTCGCTCATGAGTTGCGAACTCGACAGGTTCGACACGACGACCTTGCCGCCCGGCAGGCGCACGTGATACAGCGAGTAGCTGCCCATGTAGGCGACGTCGGATACCACCCCGCGCGCCCAGTTGTGAGGCGTGCCGGGTTTCTCACGGCTGACACGCACGCGCTCGGGACGCACGGAAATGCCCACCGGCATGCCGAGCGGCCCGGTGATGCCGTGGCTCACATGCAGGCGAGCGTCGAGGTCGTCGCTCTCCACGAAGATGTAGTCGGGTTCATCCTCGACGACCCGGCCTTCGAAGAGATTGGTCGAGCCAATGAATTCCGCGGAAAAGCGGCTATTGGGAAACTCGTAGACCTCGCTGGGCGATCCGGTCTGCACGATGCGGCCCTCGCTCATCACTGCGAGGCGGTTGGCCATGGTCATCGCTTCTTCCTGGTCGTGCGTGACCATCACGCAGGTGACGTCCACCTTCTCAATGATGCTGACGAGTTCGAGCTGGGTTTTCTGGCGGATCTTCTTGTCGAGCGCGGACATCGGTTCGTCGAGCAACAGGAGCTTGGGACGCTTCACCAGCGAGCGGGCCAGCGCCACGCGCTGCTGCTGTCCGCCGGAAAGCTGATGCGGCTTGCGTTGCGCGTAACGGCTCATCTGCACAAGATTCAGGGCGTCGGCAACGCGCTCCTTGATTTCGTTCTTTGGCGTGCCCTCCTGCTTGAGGCCGAAGGCGACGTTGGCTTCGACGCTCATGTGCGGGAACAGCGCATACGACTGGAACATCATGTTCACGGGCCGGCGATAAGGCGGCAGCGTCGCGAGGTCTTCGCCGTCGACGTAAATGCGTCCCGACGTCGTGCTCTCGAACCCTGCAAGCATGCGCAGTAGCGTTGACTTGCCGCAGCCCGAACTGCCAAGCAGCGCGAAGAGTTCGTTCTTGGCAACGTCGAGGCTGACGTCATTCACAGCGACGCTGTCGCCGAATTTCTTCACGACTCGCTCGATGCGCACGAAACGCGTGTTGTGCGTGCGCGGCGCGGGGACGGCGTTGGCCGGGGGGATTTCTTTCATAACGTCTTCATCCGTTCAGATCGCGGGCATGAGCGGGCCCTGACGTGCCGCGCAGGGTGGCTCGCCGGATTCATGCCGTAAGTGGGGAAAACCGAAGTACTACAGGTGGATTTTTAAACCCGCCAAATTTGATTTGAATTACTGATTGACGTCGTTCACATTCGGGCGTGTCGATGTGTATGAATGTCCCCGAGCCGCCGCGCCAGGTTGCGTGTACAGACGATCGAGGCTGCCGGCGGACGTGTCCGGCTGGATATTGAACGCGCTGGCAAGATCCTGCGAGAACGCTCTGACAATCGGCCTGTCGCCGGCACGGAGTTTCATCAGCAGATGGAAGGGCACGTCGAAGCTGAACACGTCGCGGCCAACCGCTCTCACCAGACCGCGTTGCTCGAACGCTTCAGCATAGTGCGCCGGCAAATACCCGAGATGACCGCCGGAAAGAATCAGGATCGTCGCAGCCTCGATACTGTCCGTATTAGCCGTGATGTGACGGCCACTGAGCGGGATATGTTCTTCAGGCACGGGATACGTGCGCCAGACCCACTCGCAGTCCTTCAGCGCGTCGGCGGCCGGCACGCGCGGCGAGTGAAAAAATGGATGACCGCGGCCACAGTAAATCGTCTGCCGTTCGCTGAAGAGCGGCAGGTAGACGAGTCCGGGCACGCGATGCCAGAAGTAACCTATGGCGAGGTCGAACTGGTTGTTCACCACGCCCTCTTCGAGCTCCTGGGGCGAGGCCACCTTCATGGTGAAGCGCACGGCCTGGTCGCGTTTGCGAAAGCTGCCGATGGCCTCGGCGATGCGCGCACTCTCCACCAGAGGCGCCTGGCCGATCAAACCGATCGATAGCGTGCCGACCAGCTTGCGATCGATGTCGCGCACATGGGCCACGAAGTCCGAGGTCGCCGCGATCAGCGTGCGCGCGGTCGCGGCGAAGCGCTCACCCTTCGAGGTGAGGCGGAAACCGCCTCGCCCGCGCTCGCACAGCGTAAAACCGACACGCGCCTCGAGCGCAGCCAGATGACTGCTGATGGTCGATTGACGCACGCCCAGCGAAGACTCAGCCGCCGTGATGCCGCGTGCGTCGACGACCGCGAGGAAGATGCGGATCAGCCGCAGATCGAGGTCAGTGGTATTGGAAAACATGCTCGCTTGCTCCCCGGTAATCTGACGACGGACTTCTTTGAACCCGTCGCGCCGATGTTGGGAAACGCGTGCGCGGCGTCATCGGCAAGCGCACGCACGCGATTCGTCAGTCGCAGCGCGGCACAAAGGCGGAGTGGCCGCGGACGGGCCGCAGCCGCGCGTAGAACACCAGCGCCAGCGCGCAAAGCGCGATCGCCGCCTGCAACGCGGCGCGGGTGCCCGAGGCCTCCAATAGCTCGCCGCCCGTAATGGAACCTACGCCGAAGCCGAACGCCAGAAAACCCGGCGACAAAGCCGCGAAACGGCCGACCAGATCGTATTGCGGGATCGTCGCGAAGATCAGCAGCGCGCCGCCGGTCCAGCAGACGATGAACATGATCGAGCCGAGTGCGAACGAGATGGGCGACGGCGGCAATGCGAGCGACGCGGCCGCGATCACGCAACCCGCGAGATTGACGAGCGTCCAGCGCCGCAGCCGGTGGCCCGCACCCAGCTTCGGCATCAGGACACAGGCGCCGAGGCTCACGAGATTGGCAACGGCCAGCACCGCGGCGACGGAGCCATCGCCCAGGCCCGCATCAGCGCCGATTTTTTCAAGGAAGGTCCACACGACACCTACACCGCCATACAGCGCAAGCAGTGCGATCAGCGACAGCAATGCCCCGCTCCGGTCGACGCGCTCGCGTCCTGCCTGCGGCGGCGCCGAGAGCGTTTCGCCGCGCTCGAACAGCCAGGCCGCACAGGCGCACAGTGCGCCAAGCAGCGCCACGAACATGAACACGCCCGACGCCCCCCATGTCGCGCCAAGCGCAGGAATCACCACGCTCAGCAACGCCATGCCCCACAGCACCTGTCCCATCAGCAGCATGCCAAGATGCCGCTCGGGCGTGCGCGTGTACGAGAGGTAGCGCATCGCGACGCCGTTGAGCGCGCCCGCGCCCACACCGGCCACGCAGCGCCACGCCGCGAACGCAACGATGCCGTGCGCCGAGAGCGTGGACAGATTCGTCGCGGCGGCAAGGACTGCCGCGCCGAGCAACACGAGCCGCACCGGTCGGCGGCCGAGCGCGAATGCGACCAGCAGCGTGCCGCACGACATGCCGAGGACCTCGATGAACACGGCCACGCCGAGCGTCGCCTCGCCGAAGCCCCATTGCTGCCCCACCTGCCCCACTATCGCGGGCAGGCCCATGAACACCGTCGGCGAGAACACGCCGAGCGCCAACATTGCCGCGACGAACACGCTTTGCGCGCGTCGCGAGCCATTTTCTTTTTTCATTGCGCCATCCTGGCTTATACCCGGGTATCGAGACCCGGGTTGTCTCCTCTACATCGCGCGGCGCATCGCCGCGCGCCTCACATCGGAAAGCCCATCGCCTTCAGTCCGTTAATCCAGGCTCTTTTCCAGCCGCCTTCGGCATCCGCGCCGTCGAATGCATGGAAGGTCACCTTGGCGCCCAACCAGCGGAACGGCTCGGGCGGAATGTAGGTCGGACTCAGCTTCGCGATGTCGAGCTGTCGTTCGGGACTGTCGCGGTCGAACAGGATGTTCAGACCCATGAATGCGCCGAAGCGGCTCGCCGCGACGCCGAAGCCGGTATAGCCCGCCACGAACACGGCTTTGCCGCCGAGGTAACGCCTGGCGAACACCGAGCCGCGCGAACAGTAGTCGATCGGACCGCCCCACGCGTGCGAAAAGCGCACGTCGGCGAGTTGCGGAAACGTCCGGAAGAACGCCTGTGCGAGACGCGTGTAGGTGTCGTGCTGCCGGTCGGCGCCCGGATCGGGGTTGCCGTCGAAGTGATAACTCACGAGACCGCCGAAGATGATGTTGTTCTCGCAAGTCAGGCGGAAGTAATTGAGCTGCGTGCGCGTGTCGTAGATGCCTTGACGATTGCGCCAGCCGATGCGTTCGAGTTGCTCGGTGGTGAGCGGCTCGGTGGCGAGCACGTGGTCGCGCACCTGCATCACGCGGCGATTGATGTCGGGTACGCCCACCTTCGCCGTGCCGCTGCCGAACACCACGCGAGGCGCACGCACGCTGCCCTTTGGCGTATCGACGCGGACCGCCTTGCCTTCGTCCGTGACGGTAACGAGGGGGGTGTGCTCGTAAAGCCTGACGCCCAGTTCGAGCGCCGCGCGCTTGAGCCCCCACGCGAGCTTCGCGGGATGCACGATGCCGCTGCGGTTACGCGACCACAACGCACCTTCGAAAAGCGGCGAGTTCAGTTGCGCACGCGTCGCGTCGCGGTCGAGCAGCACGACATCGTGACCATGCTTGCGATGCAACTCATAGTCGCCGCGCAGATGATCGAGGTGACCGGCATCCACCGCAACGGTCATCTCACCGTTCCACTCGATGTCCGCGTCGATACCGTAACGCTCGAGCGTGGCCTCGAAACCGTCGAGATTGATCTGGCCGAATTGCTCGAGCTGGTCGATGTCGTTCGGAAAGACACGTACCGCGTTGGGCAGTCCGTGCATCACCGATGTCGAAATGATGCCGCCCGCGCGCCCCGAGGCGCCGTGCGCGACGAGGTTGGCCTCGATCAGCACGACGTCGAGCTCGGGCATGAGTTCCTTCGCCTGGACCGCGGCCCACAGCCCGGTGAAGCCGCCCCCCACGATCAGCAGGTCGGCCTCCGTCGCACCCACGAGTTCCGCTTGCGCGCCGGGCGCAGCCGGGTTGTCCAGCCAGTAGGGAAAGAGTTTCGCAGCGGCAAGCGCCGCTTGCGAACTCAGCGGCGTCCGGTGATGCTGAGCCGGTTTTTGCACGCGGGTCAGCGTCGCGGCATCAGTCATGCTTGAACTCCGGCAGGAAATCGCCCTGAGCATGCGTCAGCTCGCCGTTCATCATCGTGAGGCCGATCTCGACCTTGCCGATTTCGTACTTGCCCACTTCGAAGAGATCCCGTTCGAGCACGATGAGGTCCGCGCGCTTGCCCACTGTCAGCGAGCCGATCTCGTGCTCCATGCCAAGCTGGTACGCGCCGTGGATCGTGTAGGCCGCGATCAGTTGCGGAATGCTGAGCCGTTCGTTGATGTCCGGGAACACGGGTGCGTCGGGTTCGCCCGCAAGCTGACGCGTATTGCCGGACTCGATATGCTCGACCGGCCGGTGCTGACAGCGGCACTGACAGGCGAGTCCATCCATTCCGATCGACACCGTCACGCCCTCTTCGATAAAGGTGCGGAACTTGTACATGCTGCTCCAGCGCTCCTCGCCATATAGCGCGCGAATCGCCTTCGTATAGGTGTCGACCACGCCCCATTGCAGTTGGGTATTCGCAAGCACGCCAAGACGCCGGAAGCGCGGAATGTCGGCCGGATGGGTGAGGAACGCATGGGTGATCACGTGCCGGCGATCGCGTGGCGGATTAAGCGTGTTGGCGCGTTCGATGGCGTCGAGCGCGCCGCGCACCGCGGCGTCGCCCACACAATGCACCATGACGTCGACGCCATGCCGATCGGCTTCCAGAACGTAGCGGTTGAAGTCCTCGATCGGCGTGTTCGGTTCGCCGCAATAGTGCGGGCGGTCGGCATAGGGTTCCAGCAGATAGGCCGTGTGATTCACTTCCGTGCCGTCGAGGAACAGCTTGAGCGTGCGCGCCTTGACGAGCGGCGACTGATAGCGCTCACGGTAGGCGAGGATCGTTTCGACCGGATCGCGCGTCGCCTCGATCGCGGCATAGCTGCCTACCACGCGCAGATTGAGCGCGCCGTTGCGTTCCATGCGCTGCAGCGTTTCATACAACCAGCTCTGGTCGCCGCTCGGGTCGATAAAACCCGCGTCGAACACCGTCGTGATGCCCGCGGACACGAGCTTTTTCTGCCACTTCACGAACGAGTCGTAGTAGAGCTCGCCCCACGGCGGCAGGTAGCCGGCGTCGGACAGCCGGCGCATCAGCAGCGAATAGGCCGCACCGTCTACCACCACGCCGGTCGGCTCGCCCGTGACAGGGTCCTTCTCGAACCAGCTCGCGCCTTCTTCCACGGGCGGTGTGGCGGCGTCGATGCCGCCGACTTCCAGTGCCTTCGAGTTCACCCACATCGTATGGAAGTCGGTGGAAAGCAGACACACGGGGCGGTCCGCGCAAATGGCGTCGAGCGTCTCGCGGCGCAGCACCGCGGGCGGCATTGCAGCCTGCACCCAGCCCATGCCGATAATGCTTTTCTCGTGAGGGTGCGTCTCGACATAGTCGCGCAGCCCGTCGAGCACCTGCTCAGGGTCTTCGAAGTTGAGAAAGGCTTGTGAGGCGAACGCCGTGGTCGAGAAGTGCCAGTGCGATTCCACGAAGCCCGGCAAAATCAGCCGGCCGCCCGCGTCGATCGTGCGCGTTTTCGCGCCGACGAAACGTTGCGCCGCGCCCATGTCGCCGACAAACACGATCCGGCCTTCACGCGTGGCAATCGCGCTCGCCCAGGGCCGGTGTGGATCGACGGTATACACGCGTGCATTCGTGAAGACGACGTCGGCGGGCGTCTCCCTGTTTTCGTTTTCTTGACTCATGAAGGGGAATCGGTTCAGAGGATAGAAGGCGTCGGCGCGCATCGTATGCATGCGCGCGCAACGGTTCGCAACGCGCTCAGGATTGCTCGAGCAGGACGTAGAACTTCTTCGCGTCCTCGATCGTTTCCCAGCGGCCCGCAAAACCGGCCGGCAGCAGGTAGCCCTCGCCCGCACGAAACTCCTTGCGATTGCCCTCCACGTCGATCAACGCCACGCGCCCCTCGACGAGCCACACGGCTTCGTCGGCGCTCGTTTCCGGAAACTCCACCGTGCCCACCTTGCCCTCCCACCAGCCGACGATGTAATTGCGGCTCTGACCCTGCGCCGAGCGCCAATCACCTTCGTCCATGCCGTAGTCCAGCTTCGTGTATTCGCCGATGCCCGCGCCCAGCGCAACAATGTCTCGAACCAGTTTTGTCATTTGAATCTCATGTGCCTTGGATAAGAACTGCCGACAAAGTTATCGGTTCACCCCCCTCCGGTATGCCCCCCCTCGGAGGGGGCAAGGCATCATCCGCGACCTTGCGGCCTGCCTTTGCATAGACGCACACCAATGTCTGCGTCGCGAGTTCGGAATCTATCGGCCGAGGTTCTTCACTACGATGCGCGGGTCCAGCTTTCCTTTCACTTTCCGTTCTCATCCGATCGAACAAGGGACCCACGCCTCATGACGCGCGAATTCAACCAGCCGCCTGGCGGCAACGCCATGCCCCGCTTTGGCGGCATCGCCACGATGACGTTCGACTCGCCGCTTCTCTCGCCCACGACAGCGGACTTGCCGGTCCTGCCGGCTGCCCGGATCGCCGGGCGCGACCTGCATGCCTGCGACGCCGCCAGCCGCAGCGCGATTTGCAACGCCGCAACCGGCGCGACGATCGCGTGGCAGGAAACCGCCTCCGCGGCTCAGATCGATGAGGCCGTGCGCGCGGCGCGCGCCTCGTTCGAGGCGTGGCGCGCCACGGCGCCCGCCCTGCGCGGCGCCATTCTGCGTAAAGTCGCCGAATGCGTCGAAGCGCAGCGGGCGCACCTCGTCGAGCTGCAGATGCGCGTGAGCGGCAAGCCGCGCGTCGAGGCTGAAACCGACGTCAGCGACGTCGCCGCGACCTTCACCTACTACGCCGGCCTCTGCAACGAGGCGGCAACGTTCAGTGCCGAGGCCGTCGTCGTGGCGGATGCCACCGTCGCTGCCGAACGCTTCTACGACCCGGTGGGCGTCGCCGCGTTGATCGTGCCCTGGAATTTCCCGATGGTCACCAGCGCCTGGAAGATCGCGCCCGCACTCGCGGCCGGCTGTACGGTCGTGCTAAAGCCTTCCGAACTGACCTCGCCCGCCGAGCACGCGCTCGTCGAGTTGCTCGCACAAGCCGGCGTGCCCGCAGGCGTGGTCAATGTCGTGAACGGTGGTGCCGAGGTCGGCGCCCGATTGACCACGCATCCGCTCGTCGACAAGATTTCCTTTACAGGGAGTACGGCCGCGGGCCGCCACGTCATGCGCGCCGCCGCCGACGACATGAAACGCCTGACGCTCGAACTGGGTGGCAAGTCGGCACTGATCGTGCGGGAAGATGCGGACGTCGACCTCGCGGTCTCGCTAGCCGTGGGCGGCGCGTTCGCGAACGCCGGTCAGATGTGCTCGGCAACCGCGCGCATTCTCGTCCATGACCGTCTGTACCGGAAGTTCATGGCCGCTTTCGAGACGGCGGTGCGCGCGCTCGTCGTCGCACCGCCGCAGACAAGCGATGCCACGATGGGTCCGTTGATCTCCCGCGCGCACCGCATGCGTGTGCAGGCACTGGTCGAACGCGGCCTGGAAACCGGCGCGCGCGTCGCATTCCATGGTCAGATTGCGGCACAAGCGGATGACGGTTTCTTCATGGCGCCGGTCGTCGTGGCCGAGCCACCCGTCGACAATGCGCTGTGGACCGACGAAGTGTTCGGACCCGTCGCCTGCGTGAAGTCGTTCCGCAGCGACGACGACGCCATCGCGCTCGCGAACGACACACGCTATGGTCTCGTCGCCACAGTCGTGACGCAGTGCGAGGAGATGGCACGGCGTTATCGTCAGCAATTGCGCACAGGACTCGTCTGGCACAACAGGCCGCAACTCATCTTCGCTCAGGCCAGTTGGGGCGGCTTCGGCTTGAGCGGGATCGGGCGCGAACTCGGGCTTGCCGGGCTGCGCAGCTACCAGGAAATGCGGCACGCGATTGCGCCGGCCGCCCGGCATCAGGGACGCTGAGTCGCTCGCTCATGCGGCAACCGGTGGCTTTCATGGATTTTGACGGCCCAGGCTTTCTGGTAAGGTTCAACGCACGACAGGCAAATGGACTAGGCGAACCGGAATCACTATGCTGCTCAACGTCGATCCTTTCAATCCGCAAGGTCGGCACGTCAACGTGTCGACCCGGGCGCTAGGCGAAGTCATCGAGTCCGTTGGACTGCCGCAGTTCGCACAAGGACTCGCGCTCTTCCTGCACGAGTTGATTCCACTCGACTGCGTGCACGTCGAGCGTTCGCGTCCCGACTCGGGCTCGCCGCTCGGTTACCGCTGTGAGTGGATCGGCAGTGGCGCCGTCGACGAGGGGCAGGACGTCGTCGACGACACGATGGCGCTCTACTATGAGCGTTTTCAGGCAAGCGACCCGCTTTTCGCCGGTATTCGGGGCACGACCGGCACCCATCTCGTCGTGCGGGACATGAGCAAGCTGCCGGCCGGCGAGTTTCGCGAGTTGATCTTCGAGAGCCGTCAGATCGCCCACGAGTGCGTGCTAACGAAGGGCGGCCGGCATGCGCAGTATTCACTGGCAATTGTCCGCCGCGAAGACCAGCCGCAGTTCTCGCTCGCTGAACTCAATCACCTCAGGCACCTCGGCGACTTCCTGTTTCCGCTGCTGCAACTGCACGCGTCGACAGCGGCGATCAAACGCACGGCCAACACCATCACCGAGACCGATCCGCTCGTACTCTTCGATGCGCGCATTGCAAGTGACGGCATCCGCCTGTCGAAGCGTGAATACGAGATCTGCCGGCATCTCCTCGCGGGCCGCACGGTGCCGGAAACGGCGGCCATTCTCGGCGTGCGTCAGACTTCCGCGGAGTCGTACGTGCAGCGCGCGTTTGCCAAACTCGGCGTCAGAACGAAACGCGATCTGGCGCGATGGGCGTTCGGTGACCGGGCGCGCCCGGATGAGGCGGGGCTTAGACCAGCGCGGGTTTTCACATAGCTCGCGTCACTGTACAAAGGTCACGCTGATTGGCGACCCGCAGCCACTTTCCCGACGGATGGATCTAGGGGATCTTCGTCGCTGCGAACAACACGTGTCCACCGCCGGAGCTTGGTCCGCCACGCTCTCCGGTTGATCGAGCAGCCACCGTTGGCTGCTCAAGGTAATGGGAAATCAAGCGGCGACCGATAACATCATCGATCTCCAGGAAGCCCAGTTTGCGTAACTTGTCGTGCAATGCCGGTGGCTCGAAATAGCTTAGAAATGGTTCGCCGACGGCAGCCACACGGGCCGCTCTTGCCTCGTGCAACGCCAATAGCTCCATGGAAAACGAACTCGGAGGATCGCTGTAGTCGAACACCACTTCGGCGCCGCCAGCGAGACTGGCTATTGCGCCCAGCGTCAGGTCTATCGCTTCCTCCGTCAAATACGGAACGACACCGAACCAGATAAAAAATGTTCGCTGCGTTGAGTCGAAGCCGACTGCATCGAGCCCATCCAGCAACGTATCGTTTTCAAAATCGACCGGCGCAAAGATCAGCGAATCCGGACGCTCTATACCGGCTTGCTCAAGCCGTCTTCGTTTCCATGCCTGTGTGGCCGGATGATCGACTTCGAAAATGCGCGTATTGCCGGGGAGTCTGCTACGGTACGCAAACGTATCCAGGCCAGCACCAAGTATTACAACCTGTCGCACACCGCGCTGTTCAACGGCGCGTGCGAGGGCCGCTTCGGCGTAGCTTGACCGAGCCGCGATGAACAATCGGATGCCGCGTCTGGACATTTGCAACTCGTCGTCATGCTGCACATCCTCGGCCTTCATTCCTACTATCGCGAGGGCGAGCGGGTCGCTGAAAATTTTCCCTTTTTCCACCACCTGATGAACGGCACGATGGGTCGCTGCGGCAAGTGCCGTACGGCTTGGTTCCTGTTCTTTCATTTCACTCCCGATGGATAGCATGCTCAACGCATGGGTTGAGAAAATATGTTGACGAGATTCCCATCCGGGTCGCGCAACAAGAGCGAGCGATTACCCCACGGCATCAGCGTCGTCGGCATAACGATGTCTGTCCCTGACGCCTTCATCCGTTCGAACACTGCATCAACGTCCTCTACTTCAAACTCCAGGATCGCCGACCGATTCGCAGCCGCAGTGGCGGCGCCGACATTAAACAGCTTGATCAGGTGCTCAGACGAAATCGCAAGCACGGCCCCTTCGAATTGTATTTCCGCAAACCCATCAGCCGGCCGTGCAGCCTCGAGACCGGAAAGCGTTCGGTAAAACTCGACCAGACCTTCGAGATCCTGGGTCACAACACGAACAGACGCAAACTTCATTTTGAGCTCCTGGCTGAGAAAGGAAGCTCAGTCTAGGAGACGATACTGTCAGATTCTGGCAGTATCGTGCGGCTCGCCAGGTGATTTACTTTACGCCACTCGCGCAGCAGCGCTGATCGTCTTTTGGGGTAGCGCTCCTCCATTTCCTCGACGTTCAAGATGCGGTCCGAGCGGAAATTCCGAAAGTCTGCGCGAAGCTCACACCAACACATCAGCACTCGGGCCTGGTCGAAATACACCAACGCAAATGGCCAGACTATGCGCTGCGAGTGAGCACCACTGCCGTCCACATAAGTAATATTAAGCTTTCGCTCTGCCCGGACTGCAGCGCGCAGGAGGTCCGACGAGACTTTATAGGCAGGCCTCTTCAACGGCGCACCGACTAACAGCGACGACTCCTCCAGTTCGCGACGCAGTTCGGTGGGCAGTACGGCGGCTATCTTCGCAAGCGCGCTCAGCGCGCCGTCCGAGAGCGTCTTGTCGCAGCGATCAGCCACCCAGCGCATGCCAAGAACCAAAGCGTCGAGCTCCTCTGAGCGGAACATCATTGGCGGCAGCATGAAACCCGGTTTCATCACGTAGCCAACGCCCGGCGCCCCCTCGATCATTGCTCCTTGCGCCTGCAAACTGGCGATGTCCCGGTATAGCGTGCGGATGCTCACACCGAGCTCCTCGGCCAAAGCCTGGCCAGGCACGGGACGTCGGTAACGCCGTAGCACTTGCAGAAGATTAAGAAGACGTTCAGAGCGGGCCATACGTTGATCCTGATATCGGCACTCAAAGTAAATCGACGACGCTATCGGCTACTTCGAACCGAATGCAACTGGTTGTTTCCAAACAGATATTGCATTGTTGACGATCTGTGTGGCCGCACGAGGCGCGCCTGGGCTAGCAGGTCGCATCGCCACGCCGCCGCTGTCGGTCTGGGTGCACACCCGCAACGGACGTTCGTTGAGCGTCCCACTCTCGTTCGCCCGAACACGATCAGTTCAAAATTCGCAACAGTGTATAGCTGGATTAGGTATTTACCCCAATCTACGCAACTTCTAAAATATCCACATTCGCAACAAACACATGCGTTTGTTGCTCAGATCAAAATAATCGCTGGAGGTAGTCATCATGAAGTCGATCATCAAGGCCTTTGCCATCGCCGCCCTCGTCGCCGCTCCGCTCGCTTCCTTTGCGCAGTCGAACCAGCCCGTGACGCGCGCGCAAGTCCGCGAAGAACTCGCCCAGCTTGAAAAAGCGGGCTACAACCCGAACGACTGGCTGAACTACCCGGCAAACATTCAGCGCGCTGAAGCCATCGTTGCGCAACAGAACAGCAACAACACGGCTTACGGCTCCGATACCAGCAGCACATCGCAATCAGGCAAGTAAGAATTCGGCCGGCTCGCCCGGCATGTTGAAACAGGCCCGCATCTCGTATGAGAGCGGGCCTGTGTTATTGCAGTCGGTATTCCGTCCCGAATTCCGGTGACTTTGCCCGGAAGCTTTCGCCAGTCGAAACTACGCGCCGCGAAATGGATCGTCGATGGAATATGCAGGTTCGGTAAACCACTTCGGTCCTGCCTCGGTCATGTAGAAGTGATCTTCGTGCCTCACGCCGAATTCGCCGGGAACGCAGATCATCGGTTCATTGCTAAAGCACATCCCGACATCCAGCGGCGTTTCGTCGTTCCCCACCAGATACGGCGCCTCATGCAAGTCGAGGCCAATGCCGTGGCCAGTCCGATGCGGCAAACCCGGTAGCTGATAGCCAGGGCCGAATCCATAGGTTTCCAGGCAACGTCTCGCCGCGCGATCGACCGCCGCACATGAAACACCCAACTGGGCTGCATCAAAAGCGGCTGCCTGCGCTGCCTTTTCTGCGTTCCACACAAATCGCTGCCGATCGTTTGCATCACCGAAGACGTAGGTGCGCGTGATATCCGAAAGATAGTTCTTGTATTTGCAGCCGGTGTCGATCAGGACCACGTCATTGCGTTTGAGAATTTGCGGGTCTTTGACCCCATGTGGATAAGAGGTTGCCTCCCCGAACAGAACGATGCAGAAATACGATCCTGCTGCACCCACTTTTCGGTGCGCACGGTCTATGAAGTCGCAAACCTCCACCGTGCTAATGCCCTCGCGCAAAATGCTTGCCGCCGCCCGCTGAACCTGCAAAGTCATGTCTTTAGCGGCCTGCATGATTGCAATCTCTGCGCGCGATTTATTCTTTCTCAAAGACCCAATCAAAGCGTCGGCGCAAACTAATTCATAATCCCCCGATAATTCCTTCAATCCAAAATAAACCGATGCGGAGGCGGTTCCGCAGATAGCAATTTTCGGGTGACTTCCGTGAACTGGCGCTATGCCGATCGCAAGCAAGGCTTTATAAAATGCCGCATACGCACTTTCGTCTTCGTGCCAGCACGTGACGTCGCTTTCAACCTTCATGCGATCGCGCAACGTCCTTTCCTCGAACCACGGCGCGATGTAGATCAAACTCCCCTTCGCAGGGATGATGGCGCCAAGAAGTCTTTCGCTGGGATGCCATTCGATGCCAGTGAAATACAGCAGATTAGTTCCCGCATTGACGTAAACCGCATCGACGCCGGCATCCGTCATATTTCTCTGCAATTGACTTATCCGCGCCAGGTGCTCGCCTGCACTGATTTCCTCAACGTCACGCGTATTTGGCAAGAGTCGCGCCAATGCCGTTTCCTGATCACACCCACCTACGCCGTTTGTCATTTTCACACTCGTTAATGAAACGGAACACGTTTCAGTTGTTCTGGACAACAGCCCCACTGGCGAAGGTTCGATGCCCTTACGGGCGATTCTCCGCGCCATGCCGGGTGCATGTTGTCCCCATTGACCTGTTTGCACAGTCGCGCATCCGCAACGCGTGCTAAGCATGGCCAAACTAGCATGAAAGAGGTTCGATTGGCTTGTTAGATCGGATCGTCATCAATGCAGATTCTTGCATAGCGCGAAGACGCGCCAGCCTCAACGCAATTAGCGCTCAATAACTCAGACAGCCTTGCGCAGAAAACCCTGATTGCCCCCGTTACGGTTGGGCGCGAAGCCGTTGGCCAACAGGGTCTCTTCCGCCGTGTCGTAGAACACGCCTATCTTGCTGATTTCGCGCGCCTGCTGGGCGGTGGCCACCTCACGGCCGAACTCGCGCGAGATGCGCACCAGTTGCTCGATCTGCTCGACTGTGCTGATCTTCTTGGTGCGCGTCTGGTTCCAGAGACAATCCTCGGTGCCGCAGCGCACATGCAGGCCCAGCGCAATGCCCATCATGTTGACCGGTAGCACGTTGCGCACCGAGCTCTCCACCGTCAGCACTGCGCCGTCCGGCGTGGCGCGCACGAAGTTGGCGAGGTTGTAGATATTCGGTGCGTCCATGCCGCCGCTGATCGCCACCCAGTTCATGACCAGCGGACCCTTGTAAATGCCGCGCCGAATCAGCCGTTCAACCGACTCGAAACTGTTGATGTTGTAGCACTGGAAAGCGCTCTGGATGCCTGCTTCGCTCAGGCGGCGGATGTGCTCTTCGGCCCAGCCGGGCTGCGCCGGCACCGTCATCTCCTTGTAGGCGTTGAAGATCGCGGGAATTTCCCTTGACGTGCCCTTGAAATCCGCCTCCTCTGCATGTTCGGTGACGTTCATCTGCGAGGTGTTGATCGTCACCGTCACCTGGTCGGGCTTGGGATCGAGTTCGGCCAGCATATGGCGCGTGTCGTCGCTTAGCCACCTGGCCGCGGCACCTTCGCTCTCCGGCGCGAAGCTGATCGAGCCGCCTACCTGGATGATCATCTCGGGCACACGGGCGCGGACGCCGGCGATCAGCTCGTTGAACTTCGACAGGCGCTTGCTGCCCTTGCCGTCGAGTTCGCGCACGTGCAGATGCAGCACCGTGGCGCCGGCGTTATAGCAATCCACGGCCTTCTGGATCTGCTCCTCCATCGTGACCGGGATATCCTCAGGGAAGTCGGAGGGCAGCCATCCTGGGGCATAGGGCGCGGCCGTGATGATCAGGGGTTGCTGGTTTTCAGGGTAAAGCGAACCGTCGAGAAAATTCATGCCATGTCTCCAAAGGCAGGTTGGGCGTAGGGAAAGAGCGCGGGGACAGTGGCGACGTTAATTGCGTCGCACCGTTGATGGATTGATTATTTCGGTGAGCAAATTATTGCGTTGGTTCGACGCGTCTCCTTGACCGCGTCCCCACCACTCAGACCGCAGTGCCGGTGCTCAGGGTGCCGGCGAGGGCTGGCTCCGCATCCAGCTTCACATCGGAGATCTGGGCCTCATCCGCGTCATAACTGCGCATTCCGATGACAAAAAGCACCGCGGCCAAGATGCTGAAGAGAGGAATAACGGCCAGTGCCTGCTGCAAACCCCATTGGTCGGACAGGACACCCGCCAGGAACGGGCCCACAGCCAGGCCAAACACGTTTTGAAACAGGGAAAGTACGGCCGCGCCGGTAGAGCGCACACCGGGGTGAATGACGTCCATGGCAACGCCGGCCACCACACCCACGGTGCAGTTCATGAAAAAGCCGCCAAGAACGATCAGCTTGAACTGTGCATCGCCCGTGTATGTGCCGCCAAACGCCACCACGAAAATCACCGATGTGATCACGCACAACACAGACAGCGCGGGCAGTTTGTTGCGCGGCTGGCGAACTGCCAGGCGCCCCACGACAATGCCCCAGAACGTGGAGCCCAAGGCGCTGACCAACACCACCGCCGCGGCCGCCTTGCCTGCAGCCTCCGGGGCCATGCCGTGGAAACGGTTCAGGTAGCTGGGTAGCCACGACCAGATGGCTGACACCGTAATCAGTTGTGCCGCCGCTCCAGCGCAAACCCACAGCAGCGTTCGCGTGCGTGCCAATGTGCCAAAGATGTGCTTGAGCGTCCCGCCCAGAGACTGGCTCACCTGATTCGAGTTTGGCTGCAATGCCACAGTCTTGTAGTCGCGCACGAGCAGATACAGCAACGCCAGCACGAGCCCAGGCAGCCCGACCACACCAAAGGCGGCCTTCCAGCCCCACCTGGCTGCGATCATGCCCCCCAACACCACACCCAGTACTGAACCCAGCGATGGAGCAGCGTAGAAGGCGCCGAGCGCGGCGCTGCGCAAGCGCTTGGGAAACAGTGTTGAGATAAGGGCCACGCCTACCGATCCATAGCCGGTTTCGCCCACCCCCACCATCGCACGCGCCACAAACAATTGACTGTAATTGGCCGTGAACATGCACGAGATAGTGGCCAGGCTCCAGGTAATCGCCATCACGACGATGCTCTTTACACGGCCCATGCGGTCTGCCACCAGCGCTACCGGCAATCCCCCCGCCCCCACCACGATGGAAATGATGGAAACCAGCGAACCCAGCTCCTTGTCACTCAGATGCCATTCGCTCTTGATGTGGGGAAATAGCGAGACGATCACCTGCCGGTCGATAAAATCGAAAAACATGAGCGCGAAGGTCATCGCAAATGCAAACCAGGCTTGCCGCCTACTCGTCAGGTAGTCGTCGTCGTTGCGAGCCTCCGGACCATCGGGTATCACGTGCATGCTTGTCTCCTGATATTTTTTAAATACCGGCCACGGTCCTGACGCTTCGCGTGTTCAGACGGCCTTGCGCAGGAGGCACTGGTTTGGTTTTATGTGCCGTGCCGGGTGCAAGCGCGTGGTTGTCGATCGGACCAATCAACCTGTGTAGTGTGGATGTGATGGGTTTCCCCCCGCTTGACATTACATGACAGGGACTTATCATTTTGTGCCAATCTTCCACTCGGTTTTCCGATGTCGTCACTTGTCCGCGCGGCGAGCTTAACCAACTACAGCGAGGTCGCTCGTGCGGCCGGACTGGACCCGGTGCGGATGCTGCTTGACGCCGGCTTGAGTCCGGGCGTACTGCGCGAGCCGGACCTCATGATTCCGGTCGAGCGTGTCGGACAACTGCTCCATGCGTCCGCCACCCAGTCGGGCAACGAGAGCTTCGGACTGTGCATGGCCGAGCCACGCCTCTTGTCCAACCTTGGGGCAGTGGGATTGCTGATCCGCGATCAGGCGACGCTGCGCGACTCGCTCGACATGCTGATGCGCTACCAGGGCTTGCTCAACGGTGCGCTATCGCTGGCGGTCGAGGAATGCGGAGACCTGGTCATCATTCGCGAGGTGGTCATAGCTGGCCGTGCGCATCAGCCCACTCGCCAAAGGGTCGAACTGGCACTGGGTGTCATGGTGCAGTTGATACGCCAGCTCCTCAAGACCGACTGGCAGCCGCGGCGGGTATGTTTCGACCATCCTGCGCCGCACGACGCGAGTACACACCACCGGATTTTTGGCGGTTGCGTCGAGTTCGACTATGACTTCAACTGCATCATCTGCGCGAAGAGCGATCTCGACGCACGCAACCCGTCAGCCGATCCGGCGATGGGGCGCTACGCGCAGCAGTTGCTAGACGCATCTGTCATGTCGCAGCAGGCGACCATGCTTGAGGACGTGCGGCGCACGATCCTGCTGCTGTTGCCCAGCGGACGCTGCGGCATCGAACAGGTAGCTGAGCACCTCGGCGTGGTATGCCGCACGGTCCAGCGCCGGCTGGCGGAACAGGGGCAGAGCTTCTCGTCGATCGTCAACGACGTCCGCATGGAACTCAGCACGCGTCATGTCATCGAGAGCGATCGTCCGTTGACCGAGGTGGCGACCCTCCTCGGTTTTTCCGCGCCAAGCGCATTCTCCCGCTGGTATCACACGCAATTCGGTTGCAGCGCCAAGGAGAGCCGGGCAACGCGCGGCGCAGTGCGCTAGTCGCGCTTCCGCGGTGAGGCACGTCAGGATCGAAGCGCACATCATGCGTTCCCTGGCCTCGAAGGCCCGCATGTGCAGGCTCAACGGCAGCCGACGATGACGACGGACGAGGCGCTCTAACGCGTCGTGCGGCGCGTCGCCTGGCGCTTCGCGGGGCCGCCGTATGACAGCGCTGTATCGATGAACCCCCGCACGCAAGGCGAATGCTCGCGAACCCGATACGCCACCGCGAGTTCGACCTGATCTTCAAAATCGCTTAAAGGTTTGAACACCACGCCGGGTTGAGCGAAGCCCTGGATGGACTGAGGCACGAGCGCTACGCCGTAGCCCGCCGACGCCATGCTCACCGCTGTAATGAAATCGTTGACCCGATACTCCGGTTGCGCATCGAAGCCACCGACGCGGCCGAGTCGGGCGAGATCTTCCGCGAAGCCGGCCGCCTCATTGAACTGCGGCGCAATGAATGACACCCCCCGCAACTCGGACGCCTTCACGGCTTTCGCGCGCGCGAGTGGGCTGTCCGCCGGCAGAGCAATCAGCAAGCGTTCGCGCTGAACGACTTTGGCTGTGACCCCATCGGGATAGTGCGCGCGGGGCCGGATGAAACCGACATCGAGGGTTCCATCCGACAACCGTTCCAGTTGCGTCGGTGTTTCCATCGCCACGATGTGCATGCGGACGTCCGGGCTCGCCATCCTGAATGCCCTGAGCGTATCGGGCAGCAGCCCGGTCGTCACGGCGGAGCCGATATAGCCCAGCGCAACGTGACCTGCCTCTCCTCTTGCTACCAGACGCCCGACACGGTCGGCGCGCTCCAGTTGCCGCAGTGCGGCCCTGGCTTCGACCAGAAAAACGCCCCCCGCATCGGTCAGCGTGATCGCCGCGCGTTTGTTGCGGTTGAGCAACCGTACGCCAAGATCGGTTTCAAGCCTTTTGATCTGCTCGCTGAGCACCGATTGCGCGATGTCGAGCCGGTCGGCAGTACGAGCGAAGTGCAAATCTTCGGCCAATGCGACGAATAGTCTGACTTGCCGGCTGTCGATCATTTTTAATCTCAAATTACGAATAAAAATGCAGTTTATACGTGTTTAACGAATCACAGACAAGGAGTCAAATAGCCCTACTCTCTTCCCAAGGACACCTTCATGAGCTCCGTCACCGCATTGCCGATGGCCGCACCGGTCGATTCGCAACTGAAATTTTCGATCGAACGTCATCCCCATCACGAACGTCTGCGTCATATCACGGTGCAACGTGACGCGTTGCAGAAGTTCTTCTCTTCAGTCAAAGACATCGACCTGCAGAACCTCGAATACGTGCCGTTCATGCGCTTTATGGTCGCGCACGCGCTCGAGCGCGCGGTCGGCAGCAGTTTCGCCTCCGCCCTCCAACAACTCGTGCGGGACCGATCCAGCGGAGGATTCACGCTGGGCGTCCAGGACGCGAGCACCGACCCGAGCGACTTCGTCCGTTTCGGAACGGCTGTCGGGTACCTGCTCGGACCGGCAAATCACGACGCGATGTCCGGCACGTATTACGCACGCTTCCTCGTGAAGGACACGGACAACAGCGACTCCTACCTGCGTCAGGCATACCGCCTGTTCACGCTGCACACAGACGGAACCTTTGTCGACGAGCCGACCGAATGGCTGCTCATGATGAAGTTCGCGGAAGAAAACGCGCTCGGTGGCGAGTCGCGCTTCATGCATATCGACGACTGGAGCGAGCGCGACACGTTCCTCGACGATCCACTCGGCACCCGGCCATTTCTCTACAAGGCACCTGGCTCAAAGAACGTCGACGCACAGGTCGAACGCCCGGTGTTCTTCCAGAACGAGTATGGTCTCGCGATGTCGTTCATCGATCAATTCGTGCAGCCTCGTTCATCAGCCGAAGCGGTGTATCTGCACGACTTGTCGGCGTCGATGGAAGCGTCGCCCGCGACGCGCGAAGTACCCCTTCCCGTGGGCGACCTCGTGGTCCTCAACAACTATTTCTGGCTGCACGGCCGGGCGCCGTTCCAGAAACATCCTGCCCTTCATCGTGAACTGATGCGCCAACGCGGAGTGTTCGCACAATGACGACCGTCCAGCATCACCGCGGCTATGACGCGGACGTCCTGATCGTGGGCGGTGGCATCGTCGGCGTCTCGACGGCCATGCAACTGATCGACCGTCATCCGGGCATCAGCGTGCTGCTGCTCGAGAAGGAGGCCTCACTCGCGGCTCACCAGTCCGGGCACAACAGCGGGGTCATCCACGCCGGCGTGTATTACGCGCCGGGCAGCCTCAAGGCCGAGTTCTGCAGGCGAGGCGCGGCCGCGACCTATGAGTTCGCCCGCCGCCATGACGTGAGGGTCGAGCAATGCGGCAAGCTGATCGTCGCGACTGAAGACGTCGAGATCGAAAGGCTGAATGCGCTCTACGCACGGTGCGAGCAGAACCGGCTCGAACCGGAGATGCTCGATGAGGCGGCGTTGAGGGAGCTCGAGCCGCGCATCGCGGGTCGCGCGGCGATTCGGGTGGCATCGAGCGGCATTGCGGACTATCCGGCCATGACCACCACGATGGCCCGACTCGCGCAGGAGCGAGGCGCGCAGATTCTGCTGAATCAGCGTGTCGACGCGCTGCACGAAGACGAAAACGGCA
Source organism: Paraburkholderia sediminicola (assembly GCF_046027825.1). Taxonomy (GTDB): domain Bacteria; phylum Pseudomonadota; class Gammaproteobacteria; order Burkholderiales; family Burkholderiaceae; genus Paraburkholderia; species Paraburkholderia sediminicola_D. The sequence continues at coordinate 28,769 of NZ_JAQQDU010000039.1, forward strand.
TTACCGCTGAAACGTCGGGCGACCGCTTCCGGGCCAAACACGCCATCGTCTGCGCAGGCCTGATGGCGGATCGCCTCGCGAAAATGTGCAATGTCGATCTCGACTTCCGGATCGTGCCGTTTCGCGGCGAGTACTACCAGTTGCCCGCGTCGAAGAACGACATCGTGAAGCACCTGATCTATCCGGTGCCCGATCCCGCGCTGCCTTTTCTCGGCGTGCACCTGACGCGAATGATCGGAGGATATATCACGGTGGGTCCAAACGCGGTGCTGGCGCTGGCGCGCGAGGGCTATCGCTGGCGCGACGCAAATCTGAAAGATCTCGCCGGCATGGCAGCCTTCCCGGGTTTCTGGAAGATGCTCGGCAAGCACGGCGCATCGGGACTCATCGAGATGCGCAACTCGCTGTGGAAACGGGGCTACCTCGAACTGTGCCGCCGATACTGTCCGGAACTCGAACTGTCCGACCTCGAACCTTACCCGTCCGGCGTACGCGCTCAGGCCGTGATGGCGGACGGCAGCATGGTGCATGACTTCCTGATCCGTTCGTCGCAGCGCAGCCTGCACGTATGCAACGCACCTTCTCCGGCGGCGACCTCCGCGTTGCCGATCGGCGCCTATCTCGTCGACGAGTTCGACAAGCGTTTCAATCTTGCTCCACTGACTCGCTCGCACTCGTCAGACCAGGTGCATGGCCTGGCGATCGGTTAAGCACACGGCCGGACGATTTGCTGCATTGGAGATTGAAGGGGCGTGCCTGTGCATGGCGTGCGCCATGCGTATGACTTTGGGTCGCAGCCCGTGCGCACGGTGCATACTTGCAACACAAGCCGCGGCGTATTGAGCCGGGACAAGAATCTGAGGCTTGACCCATTCAATTCAGAAGCTCGTTAGCCGGGACTCTCGCCGCCAGGCGGGAGTCAGGAGATGCTGACGACGGAACTCAGGAGATAGCATGGCTGCCCCGTTCAATATGCCGGACGAGTTCGTTCAGGGTTTCTTCAAATCCGGGCAGAGCCTGCTGCACGCCTTCACCGGCCTGAGCAGTGATGCCCCCGCCAGCGCAGGAAGCGCGCCCGAGCCGGCGTTGGCATTGGCCCAGGCGCAAGCCCGTTACTGGCAGCAGCAGATGGCCTTGTACATGGGCATGCTCGCGAGCGCCACCGGGATCCCCGCCGAGCCGACCGTCCAGCCCGAGCGCGGCGACCGGCGGTTCCACGCGGAAGCCTGGAACAACAACGCCTGGTACAGCCTGCTGAAACAGACCTACCTGCTCAACTCGCGCCTGCTCAACGACATGGTCGAAGCGGCGGGCCTCGGTGAGAAGGAAAAGCACAAGCTGCGTTTCTACGCGCGCCAGTTCATCGACTCGATGAGCCCGGCCAACTTCGCCGCCACCAACCCCGATGCGATGAAAACCGCGCTAGAGACGCACGGCGAGAGCGTGCGTGCCGGTTTCGCCAATCTGCTCGAAGACCTGAAGCGCGGCCGGATCTCGATCACCGATGAAACTGCCTTCGAGGTCGGCCGCAATGTGGCCGTGTCCAAAGGCTCGGTGGTCTTTGAGAATGAGCTGTTCCAGCTGATCCAGTACGCACCGCTCACCGACGAGGTCGCCGAGCGGCCGCTCGTGATCGTGCCCCCTTGCATCAACAAGTTCTACATCCTCGACCTCCAGCCGGAGAACTCGTTCGTGCGTTTCGCGTGCGAACAGGGGCAGACCGTGTTCCTTGTGTCGTGGCGCAATCCTGACGCGGAACTGGGCCACATCACCTGGGACGATTACATCGAAAAGGGTGCGATCAAGGCGATCGAGGTCGGACGCGCGATCAGCGGCGCCGACAAGGTCAACGCGGTTGGCTGGTGCGTGGGCGGCACGATCCTGTCGTCGGCGCTCGCGGTGCTGCGCGCCCGGGGCGACGAGCCGGTGGCAAGCCTCACACTGCTCACGACCATGCTCGATTTCAGCGACCCGGGCGATCTCGGTGTGTTCATTGACGAACAGGGCGTGTCGCAGCGCGAGCAGACCATTGGACGCGGTGGCATCTATTCAGGTGGCGAACTCGGCTTTGTCTTCCAGACGCTGCGCGCCAACGATCTCATCTGGCCGTATGTCGTCAACAACTACCTGAAGGGCGGTGCGCCGCAGGCGTTCGACCTGCTGTACTGGAACGCCGACGGCACCAACCTCCCCGGGCCGATGTACGCCTGGTATCTGCGCAACATGTACCTGGAAAACAACCTGTGCAAGGCAGGGCGGCTCTCGATGTGCGGCACGCCGGTAGACCTCGGACGGATCGACATGCCGAGCTATATCTTCGGCACACAGGAAGATCACATCGTTCCGTGGCAGGGCGCGTATCGCTCGACGCAACTGGTGGGCGGCGAGACGCAATTCGTGCTTGGCGCGAGCGGACATATCGCGGGCGTCATCAATCCGGCGTCGAAGAACAAGCGCAGCTTCTGGAGCGACGGCACGCTCGGCGATGACCCACAGGCATGGCTTGCGTCGGCGAAGTCGCAGCCGGGAAGCTGGTGGACGCACTGGATGAACTGGCTGAAACCACATGCGGGCAAACAGATCAAAGCGCCCAAGCGGGCCGGCAATGCGAAATACAAGCCGATCGAGCCCGCGCCGGGGCGCTACGTCGCGAGGCACCCACCGGAAGTGATGGGTGCGTGACGTCAAATAACACCGGCAGCATGCTCAGCCGCGCCGCGCTTCCGCGATGTGACACCACCGGCCAATGAGGTACACCGTTAAGGGCAGAACTGCCGCGAGCGGAAGCCAGCGCAACGCGCCTTGAAGACCAACCGAGTCCGCTATCACACCGGTGAAAAAGGGACCCGCGGCAAGGCCTAATATATTGTTGAACAGCGTCAGGGTGGCAAACGCCGAGCCATGGATCGAGGGCGGTGTGGCCCCAGCAACAATCGCGCTACATGTGCCGAACGAACTGGCAAGGAAAAACACCGCGGGCGCAAGGAGCGCGAGTTGCAGATTGCCCGGTGGCAAGCGGAACGCGATCGCCAGCAGGATGCCGAGCACGAGGCAATAGCCAATGGCCATGTTCCACCGCTTAAGCGACGAGTCTCCGCTGATCCGGTCGGTCACCACGCCGCACAGGAGTTGGCCCATGCCGCTGACAAGGACAAGGCCGGCCGCCACGACGGCAGCCTTGCTGACAGGCATGCCCCAGTAGCGATTCAGGTAGCTGGGCAGCCACACGAAAAGCGTGCCCTGAATGAAGACCTGCAGGGCGCTGCCGAGGTATGCACAAAAGACGGAACGGGACGGAAACAGGCCAGAGAGAAGCGCCCGGGGCGTCAGTTTCACAAGCCCGTGCAGCGGGGTTCCGCTCGCTTCGTCCGGACGAGCCCGCGTGAGCCTTTTTTCCGTGACGACGAAGAAGTAAATGATCACCAGCGCAAAACCGAAGATCGCCATCAGACTCATCGACCAGCGCCAGCCCAGGTGAGTCGCAATGATGCCGGAAAGCGAAACACCGAGCACGGACCCAAAGGCAGCGGCAGACGTAAAGCCGCCGGCAATGGTAGAGCGCAGATGCTTGGGAAAGACGCCCATGAGCATTGCGAGTCCGACACTGCCGTAGGCAGCCTCGCCGACACCAACGAAGATACGCGCGACGAACATCTCGTGATAGCTGCTGGCAATCGCGCACCCGAGCGTGGCAACACTCCAAAGCGCAGCCATCAGTGCAATGCTTTTGACACGTCCCCAGCGGTCGGCGAATATGGAAAATGGGAGTGTCAGCACGCCAACGGCTAACGGCACCACGCCGCTAATCGAGCCGAGTTGTGTATCGGACATCTGCCACTGTACTTTCAGGATCGGAAACAAGGCATTGAGCGCCTGCCGCGACATGTAGTCGGACAGCAAAAGTCCAAACATCAGTGCAAATACCACCCACGCGTAGGCTCGGGCGCCACTGGTAGCCGCAGCCGGTTCGGACGGCGCTACGCTACTTGTATAAAGGTTCAATTCTGTCTCCTCCAATGATTCACTAGATTCATATTGAATCGTGCCGCTTGATGTCGTCTGGTCCGTGCGAAGCAGGACCTCTACGTCAAGACCGGCAGTGGTTTCTGCTGGCCTTCAGCATCGCCGGACGCTTTCTTTGTGTCGCCGTGCGCGCTTTGGATTTCGACGCTTATTTCAAGCATCCTGATGATAAGTGTTGCGCTGAAGCCCCCTTGCGGGCGCAACGCTCCAAACGATGGACACTGATTTCAGGATAGCACCGGGAATTATTTTTGGCGACATTAATTATTAGATGCACGCGAAACGTCACGCCTGAGCGCAGAGACGCATTGTTGCGAAGCGGCGTAAACCGGAAGCGACGCTGAGGTTGCCATATTAAGGGCACGACGAAACGCGAGCACGTGCGCGACTTGCTGACCAACCTGGTTCGTTGTCAACGCCGGCTGTTTCGTCGGTTCTGATGGACGTCTGGTATCTCACGTGCGATCTGATGCTGTTCAGCGAATCGCTAAAGAAGAACGGCTATTGCCCGCTATGCGTCAACCCGCAGGTGGACGGCTCGGGCGCAAGATCCCCGCGCCGGCGCGTGGCAAACAGTCGGAGGTGCTAGTAAGCGATGTCTGCGCTTGGGTAAGCGTACCCAGCGTTGAGGAGCGGATGGATGAGCGGGAAGCGAAGCCGATTCCGACGACATGACATCCCAACTCGTTCCTGCTCTGTAGGGAACGCCTCAATCAATTCGTGGAACATGGCGGCCACGCTAGACATGGCCGCCGCCAGCGGAAAACCTGACGCGGCGCCCCATCTTATGGAACGCCGGGCAATCAGGATTCAACCGTCCTAAGCACGCGGGGAGCGGCTCGCTTTGTAGAGGCGGCCGCCACTTCGGGCTCCGCCTTCGGGGCGCGTGCACGCCGACCGTCTGCCGGTTTTGCAGCGATTGCGCGAATGGCAGCATCTCTCGCGTCGTCCAGGCGCGAGGCCGCAAGTGAAAGCAGTAGTTCGTTGTCCCGCTTGATCGCAGCCTTATGCAGCGCGCGCCAGACTTTTAAAGATGTGCGAATCGATTGAGGCGTAGCCACAAATCCTAGCCGGACATAACGCAGCGTTCGCAATGAGATCGAGTGCAGGACATCGACCAGAAGCCGGTTGCGGCACAGATCGACCGTGTTGAAATTCAGGAGGAAGCTTTCCACGGCATAGGCGTCTACCGACTCCTCGGCCGCCTTGGCTAGCTTGGGCATATGCGCGGTCAGTAACGCCTCGAACTCGGCCGGGCTTTCACGCGCCACCTGCTCCAGCATCGTGACGTAAAGCACGCTGCGCACGCGGAAAATGTCCCGAAGCTCATTCTCGTCGGGCGCCGTAACGATCGCCCCGCGCCTGGCCTGAAACTCAACCAGGCGGTCCCGCTCCAGGATACGCATCGCCTCGCGCACCGGAGCGCGGCTGACGTGCAGCACCTCGCTGATATCTTTCTCCAGCAAGCGTTGCCCCGACTTCACCAGGTCGAGCGTAATGACCCCGGCCAGCCGGGCAGCGATCTGCTCGGCGATCGGCACCGAGGCATACGCCCAGTCCTGCCCGCGCAGCACCGCGCGCTCGACTGCCAGCATCAGCGAATTCTTGGGTGTAAGGAGCGCGGAAAGATCGGGAAGGTTTTGCGTTTTATTTCGGGCCATGGCGGATAGCGCAATTAATTTTCGTCGAGTTTAATCCTTTGATCATTATAGTCTCCGGCATTGTAATGTCGACAAAAACTCCCTTGCCGGCTTGCGCCCGAACACCTCGAACCTCGCGAGGACAGCCCATCAGAACGGTATATCGCCTTCGATTCCTGCCCGCTCCATCTTACGCGGAGCAGGCCAATAATCCATTACCGCGTAGTGCTGCGTTGGCCGGTTGTCCCAGACTGCAATACTGTTTGGCTTCCACCGGAAACGAACCTGATACTCAGGGATCGATGCCTGGCTCTGCAGATAAGTCAGCAGAAGGCTCGCACCAGGCGTCTTGTCCAACCCGTAGCGCACATTTTCAACCGTATGGTAGTTAATGAAATGCGTCGTGAAGCTGCTGACGTATAGAATCTTTTCACCAGTCTCGGGGTGCGTCCGCACGACAGGGTGCTCCACCTCCGGATTCTGCGCCGCCAGTTTTCTTCGCTCCTCCGGATCCATTGCCGCACCGAACGAGTGCTCGATGCTGCTCTTTGCTCTCAATCCCTCGATGCGCTTCTTGATGTCTTCTGGTAGTTGCTTATAAGCCTCTACCATGTTGACCCAGATAGTGTCACCGCCAACTTCTGGACACTCGACGCAGCGCAACACGGCGCCCATAGATGGGTTCGGCCGCCAAAGTCCGTCACTGTGATAGTTGTTTTCGTAAGGATTCTTTTGTTCCGATCGATAGATCTGCACGAGGCCCGGGTTTTCCGGATCGCTTCCCGCAACGGGATGTTCTTCCAGTTTTCCGAAACGCTGCGCAAAGGCGACATGCTCTTTCCGGGAAATGTCCTGATCCCGAAAGAAGAGGACCCGATGCTTAAGCAACAGGGCCTTGATTTCCGCGAACAGCGACGCTTCCCGGGACGCATCCCCCAGGCTCACACCGGACACCTCGGCACCAATGCAAGCGGTCAGTCTTTCTACCTTAATCATGATCGATATCTCCTTGTATCTGGCAGGCGTTTCACCCATTCACCCACCGTCGCCGCGTGGCGACGCAGCTTGACGAAACCGTGAAATATTGTTGCCCTGCATCTGTACAAACAAGATAGCAGACCGCCATATTTATGTCGACATTAATTTTACGCACTTCAGTCTGAACTGGCCGCGACGTTTTCCGCACAAACAGTCATGCCGCGCGCCTGGCGAGCGCGCTGATCAACCGAAGCAGTTCCAGCGCCCGCGCTGCGGCGCGCGAACCGTCTGGCAAGTCCCCCCGAACATAAAGCGGGCGAAGCTCTTCGATTTCGGTCAGTGCACCAAGCAGTTCGCCTTCCGCGAGGGAATACTTGCGCAGCATGCTAACGACCAGCATCGAGTTATGGACGATGTCCTCGCTGTCTGAAGTGACGCCACGGCGATGCAGCGCATAGTTCGCCCAGTGCGTCCCAGCCAGCATCGCTGCCTCAATTTTCATTTCCCAGTCGTCTTCCCCGAGAAACTGCAGCGACGTCTCGATGTTCCCGGCTTTGAGCCGATGATTCCCTGTTTTCATACTCGGTACCCTTCAACGCCTGTTCGAATGTGTACATGACCTGTGCAAAGGCTTGCTCACATTCGTCGACGATGGTTTGTGTGGGAACGCGATCTCCGCGAATGCAGGGATCCCGGTGATGCTCGAGGGTATGCAACGCGTATTCGAGTTGCCGAATAACCTGCGGCACTTCGCCCTCGATTTCCGGCCAACCGACATGGCTCACATCGCCGAGTCCACGCAACTCGCGTGCATAGCTGCCATCCGCCTGCTTCACAACGTGCACGCCGGGAATGGTCGAGAACACGGGATCGTCGCGCGTCAGGCCGGTAAGATGAAGCGTTGCATTGAACACGTTGACACTCGCGGTCAGCGTGGTCCAGAACCACAATTCGAAATCGGCTAACGGGTCGAGGCGCTGTCGAAGCACCACCATGCGTCGCACCTTGTCGACGTGAGAGATGACTTTCATGACAGGTTCCTTCGTACGTGGAGGGCTGGGCCGCCTAAGCATCAGTGAAACGTGACAGACTCGATCTCATGCCGTGCCTCGAGGTCCAGTTACGCTTCGGGCGTATTTTCACCAGCGTGACGACGCGGCGTCTTGATGCGAGCGATCACCCGCCGCGCGCCGTTCGCGAACGGCATCGCGATGGAGATCGCCTCGGCGAGCGCGCTCCCTGGCTCAGCGAGGCGCTCGCCGTCGTCCAATCCAGACTGAACCCACGTGCGCGTTGAACTACTGCCCGAACGGCCGCTGCAGCGTGAGCTTGCTGGTCACCGAGGTCACACCCGCGACGCCCTTCACGATCTCGGTGACAGTATTAATCTGCGACACCTCCGGGACCGTGCCGCTGATCATCACCGCGCCGCCTTTCGCGGTGATGCCGATGTCGCCCGCGTCGATCTCCTTGTGCTTCGCGAGCGCCGCGTACACCTTGCGCCGCAGCGCGCGATTCGCCTGCCGTGCGGCCTTGGCCGTCATGCCGCCAGACGCGGAGACCGCCGCGCCAGTCGATGCCCCCGCCGACGCGCCGTCCTGCGCCCACGCGCTGATCGCCACTACCGCGACCGCAACACCGAGCACCACCCTGAGTCCACTCATCGTTTTCATCGTTGTTCTCCGTTTCGATTTCAATTCATCAGAAGCTATGACGCAGGCCAATCATCGCGGCCGTGGTCGATACACCCGGCGCGACGATCTGGCCGTACATGATCGTCTGGTTCATCGTCCCGTGGTTCGCGACGTACCCGACCTGCGCAGATACGATTGTGCGCTTCGACAGGCTGTATTCAGCGCCCACCGCGTATTCACTCGAATGGTTCTCCGATTTGTTGCGGTCCTTCAGGTAATAGAAGCCGGACGTGACCTTGAAGAACGGGGTGAACTGATAGCCCAGACCGCCCGAAATCATTTCGTAGTCCGCGAGGATCGAGTTCGACGGATTCTTGCCGATCCCGTACGACGCCGACACCGATACGCCGCGGACCGTGTACTTCGCGCCGAAATAGTAGAGGCGGTTATTGTCGTACCCGGTCGGTGTGGCCGCCGCGAGATTCGTGTCGTGGGCGTTGTAGTAGACGGCGGACAGATTGAGGCCGTAGTTCGAATACCTGAGCACCGCCGATTCGCGCGTACCGCCCTGGATCTGGCCCGGCACGCCGCCCGGTGCGTACTCAAGCGCGGCCGACGCGCCGTAGAACTTCGGCGTCTGGTAGACAAGCGCGTTGCTGTCATACAGCGCGCCGAGCGGCACGTTCGTGTTCGTCCCGGGCCAGCCGGCGGCCTGGTTCAGCCCGAGCCATGCGCCCAGGATGCTGCCGAAGTACTGCGCCGCGCGGACATCGGTATCGGCCATCGCGTAGATCATCGGCGTGTACTGCCGTCCGGCGTCGAACGTACCGAACGGTCCGGAGAGGCCGACCGTCGTCTGCTGATTGAACACCGCAGTAGTGCCCGTTGTGTCGGGCAACCCCAGCTTGCCGTTGCTGCTGTTGAATACGCCCTGCAGCCTGAAGTTGACCTTGTAGCCGCCGCCGATGTCTTCGGTCCCCCTGATACCCCAGAAGCTCCCATAGAGGCTGCCGTCCTTGAGGCCGGCTACGGACCCGTTGTTGTGGGCGTTCGGCGCGAACGACGACGCCGACGTGCTCTGATAGAAAACGCCCGAATCGATTGCGCCGTACAACGTGACCGACGACTGCGCATGCGCCGCGCTGGCGAATACCGCGAGTACCGCTACTCCGCTCCACTTCAGTTTCATTGACGTCTCCTCTGCTCTTTTATGATGACCGGGCGGGCCCGGCCGGATGCTTGCCTGTTACCGAATGGCGCGGGGTCATCGATCTCCTCGCCCGACGATTCCGGGGCCTTCCTGCTGCGGCCCGGCTTGCCGACTGAACACCGACAACACCGATCATCCTCTAAAATTGTTGCTGTCGACATTAATATTTATACTGAGTCGACCTGGCAGGCAGAGCAGTTTTTCCGTTTCGCGACAATCAATCACGTTCGGTCCCCAGATTCGCGCCGCCGTCGGAGTCAATTGGCATCTGCCACATCCGGCGACAAATCCTGCATCTCTATTTTTGTCGACATTATTAATTTACGGGGATACACTGCGAATCACAGCGGCCTTGCACTGCCGCGGCCGATGCGAAGTCAATGAACGGAGGGATTCCAATGCTGTCGACGCTGCCATTTGCGAAGAGATTGGTGAACAAAGCTCATGCCGCTCGGCGGATTGCGGTGCGGCTTGCTTCGGAGTTTGTCCCGAGGGGAGATCTCACGCCAACGACTCATGAAGCGCTTTGCTATGCGTGCATGGTCGGCATTGTGATGCCGACCCTCCATGACATCACGCCTTGGGATCGGGGTCACGACAACGCCGTCGCCGTCGGCGATCGTGGACACGGTAATCGATGATCCGGCGCGCCTGCGTCAGCGGATCACTGTCATGAAAAGTCAAGTGCAAGGCATGCAATGTAAAGCAGGGAGTGGCGGCCGGCCAGATGATCCACTCACGACATTCTCAATATTCACATTTCAACTTGGAGACCCATCACCATGAACTTCCTTGACGGCCACCTGTATCCCGAGAACCAGCAGCCCTTGATCATTACCGCCGCTCCCTATGCGCCGGGCTGGATTCCCTCGGACTTCCCGGAAGATATCCCCGTCACCATGGAGGAGCAGATCCAGAAGGCGGTGGATTGCTACGAAGCCGGCGCCACCGTGCTGCATCTGCATGTGCGCGAAGCCGATGGCAAGGGCAGCAAGCGCCTGTCCATGTTCAATGAACTGATCGCCGGGGTGCGCGCCCGCGTGCCGGAAATGGTCATCCAGGTGGGCGGCTCGATCAGCTTTGCGCCGGAAGACGATGGTTCTGCGGCCAAATGGCTAAGCGATGACACGCGGCATATGCTGGCCGAACTCACGCCGAAGCCCGACCAGGTGACTGTCACCGTCAACACGACGCAGATGAATGTGACAGAGCATGCCGGTATAGACGACTTCAAGGGAGTTTCGCGGGGATTCCCGCACCTTTATGCAACCTACAAGGACATGATCGTGCCCTCGAATCCCAGCTGGGCCGAAGAGCACATCCGACGCCTGACGGCCGCTGGAATCCAAAGTGAGTTTCAGTGCTACAACATCAACAGCTTTGAAACGATTGAGCGGATGATTCGCCGCGGCGTCTACAAGGGGCCCCTGGTGATGAACTGGGTGGCGATCAGCGGGGGCATGGATCAAGCGAACATCTACAACCTGGCCAACTTCCTGCGTGCCGCGCCCGACGGCGCGGTGATCACGGTCGAGAGTTCGGTGCTCAATGTGCTGCCCGTGAATATGATCGGCATTGCCTTGGGCCTGCATGTACGGTGCGGCATCGAGGATGTGCTCTGGAACCAGACCCGCACGGGCAAGATGAGCTCCGTCGAGCAGATCAAGCAGTTGGTGCGTATCTCCGGCGAGTTTGGCCGCCCCATCGCGACCGCGCAACAGGCGCGAGAGATCATGAAGATTGGGGTCTTCTACGAGACAGCGGAAGAGACGCTTCAGGCCAATGGCTTCGCGCCCAATCGTAACGGTGGCAACCAGGGATTCCTGCGCAAACCGACCTGAAGCCTCTGGGGCGGATTGACAGATCAAGGTTCAAGTAAGCGCTAGCGAGCCGCGAGCGAACTGCGGCGGTCAACGTATATCAACAATCAACTTGCATGGGATCGGAGTAAGGAGCTTTGCATGGGACCAGAGTAACGCGCTAAGGCGCGAACTCTGGTCGACAGCTAAAGCGCCAACTCTGGTCGACCGCAAACATTGCATGGGACCAGAGTAAGGCGCTAGCGCGCCAACTCTGGTCGACAGGAGACAACATGGCAAAAGTCGTTAAATTCTACGAAACCGGCGGTCCCGAAGTCCTTCGTTTTGAGGACGCTGACGTTGGAGAGCCGGGACCGGAAGAGGTGCGTGTCCGCCACGTGGCAGTGGGCCTTAACTTTGCCGATACCTACTTCCGCGGAGGCACCTACGAGGTTCCACTCCCCAGCGGCCTCGGCAACGAAGCAGCCGGTGTGGTCGAGGCCGTTGGTGCCGGCGTGACCCATCTGACGGTCGGCGACCGTGTGACCTACACGGGCTTCATCAACACGCTGGGCGCCTACAGCACTGAGCGGCTGATTTCTGCCGCGCCGCTGATCAAGCTGCCGGAGGCCATCAGTTGCGAGGCTGCGGCGGCCATGACCATGCGGGGCTTGTCCGCCGCCTACCTGGTACGCCGGATCTACCCTTTCAAGGCAGGCGACGCCGTGCTGCTGCATGCCGCGGCAGGCGGTGTTGGCCTGATCGTTTCGCAGTGGGCCAAATTGCTCGGACTGACGGTGATCGGCACGGTTTCGACTGACGCCAAGGCCGAGGTGGCGCGCGCCCACGGCTGTGATCACACGATCAACTACAGTCATGAGGATGTGGCCAAGCGCGTGCGGGAACTCACCAACGGAGTGGGCGTGTCCGTCGTCTTTGACAGCGTGGGCAAGACCACCTTCATGTCCTCGCTAGACTCCCTCAAACGCCGTGGCCTGCTGGTCTGCGTCGGCACCGCTTCCGGCAAAATCCCGCCGTTCGATCCGGCAATTCTGGCCCGCAAGGGCTCGCTGTATGTGACCCGCCCGGGCCTCGCCGACTACATCGCCGATCCGGCCGAGAAGGCAGAACTGGTCGATGAGCTATTCGGCCATGTGGCGGCAGGGCGCATCCGCATCGGGATCAATCAGCGGTATGCCTTGGAGGACGCGGTGCAGGCACATCAGGACCTGGAGGCGCGAAAAACTACGGGCTCCTCCATTTTCGTGATGTGAGTGGGTCAGGCCGTTTGGCCTGCAACACGTAGCCCAGTGATTCGGTGCGTCGGGTCACGTTTCTCCGGATGGAGTACGCGACCCGACCACACGCAATTGATGTTTTCCACGAACCCTGGCAATGACCCCTTCTTCGCCACTGACCCTATTGATCGTTCCCGGCCTGCGGGACCACGTCGAAGATCACTGGCAGACGCTTCTTGCACGCAAACTGCCCAACGCGCGCGTGGTGCCGCCGCTGGAACACGACAAGCTGAGCTGCGCGGCAAGGATCGAGGCGCTCGATCAGGCGCTCGCCAGCATCGCCGGTCCCGTGGTGCTCGTCGCGCACAGTGCCGGGGTCATGATCACTGTGCACTGGGCGCGACACCATCAGCGCGAAATCAAGGGCGCGTTGCTCGCGACGCCGCCGGATTTCGAAACGCCACTGCCAGACGGCTATCCGACGGTGGATGCGTTACGTCAGAGCGGCTGGCTGCCCACGCCACGAACCCGGTTACCGTTTCCGAGTATCGTGGCGGCCAGCACGAACGATCCCCTCGCACGAATCGAAGAGGTCACACGACTGGCGAGCGCGTGGGGCAGCCGTTTGGTTGACGTCGGCGCTGTCGGCCATCTCAACCCCGCCTCGGGCTACGGTGAGTGGCCACGCGCGTGGGAATTTGTCGAAGAACTCAGTTGAGGATCGGAATGCCCGGGAAGACGCGTACGCCACCCACCTCCCCGCTCAAGCCTCAGCAGCCGCGGTCGCTGCCCGCTCGCACAGCGTAGCCAGATCGATCAGCATCAAGGTACCGCGGCCGGGCAACTCGACTGCCTCGGTCATGCCGTTGCCCCACCCATTGCCGAGTTGTCTTGTCAGCATGGCGGGCACCGGAATACGGTTGGCGGCGTCAATGGTCACGATGTTGTCGACTGCATCGACAACGAGTCCGTACTTTTCACCACGATGCTCGACGATCAGGATCTTCGCCTGCGTCAGATCTTCATACGGCGGCATACCGTACATCGTCCGGACGTCGATCACGGTCAGCAATTCGCGGCGCAGATGCAGCACGCCGCGCACGAAATTTGGCGCGCCGGGCGTCTTGACGATCTCGCTCGAATAGTCGATCACCTCGCGCAACTGCCCAATACGCACGCCCAGCAGATGCCCAAGACGGAACGTCACGTAAGTCTCGCGCGCGCCGCCCCGCTCGCGCGATGCGCGAGCCGTCTGGATCCGGTCGCGGTACAGATCGCGATGGCCTTGCGCCACGGCCATGATGTGCTCGTTCGCACAAAGTGCATCGGGACTCAACAGGATGATGCTGTCGCGACCATCGTTGCCCAGACACCCCGCGAATAGCGCAACGTGCCGCCGGCTATACGCCGGCATCACCATCAACTCATCGTCGCGGTAACCGACGATACTGCGCACCTCGTCGACCATCAAGCCGACGTGCACGTCGTGCTGGTTGAGCACGACGATGCGTCGTTCATCCACGGCCGCGGCCTGGCCCGAGGCCGCCGCATCGTCGCGAGAGAGCCCCAGGAAGTGGGCAAAATCGATCACCGGCACCGTCGTGCCGCGCAGGTTCAGCATGCCGATGCAGATTGCGTCGGCGAGCGGCGACGGATGCATGGCCGGCACGCGGATGATCTCCTGGATCGCCGCCATCGGCAGTGCCAGATGCACACCCGCGACGCGAAACGAGACAGTCTGACGCCGTTGCGCTTGCTGGGTGCGCCGCTCGGATGCCGCAGCGCGGTGATGCAGTTGCGGAACGTCCGGCAAACCGAGCAGCGCAGCCGCTGACAGGATCTGCAAGATCCGCTCGCCATCGTTGAGCTTCAACGCCCCGCCAATCACCGCCGGGGCGTTGTCCGTGCGCTCGAAGGCGATCTTCTGCGCAGCCGGCACGCGCAGGATTTCGCCGGTCGTGTCGAACAGCAAACCCACCCGCGCGTCGCCGAGTTCGACGATCGCGATCTTGCTCGTGGCGCGCGCCCCTTCGTCCGGCAGATGCAACAACTGACGCAGGTCGACGATCGGGATGAGTGTGCCGCGCAGGTTGAAGAGGCCAAGCAGGTGGCTCGGCGCGAGCGGCACCGCCGTGACGGCCGCCGGGTAATTGACGACCTCCTGCAAGGCCGCTACCGGCAATGCGAGTTCGGTCTGGCCGAGATGGAACGAGCCATACAGTTCGACTGCGGAACTGACGGTGGAGCCAGTGTTGGTTTCCATGACAGGAATTCCCGTTCAGAGAGGGCGTGCGATCTTTTTCACAACAAACGCATGCTGCTGGCAATCGATAAACAGTTGCCGGCCGCACTCGCCGCCGACATCCGTATGCACCACGCGCACGCCCAAAGCTTCCAGCAACTCTTGAGCGGTACGCACATTCTGTTCGCCGATTGGCGCGTGATTCGGACGGCGCTCGTAATGCACCATGTTCGCGCCGCCGGCGAGCACGGCTTCCAGCCCGTCATACGAGGCGCGCTCAACCTGCATCAGCGTGAGTAACGACGGGATGGCCTGGGTTACGTATTTGGCGCCGATGCCATTGGAGCGGTTGAGCGCATCGGGCAGCAGACAATGTGCGAGGCCATAGATCGCGCGCTCGCGCCACAGCAAACCAATCCCGACACACGAACCGAGCGTGGCGCGCAACACGTCCTGCCCGGTGCCAATGCCGATCGCGCACATATGCACCTGAATCTCACGGCCGTCGGTCACGGGCGGCCCCTCGGATCGCTGTAGATCAACGGCTGCTCGTATTGGAAACCCATATCGAAGCGACTCAGCGACTCGGATTCGCCGACAATCAGCACGCCGCCCGGGGCCATCGCACGGCGCACGTTCTCGAGCACAGCCTGCTGACCGTCGGCGTCGAAGTAGATCAGCACGTTGCGCAACAACGTCACGTCGATGGGCCCTATGTCGCGCGGCCGTTCGTGAAGATTGTGCTTGCGGAACGTGATGTTCGCGCGCAACGCCGGGCCCGCACAGAAACCGTCATCCTGTGCACTGAAGTATTTGTCCAGCAGCTCGGGGTGCGTCTGCCTGAGGCCTTCGATGCTGCGTCCCCGATAGTGCGCCGCGGCCGCCTTGCGCAGGATGCCGTCCGCGATGTCGGTTGCCAGAATGCGGTAACGGAAGGCGGGATGCTTCAAACGAAACTCCTCGCACAGCATCGCCACCGTATACGCCTCCTCGCCGCTCGACGACGCCGCCGACCACACCCGCAGCGGGATGTCGGGACGCGCGTCGAACCAGTGCGGCAGGAATTGCCGGGCGAAGTAATCCCAGATGCGCGGCGTGCGAAAGAACGAGGTCTCGTTGGTGGTCACCAGATCGATGAAATCACGCACCTCGTCGGGCTTCGCCTCCAGCACCTGCAGATAATCCCGGTAGTCCGGCAGCGCCAGCTCACGCAGACGCCGGCGCAAGCGGCCCTCCAGCAAGGTCCACTTGCGCTCGTTCATGGCAATGCCGGTGTGCCGCCGCACCTGATCGAAGAAGGCACGACGGGTCGCCTGATCGACCTCATGCTCGATATCCACAGCGCCTCCCGCCTTAAACGACAAAGCGCGTGACAGTCTCGTCGAGCGTTTGCGCGCCCTGCATCAGCGTGGCGCTGGCACGCGCAATCGTGTCACAGGCGCCGGCGGACTTTTCGGTTTCCTCGGCAACCTGCTGGATCGCGGCACTGACCTCGCGGGCAGCGATGAGCTGCTCATCCGCCCCGCACGAAATCTCCGAAATCGCCTGGGTGGTGCGGCTCACGCCGGTGACAATCTTGTCGAACGCTTCGCCGGCCTGCTTCGAGATTTCGCTGCCCTGGGTGACGCGCTTAACCGATTCGTTGATCAGCTTCGAGATTTCCTTGGTCGCCTGCGACGAGCGCTCGGCCAGCTTGCGCACTTCGTCTGCCACCACCGAGAAACCGAGACCATGCTCACCGGCGCGCGCCGCCTCGATGGCCGCATTGAATGCGAGCAGGTTGGTCTGGCTGGCAATCTCGCCGATCACCTTGATGATCTCGCTGATGTCTTCAGACGACTTGTTGATCAGGTCCATCGCTTCGATCGAACGCGCCACTGCCTTCGCACCGCGCTCAGCTTCCTGCTGGGTGTCCTTGGCGAGGTTGTCGGCGCTACGCGAATTGTCCGCGATGGAATTGATCGAGGCCGTCAGCTCTTCGATGGAGGCATTCATCTCTTCGACCGTCGCCCCCAGCAACTGCGCACCGCTCGCCACGCTGTTGGCACGCCCGGCGATGTCTTGCGACGAAGCGGTGAAGCCCCCTGCCGAATCGACCACCTTGCCGATCACGGCGCGCAGGTCGTCCATCATCCGCTTGATGCCGTTGGCGAGCTGATCGATCGGCTCGTTGCCGGCGACGTCGACCGTACCGGTCAGATCACCTGCGGCGGCCTTGTTGACCACCTCCAGCAGCGCCGCAACCTTGCGCTGGTCGTCTTCGGCGCGGCGGCGAACCTGATCTTCCAGTTCCACCTGAGCCGTCACGTCGGTCGCAAACTTGATGACTTTATAGAGCCGGCCGCCGCCGTCGAAAATGGGGTTATAGGTGGCTTGAATCCAGACCGCACGGCCGCCTTTCGCGACTCGCTTGTAGCGGCCCGCATCGAAGTCGCCGCGATTGAGCTTGGCCCAGAAGTCGCGATATTCAGCGGTGGCCGTGTAGGCCTCGTCGCAGAACATCCGGTGATGCTTGCCCTTGATTTCTTCGAGCCGGTAGCCGAGCGTGTCGAGAAAGTTCTGGTTCGCAGACAGAATGTTGCCGGACAGATCGAACTCGATCACGGCCTGGGCGCGGTCGACCGCACGCACCTTGCCCTCGTATTCGGCGTTCTGCTGGCGCGCGGCCGTGACGTCGGTGGCGAACTTGATGACCTTATGGGGCTTGCCGTCGGCATCAAACACCGGGTTGTACGATGCGTTAATCCATACCTCGCGGCCTCCACTACCGAGGCGCTGATACTCACCCTGATCGAACTCGCCGCGGCGAAGCTTTTCCCAGAACTGGCGATAGGTGGGACTGTCGGCGTAGACGGGGTCACAGAACATCCGATGGTGCTGGCCACGCACCTCGTCGAGTGTATAGCCCAGAGTATTCAGGAAATTGTCGTTGGCGTGCAGGACAATGCCGTTCAGATCGAACTCGATGACCGCTTGAACGCGGTTCAGCGCCGTGCTGACCGCGCTGAGTTCGTGCATTTCCAGTTGCCGCTCGGGCGCTGAATGCTCCACTTTGTTCTCCTCGTTGAACAGACGCGAAAAGTCAAAGCACACCGATCCCCCATTCTCGATGGCGAAGTTCAGGCCGTGCTTTCTCTCAGGTTATTTTGTACTAGGCCGTGGCAGCAAAGCGCCTCCCTGCGGACGATCTAACCGTCGCCGCCCTGACGCTTCACTGACACTGCAGGACATATATCGGCCAACGTGGATACGAACTTTACTTCGGGCCAACCCTGATTCTTCAGATGAATATATTAGGTTGGCTAATTGTGCGTACCGGCGTTATGCAACTTGCCGAAATGAATTCGTAATGGCGGACACACTTGCTGAAACAGAGCTGGACGGTCCGGCATCGTTTAACAGCGATACCGGAGTTCTTTGATTGATTGCCTTGGCGTCTTCTGCTGCTGTGAGCCATCAGGCTCTCTGGGAGTGCCGGGTGCGAGCCCGGCGGTAACCTCGTTGACAGAATCAGGCTGTCATGACGCTTGCGGGCCGCGTCAGGCTGTCAGGTAGTAGTCCCGGTACTGATCCCTCAACTGGTTCTTGAGCACCTTGCCGGTTGCGCCGAGCGGAACGGAGTCTACAAATACAACGGCATCGGGCTTCCACCACTTCGCCACCCGGCCATCAAAGAACTCGAGCAGTTCGTCGCTTCCAAGCACGCTCGCCGGTTTCTTCACAATCAATAGTAACGGTCGCTCGTCCCATTTCGGATGCCTCGCAGCGATGCAGACTGCGCTCGCAACCTCTGGGTGCAGGCTCGCCACGTTCTCGATGTCGATTGAGCTGATCCATTCGCCGCCGGACTTGATGACGTCCTTGCTGCGGTCGGTGATCTGCATGAAGCCGTCGGGATCGATCTTCGCCACGTCACCGGTCGGAAACCAGCCGTCGCATAGCGGCGACGCATCTTCGCCGCCGAAATATCCGGACGTCACCCACGGCCCGCGCACCTGCAAGTCGCCGGTCACCTGGCCGTCCCATGACAACTCATCGCCGTCCGGGCCCACGATTCTCATGTCGATGCCGAACACGGCGCGGCCCTGCTTTGCCTGGACGGCGTAGCGCTGCTGCGTCGGCAACGACAGGTGGTGTCCTTTGAAACTGCAAACGGTGCCTACCGGGCTCAGTTCCGTCATCCCCCATGCATGCAGGACGTCGACGTCGTACCGCTCCTGGAATTCTGCCGTCATGGCCGTGGGGCATGGCGCCCCACCGACGATGGTGCGGCGCATGGACGTAAACGTCGTGCCACGCTCGGCCGCATGTCGAAGCAGTCCCTGCCAGACGGTCGGCACACCGGCGGAGAGCGTGACCTGTTCTGCCTCGATTAACTCATAGAGCGATTTTCCGTCGAGCGCGGGACCCGGGAACACGAGCTTGGCACCGACCATGCATGCGATATAGGGCAGACCCCACGCGTTCACATGGAACATGGGGACGACCGGGAGAATCACGTCGCGTGCCGAGCAGTTCAGTGAGTCGGGCAATGCCGCGGCATAGGTGTGCAGAACCGTTGAACGATGGCTGTACAGCACCCCTTTCGGATTGCCGGTGGTGCCTGACGTGTAGCACAACGACGACGCGTTGTTCTCGTCAAAAAGCGGCCACGTAAAGTCATCACTGTGACCGTCAATCAGGTCTTCGTAGCACAACAGCATGATCGGCAGATCGTGCCTCGCCGGCATGTTTGCGCGATCGGTCATCGCGACGAATACCTTCGGGCTCTTGATCCGTGATGCGACAGACTCGATCAGCGGGAGGAAGGTCAAGTCGAAGAAGATGATGCGATCGTCAGCATGATCGATGATGTAGGCGAGCTGATCTACGTGCAGCCGGGGGTTCAGCGTGTGGAGTACGGCACCGGAACCCGACACCGCAAAGTACAACTCCATATGACGGTAGCCGTTCCATGCCAGCGTACCGACGCGCTCACTGTGGCCGATCCCGAGGCCGGCGAGAGCATTGGCCAGCCTCCTGGAGCGTTGCGCAAGATCGCGATAGCAATATCGGTGAATGTCACCTTCGACGCGTCGCGACACAATTTCCTGCCCGCCGTGATGCCGCTCGGCGTGGGTAAGGAGCGACGCAACCAGCAGCGGTTGCTGCATCATCAATCCAAGCATGGGTACCTTCCTGATTTTTCCAGATTCAGCTTAGCTGCGCGTGACACGGACCTGCCGGAGCGTCGTCCACGGTGAGTTCGAGCGTGCCGGCGACGCTCCGGATGGGAAAGGTCGCAAGGCTCAAACCGCCTTTTCCCGGCATGCAACCGGTCGCGACGTCAAAACGAAGGCCGTGTGCGGGGCAGCGCAGCAGGTGCCCTTCGAGCTGGCCGCCCGCAAGTGATGCCCCATTGTGCGGACAAGAGTTGTCGACGGCGCAGAGCGCACCGTCGATGTTAAAGAGCACGACGCTGCGGCCGTCAACGAAGACCAGCTTGCGCTGTCCTGGTGCGAGTTCATCGGCCGACCCTACTGGTATCTGGCGTGACATTATCTGTTCTCCTGATCGCCAATCGAACGCAACATGGCATCCACGATCGCGCCGGCCGAGTACGCACCAGACAGCGACAGTGCCGAATTAACCACAAAATGCGGCACGCCCCTGACTTCATCAGCCTGCGGTGAACGCGGCAACGCCGTGTTGTCTTCTCGCTGCGACGTCGTGAGATGTTCGGCGACGCCAGCGGCGTCGAGACCGCACGCGAGGCCAATGCGCTCAAGCACGTCCGGGTTGCCGATGTCTTCGCCGTCCATGAAATAGCCGGTGAACAGCCGGTCGATCAGCAACGCGGGCTTACATGCCGCGCCGGTGTTTGCGGCGGTGGCCCAGGCAACGAGTTTGTGCGCTGCCCGTGTGTTGGGCATCACCTCGATCCTGTCGAACGCCAGCTCGATACCGGCCGCGTGAGCTGCCTCCTGAACCTGTGCGCGCCGTGCAGCGACCGCGCCCGGACTCCCCAGACGGGCCACGTAGAACGCCTGATAAGGGACCCCGCCGACAGGCGTATCGGGCAGTAACTGATGCGAGTGCCACCGCACCTTGACGCTGACGTCCGGACGCAAGCTTGCGACGCGGCTGACGGCCGTATCGAGATTGCGCTTGCCAATCAGGCACCACGGGCAGACAAAATCGAAGTGAACATCGACCGTCACCGACGCGTTCTGGCTCACTGCTGTGCCCTGCACCGCTTCCATTGCACGGTCCATGTCAGAGAAGCTCGCGGATCAGCGTGTCCGCCTGCGGCCACTCGCCATAACCGGCCGCGGGGTTCAGGTGCCCAACTTCGCCGAGGTCGACGAGACGGCTGCCCCAGTCCGCTGCCATGCTGGCAGCGCGATCAAACGCTGCCAGCGGATCGTTGCGGCTGGCGCCGAGAATACTCGGGAATGGCAGCGGTTTGCGCGGGAACGGCAGCCACCCGTGTTCCTGGAGCACGTCCAGCGTCGGGTAACCCGCGGGCATGGGGTTTTCCAGGTCCGCCGGCGTGGCGAGCAGCGCGCCCTGAATCGGGCGGTCGTGGTGCTGCGCCCAGTGCACGGTAATCATGACACCGGCGCTGTGAGCGACCAGTACGATCGGGCCATCGATCTTTGCGATGGCCTCATCCAGCGCCGCGACGCGCGCCGCACAACTGAGCTTGTCGTGCTCGAGCGGCGGCACCGAAGCCGTTTTGGAAAGGCGAGCCTGCAGCAGGGTCTGCCAGTGTTCGGCCACATGGTCACGCAGGCCGGGCACGATAAGTACGGTAGGGGCGGTATTGAGCGTCACGACGCTGAGTCCTTCAGGTTAGTACGGCTTGTCGCCAATAATTCCCGCGCGCTCCATCTTGCGATGGCAGGGCGCGTAATCCATCACCGCGTAATGCTGCGTGGAGCGGTTGTCCCATATCGCCATGCTGTTCGGCTTCCAGCGCCAGCGCACCTGGTACTCCGGGATGTACGCCTGGCTGATGAGATAACGGAGGAGATCGGACGCGCCCGGATTGGCGTCCTGGCCGAAACGCACACGCCCGGGCGTGTGGTAGTTCGAGAAGTGCGTCGCGAACGCATTGACAAAGAGCACTTTCTCACCCGTCTCGGGGTGCGTGCGCACGACCGGATGTTCCGCGTCGGGATACTGGGCTCTCAGAGCATGCCGCTTCTCGATCGGCATCGCCGCACCGAAGCTCGCCTCGATGCTATGGCGTGCGCGCAGGTCGGCGATCTGCTCCTTCACGTGCGCGGGCAGGTTCTCATACGCGAGCACCATGTTCGCCCACATCGTATCGCCGCCGATGGGCGGGCATTCCACGCATCGCAGCACGGCGCCAAACGGCGGGGCGTCGCGCCACGTGGCGTCCGAATGCCATGAATTTTCGTAGCGGTCGGTGGGATGATCCGGCGACTTGTAGATTCGCACGAGGCCCGGATACTCAGGATCGCTGCCCGCGACCGGATGATCTTCCAGCTCGCCAAAGCGGCGCGCGAAAGCAACATGCTCAGCACGGCTAATGTCCTGATCACGCAGGAACAGCACACGGTGTTTGAGCAGGTTCGCCCGGATCTCGGCAAAGAGGCCCTCGTCGTGGATCGCGTCGGCGAGCTTGACGTCCACCAGTTCCGCGCCAATGGCGTTGGTGAGTTGTTCGACACGCATGGAAACCTCCTTAGATGACGAAGACCGATGAGCCGGTTGTCTTGCGCGATTCGACATCACGGTGCGCTTGTGCGGCATCCTCGAGCGCATAGCGCTGATTGATCTCGATCTTGATGCGGCCAGCCGCAACGTGGCCGAAGATTTCCCCAGCCAGGTCCGCTTTTTCAGCAGGGTCGGCGATGTAGTCGGCGAGCGCGGGACGGGTCAGATACGGTGATCCCTTCATCGCCAGGATCTGCGGATTGAATGCCGGAATCGGGCCCGATGCCGTGCCGACGCAAACAATCAGGCCGCGGCGCTTGACCGAATTCAGCGTCGCTTCAAAGGTATCCTTGCCGACGCTGTCGAACACCACATTGACCCCGACGCCATCGGTCAGCGCACGTACGCGCGCGGCGACGTCTTCGTGGCTGTAGTTGATGGTGTGTTCGCAGCCGTGCGCGCGGGCGACTTCCGCCTTCGCTTCGCTCGAGACGGTGCCGATTACCGTGAGCCCCAATAGTTTGGCCCACTGCGAGACGATCAGCCCGACGCCGCCCGCGGCAGCATGAAGCAGAATCGTATTGCCGGGTTTAAAGTCGTAGATGCGCCGCATCAGATACGACGAGGTCAGGCCGCGCATGGTCATGGCTGCTGCCGTCTCGCAGGTAATGCCTGCGGGCAGCTTGATCAGCGGTGCTGCCGGGCACAGGCGCTCCGTGCTGTAGGCGCCAAGCGTGTTGATAAAGCCCGTGTACGTGACACGATCCCCTACCGCGACGTTCGTCACGCCCTCGCCCACTGCTTCGACCACACCGGCTGCCTCGACACCCATGCCGGCAGGCAGTGGAACCGGATACAGTCCGGAGCGGAAATAGGTGTCCGCGAAATTCAGGCCCACTGCCTCATGGCGCAGGCGAACCTGTCCCGGGCCCGGATCACCGACTTCAACGTCTTCGTAACGCAGGACCTCAGGGCCGCCGGTTTCATGAAAGCGGACTGCTTTCGCCATGATTTGTTCTCCAGTTTGTTTCTCGAATTACAGAAAGGGAATGCGCCTGCTGCAGGACCATCACGTTCCGGCGCAGGCGTCGATTACCGCATGGTGTCCAGGTACTGCTATATCCAGATTTGGCCAGACCGCGCCGCCGCAACACCTGGCGGACGACGCGGCATTCGCGAGGAAGCCGCTCAGAGCGCAACCTTCTCCCGCAGTGCATTCACGATGTCAAGGTCGCGCTTGTAGCTGCGACGGCCGATGGCGAACGCAACCGCCGCAAGCAATGATGCAAACGGGACCAGTTGCAGGGCGCCTAGCAAACCGATCCGGTCCGCGACGATGCCCGTCAGGATAGCCGCGGGCGCCAGCCCCAACAGGTTGTTGGCCAGTGTCAGGGTGGCGAATGCTGATGCGTGGATCGACGGCGGGGTAAGGTTCGCCACCATCGCACCCGAAGGCCCCGTCGCGCCAGCACAGAAGAACATGCCGCAACCGATCAGGACGAGCTGCAGCCGGCCGGCCGGCAGATGGAACGCGATGCCGAGCAGCACGCAGCACAACAGGCAGTACACAATCGCGGTCATCCACTTTCTTTGTACACCCTTCCTGTTGAGACGGTCGGCGAGGCTGCCGCACGCGATCATGCCAAGGCCGGTCACGAGCACGAATACCGCGGCATGTACCGCCGCCTGACCCGGCGCCATGCCGTAATAGCGATTCAGGAAGCTCGGCATCCAGGACCATACGGCCGCCGGAACGAGCAGATGCATACCGCTTCCCACATAGGCGCAAACGACGGATTTCGTGGAAAACAGCCCCTTTATCAGCGCGCGAAAACTCATGCGCACGCCAAAGTGACTCTTCTGCCCGGTGATTTCCGGTTGCAGTGCAGCCAGCCTTCTCTCCGTGACAACACAACGGTAGATCACAACGAGCGCGATACCGACACAGGCCATTGCGCCGAACGACCAGCGCCATCCAAGGCTGGACGCGACGGCGCCGCCCAGCGCCATGCCCATCACGGAGCCAAACGCGCCGCCGGCCATGAAAGTGGCGGTGAGCGTAGCGCGCAAACGCGGCGGAAAAATGCTCAGGACAAGCGCGATGCCCACACTTCCGTAGGCCGCCTCGCCAATGCCGACGCAGGCACGCGCGAGCAACATCTCGCCATACGTGGTCGAGATCGCACAACCGAGCGTCGCGAGACTCCACAGCGCCGCCATCAGTACGATGCTCTTTACGCGGCCCCAGCGATCGGCGAGCACCGACAGCGGAAAGGTCAGCACGCCAACCATCAGTGCCACCACGCTGCTAAGCGAGCCGAGCTTTGTGTCAGAGAGGTTCCACGCCGACTTGATAAACGGAAAGACCGCGTTGAGAACCTGGCGCGACATATAGTCGGAAAGCAGCAGACCGATCGTGAGCGCGCAGACCACCCATGCGTAGACGGGTATGTCCGATTGTGTTGCCGAAACATCGCCCGTCGTGGGCTCAGCATGCTGTAAAAGCATTTCGTCTCCTCCGCGTCTGGCGCGTTCGGCGCCCTTTTTCCGTGACGGACAAAAGGGGCCGATTTTTTGTGTCGCACCCCCAGGGTCGCCGGGGGGCCTCCTTCTTCAACCGCCATCAGCACGCGATGTCATGCCGATGGCGAGTACTGCCTTGTTACGCCGCGCGCAGCGGCAGGTTCTTAACGCCTGCCTTCCGGTTCGGTGCCATGCCGTTGGCCGCGAGTGTCTCGTCGACCGTCTTGTACTGCACGCCGATCTTGTAGATCTCGCGCGCTTCCTTGCCGCTTGCGATCTCGCGGCCCAGTTCGCGGGCCACGCGCACGCACTGCTCGATCTGCTGCACCGAGGTCATGCGGTTGCCGTGCTGGTCGATGATCGTATCTTCGATGCCGCAGCGCGGGTGCAGGCCCATGGCCATCGCCATCATGTTGAACGGCAGGACGTTCTTCAGCAACGACTCGGCCGTGACCGTGCCGCCATCCGGCGCACGGTGAACGAAGTTGAAGAAGTTGTGCGGGTTCGGACCGTCAAAGCCACCGCCGATGCCGATCCACGTCAGGTTCAGCGGCCCCTTGTAGACGCCCTTGCGCACCAGGCGATCGAGCGTTTCGAGCGCATGGATACCCGTGAGCTGGAAGTGCGGCTGGATGCCCGAGGCCTGCAGGCGGCGCAGGTGCTCCTCAACCCAGCCCGGACCCGCGGGCACCGTCATTTCGCTGTAGGCCGACATGAGCGCGGGATTGGCCAGCGACGTGCCTTCCAGGTACTCCGGATAGAGCAACTCCATGATGTTCATCTGCGTGGTGTTGATCGCGACCGTCACCTGATCGGGCTTCGGGTCGAGATCGGCCAGCATGTGACGCGTGTCGTCGGACAGCCACTTCGCAGCCTGGCCGTCGTCTTCCGGTGCAAACGAGATCGAGCCGCCCACCTGGATGATCATGTCCGGTACGGCTGCACGCACGCCTGCGATCAGTTCGTTGAATTTCGACAGGCGTTTGGAGCCCTTGCCATCCAGTTCACGTACATGGAGGTGCAGCACGGTCGCGCCGGCGTTGTAGCAGTCGACGGCCTTCTGGATCTGCTCGTCCATCGTCACCGGAATGTCTTCAGGAAAATCCTCAGGCATCCATTCCGGGCCGTACGGAGCCGTCGTGATGACTACCTTGTCCTGATTCTCCGGGTGCAGCGAGTCGTCGAGAAATTGCATCGTTTCCTCCAGAAATAGTTGGCTGTTTTTACTTCCGCGTCAGGGGCACATCGACGCGTCAGGAAATGGATCAGTGAGGCGAAGATACGGCAATCCGCTGATACGGATTTCGTTTTTGGCGACAATGATTTATGATTTGACGACACTGCGCGTTAACACTAATCCCTCGCTAACGGGCTTCGCGCATGGAAAAAGGAAGGAGACGGGATGCAAAGCATGGTGAGGTCGTCGACACTGCACGGGTATTTCGACGTGGCGAGAGGCTTGGGTCTCAACCCCTATGAACTGGTGCAGGAGGTCGGTCTCGACGCCGTGGCGCTGGCGAATCCCGATGAACGGATCCCGGCTGACGGCGCCTGTCGGTTGCTCGAAGCGACGGCGGAGAAAGCCTCGTGTTCGACACTCGGGCTGCTGATCGCGCAAACCCGCCAGCAGTTCGGCAGCGGCGTCATCAACGTTCTGCTCGCCCACAAGCGCACGCTCCGGGAGGTGTTGCTGGCCGCTGCCCAGTACCGCTATCTGCTCAACGAAGCGCTGGGTGTTTACGTCGAAACGACCGGCGACACGGTGACGATCCGCGAAGAGATTGTTGCCGAACCGGGCACCCCGACAGTCCAGGCGATTGAACTGGCCGTCGGCGTGTTGTCCCGCCATTCCAGCGCGCTCCTCGGTGCCCACTGGAAACCGCACAGCGTGCACTTCACCCATGCGGCGCCGCCCGATCTCACCTTTCATCGGCGGTTCTTCGGCTGTCCGGTCACATTTGAAAGCGACTTCAACGGTATCGTTTGTGCGGCGGCGGACCTCGATTATGCGAATCCGAATGCAGACCCCGTGCTGGTCCGGTATGCGGAAAATCTCGCCAATCCGCTCAACAGTTCGGCGGCAAATTCAATTGCGCTGGATGTGCGCAAGACGATCTACCTGCTATTGCCCCTCAGTCAGGCTTCAATCGAACTGGTGGGGCATCAACTGAATCTGACGGTACGCACCCTGCAGCGCCAGCTTGATTCGGCCGGTTCCAGTTTCTCGGGCATCGTTGAAGAAGTGCGGCGTGATCTTGCTGTGCGCTACCTGCTCAATCCACGCTATCCGATCGGCCGGGTCGCCGCCCTGTTGGGCTATACCAACCAGGGGGCGTTTACCGTCTGGTTCCAGAAACGCTTCGGTATGACGCCCCGTGAGTGGCGCAGTCGCCACCGAAAGTGAATATGCACGGGGGGCGTGATGGCGTCTGCAACTATAGAAGGTCGCGGGGGCCGGACTGGCCACGAAGAGTTCGCCCCTCCTGGGCCGCGAGCGTCAGGAACTGTCACCCTAATGCGCGGCATCCGGCAGGTCGCGCAGATAGGTCCGCCGGCAAAGCGCAAACGCAATGGCTGCCGGAATGGACACCAGTTGCGCCAGTTGAAGCGCGCCGAGCAAGCCCATCTTGTCCGCCAGCACGCCCGTGATGAATGGACCCGGCGCCGCGCCGATCAGGTTGTATGCCAAGGCAAGGATTGCGAGAGCAGTAGCGTGAACAACGGGATTCGCGAGGTTGGCGACTGACGCGCCTGCAGGCCCCCACGGACCGGCTGCCACCAGCGCGCCGACCGCGATAAGGATGATTTGCGCATGGCCTGCAGGCAGGCGGAACGCGACGGAGAGCACCCCACACGACAACAGGCAAAAGCCGATGCCAAATGAGACCTTGCGGGCTGGAGCGCCACGGCCCATCCAGTCAGTCAGCCCCCCGCAGAGCGTCATTCCGATACCGCTCAGGACGAACATCCCTGCCGCGGACATAGCCGCCTTGCCCGGCGCCATCCCGTAGTAACGGTTGAGATAGCTCGGCATCCAGGCCAGCAGGGAATAGAGCGCGAAGGACTGAAGGCCACCGCCAACGTAAGCGCAAATCAGGGCACGCGAGCCGAAAACACAGCGAAGCGTGTCCCAAACCGAAAGGCCCACGCCTGTGCGCACGGCAACACCCGGGTGAACGTGACGTGCCAACCTGCGCTCCGTGACGGTCAGGCTAAATACAGCGGTCACAACCAGCCCGACGACGGCCATCACCGAGAACGCCGCGCGCCAGCCATAGTGGGTCGCAACGGAGCCGCCGAGCGCCGTGCCGAGCACCGCGCCGAAGATCCCGGCCGATGTGAAAGCGCCCGCCAGTGTCGCGCGCACCTTGGGTGGAAAGACGCTCATGATGACGGCCAGCCCGACGCTGCCGTAGGCCGCCTCGCCGACGCCGACAAAGAAGCGTGCAGCCAGCATCTGGCCGTAGTTCGCTGCGAACCCGCAGCACAATGTGGCGATACTCCATACCACCGCCATCAGCGCGATGCTACGCGCACGGCCCCTGCGATCCGCCAGCAACGACAATGGCATGGTCAGTAACCCGACCATCAGCGCCACCACGCCGCTCAAGCTGCCCAGTTGGGCATCCGTCAGGGTCCACGCGGCCTTCAGTTGAGGAAACACGGCGCTCAGTACCTGCCGCGACATATAGTCAGAAAGAAGCAGGCCAAGTACAAGCGCAAATACCGCCCACGGATAAGCCCGTGAGCGTGGTGACGCGCCAGCCAGATTGGCGCTCGCGGTTTCGGCCAGATTCAATCCCATTGCGATTCTGCTCCTGTCGGTTATGACGCTTCTGCGTTCTGGCGTGCGTTTAGCGCGAGCCGAAGCCCTCAGGCGCGGCGCATCAGACTGAAGCTTTGTGCGGATGGGCCGCCATCCGGCTGGCTGGCAAGGAACATGGCGAGTGGCACGACGTCCTCCGGCTCCTTGAGCCACTCTGCATTGAACTGACACTTGCCGCCAAAGTCGGTCATCGCGGTACGCACGGGCCCAGGGATCAGCTCATTGACACTGATGTTGGCGTCGAGAAGCTCCAGCGCGAGGGTTTGTGTAAGCAGCCACATTCCCGCCTTTGAGCAGCCATAGGCGGACAGATTGGCATTGGGACGCTGCCGCAGCCCCGAGCCCATCAGGATCAGCTTGCCCGCCCCGCTCCGGCGCAAATGCGGGATCGCCGCGCGTGCGGTATTGAACGCGCCAACGAGGTTCACGTCGATCACCTCTTTCCAGAGTTTCGGGTCAGAGTGTTCAACCGTCCCGGTCACGTTGCCCACACCCGCATTGGCGAGCACGATGTCCACGCCGTCGAACGCCTGAACTGCTCCCGAAAACAGCGCCTCGACCGATTCGTAGTTCACTACGTCTGAGGCAATCGCGATCGCTCGACCGCCCTGCGCGGCAATCAACGCGACAGTTTCATCGATCTCCCCGCCTGAGCGTGCGCTGCACACGACAGCTGCTCCCGCTTTCGCATAGGCAAGCGCGATAGCGCGGCCGATACCGCGACCTGCGCCTGTGATGACAGCGACTTTTCCTCGCAGCGATGTGTCCTCTACCGAATTCATTTCCCTCTCCAGAATCAACGGATGTTGTCGAGAAGCTTATCGGTCTGCTCTCGGGACGGTACTCCTGAATACCCGGCCCCCCGTTGCTGGGGGGAGCCTTCAGGCGACGACGCCGGTAGTCTTCTGGCGCATGGGTCGGATCATCCGTTCTCCCCCGGCCGGCTTGAGTTCGATCGCAACCTGAAAGGAGCAGTCGTATGACACTGGATAACAAGATCGCCCTCGTGACAGGCGCTGCCCGAGGCCTCGGAAAGAGCATCGCACTGGCTTACACCCGTGCCGGCGCCCAGGTCATTATTTGCGACGTCAACGAGGAAAACCTGAACGCAGCGCGTGAAGAGGTGACTGCTGCGGGGCCACACGAATGCATCGCTCAGGTATGCGACGTTTCCTCCAGCGCTCAGGTGGCGCAACTCTTCGCGAGCATCGCGGCGCGCTTTGGTCGACTGGACGTGCTGGTCAACAACGCGGGAATCGGGCCGATCGGTCCCGAGGACGACGCGCGGCGCAACAGGCACTGGGACTACATGACAACGCCCGTGCCCAGACAGGCGCTGGGCTTTACCAGCTCGATGTCAGACGAACAATGGCATCGCTACTGGGGCGTCAACGTTCACGGCGTGTTCTACTGCACGCGCGAAGCATTGCGGATCATGGAGCCGCAAGGCAGCGGGAAGATCATCAACATTGCGTCGATTGCCGGGATGTCGACCATCAGTGCCCATAGTCCGCACTATTCCGCGACGAAGGGGGCAGTGATTACATTCACGCGGACGGTGGCGGCAGAAGTGGCCGGCGGGAACATCTACGTGAATGCGATCGCGCCGGGCGGCATCCAGACGCCTGATTTCGAAAAGTACTTCGCCCGCTCCACCGAGGAGCAAAAGAACAGGCTCATGCAACTGATCCCGCTGGGCCGGTTCGGCAAGATGGAAGAATACGCCTCGCTTGCCGTCTACCTTGCGTCAGACAATCACTATCTGGTCGGCCAGATCATTTCACCCAACGGCGGCGCAGTCTGAGCATCGTTCTATACAACCGATCAATTCGTTCTGTATTCCGCGTTGGAATAGAGAACCGGTCGTCGCGATAATCCCTCCTTTTTCTCGCCACTGAAATAGCGAGAACGCGCCGTCGGCCGCAGCCTTGAATCGCACTGTCAGTGTCACCCTCTCCGACAGTGGGCAGGTTTCCCCATCGGGCGCCGGTGCCGGGATCGCCAATTCGCAGTGCGTAGAACTGTTACTGCACGGCGATACGAAGTTCTGCATCGGCTGGCACGTCGAAGGCCCGCCCCCCACCCTATAAAAGAAAGGAGCCTACATGCAATCATCACGTCGTCACTTCATGATACTGGCCGCTTCGCTGGCCTCATCCGTTGCGCTGTCAGGCAAGGCGTCGGCCGAGACGCCGATGGTTTCCGAAAGCGATCCGACCGCACAGTCGCTTGGCTATAAGGCGGACGCGACACACGTCGACAAGGCTAAATATGCGAAGTATCAGCCGGGCCAGGCGTGCGCCACCTGTCAGCTCTATCAGGGCAAGCCAGGCGGTGCATCAGGTCCATGCGCAATTTTCGCCGGTAAGCAGGTCTCGGCGAAGGGGTGGTGCAGCGCGTACGTGAAGAGGGCCTGACGCCGCATCTGACAATGGCCCCCTGAGCCTGCCGCTAACACAACTCACGTTGTGTTAGCGGCAAGACTGCAGCCAGGCGTTTTTTCAAGTGCACACCGCATGAATGCGGCGCGCACTTGTCGCGCCTCCCCGATCAGCCCTCGCTCTTCAACTCGATCAGCAGATCCTTCGCGGCCACACGGTCACCCGCCTGGACATGCACGGCGGCAATCTCGCAGTCGCGCTCCGCCGCAATGTGGGTTTCCATTTTCATCGCTTCCAATGCAAGCAGCGTCGTACCGGCTGCGACCCGTTGCCCCGGCTGCACCGCAACGGTCACGATCGAACCCGGCATAGGTGCTGCGATATGCAGCGGATTCGAGGGATCGGCTACCGGGCGGCTATGACGTGCCGGTCCCGCGTGTGCGGTAGTGCGTTGCTCGATCAAGGCCGTGCGCGACTGTCCATTCAACTCGAACTGAACCTTGATCATCCCGGACTCGGTATCGACATTCTTGCCTTGCAACGCGACGAGCAAGGTTTTGCCCGGCGCAATATCGATCGCCACTTCCTCCTGCGGCTGCAATCCATAGAGGAATGCCGGCGTCGGCACCACCGAGGTATCGCTATAAGCGCGCAGGTGCGTGAAGTAGTCGCCTGTCTGTTTCGGGTACATGAGGTAGGAAGCCAACTGCTGGTCGTCCAGTTCGTGTTCGCAGTCAGCCTTGCCCTGCGTACGCGCTGCTTCCAGATCGACCGCCGCAAGCGCGTCGCCAGGCCGGTAAGGTACAGGCGGCTCGCCCCTCAGCACCTTGCGTGACAGTTCCACCGGAAAGCCGTCGGGCGGGAAGCCGAGCTCCCCCTTGAACAGAGAGACAACGGACTCGGGAAACGCGACTTCCTTGGCGGGATCGCACACGTCGGCGGCGCTGAGGTCGTTGGCCACCATCATCAACGCCATGTCACCGACCACCTTGGAGGTCGGCGTCACCTTCACGATGTCGCCGAACATCCGGTTGACCTCGGCGTAGGCGCGCGACACCTCAGTCCAGCGATGTTCGATACCGAGCGAGCGCGCCTGCTCGCGCAGGTTCGTGTATTGGCCGCCGGGCATCTCGTGGCGATAGACATCGGCGGTGCCGGCGCGGATTTCCGATTCGAACGGCGCGTAGTAGCGGCGCACGCCTTCCCAGTACATCGACGCTTCATGCAAGCGCTCGAGACTCAGCCCTGGATCGCGCTCGCTGCCCGCAAGCGCCGCGGCGATGCTCGACAGGTTCGGTTGCGACGTCAGGCCGCTCATCGCGTCGAGCGCGCCGTCCACTGCATCGCAGCCGGCATTGATCGCGGCAAGCGCTGAAGCCGCCGAAATGCCGCTGGTGTCGTGCGTATGGAAATGTACGGGCAAGCCGGTTTCTTCCTTGAGCGCTTTCACGAGCGCCGCGGCGGCCTGTGGGCGGCAGATACCCGCCATGTCCTTGATACCCAGGATGTTCACGCCAGCCTGTTGAAGCTCGCGCGCGATACCCACGTAATAGTTCAGGTTGTACTTCGAGCGGGCGCCGTCGAAGAGATCGCCTGTGTAGCAGATCGCCCCTTCGCAAAGCGCACCGCTTTCGCGCACCGCATCGATTGCCACGCGAATGTTGCG
The DNA here is from genome assembly GCF_046027825.1 of Paraburkholderia sediminicola. Taxonomy (GTDB): domain Bacteria; phylum Pseudomonadota; class Gammaproteobacteria; order Burkholderiales; family Burkholderiaceae; genus Paraburkholderia; species Paraburkholderia sediminicola_D. The sequence continues at coordinate 61,594 of NZ_JAQQDU010000039.1, forward strand.
CACCCAGTTTAGGGAATCGAAGACGCGGAACAGATCGACGCCGCCGCTTGCGGCCTGCTGGACGAAGAACCGTACGACGTTATCCGCATAGTTCGTATAGCCCACTGCGTTCGAGCCGCGCAGCAGCATCTGGAACAGGATGTTGGGCACCCGCTCGCGTAACAGCGCGAGGCGTTGCCACGGATCCTCCTTGAGAAAGCGCAGTGCCACATCGAAGGTCGCGCCGCCCCAGCATTCCATCGAAAAGAGCTGCGGGAGCTCGCGGGCGTAGAACGGCGCGATCGGCAACATATCGGCCGTGCGCATGCGCGTCGCGAATAACGACTGGTGCGCGTCGCGCATCGTCGTATCGGTCAGCAGAACCTGCTTCTGGTCCAGCATCCAGCTTGCGAACTTTTCCGGACCGAGTTCGCGCAGGAGATCGCGCGTGCCCTTGGGCAGCGCGGCTGCGGTGTCGACGGCCGGCACCACCGGCTTGCCCAACGGCAACCCGGGCAGTGTGCGGCCACTCATCTCAGGATGCCCGTTCACGCTCACGTCGCCCAGATAGCTCAACAGCTTCGTCGCGCGATCCCGTCGCTTCGTGAATGCGAGCAGTTCCGGCGTCAGGTCGATGAAGCGCGTCGTGACATCGCCTCGCCCGAAGGCGGGATGATTGACGACGTTTTCGAGGAATTGCAGGTTCGACGCGATACCGCGAATCCGGAACTCACGCAGCGCGCGGTCCATCCGTCGGATCGACTCGGCAGCGGTCGGCGCCCACGTGGTCACCTTCACCAGCAGTGAGTCGTAATACGGCGTAATCACCGCGCCGCCATAGGCGGTGCCGGCGTCGAGGCGAACGCCGAATCCCGCCGCGCTGCGGTAAGCGGTGAGCCTGCCGTAATCCGGCAAGAAGCCATTCTCGGGATCCTCGGTCGTGATCCGGCATTGCAGCGCGTGGCCGTTGAGCGGAATGTCCGGTTGCGCCGGCACACCCGCCGCGCGCACGCTGACGACACCGCTCTCGTCGAGCGTGTCTTCGATCATGCCGATCCTGCCGCCTTCCGTGATACGGATCTGCGCCTTGACGATATCGACCCCGGTGATCATCTCGGTGACCGTATGCTCGACCTGGATGCGCGGGTTCACCTCGATAAAGTAGAACTGGCCGGAGTCGGCATCCATCAGGAACTCGACCGTGCCTGCATGGGTGTACCCGACCGCGCGCATCAACCGCAGCGCCGAATCGCAGAGCAGCGCGCGGCCGGCCTCATCGAGGTACGGTGCGGGGGCGCGCTCCACCACTTTCTGATTGCGCCGCTGCACCGTGCAATCGCGCTCATGGAGATGCACGAGATCGCCATGCCTATCGCCGAGGATCTGCACCTCGATGTGGCGTGCATTGCGCACCAGCTTCTCCACATACACTTCGTCGTTCCCGAACGCTGCCAGTGCTTCGCGCCGGGCTGCGACGAGCGCGGATTCGAGATCGCCCTCGCTTTCCAGAACCCGCATCCCTCTGCCGCCCCCGCCCCAACTCGCCTTGAGCATCAGCGGGTAGCCGATTCCGGCTGCGAGGCGCTTGCATTCCTGCAGGTCGTTGGGCAATGGCGGGGTTGCCGGCATCACCGGCACACCGGCCGCGACAGCCGCGTTGCGGGCCGCCACTTTGTTGCCAAGCATGCGCATCACCTCGGGCGACGGACCGATCCAGCGGATTCCGGCATCGATGACCGCCTGCGCGAAGTCGGGATTCTCGGAGAGAAAGCCATAACCCGGGTGGATCGCGTCAACCTTTGCCTGCCTCGCGATACGCAGGATGTCGTCGATGTCGAGATAGGCGGCGAGCGGCTTTTTGCCTTCACCGACCAGATAGCTCTCGTCCGCCTTGAAGCGATGCAGCGCGAGGCGATCCTCTTTCGAATAGATGGCGATCGTGCGGATGTTCATCTCCGCGGCGGCACGCATGACGCGAATGGAGATTTCCGAGCGATTGGCTATCAGCAGGGATCTGATCAGAGGATTATTCATTGTCTGTAGAAGCGAAACAGTCGAGGACGCAGATTCAGGCGACGTCAGTGACGAGGTAGTGCGAATCCATCCAGTCGTAGCCTGATCGCCCGTTTGCCCAGGCCCAGTTGGTCCGGCCATGGTTTGCCACGCTTTCGGGACGATCGTCTGTCGCCAGATTGGCTTCCATCCTACCCCCGTCTTCCGGAGACTCGACGTATCGCGTCGCCGTTCCGTTTTGTCCGTCATTAGTCATCGCTGGATTTCCCGATTGAAAAAGCTGACTGCAGCAATACGCCGCTCTCTGGACAGCTACCTGCAAGGAGTGGGCCATGGCTACACCCCGCATCTAGATCACTGATTTAAAAGAACAATTATTTATGGACGGTGCGATGCCAAGCTCAAAAATGAAATGCGGATTTCATTTTTGAGATCACACGCTGCATGCGCCGGTCGCCAACGCTGAGCGCATTGAAGTGCAATGAAGCGAAAGTAAAAGCAGCGTGGGCGCAACGGGTCGACGTCGCGCACTCCGACGGTCGCTGCCCTCCCATGAGGAGGGGGGCGACAAGGAACAGCACGCCCTAGACTTCACCCATGCAATCAGGGAAAGGCCTGGACACGCCGCCCACCGCCAGACGCGGAAAAAATCATTGGACACAACCGTCTCGATGATTTCGGGCATGCGGCGTTCCTGATCGCCTTGGCGCTAGGCAGGCGCCCGGTGTTACTTTTCAGGGAGAGCGTCATGCGAAACGGTGAGAGTTCTTTGCGGAGGTTGATCGACAAATGGCTTGGGCACTGCGGCGCGGGGACCGTGCAAGTGATCGAGTTCAGTCGTACATCTTCGAATCGAAGCCGCTATATACGCGTTGGCGGAGGCCGCTCTGAACGTTCGTTGGCGATTACCTTCTTCCGGCATGGCGACGGCTCGTGGAACGTGTTCCCACCAAGGAGCCAAACACTGATGATGAGCACGTCGTTGCTCGCAGCATGAGCGCAGCGGGCCTGAATAGATTGGCCACCCGATCCCGGTCCGAAGCGAAACGCTTTTGCATCCGTATCAATCGGATTCCTACCTTTTTGAATAACACCGCACGGTGAGAACCGTCGACAACATTGAGCACGACGCCACCCGTCGCCGGACTGTCGATCGGCAACCGGACCCGTTGCCCCGCGCAATGAGGTGAACACGCATCGGCGCTCCACCTGCTTCGCAAGTCGTGGCCAACTTTGTCAATAGATGGTCCGCTTTAGATAGTCGATTCGGGTCCAATCGGGACTACGATCGGCTCAACGGCTAGCGCACCCGGGCGATCAACTTTGCCCAACCCGCGTCCCTTCGTCGATCGCTTTCTGGAATTCCCTCACGAGCTATACGGCGCCTATCACGGACGTGCTGTTTGTCATCAATCAAATTGTCCACTTCGATCGCGTGTCGACACGCCCGGCTTTCGAGGCGTTCGGAAATAGACAGGGTCAGTCCATTCATTCAGTTTCAGTACTAACGAGTTGAGAAAACGATGAACGAAATTGGCGGTTACGACTTTGAAGACCTGGAAGCCGGCATGAGCGCCACCTTTGCGAAAACCATTACGGAGGCGGACATCCTGCTCTTCGCGGCCGCATCGGGCGACAATAATGCCGTTCACATCAACGAGGAATTCGCGCGGACCACCGCATTCAAAGGGCGCATTGCGCATGGAATACTGAGCGCAAGTGTGATTTCCGCGGCCCTCGCCGGGCGCCTTCCGGGCCCCGGCACCGTGTACCTCGGACAGAACCTGCGTTTCAAGGCACCGGTGCGGCCTGGCGATACGGTGCATGCAACGGTCGCAGTCAAAGAACTGCAGCCGGAGAAGAGCCGCGTCGTGATGTCGACCGTCTGTACGGTTGGAGGAAAAGTGGTGATCGACGGCGAAGCAGTCGTCATGACCACGTCCCTTGCGCGGCGCCTGGCTGAACGCGTGATCAGCGCCGAACCGGCTGCAAGTGTGAGTCAACCCATCGAGGCGCTGTGACCATGTCATTCAACGTACCGACTGAATATGTACAGGGGTTCTTCAAGTCCGGGCAGCAGTTCTGGCGCGCCATGGCCGGTCTGGATGCGAATGACGATTCTCCGGACAGCACGCACACTACGGCGGAGCCCCCGGAAGCACTGGCCGCTCCAGTGGCGCTGCTCGAGGCGCACTCGGCGTACTGGCCGCAATTGGCGTCGGTCTGGACCCGCACGTTGGCCAGCACAATGGGCGCGGAAACGGAGCCCGTGATTGCCCCGAAGCGCGGCGATCGACGCTTTCTTGCCGAAGACTGGCGCAAGAATGCCTGGTACAGCCTGCTCAAGCAGAACTACCTGCTCAATGCGCGGTTGCTTGAAGATGTCGTCGACGCGGTAGTTCTGAGCGATAAGGACAAACAGAAGGTCGAATTCTTCACGCGGCAATTCATCGACTCGCTAAGCCCAGCCAATTTCGCCGCGACCAATCCCGAGGCGCTCAAGCTCGCGTTCGAATCCAGCGGCGACAGCTTGCGTGGGGGCTTCACGAACCTGCTTGGCGATCTGCAGCGCGGCACCATCTCCATCACGGACGAGACCGCTTACGAGGTCGGACACAACGTGGCGGCGTCCCTGGGCGCTGTCGTGTTCGAAAACGATCTATTCCAGTTGATCCAGTATGCTCCGCTCACCGACAAGGTAGCCAAACGCCCATTGGTGATCGTGCCGCCTTGCATCAACAAGTATTACATTCTCGATCTGCAGCCTGAAAATTCCTTTGTGCGCTTTGCCTGCGAACAGGGGATGACGGTGTTCATGGTGTCGTGGCGCAATCCGGACGCCGCGATGGCGCATACGACTTGGGACGACTACATCGAACAGGGTGCGTTGACGGCCATCAACGTTGCGCTGGCGATCACCCGCGCCGATCAGGTCAACGCGGTGGGCTGGTGCGTGGGCGGCACCATTCTGTCGTCGGCCACGGCGATCGCCCGAGCCCGTGGCGAAGACAGCGTGGCTAGCATCACCTTGCTCACCACGATGCTGGATTTCGAAGAACCAGGCGAGCTGGGCGTCCTCATTGACGAAGCGGGCGTCGCTCAGCGTGAGGGTGCAATCGGTCGAGGCGGCATCTACTCCGGCAAGGAGCTTGGGTTCACGTTCCAGACATTGCGAGCAAACGATCTGATCTGGCCGTACGTCATCGACAACTACCTGAAGGGCAAGTCGCCGCCGGCATTCGACCTGCTGTACTGGAACGCCGACAGCACGAATCTGCCGGGGCCCATGTACACCTCGTATTTGCGCAACATGTACCTGGAGAACAACCTGTGCAAACCGGGGCGCTTGACGATGTGCGGCACGCCCGTCGACCTGGGACGCATCGACACTCCGACCTACGTGCTGGCCACCGAGGAAGATCACATCGTGCCGTGGCGATCGGCTTATCGGTCCACACAACTGGTTGGCGGCCCGGCTCAGTTCGTTCTCGGCGCGAGCGGCCACATCGCTGGGGTCGTCAATCCTGCGTCGAAGAACAAGCGAAGCTTCAGGGTCAGCGGTGATTCGACCGGCGATCCGGATGCGTGGCTGGCGTCATCCGAAACGAGGCCGGGTAGCTGGTGGACCCACTGGATCGAGTGGCTGAAGCCGTACGCTGGGGAGTCGGTCAAGGCGCGCACGAAGCCGGGTAGCGCCCGCCATAAGCCGATCGAACCGGCACCCGGGCGCTATGTGAAAGTGCGCATGACATAGTTTTTCAGCGCTGGATCCATTCGCCGGCGCCTTCACGCGCGGCCTGCCGCTCGACTCCGGGAGTCACGAAATTCGGGCGGCGGCGCCGATTGCGATACGCAAACGGCATGCTCACAGATAACGCCGCGACCTCATCCGCGGACATCGGCCTGGCGATCAGGTTGCCCTGTATTTCATGGCATTCCTGATCGTGCACACAGTCGGCTCAGAAGCTGTGGCGCAGGCCGATCATGGCCGCCGTCGTCGTCACGCCAGGCGCCACCGGCTGACCGTAGACGATCGTCTGATTCATGGTCCCCTTGTTATTGACGTGACCGACCTGCGCGTAAACCATGGTTCTGACGGAGAGCTTGTATTCGGCGCCGAGCGCAATTTCCGTCGAGCGATTTGCCGAGTTATTGTTGTCTTTCAGGTAGTAGAGACCTGACGTCACCTGAAACGTCGGAGAGAAGCGATAGCCCAATCCCGCGGAATAGAGATCGATATTGACCTGATTGCTATGCGCAGGATTCTTGCCGTTGCTGTACGACGCCGACACCGAGAAACCGTGAAGCGTATAAAGCGCGCCGAGATAAACAAACCGGTTGTTGTCGAGTCCGGTCAATGGCGCATTAGGCGCCGGATTCGTATCATGTCCGTTGTAGTACACAGCAGACAGACTCAGACCGTAGTTCGAGTACTTGAGCACGGCGGACTCGCGCGTTCCCCCCTGAACCTGGCCCGCCACGCCGCCGGGCGCGTATTCCAATCCGATCGAAGCGCCGCCGAAAGAGGGCGACTGGTAAACCAGCGCGTTGCTGTCGTACAGTGCGCCGATTGGCGCGTTGGTGCTGGTGCCCTGCCAACCGGCGGACTGGTTCATCCCGAGCCACGCGGTCAGGATACTGCCGAAGTATTGGGAGGACCGTACGTCCGTCTCGGCCATGGCATAGATCATCGGGACGATCTGCCGACCCGCGTTGAACGTGCCGATCGGTCCTGATACGCCGATGGTCGAAAACTGATTGAACTGAGCCGCGACGCCTGATGTATCGCTGAGGCCGGACTTGCCGGTGGTACTGTCGAACGAACCCTGGAGCCTGAAATTGACGTCATAGCCGCCGCCGATATCTTCGCTGCCCTTGATGCCCCACAGGCTCGAATAGATGCCGCCATCCTTGAGGCGGTACACCGCTCCCGTATTGGGCGCCTTTGGGTTAAACGACGCTGCCGAACTACTCTGGTACAAGAAGCCCGAATCGATGGTCCCGTAAAGCGTCACCGAAGATTGCGCGTGAGCCGCGCTCGCGAATGCGAGAAGCGCGGCCGCTCCGATCAGTTTCACCTGCATTTTGTCTCCTGATAGTTTTGTTTCGACAGCGGCCAGCCCAGGAACAATCAGGGTGTCGGAGGGTGTGTTCTCTTGTACGGAACATCTCTCCTGCGCTGAATTCGCGTCATCGTGGCGCGTCGTGCAGATGAGAATACGGAAAGCAGGCCATATGGGCCCCTCCCAAAGCGGGAGGGGCGGCGGATCCTGGTGAACAGCGCGCCGCCCAGCGCCAACTCAGGCGCCTTCGAGCAAACCCAGCACCAGCGCTCTTCGAACCGCATGCTTTCGCGAACTGGCGTCGAGCTTTCCAAAGAGATTCTTGAGGTGCCACTTCACGGTGCCCTCTCCCACTGCGGCCGCGACCGCGATCTCCTTGTTCGACATATTGCGCGCCAGCAGTTCCAGGACTTCGCGCTCTTTGGGCGTTAGGACAACGCTCGGGACAGCCCGCGGCGCGGCAGCCTGACGGCCCAGTGGCGGCACGGCGATGCGCACTGCCGCAATCGCGCGGGTGACGCCGTCTGGTTCAGGCTGCTCTTCGCTGACTCGCCGTGCCCAGTCCGCGAGCGCGGGATGCGCGTCGGCCAGCGTACGAGTCAAACGGAACGTCTGCGCGAGATTCATCGCCTCGCGAAGCAGTGCGAGCCCATTTGCGCCGGACTGATCCAGCGCGAATGCGCGCAGCGCCATGATCTCGATCTGATATCGACCCAGCTTCATCGCCTCAGCGGCAACGCCTGCCTTGGCGAGGTCGTCAAGAGCCTGCGGCCAGCGGCGCGCCGCAATGGCAGCGCCCGCATGCGCCAACCCGACTAGCAGCCCGACCGACTGCCCCCACAACGGCCCCTTCTTCGGCGCCTCCTCGGTCACCATGTCGTCGATACGCCGCACCAGTGCGTCGCACATTTGCGCGCGATATCGGCCCGCATGAATACGCACCTGTTCAGCCATGCTGGCAATACACAGGCGCGGCAGGCGCCGGCTCACGCCCATCGCGTACATGGCCTCGAGGAGATCGAGGGCCCGGTGTTCGCTGCCTTTGGCCGCTGCAATGCGCGCCGCGGTACGGTAGGCAAACAACACGGTGTCTGGCGTACCGCCTCGCTCCAGAATGTCCAGCCGATTAGCCAGCAACGCGGCGGCCTCGTCGATACGATCGGCTTCATAGCTCAGCGCGGCGCATGTCGCGGCAAACATGCATGAGAGCGGATGGCGGCGGCCAAGGTCCACTTCCGCGCTTGCCAGTGCCGGACGGAGCACCTCCTCGGCAAGCACGAGTTGTCCTTCCCACACGTAGCTGAAGCCAACAATGTAATCGCCCCAGCGCACCACGTAGCCGATCCCTTTGCCGACTTTGGAACGCTTTGCCGCCATCTGGAACCGACGCGCCTGCGCGGGCTGACTCTGAAGAATCGCGCGTAACGCGAGACGGTTGGCGTGAACCTGGGCGCGCCAGGAATCGCCGTCGGGAGCAAACTCGGCCCAAGGTGCGAACATATCCACGAACCGGTCGATCTCGTCAGCGTAATAGGTAGCAGCGCCCAGGATGAGCGTGCATTCATAGCGCAGTTGAGAATCGGCATCGGGACTGGCAAGCACGCGCTGCACCTGAAGTTCCGCCTCCTCATGCCGCTCACCCAGCGCCAATGCCCACGCCGCCGCCAGCAACAAACGCGGACGCCGCTCGAGTTCATCCGCAGGCAGCAGATCGAGCCATTCGAGAACCGCACTCAGGCGCCCCTCCTTGACCGCATCATGCAGGCAACGCTCCGCCAGGTCGTAGGCAAGCTGGTGCTGACCCGCGGCGTGAGCATGCCTTGCTGCCTGTTCGATCATGCCGTGGCCGTTCAGCCAGGCAGCGGCCCGACCATGCAGCGCAGCCCGTTCGGCGGCGGGCACCTGAGCGAGGCGGCCTTGCAGGACGTCGCGCACAAGCGTATGAAGCCAGCACCACGCGCCGTCTTCAGCGGTAATGAACACGGGCGTCTCGCGCACGAGACGTGCGAGCCGCTCAGGTGCCTGCGGGTCGCCGGTCAACGCCTGACAAAGCTCCGGGTGCATCGAATCCAATAAGCTGGTGCAGGTGAGGAAATCAGTGTCTTCCGACGACAGGTCCGCGATCAAAGTCCCGACGAGGTGTTCACCCAGTCCGCCTCGATTGGCCGCCATGGTCTCCACGACCGTCCGGGGATCCGGGGCGCGCGCCATGGCCGCCATCGCAAGCTGCAACCCAAGCGGCCAGCCATCCGTCAGCTCGAACAGCCTCGCGCACGCGTCGGTGTCGAAACGCGACCCGAACCGGTTGGCGACCAGTCCGATCGTCTCTTCGAGACGAAAGCGCAGCATCTCGGGATCGACCAGAATGCATTGCCCGTAGGCGATCAGATCGGCCACTGCGGTATCGATTCTGCGGCGCGCAGCGACGACCACGCGAAGATTCTGCGGGGCATTATGCAAGACATAAATCAGCGCGGTCAGACCGGCATCGGGGAGACGTTCGCCCTCGTCGACGATCAACAGAACATCACCCGAAAACTGCGCGACTTCCGCCAGCCAGGCTGTCACGCCATCCAGTCCGCCGACCGATCCGATCGCGCCGTCAAGCAGCAGGCGTCCGAAGGCGGGACGGCCGCAGCCGGCCCGCATTGCATGGACAAGCCCCTGGATGAGCCGCTGAGGATCATCCCGCTCATCCACTGAAAGGAAGGCGACCGCGGCACCACGCGCGAGGTATTCCCGCCGCCATTGGGCAAGCAGAGAAGTTTTGCCGTAGCCAGCCGGCGCCTGCACGAGAGCGATTGATCGATCGCCGAAGTGCAACGCGTGCGCCGCCAACCGGTCACGAACCAGCAGATGGGCCGGCGCGCGCGGCGCGATGGTCTTCAGGACGAGCTCGGTGGCTACACTACCGGCGCCTGTAGGCGTTGATGCCATCTTGCGGGGCCTGTCGAGGCTCCTGACGGCCATTGCGGGCTGCCGCAGGGAGCGGATTAGGGGGAGGATTCAAGCGTACCACCCGAATGCCTGAAGCCCCTCCCTCCGTGGGAGGGGTGAGCGAATCGACCTCGGACTAAGATGCCTTCCAACAGACCTCCGACGCGAAGCAAGTTGGTGAGTTCGAAACGGCTCAGCAGGATCTGCAAACGTCGAATGCGGCACAAGGGATACCATGTATCGACACTTTCTCGTCCCGGTGGGCGACATTGGTTCATGCATTGAAGCAGTTGGTCACGCAGTCGCGTTTGCCCAGTCAATGGGCGCGCGCGTCACCTTCATGCCCATACTGTACCAACATGCCGCCACGCACCATCACCAGGACTGGCACGTACAGGGTACGACCGGTGACGCCTCGCGCGCATGCAACCGCGCATACAACGTCAGGGAGCGCGCATTGGAACTGCTGGCGCGGGCCGAGGCGGCGGCGCGCGCGCAGGGCGTGCCGTATTCGTCCATCGCTGCGAGCGAGGACACGTCGTTTGACGGCATCGTCGAGGCGGCGGTTAAGTCTGGCTGCGATCTGATTTGCGTCGCCCCGGGCCAACGGCTGGGACAAGCGGGCGACGTCGTGTTTGCGCCGTCCGATGGCGCTGGTGCGGGCGAGCTGCCAGTCCTGATATGCGCAGCCGACCGTCGACCGGCGGCCTCGCGTGCGATCGGCGTACTCCTCGACAAACACCGCGCCATCGCCGACACCCTCCACGCGCTGCTGGGCATGCTTCGCACTGCGCGAGCCGCCGGCCAACAGCCCGAGTCGATATCGATACGTGAGGCGGTCAGCCGCCTGCGCGATCTGCAGATAGGCCGTCATCGTCTCAAGCAGAATGCCCGGTTTTTCTCGCGACTGCGTGAGCGCACTTCCATTGCGGATGCCGAACTTGATGAACTCGAGTGCCAGCATCAGCGCGACGAACAACTCCTCGACGAACTCACTGGACTCACCAAACTCGTTGAGCGTGACCCGCAACCGGGTGTCCCAGTTGACCGACTTGAACAGGCTCTAAGCGTTTACGCGCAATTCACCTGGGAGTATCTGGGCCGCGAAGAAGGCGTGGTACTGCCGGCCGCGCGGCGCTATTTACGCGACGAGGACTGGAACGATATCGCGACGGCATTCGACGCAACGGCTGCGGATTCCGCCACGGTAAAGCCGGGTCACACCTAACCAATAAAACTGGAGATAAATGGATGAAAAAAGCAACTGCACTCAAATTGGCTGCTAGCGGAATATTCGCGCTGGCGTCTATCGGCGCGTGGGCTCAGTCTGACCAGACACCCGCTGCTTCAATCGGATCGGCCAAACCGGCGTCGGCTGGAGTCGATGCCAAAGCCGCCAAACGAGCGAATCGCGAACTAGCCAAGCAGGTTCGCGCGACTATTGCCAAAGAAAAGAGCATCAACGCTGCCAACATCAGCGTGAAAGCGAAAGGCGGCGCGGTAACGCTTTACGGAACAGTGCCGGCAGCGTCCCAGATCGACACAGCCGCGGCAGTAGCGAAAACGGTCCCAGGTGTGACATCGGTCAAGAATCAGATCACGATTCAGAGGACGTTCGACCAGTAGCCTCCATTCGGGAGAGTGCGTATTTTCCCCACGGAATCAGAACGATTCCGTGGATTCTCGCGATCACCTGAAACCCCTCGCCGGGCAGCGGCAGTATTACTTTCACGCTTTGCGGCGTGGCACTGGCGCCGACGTTCCATCGAACTCATTCAATCACTTAATCCCCCTATAATTATGGATTCCAAATCATTTACATCTGATCTAGATTCAGACGAAATCAAGGCAAACTCCAGTGCGACCGGTATCCACCCTGTTGCAAAAACCGAGCACGAAAGAAACGCACAGCAAGCTGAAACGCCGGCCACACGCACGCCAAAACCAACTTGGGCCTGGGCTGAAAGTTCCGGGCACTTCGACTGGATGGACTGGCATACCCCCTCTACCCTCCCGCCCCTCGCTGACTTTGACCTGTAGAGACAGGTACCCCTGTTACCTGGTCTGAACGGTGCCGTACAATGACGAACGATCGTGGTGAACCGACATCAACGAACTTCGTCAACGCCCATGCATTCACCCAGCGCCACTGTCCCGATCTCACTCGTCAACGGCTTCCTTGCCGCTGCGGGTGCGCACCCGGGTCTGGTCGCCAAATACCTGGACGAGGCCAGCATCTCTCCTGCGCTCCTGACTGAACCGGGCGCGCGAGTCACAGAGGAACAGTTTTCTACGCTATACCGTGCGCTCGCCATTGAATTCGACGATGAAATGCCGGGCATTTTCGCCCGTCCGATGCGCAGCGGCACACTGAAGTTTCTCTGTCTGAGCCTGCTCGATGCGCCCAATCTGGAAACTGCCATGCATCGGTTTGGGCAGTTCTTTCACATCGTCCTCGATGACTTCAGGTTCGAATCGCGCAGGGACGGCCTGATCGCGTGCGCGGCCCTCCACCCCGATGCATCGTCAAGCGTCAGCATGCTTGGGCAGCAACTCATGTTAAAGCTCGCACACGGTGTGGCATCGTGGCTGATCGGCCAGAAGATTCCCCTGCTGCAAGTCGAGTTCGCGTTTCCCTGCCCCCCGCACACGGTGGATCATCTGTACCTGTTCCCCGGACCAGTCCATTTCGACTGCCAGCAAACGCTGATGCGCTTCAGCGCCGCGTATTTCGACATGCCCATCCGCCAGCGCAAGACGAATTTGCGCAAATTTCTCGCCCGGGCGCCCGAGGACTGGATTTTTGTTTCCTTCAGCGAGCAGCTCACGAGCCACCGCATCCGCCAGTACCTCGCCTCCTGTTTGCCGGATGTGCCGACCGTTGAAGACGCCGCGCGGAGTTTTCACTGCTCGGTCCGCACGTTGTGCCGGCGCCTCGCCGCAGAGGAAACCGCATTCCAGACGCTGAAGGACGAACTGCGGCGTGATATCGCGATTCAACGACTCACCGGTACCAACGACGCAATCGCCGCGATCGCGGGCGATGTCGGCTTTGACGACCCCACTGCCTTTCATCGGGCCTTCCGCCACTGGACTGGCAGCACGCCTGGTGAGTACCGCCGGCAACCCTGAGCGCGCCCCTACCCGCCTCCTGGGAACATCGAACGACAACCGGATCCGCCGACCCGCGCAATGGGGTAAACGCGTATCGGTGACCCGCCTGCTTCGCAAGTCGTGGCCGAATATGTCAATAGATGGACCGATTTAGGTAATCGATTCCCGTCCAATCGGGACTACGATCGGGACACTGTTACCGCGCCGGGCCATCAAGTCTGCCCTGCCCGCGTCCCCACTTCGATTGCATTTCTGGAAATCCACCATGAGCTATACGGCGCCCGTCAAGGACATGCTGTTTGTCATCAATGAACTTGCCCATCTCGATCGCGTGTCGGCGCTCCCGGGCTTCGAGGACGCCACCGCCGACACAGCGCAAGCCGTGCTCGACGAAGCGGCAAAGTTCAACGCGGACGTGATTGCGCCGTTGAATTTCGAAGGCGACAAGAATCCGAGTACCTGGCGCGACGGCGAGGTTGTCGCCACGCCGGGCTTCAAGGAAGCCTTCCGCCAGTTCGGCGAAGGCGGCTGGCAAGGTGTCGTGCATCCCGTCGAATACGGCGGCCAGGGCTTGCCTAAACTGCTGGCGACACCCTGCATTGAGATGCTGAACGCCGCCAACCTGTCGCTGGCCCTGTGTCCGCTGTTGACCGACGGCGCGATCGAGGCGCTCCTGACAGCCGGCACTGAAGCGCAGAAGCAAGCCTACGTGCCGAAGCTGATCTCCGGTGAGTGGACCGGAACGATGAATCTGACCGAACCCCAAGCCGGCTCGGATCTGGCCTTGGTACGCACGCGGGCCGAGCCCCAAGGCGACGGAACGTATCGCGTGTTCGGCACCAAGATCTTTATCACGTGGGGCGAACATGACATGGCGAAAAACATCGTCCATCTCGTGCTGGCTCGTACGCCCAATGCGCCCGAGGGCGTCAAGGGCATCTCACTCTTTGCCGTACCGAAGTTTCTCGTCAACGAAGACGGTTCGCTGGGCGAGCGCAATGACGTGCATTGCGTGTCGATCGAACACAAACTCGGCATCAAGGCGAGCCCGACCGCGGTTTTGCAGTTCGGCGATCATGGTGGCGCAATCTGCCAACTGATCGGCGAGGAGAATCGCGGCCTCGAGTACATGTTCATCATGATGAATGCGGCCCGCTTCGGCGTGGGTGTACAGGGTATCGCCGTTGCTGACCGCGCGTACCAGAAGGCCGTTGCATATGCGAAGGATCGCGTGCAAAGCCGGCCGGTGGATGGCTCCGCGAAGCAGTCCGTGGCGATCATTCAGCACCCGGACGTGCGTCGCATGCTGTTGACCATGCGCGCGCTAACCGAGGGCGCGCGTGCGCTCGCCTACGTCGCAGCCACGCATAGCGACATCGCGCATCGCCACGCGGACGCAGCCGTGCAGGCGGAACACCAGGCCATCTACGAATATCTCGTGCCGATTGTGAAGGGCTGGAGCACGGAAATCTCGATCGAAGTGGCGAGTCTGGGCGTGCAGGTTCATGGCGGTATGGGCTTCATCGAAGAGACGGGCGCTGCACAGTACTATCGCGACGCCCGCATCCTGACGATCTACGAAGGCACCACGGCGATTCAGGCGAACGATCTGATCGGGCGCAAAACCTTGCGCGACGGCGGCGCGGTGGCGAAGGCAATCCTCGCCCAGATTGATCGGACGCTGGGAGAACTGGAAGGCTGCACATCGTTCTCGTCCAACCCTGCGTTCCGGTCGCTGCACAAGCGGCTCACGGCCGGCCGCCAGGCTCTCGCGAACGTCGTGGAATTCATGCTCGCCAACGCCAAAAGCGACCCGAATGCGGTATTTGCCGGCGGTGTGCCGTACCTGAAGCTGGCTGGCATCGTCCTGGTCGGCTGGCAGTTTGCACGTGCCCTGTTGGTGGCTGCTGAGAAGCACGCCGAGGATGAGTCGTTCTACGACTCGAAGATCACAACCGCTCACTTCTTTGCCGATCACGTCCTGCCCCAAGCCGTCGCGCTTGAGGCATCCATCGTCAGCGCGAAGAACAACGAAGGCATGTTGGCGCTGAGTGAAGACCAGTTCTAAAGAAAAGGCATCGCATCGTGACAGACACAAGTCTCATTGAACAGTACGGCCCG
>NZ_JAQQDU010000004.1:0-177580 GCF_046027825.1 Paraburkholderia sediminicola
ACTCGCTTAGAAGCTCTGCTTTCTTCGCGTCCGTCGTCTAACGGGAGGCGAATTATGCAGACCGAAAACCCATCGGTCAACCCTATTCGCAAAATATTTTTCCAAGGCCTCTCAGCGTGCGCCAGTAGCGCTGGTGCAAACCGATAGTTCAGCGTGCTGGCGCCACTCGATGAGGGGGGCCTGAGCATCGCACTCGTTCATACAGGATGCCTAAGCATCCCACCGAGATGCCATGCCCACCATCGTGCACAATGTCCGCAGCCACGCACTGTTCTGCGCGTAGTCGAGCAACCGGTATCAAAGGAGCGTTGTGCCGGCGGCAGGACGTCGAATGATTCTTGTCGACATCTCACTGCCGGCATCTCCACTCACGATTCTTCAGTACATTCCAGAAAGCAGAAAGCCACTCCGGAGAGTGGCTTTCTGTTTATTTGGTGGGCCTCCCGTGAGTCGAACACGGCACCAACGGATTATGCTTACCAGCTACGGTTTTCACCGCCCCTTTCGGGTTTGTGGTCTGGACTGTCTCTTGTCATTACGACTCGCCCGTACAGTCTCTACACCTTCCCAATCAACATCATTGGGCTTGGCTCGGGATTGGCATTGTGACTCGCACAGAAGCGTTCCCCGACTTTGAGCGATTCTACTGAGGAGCAGAGCTAACTTACTCCACGGCAACCCATTCACGACCCACCATGCCGTGCTGCATGGGTTAGGTGGGTCCTTGCTAAGTCCGCTGCTCTAACCAAGCATGAGCTAGAGGCCCTGAAAACCTGAAGATTTTATCGTATCTACTGGCTATCCACGCAAGGATCTTGTAGAGCCTCACGGGCCATTTCGCAGATTGGCCGACATACTACACGAAAAAGGGGTCTTCGCGACCGCAACGCCCAAGCGAAACAGCCGGAAGACCCCTTCAAACCACCACGTCATTTGCGACGATCCACCAACGTCGATCAATTCCCTTCGAGGAAGGACTTCAGCTTGTCAGAACGGCTCGGGTGACGCAGCTTGCGCAACGCCTTCGCTTCGATCTGACGGATCCGTTCACGCGTCACGTCGAACTGCTTACCGACTTCTTCGAGCGTGTGATCGGTACTCATCTCGATACCGAAACGCATGCGCAGCACCTTCGCTTCGCGCGGCGTCAGCGAGTCGAGCACGTCCTTCACGACATCACGCATGCTGGCGTGCAAGGCAGCGTCGGCCGGCGCGACCGTGTTGTTGTCCTCGATGAAGTCGCCCAGATGCGAATCGTCGTCGTCACCGATCGGCGTTTCCATCGAGATCGGCTCCTTCGCGATCTTCATGATCTTGCGGATCTTGTCTTCCGGCATTTCCATCTTCTCAGCCAGCGTTGCCGGATCCGGCTCGAGACCGGTTTCCTGCAAAATCTGGCGCGAGATGCGGTTCATTTTGTTGATCGTTTCGATCATGTGAACCGGGATCCGGATCGTACGTGCCTGGTCAGCGATCGAACGCGTGATGGCCTGACGAATCCACCACGTGGCATACGTGGAGAACTTGTAGCCACGACGATATTCGAACTTGTCCACCGCCTTCATCAGGCCGATATTGCCTTCCTGAATCAGGTCGAGGAACTGCAGACCACGGTTCGTGTACTTCTTCGCAATCGAGATCACGAGACGCAAGTTCGCCTCGGTCATTTCGCGTTTCGCCTGGCGCGCCTTCAGTTCACCGGCCGCCATCTGACGGTTGGTTTCCTTCAGATCCTTCAGCGGCAGCACGACGCGCGCCTGCAAATCGAGCAGGCGTTGCTGCTGTTCCTGAATAGCCGGAATGTTGCGCGTGAGGATCGCGCTATACGCGTGGCCTTCGCCGACGATCTTCTCGGCCCATTCGAGATCCGTTTCGCTGCCTGGGAAACGCGCGATGAATTCCGCACGCGGCATGCCGCACTTGTCGACCACCGTATGCAGGATCTGACGCTCAACCTGGCGCACTTCGTCCACTTGCGCACGCAACGTGTCGCACAGACGCTCAACGGTACGCGCGGTAAAGCGGATCGTCATCAGTTCGTTCTGGATCGTTTCCTGCGCCTTCAGATACGACTTGGACTTGTAGCCTTCCTTCTCGAACGCGCGGCGCATCTTGTCGAACCATTCGCTGATCATGGCGAACTTTTCGAGCGAGGCACGCTTGAGCGCTTCCATCTGCGCTGCGTTGGCCGTAGCCTGCGCGGTGCCGTCGTCTTCTTCCTCGTCGTCCGTTTCCTCTTCCTCTGCTTCCTCGTCTTCGCTCTCGATCGCTTCCGCTTCCTGCGCCGAGAAACCGTCCACGTCTTCCGCGTTGGCGTCGATCAGGCCGTCGACCAGCTCGTCGATACGGATTTCCTCGTTCGCGACACGCTCAGCCATCGCCAGAATGTCGGCGATCGTGGTCGGGCACGCGGAGATCGCCATCACCATGTGCTTGAGACCGTCTTCGATCCGCTTGGCGATTTCGATTTCGCCTTCGCGCGTGAGCAGCTCGACCGTACCCATTTCGCGCATGTACATGCGGACCGGGTCGGTCGTGCGGCCGAATTCGGAGTCGACGGTGGAGAGCGCGACTTCCGCTTCCTCTTCCACTTCGTCGTCAGACGAAGCCGCGGGCGCGTTGTCGTTCAACAGCAGCGTTTCAGCATCCGGCGCCTGTTCGTACACCGCCACGCCCATGTCGTTGAACGTGCTGATGATGCCTTCGATCGCCTCGGTCTCGGTGAAGTTGTCCGGGAGGTGGTCGTTGATTTCCGCGTACGTGAGGAAGCCGCGCTCCTTGCCGAGCTTGATCAGCGCGCGCAGTTTGGAACGGCGCTCTTCGAGTTCCTCGACGGTGCCCGGCTGAGACGACGCAAACGCGTCTTTCAGCAGCGCTTTTTCCTTTGCACGACGATCGCGAGCCTTGACCTTTTCCACCTTGCCTGGAACGGCCGCAGGGGTTTCTTCGCTCTGGGTTGCGTCGTCATCGACGGGTGTTTCGTTCAGCTTTTTCGTCATGGAGTTCGTCGTACCGGCTGTAGTCTCGACTCGCGGCTGTTGGACAACAGCCGGTTGAACCGTGGATACTGGAGTCTGACGCTCTACCGCATCGTCCTGCGCGGCAGGCGCTTCCCTTGCGCTTCTCACATCCGGCCGTTTTGTGGCCGGTGGTGGTACAGCTTTCACCGCCCTGACCGGCTCCGCTCGCGCAGCGGAACTGGTCGAGGATTTCTTCCCGGCAGCAGGTGTGACGCTTGCGGCAGACGTTTTTCTGGGGGAAGAAGCTAACTTGGCCTCGGTGACCTTTCCGGTCGGCTCATTCGAACCTGTGCCTGTAGCTTTTTTTCCGCCTGGTGTCTTTGCCATCGCAATCGCCTTTTCGCCTTTGCTAGGAAAACCATTGAAAAAACAAACCGCTAGAAACCTTTTATTATAGCACTCAGCCTTCCGCCATCCCGCTTACAGCCCAAGCTGGCGCTTCATCTCAGCCCGCTTCTGATTCAGGCTGGTCAGCTCCGCAAACTCCTCCGGCGTGTGCCGGGATTGCCGCGAAAGCTGCTCGAGACGATCGCAGTAAGCGTCATACCGCATCTTCAGAATCGCCGCTTTCAGCTCCTCGCCGACGATCCGTTCCTGCTCGCGCCGTTCCTCGATGACGGTCGCATCCTCCGGGTCCTTCAGCAGCAAATCCCGGACGTTTTCATCATAGTCTAGAATTTTGCGAAAGATTTCCTCGAAAGTTGGGGCATTGGCGCCGTTTCGCAATAGGTCGGACAGCAACTGGAACTCCGCCGAATCGCCCAGCGCACGCGCGTGCGTCGTCACTTCTTCGAACAGCTCGCCATGCCGGGTGACGCTCAGAAGCGCCTGCTCGGCCTCCTCGTCGAGCACGGCCACCGTCCGCGGATACATCACCAGATTGCGCAGCGTTTTTTCCTCAATCCCTGTCACGCTGCGCCGGTCTTTGCGGGCCGGCGCCGATCGGGCGGCCGCCGCAATCCGGGCGTCAACTTCGCATAACGCCGCCACCTCGTCGAACGGCACATCGAGCCGGTCGGCGAACATATGCATGATCTGCGCGCGCAGCGCGTTGGCGGGCAGTTGCTGCAGCAGCGGCTTCGCGTCGAACAGCGCGCGGGCGCGGCCTTCCGGCTGATCCAGCTCCTTGCCGGTCAGCACCTCGTTCAGCATGAACTGCGACAGCGGCATGGCGCGCTCCACCTGGTCGGCGAACGCTTCCGTGCCAAATTCGCGCACGTAACTGTCCGGATCGTGCTCGGACGGCAGAAACAGGAACCGGATGGTCCGGTTGTCCGCCGCGTGCGGCAGACAGGCATCCAGCGCTCGGCGCGCGGCACGGCGCCCCGCCGAATCGCCGTCGAAACTGAAAATGACCGTATCGGTCTGACGCATCAGTTTCTGCACATGAATCGGCGTGCAGGCCGTGCCGAGCGTGGCCACCGCGTTCTGGAACCCCAATTGGGCCAGCGCGACCACGTCCATGTAGCCCTCGACCACCAGCACATAGTGCTGCTCGCGAATGGCCAGACGTGCCTCGAACAGCCCGTACAACTCGCTGCCTTTGTTAAATAGAGGCGTTTCCGGCGAATTCAAATACTTCGGTTCACCGCCGTCCAGCACGCGGCCGCCGAAGCCGATCACCTGCCCTTTCACATTGCGTATCGGGAACATGATCCGCTCGCGAAAGCGGTCGTATCGGCGATTCTGGCCTTGCGCATCCGACTTTTCGCTGACGATCACAAGCCCCGATTCGACCAGCGAATCATCCCGATAGTTGGGGAAAGCAGGCTCGAGGTTTTGCCAGCCATCCGGCGCGTAGCCGAGGCCGAAACGGGCGGCGATCTCGCCGGTCAGGCCGCGTTTCTTCAGATACTGGATCGCGACCGGCGCGCCGCGCAGCTGCTTGCGGTAAAAGTCGCACGCGGTCTGCATGACGTCGGACAGCGCGGTGGTGACCGCCTTGGAGGCAGCCGGCGAATACCCGCCGGAACCCCCGCCATATCCCGGCGAAGGCTCGTTCGGCACGGTCAAACCGACCGATTGAGCGAGTTCGTTGACCGCTTCCGGGAACGTGGAGCCGACATGCTCCATCAGGAAACCGATGGCCGTGCCATGCGCGCCACAGCCGAAGCAGTGATAAAACTGTTTAGTCGGACTAACCGTAAACGAGGGGCTCTTCTCGTTGTGAAACGGGCACAGCCCCATGAAGTTCGCGCCGCCCTTTTTCAACTGCACATACCGACCGACCACGTCGACGATATCGACGCGGTTGAGCAGGTCCTGCAGGAATGACGGTGGAATCACAGTGAATGACGCTACCTAAAAAGCTCAAGGCTGCGCGCGCCATCGAACCACGGCGCGCGCAGACCGGAAATACAGGAATTACTTCGCGAGTGTGGCTTTGACTTGCGCCGAGACAGCGGTCATGTCGGCGCGGCCGGCCAGCTTCGGCTTGAGTACGCCCATCACCTTGCCCATGTCCTGCGGGCCGGCAGCGCCGGTTTGCGCGACCGCGGCCTGAACTTCGGCAACGATCTCCGCTTCGGACATCTGCGCCGGCATATAGGCGGACAGGATGGCCAGTTCGGCCTTTTCCTTGTCGGCGAGATCCGTGCGGCCAGCGGCTTCGAACTGGCTGATCGAGTCTTTGCGCTGCTTGATCATCTTGTCGATGACGGCCGTGATCGCCGCGTCGTCAAGGGTGACGCGTTCGTCGACTTCGCGTTGCTTGACCGCGGCGAGCAGCAAGCGGATCGTGCCGAGACGCTCGGTCTCACGCGCCCGCATGGCAGCTTTCATGTCGTCGTTGATCTGGTCCTTGAGGCTCATTACTCACCTGAATGCGTTGAAAATTTAAAAACCGGCCGCTTACGGTACCAATACGCCGTACCAATACGCTGCATCCAACACAAACGCCCGCTTGGGACTGCTTCCTCAAGCGGGTTGGCGCAATTTTGCGTAGTGGATGCGACCCTGCCGGCTGGCCCGAAGGGCCGTGTTTTCCGCGATGGCACCTGCTGTGCCGTCACCGTTGGATGTCGCCGCTCCGTTCAAGGGGAACCGCGGCAACGCCAGAATCAGTAGAACTTCTTTGGCAGCATCTGGCCACGCAGACGCTTGAAATGACGCTTAACCGCAGCCGCCTTCTTGCGCTTGCGCTCAGCCGTAGGCTTTTCGTAAAACTCACGAGCGCGAAGTTCCGTTAGCAGCCCGTTTTTCTCCATCGTGCGCTTGAAGCGGCGCATGGCAACTTCAAACGGCTCGTTGTCTTTTACGTGGATGGTCGTCATTTTTCAATAACGAAACTTTGTAAAGGTTCAGGAGTATAGCAGAGCTTTCTCACAAAGCTAATGCGCCGTCAAGCCCCCAGAACGTACTCTGCGCACGCCTGACCGGCTGCCACGCCGGAGGCCCACGCCCATTGGAAATTGTAGCCGCCGAGCCAGCCGGTCACGTCGACCGCCTCGCCGATGAAGTACAAACCCGGCGTGCGGGCACTCATCATCGTCGCCGACGACAGGTCGCGCGTGTCGATGCCACCGCGCGTGACCTCGGCCTTGCGGTAGCCTTCGGTGCCGTTCGGGGTGAGCGTCCAGCGCGACAAAGCCTCACCGACGCGGCGCAGGGTCTTGTCCGGCAGATCAGCCACGCGGGCTTCGGCGGGAATCTGGTGGGTTTCCAGCCAGACGTGGGCGAGCCGTTGCGGCACCCACTCCGAAAGCAGATTGGCGATCTGGCGCTTCGTGCCGGTTTTGGCTTCCAGCAAAGCGCTCGTGGCGTCCTGCTCGGGCAGCAGATTGATGTGAATCGGCTCGCCGGGCTGCCAGTAGCTCGAAATCTGCAGAACGCCCGGGCCCGACAGTCCGCGGTGGGTGAGCAGCAGGTCTTCATTGAACTCGCCGCCGGTCTTCTTGTTGCCGGTCGCCAGTTGCACCTCGAGCGACACGCCGGAGAGCGCCGAGAACGGCTCCCAGTCGGCCGGGGCGAACGTCAGCGGAACCAGGGCAGGGCGGGTGTCGATCAGCTTGTGACCGAATTGCTTGGCGAGACGGTAGGCGAAATCGGTGGCGCCGATCTTGGGGATCGACAGGCCGCCGGTGGCCACCACGAGCGCGCGGGCCGTGATCGGGCCCGAGTGGGTGTCC
The DNA here is from genome assembly GCF_046027825.1 of Paraburkholderia sediminicola. Taxonomy (GTDB): domain Bacteria; phylum Pseudomonadota; class Gammaproteobacteria; order Burkholderiales; family Burkholderiaceae; genus Paraburkholderia; species Paraburkholderia sediminicola_D. Next base: position 7,148 of record NZ_JAQQDU010000004.1, read on the forward strand.
AGCGTGAACCGGCCTTCGGCGTCATGCCGTACCTGCTCGACCGCGAGCGGCGTGCGCCACGCAACGCGGCCCGCGTCGCACTCGCTCTTCAGCACGTCGATGACCGCGTCACTCGACTGGTCGCAGAACAACTGACCCTTGTGCTTCTCGTGCCACGTCACGTGGTGACGCTTGAGCAGCGCCATGAAGTCACGCGGCGTATAGCGCGCCAGCGCCGAACGGCAGAAATGGGGGTTGGCCGAGAGGTAATTGGCCGGCCCGGCGTACAGATTCGTGAAGTTGCACCGGCCGCCGCCGGAAATGCGGATTTTCTCCGCGAGACGCTGCGAGTGGTCGATCAGCACCACGCGGCGGCCGAGCTGCCCGGCCACGGCCGCGCACATCATGCCGGCCGCGCCTGCGCCGATCACTGCGATATCGAAGGATTCCATGGGGCCGCATTGTACCCGCGCGCCTGCGGCCCCGTGCCCGCGCTGCTATACTTTGAGGCTTGCCTTTTCACTTTTGGGTGCCCGAGTGGCTTCACTCTCACGCGCCCGCTCAAAGCCCCCATCATGCTCGTTCTCGGCATCGAAAGCTCCTGCGACGAAACCGGTCTCGCGCTCTACGACACAGAGCGCGGCCTGCTCGCGCACGCGCTGCATTCGCAAATTGCGATGCACCGGGAGTACGGCGGCGTGGTGCCGGAGTTGGCGTCGCGCGACCATATTCGGCGCGCGCTGCCGCTGCTCGAAGAGGTGATGGAACGGGCCGGCGCGGTGCGCAGCGACATCGACGCGATCGCCTATACGCAGGGCCCGGGCCTCGCGGGCGCGCTGCTGGTCGGCGCGAGCGTTGCGAATTCGCTGGCCATGGCGTGGGACAAACCCACCATCGGCATCCACCATCTCGAAGGGCATTTGCTGTCGCCGCTGCTGGTGGATGAGCCGCCGCCGTTTCCGTTCGTCGCGTTACTGGTGTCAGGCGGCCATACGCAGTTGATGCGTGTGACGGACGTGGGCGTCTACGAGACGCTGGGCGAAACGCTGGACGACGCCGCCGGCGAAGCCTTCGACAAAACCGCTAAGCTGCTGGGCCTCGGTTATCCGGGCGGCCCGGAAGTGTCGCGAATGGCGGAATTCGGCACGCCGGGCGCAGTGATCCTGCCGCGCCCGATGCTGCATTCCGGCGACCTCGATTTCAGTTTCAGCGGGCTGAAGACGGCTGTCCTCACGCACGCGAAGAAGCTCGGCGGCGCGAATATCTGCGAGCAGGCGAAAGCGGATCTGGCGCGCGGTTTCGTCGATGCTGCCGTAGACGTGCTGGCGGCGAAATCGCTGGCCGCGCTCAAACAGACGAAGCTCAATCGGCTGGTGGTAGCAGGCGGGGTCGGCGCGAACCGGCAACTGCGCGAGGCCCTTTCCGCCGCGGCGAAGAAACGCAATTTCTTCGTCCACTACCCGGACCTGTCGCTGTGTACGGACAACGGCGCGATGATCGCCTTGGCCGGCGCACTGCGATTGCAACGCTGGCCCGATCAATCGGCCAAAGACTACGCGTTCACGGTGAAGCCGCGTTGGGACCTGACTTCCCTGGCACGCTGAACCTCAGCAACCTAAGGGTGTAAAAAAAGCCGCTCAAAGAGCGACTTTCTTATTCCAGCAACGGACCGCGCGAATCAGGCCGCCCGCTTATCCCGTTCGATCACCGCATACGCGCTGTGATTGTGAATCGATTCGAAGTTCTCAGCTTCGAGCACATACGCAACGATGCGCTCGTCCGCGTTCAGACGTTGCGCGACATCGCGCACCAGATCCTCCACGAACTTCGGATTTTCGTAGGCGCGCTCAGTGACGAACTTCTCGTCCGGACGCTTCAGCATGCCCCACAGTTCGCACGAGGCTTCTTCTTCAGCAATACGAACCAGCTCTTCCACCGCCACATCGCCCGCCAGCTCGGCGTTGATCGTGACGTGCGAGCGCTGGTTGTGCGCGCCGTACTGCGAAATCTTCTTCGAGCACGGGCACAGGCTCGTGACCGGCACCAGTACCTTCAGGAACAGGCGCGTCGCGCCGTTGCGCGTCTCGCCCGTCAAGGTCACTTCGTAGTCGAGCAGACTTTGCACGCCCGACACTGGCGCGGTCTTATTCACGAAGTACGGGAACGACACTTCGATGCGACCGGCCTCGGCCTCGAGCTTTTCAAGCATCGCGGCGAGCATGGTGCGGAATGTGGCCGCCTCGAGCGGCGCCTTGTTCTCTTCAAGCAGCGCGACGAAGCGCGACATGTGCGTGCCCTTCTGGTCGGCTGGCAGATGCACGTCGAGATTCCACGTACCCACAGAAGGTTGCACTTCGCCGCCTTGCGTGCGCACCGTCAACGGATGGCGCACTGCCTTGACGCCGACGCGTTGAATCGGAATCTGACGCGTATCAGGCGTGCTCTGCACGTCGGGCATCACAAAGGCGGGGTTCATCTGGTTCATATTCTTGTCCTTTCAAGAAAGCGCCGGGCCACCCCAGGTTTTCCGCTCCGCAGGAAGTCCCCCGCCCCGAAGGAAGCCCCCTTGGGGATTGGAGGATTGCCCCTTCAGGGGCTGTCGCGAACCGACAGGTTTGGGCGTTCTCAGCAGCCGTGCGGACCAAGGCGCGCAATGGCAAACGCCGGCCCTTGCCGGCGTTGGATGATGGACCCGAAGGTCCATCGATTCAAGTTGGAGATTGCTATGGCCGCCATAGCCGCGGCATAGCGCACGGCCAGGCAGCTGAACGACCAGCCAATCGACTCAACTCAGCGACGCAACTAAGCGACGCGCTTCACCGAGGATTGACCGGCGACTGCGCCGCTGGAAAGAAAGCGTTCGCGAATCGACTTGGCGATGCCCGTTGCGTCCAGACCGCACGCGGCGAGCAGCTTGGCCGGATCCCCATGATCGATGAAGCGATCCGGGAGGCCCAATTGTAGTACGGGTCGCATAACCCCACTTTCAAGCAGGGCTTCGACGCACGCCGAACCCGCGCCGCCCATCACGCAGCCTTCTTCGACCGTGACGATGGCGTCGTGCGTTTCGGCCAGGTGGCGAACCAGCTCGGCGTCCAGCGGCTTCACAAAGCGCATGTTCGCCACCGTGGCGTCCAGTTGCTCAGCGGCCGCCAGCGAGGGCGCCACCATCGTGCCGAATGCCAGAATCGCAATCCGCTTACCGGCCGGCTGCGACGTTTCGCGACGGATCTCGCCCTTGCCGAGCGGCAGCGCCGTCATTTGCTTGACCGTTGCCACGCCCGTGCCGGCACCGCGCGGATAGCGCACCGCCGTTGGGTTCGGCTGTTGCAATGCGGTGTACAGCATCTGACGGCATTCGTTTTCGTCCGATGCAGCCATCACGGTCATGTTCGGGATGCAGCGCATGAACGCCAGATCGTAAGCACCCGCGTGCGTCGCGCCGTCAGCGCCGACCAGACCCGCGCGGTCGATGGCGAACACCACCGGCAGGTTTTGCAGCGCGACGTCATGAATCAATTGGTCGTAAGCACGTTGCAGGAAGGTCGAGTAGATCGCGACCACCGGCTTCATGCCGTCCGCCGCCAGACCGCCGGCGAACGTCACCGCGTGCTGCTCGGCGATGCCGACGTCGAAGTAACGATCCGGGAAGCGCTTCTCGAACTCGACCATGCCCGAGCCTTCACGCATGGCCGGCGTAATGCCGACCACGCGCGCGTCCAGCTCGGCCGCGTCGCACAGCCATTCGCCGAACACTTGCGTGTACGTCTTCTTCGACGGCGTGCTGGCAGGCTTGATGCCCTCAGCCGGATTGAACTTGCCCGGGCCGTGGTACAGCACCGGATCGGCTTCGGCCAGCTTGTAGCCCTGTCCCTTCTTCGTGACGACGTGCAGGAATTGCGGACCGCGCAGCTCCTTGATGTTCTGCAGCGTCGGGATCAGTGAATCGAGGTCATGACCGTCGATCGGGCCGATGTAGTTAAAACCGAACTCTTCGAACAGCGTGGCCGGCACGATCATGCCCTTCGCGTGCTCTTCGAGTTTGCGGGCCAGATCGAGCATAGGCGGCGCGACGCGCAGCACACGTTCGACGCCCGCACGCGCGGCCGCGTAGAAGCGGCCCGACATCAGGCGCGCCAGATGGCGATTCAGCGCGCCGACCGGCGGCGAAATCGACATGTCGTTGTCGTTGAGGATAACCAGCAGCGGCACGTCGTCTTCGACGCCGGCGTTGTTCATCGCCTCGAAGGCCATGCCGGCCGTCATCGCGCCGTCGCCGATCACGGCGATGCCCGTGCGGTTCTCGCCCTGCAGCTTGCTCGCGATCGCCATGCCGAGCGCGGCCGAGATCGAGGTGCTGGAGTGCGCGGTGCCGAAGGTGTCGTATTCCGACTCGTCACGCTTCGGGAAGCCCGAGATGCCACCGAGCTGACGCAGCGTGTGCATCTGGTCGCGGCGGCCCGTCAGGATCTTGTGCGGATACGTTTGATGGCCGACGTCCCAGACGATCCGGTCACGTGGCGTGTCGAACACATAGTGCAGAGCAATGGTCAACTCGACCGTGCCGAGGTTGGACGAAAGATGGCCGCCCGTCTGCGATACGCTGTCGAGCACAAAAGCACGCAACTCGTCTGCAAGCGGTTGCAATTGGCGGCGATCGAGGCGGCGCAAGGCTGCCGGGTCGTCGATGGTTTTCAGCAAGTCGTACATCGTCGTTCCATTGTAGGAAAACTTACGCGCCCGCACTTCATACACGCACCGTTAGCAAAGGTGCGCGGCGGCGGGCTTTCGCGTTCAGCTAACCCGGTTCACCACCAGGTCGGCCAATTCGGCAAGACGCTGCGCACGCGCGCCAAATGGCGCAATCGCAGCGTGAGCGTCACTGCGCAGTTGCGCTGCAAGTGCACGCGACGCCTCTAGCCCAATAATCGACACGTAGGTCGGCTTGCCGTCCTTCGCGTCTTTCCCTGCGGTCTTGCCAAGCGTCGCGGAATCGGTCGTGACGTCGAGAATATCGTCGACGACCTGAAACGCGAGGCCGACAGCGGCCGAATAAGCGTCGAGCGAGCGCATCGCCTCCGCATCCGGCGTTTCGCCGGCCAGCGCGCCCATGCGCACTGCCGCACGCAGCAACGCGCCGGTCTTCATCCGGTGCATGGTTTCCAGTTGCGTGCGCGTCAGCGTATGGCCGACGCTCGCCAGATCGATCGCCTGACCGCCGCACATGCCGATCGAGCCACTTGCCAACGCCAGCTCGCGGACCAGCGAAGCCTGCTGAGCCGGGGCCAGAACATCGGACGTCAGCGCGACGAACGCCTGCGACTGCAGGGCGTCGCCGACCAGCAACGCCGTGGCCTCGTCATATTTGACGTGTACCGTGGGTTTGCCGCGACGCAGCGCGTCGTCGTCCATGCAGGGCATGTCGTCGTGCACGAGCGAGTACACATGGATCATTTCCAGCGCCGCCGCTGCCGCATCCAGGCATTCGGCGCGCGCGCCGGTCAGCTCGCCAGCCGCGTGGCACAGCAGCGGGCGCACCCGCTTGCCGCCGCCCAGCACGGCATAGCGCATGGCTTCATGCAGTTTGGCCGGTTCGGTCGCTTCCGTGGGCAGGTAGTGTTCTAGTGCCGTTTCGACGCGCTCGAGTACCGAGCGTGTCCATTGTTCGAATGTCATAGGTCGTCCCCGCTTTCAGTAGCGGCTGTGCCTGCGCTATTCATAGGCAGCGGCTTGAGCGTCTCGCCATCGAGCACGCGCACCTGCTGCTCGACCTTCTCGAGCTGCTGCTGGCAAAACGCCACGAGAGCCGCACCGCGCCGGTAGGCGGTGAGCGACTCCTCGAGGCTGAGATTGCCGCCTTCCATGCGCGCCACCAACCCTTCCAGCTCAGCCTGGGCGGCCTCGTAGTTCTCCGGCAACGGCGTGGTATCGACGCCTTCAGCAGGCGCAGCAGCAGTATCTTTCGACGCGGTCTTCGCCATGAATAGTCGCAAAATTAAAACAAGTCGGACATTCTACGGCAAAAGCGACTTTTCCGATCCCATCGCCAGCCCGCGCCCCGCCTTTGCCCTCCGCGTCCGACCCTCAGTCTCGCAGAAAAAAAACGATTGGTCTGCGGCGTAAACCGTGAACTTACTTGACATTTTTGACCCAAATCAGTCACTTAAGTACCCTTGGACGGGGGAAACAGGTATAATCTCGGGCTCCCTAAATCGAATCTTCGATGGTTGGGTTGTTCACTGCTTTCACGTCTTCACGGGAGTGGGAATGTCCAATCTGAGCAATGCATTGCAGTTGCGGTCTGTCCACAGCCAGCTGCCAGTCACGGCTTACTTTGACGAAGCGCTTCTAACGCGCGAAATCGACACCCTTTTCAAGAAAGGTCCTCGCTACATCGGCCACGATCTCATGGTGCCCGAAGCGGGAAATTATTTTGCTTTGCCCAGCGAGAGCGAAGGGCGTGTGCTCGTCCGTAACCAGCAGTCGCAAGTCGAACTGCTGTCGAACGTGTGCCGCCACCGGCAAGCCATCATGCTCAACGGCCGCGGCCAGACGGAGAACATCGTCTGCCCCCTGCACCGCTGGACGTACGATCTGAACGGCCAGCTCCTCGGCGCACCTCATTTTGCTGATAACCCCTGCCTGAATCTCGGCGCCACGCCGCTGCAGAACTGGCAAGGCCTGCTGTTCGAAGCGCAGGGGCGCGACGTCGCGCGCGATCTGGCACGGCTTGGCACCAAGCAACACTTCGATTTTTCGGGCTTCATGTTCGATCACGTCGAAGTGCACGAGTGCAATTACAACTGGAAGACCTTTATCGAGGTCTATCTGGAGGACTACCACGTCGCGCCGTTCCATCCGGGCCTCGGCAGCTTCGTCAATTGCGACGATCTGACGTGGGAGTTCGGCGAGTGGTACAGCGTGCAGACGGTCGGCGTTCACAAGGATCTGGAGCAGCCGGGCAGCCCAACCTACCGTAAATGGCACGACGAAGTGCTGCGCTTCCGCGGCGGCAATCCGCCGGAGTTCGGTGCGATCTGGATGGTGTACTACCCGGGCATCATGATCGAGTGGTATCCGCACGTACTGGTGGTGTCATGGCTGATTCCGCGTGGTCCGCAGAAAACCACCAATGTGGTGGAGTTCTATTACCCTGAGGAAATCGCGCTGTTCGAACGCGAGTTCGTCGAAGCCGAGCGCGCCGCCTATATGGAAACGGCCCGGGAAGACGACGAGATCGCCGAACGCATGGATGCCGGCCGCCGCGCACTGATGGAACGCGGCGAATCGCAGGTCGGCCCGTATCAGAGCCCGATGGAAGACGGCATGCAGCACTTCCACGAGTTCTTGCGGCGCGAACTCGGCGCGATCTGATCCGCGCACGGTCCGCGCGTGCTCCGCATGCGTCGGCGTTTGAGCCGATCCTCGCGCGAACCGCATCAAAGCATGGAAAGACGGGCTTCGGCCCGTCTTTTTTTGTTTAGACTATCAGTATCGTTCGGCCATTCGCTAACGGCGCCAAGCCGCCAGGCGAGCGCCGCAATCGCCCGCTTCGCAACCATATTGCATGGGACTGGAGACGTCATGCCCCACACTCACTACACCACACTCATCTCCGCGACCAATCTCGCGGAACGGCTAGCCGCCGCGCCGGGTAGCGTGTTCGTCATCGATTGCCGTTTCGATCTGGCCGACACCGAGGCGGGCGAGAAAGCCTATCTGGCCGGGCATTTGCCGGGCGCGCATTATCTGCACCTCGATCGCGATCTGTCGGGGCCGAAGACGGGCACCAATGGCCGCCATCCGCTGCCGGATCGCGCCCGGCTGGTGGAGACGCTGGAATCCCGCGGGCTCAAGCAGGGTCAACAGGTGGTTGCCTATGACTCACAGGGTGGCATGTACGCCGCGCGCGCATGGTGGCTGCTGCGCTGGCTTGGCCATGATGCGGTTGCGTTGCTCGATGGTGGATTGCAAGCCTGGCAGGCCGCCGGCCACCCGCTGACGCAAGACGCGCCGGCGCAGAACACCGGCGACTTCAAAGCGGGCGCGCCGCTTTCCGTCACCGTCGATGCGCAAACCGTCGAACGCAATCTCGGCACGAAAGAACGCGTTGTGGTCGATGCGCGCGCGAACGATCGCTATCGCGGCGAGAACGAAACGCTGGATCGCGTCGGCGGCCATATTCCTGGCGCGCTCAACCGGTTCTTCAAGGACAACCTCACCGCCGACGGCCGCTACAAACCGGCCCACACGTTGCGCGAGGAATTCCATGCGTTGCTCGGCGACACGTCGCCGGAGCACGTCGTGCTGCAATGTGGTTCGGGTGTGACGGCATGCGTGAACGCGCTCGCAATGGAGATCGCCGGCATGCATGGCGCGGCGCTGTATGCAGGATCGTGGAGCGAATGGAGTTCTGACCCGAAGCGGCCGGTTGCAACGGGTCCGAATCCTTAAGCGTCCCAGCCAAGCGCGTGCGTTTATGCGACGCCGTGCTGCTTGAACCACAGCAGCGCACGTCGCCAGCCATCTTCCGCATCGGCCTTCTTGTAGCTCGGCCGGTAGTCAGCGAAAAACGCGTGGCCCGCGTCGTCATACACGACGAATTGCGAGCCGCGCCCCGCCTGCGGACCCTGCGCGATGGCCTGCTTCATCTGCTCGAGCGTGTCTTGCGGGATACTTTTATCCTGGCGCCCGTATAGGCCCAACACCGGCGCATGCAGATCGCCGACACCATCGAGCGGGTTCGCGGGCGTGGTCGCGCTGTGATCTCCGACCACGCGCCCATACCACGCTACCGCAGCCTTGAGCCGCGGATTGTGCTCCGCATACAGCCAGGCGATACGTCCTCCCCAGCAAAAACCGTTCACGCCAAGTCGGTTCAGATCGCCGCCATGCTCACCCGCCCATGCGACGGTAGCGTCGAGGTCGCCCAGCGCCTGCTCGTCCGGCACCTTGCTGAGAATCTGATCGCTGATCTGCTGAATGGTCGGCAGCACCGACGGATCGCCCTCGCGGACGAACAGATCCGGCGCGATCGCGAGATAGCCCAGCTTGGCAAAGCGTCGGCACACGTCCGCAATATGCTCGTGCACACCGAACGCCTCATGGATCACGATGATCACCGGCAGATGCGTCTTGCCCTTGGGCTGCGCGCGATAAGCCGGCACCAGCGTGTCGCCTGAATGCACCGCTACCTCGCCGGCTTCGAGGCCATCGCTATCGGTATGGATGGTTTGCGCCGACACCGGCAGAACAGCCGCGGCGAAACCGGTGCCGAGTGCGGCCTTGATGAAAGTACGGCGATTGAAAGGAACGTGCGGGACCAGGCTGTCGATCTCAGGTTTCAGCATGTGGCGCTCCTCGGATGAAGGTTGGATGCAACAGAATACGCCTCGCACGCATCCTGTTGCACATGCAACCTTATCGAACGCGGCCGGCCGTCAGTGCAGCTTGACCCGCGGCAGCGTGGTGCGCCGCAACCAGTGCGCGAAGGTATCGAGCACCATCCGCGCATAGCCGTGCAGCGCGGCGATATGCAGCCGGTACAGCGACATGTACATGAAGCGCGCGAACAGCCCTTCGATCAGCATATTGCCGCCGATCACCCCGCCCATCAGATTGCCGACCGCGCTGAAGTGCCCGAGCGACACCAGCGAGCCGAAGTCGCGATAGGTAAATTCGGGCAGCGGCTTGTTCTCGAGCCGGGCCGCAAGCGCCTTCATCAGGAAGCTTGCCTGCTGGTGAGCCGCTTGTGCACGCGGCGGCACGTTGCGCTCGTTGCCCGGCCATGGGCAAGCCGCGCAATCGCCGAGCGCGAAGATGTTGTCGTCGACTTCGGTTTGCAGTGTGCGGCGCACGATGAGTTGCCCCAGACGGTTGACCGGCAGGCCGTCGAGCTCACTCAGAATGGCGGGCGCCTTGATGCCCGCTGCCCACACCGTCAGATCGGCGCGCACGGTTTTACCGCTAGCCGTGCGGATCATGCCCGGCGCGACCTCGGCCACGGTCTCGCCGATCATCAGCTTCACGCCAAGCTTGGTGAGCAATTCGGCGGTGGCTGTCGATACGCGCTCCTGCAAGGCCGGCAAAATGCGCGGCCCCGCCTCGATCAGCACGATACCGACGTCGTGCCGCGGATCGAGCTTATGCAAGCCGTACGCGGACAACACCTGGGCCGTATTGCGCAACTCAGCCGAAAGTTCGACACCCGTCGCGCCGCCGCCCACAATCGCCACCTGGATGCGCGGCTCAGAGGAAGGCGACGTGCCCGAGGCCGGTTCGACCGGTTCATGCACCTGATGCTCCGCGCGCATACAGGCCGCGATCAGCCGTTTGCGGAAACGCTCCGCCTGGCTGACCGTATCGAGTGCGAGAGAAAACTCAGGCGCGCCCTTCACGCCGAAGAACGCGGTGGTGCTGCCAATCGCGATGATCAGCGTGTCGTATTCGAGTTGGCGTTCGGGCAACAGTTCTGCGCCATCGTCGTCGAGTACCGTACCGAGCGTGAGGCGCTTGTTCGCACGGTCCAGACCGGTCAGATCGCCCTGCTGAAACTCAAAGCCGTGCCAGCGCGCTTGCGCCGCGTATTCGAGTTCCTGGGTGAACGGGTCCATGCTGCCGGCTGCCACTTCATGCAGCAGCGGCTTCCAGATATGGGTTGGATTACGGTCGACGAGCGTCACTTGCGCGTGCATACCGCCTTTGTTCTTGTGGGGCGCGTAGCGGTCGCCTAAGCGTGTCGCCAGTTCCAGCCCCCCCGCGCCCCCGCCAACGACGATAAAACGATGCATTGAACTCTCCGTATTTGCCGATGGGTTATGCGTCGCGACGGCGCGTCGTGAAACATGAAACGCGCGCGCTGTCTGTTTTAACGATTGTCCGCGAGCGGCACGGGTTGTCACAAGCTATCAATACGCATATGTGACATGCGCACGACGTTATCGCCTATCACGCGCCCCGTCACACGCACGTCAATGCGCTTCTTCCCAGTTCAGGCCCGCACCGACTTCTGCGACCAGCGGCACTTTCAACGCGGCCACGCCGCACATCAGTTCCGGCAAGCGCTTGCGTACGTCGGACAATTCAGCGTCCGGCACTTCGAGAATCAGTTCGTCGTGCACCTGCATGATCATGCGCGTACCGACCTTCGACTCTTCGATCCACTTCTGCACCGCGATCATCGACAGCTTGATCAGGTCGGCGGCCGTGCCCTGCATCGGCGCGTTAATGGCCGCGCGCTCGGCTGCCTGACGGCGCGGACCGTTGCCACCGTTGATCTCCGGCAGCCACAGGCGGCGGCCGAACGCCGTTTCCACGTAGCCCTTGGCCTTCGCGCTCAGACGCGTTTCGTCCATATACCGCGCGACGCCCGGATAGCGCGCGAAGTAGCGGTCGATATACAGCTTGGCCGCGTCGCGCGTAATGCCGAGGTTCGCGGCAAGACCGAACGCGCTCATGCCGTAGATCAGACCGAAGTTGATGACCTTCGCTACACGACGCTGATCGTTCGACACTTCGAGCGGCGTCACGCTGAAAATTTCCGCCGCCGTGGCGCGGTGAATGTCCTCGCCTTGCGAGAATGCGCGCAGCAGGGATTCGTCGCCGGAAATGTGCGCCATGATGCGCAATTCGATCTGCGAGTAGTCGGCAGAGACGAGCTTGTGGCCCGGCGGGGCGATAAACGCCTCGCGAATGCGGCGGCCTTCGCCGGTGCGCACGGGAATGTTCTGCAGGTTCGGATCGTTCGACGCCAGACGCCCCGTGACCGCCACCGCCTGTGCATAGTTCGTATGCACACGGCCGGTCTGAGCGTTGACCATGCGCGGCAGCTTGTCCGTATAGGTCGATTTCAGTTTCGACAAGCCGCGGTGTTCGAGCAGGATTTTCGGCAGCGGATAGTCTTCGGCAAGCTTCTGCAGGACTTCTTCGTCAGTGGACGGCGCGCCGCTCGGGGTCTTCTTGACCACCGGCAATTCAAGCTTCTCAAAGAAGATCTGACCAATCTGCTTCGGTGAACCCAGATTGAATTCGCCGCCGGCCAGCACGTACGCTTCGCTTTCCAGTTGAATCAGACGCGTGGCGATTTCGCTGCTTTGCGCGCGCAACTTCTCGGCGTCGATCAGCACGCCGGTACGCTCCATCTTGCGCAAGACGCGCGAGGTCGGCACCTCGATGTCGCGATACACGTAGTCGAGCGTCTTCTCCGCGGCCACTTGCGGATACAAGGCCTGGTGCAGACGCAAGGTGATGTCGGCGTCTTCCGCCGCATACTCCGCGGCCGTTTCCAGCGCGACTTCGTCGAAGCCGATTTGCGACGCGCCCTTGCCCGCGACCTCTTCGTACTTGATCGTCTTGATGCCGAGATGACGCAGCGCAAGGCTGTCCATGTCGTGCGTACGGTGCGATTCGAGCACGTACGATTCCAGCAGCGTGTCGTGTTCGACGCCGCGCATTTCGATGCCGTAGTTCGCCAGCACCTGTTCGTCGTACTTCATGTGCTGGCCGACCTTCTTATGCTCGGCGCTTTCCAGCCACGGCTTGAGCTTCGCCAACACTTCATCGCGCGGCAGTTGCACGGGTGCGTCCGGACCGCGATGCGCGACCGGCACATAAGCGGCATAGCCGGGTTCGACCGAGAACGACAGGCCCACGATCTGCGCGATCATCGGATCGAGCGAGGTGGTTTCGGTATCGAACGCAGTCAACTCGGCGGCGTTGATTTTCTCAAGCCAGGCGTCGAACTGTTCCCAGGTCTGCACGGTGTCATAGTGACGCTCGTGATCCACGGTGAGCGCCGGCGGCACATCGGTCTCGGGACCTTCCACGGCTTCCGCGACTTCCACCTCACGCAGCCAGGTCTTGAAACCGTTGCGCGTGAACACGTCGCGCAGCTCCTCGCGCAATTCGGGCCGGCTTTGCAGGCTTTCTTCGATCGACACGATATGGCCGGTCAGATCGCATTGGCGCTCGACGGTGACGAGCTTCTTCGCCATCGGCAGAAAATCGAGCGCACGCCGCAGATTGTCTCCTACCGCACCTTTGATCTCGTCCGCATGTGCGACGATGCCATCGAGGGTTTCGTACTGCGTCAGCCATTTGATCGCCGTTTTCGGCCCGCATTTCTCGACGCCGGGCACGTTGTCGACGGTATCGCCGATCAACGACAGGTAGTCGATGATGCGCTCCGGCGGCACGCCGAACTTGGCGATCACGCCGGCGCGGTCGAGCTTCTCGTTAGTCATCGTATTGATGAGGGTGACATGATCCGACACGAGCTGCGCCAGATCCTTGTCCCCAGTCGACACGATCACATTCATGCCACGCTTTTCCGCCTCGGTGCTGAGCGTGCCGATCACGTCGTCAGCCTCGACGCCTTCGATCATCAGCAGCGGCCAGCCGAGCGCGCGCACGGCGACGTGAATCGGCTCGATCTGGCGCGAGAGATCGTCCGGCATCGACGGGCGGTTCGCCTTATAGTCGGCATACCAGTCATCGCGGAACGTTTTGCCCTTGGCGTCGAACACGCAGGCGCTATACTCTGCTGTGACTTCCTTGCGCATGCGCCGCAGCATGTTGATCATTCCGTAGAGCGCACCCGTCGGGCCACCTTCGGGTCCGCGCAGATCAGGCATCGCATGGTAGGCCCGGTACAGATAACTCGAACCGTCGACCAATAGCAGGGTCTTACCTTCAAGGCTTCGTTCTTCAGGCATTATGACTAAGAGAAAAGTGATTCCGAGTCTGCGATCACTCGCAGATCAAGAGCGCGCAACGGCTAAGAAGGCCCGCGCATCGTGGCAGATGTTCACGATTATGGCAGAGTTTATCGAGGCGACCGAGTACCTCTCGGAGATTCGTCCGGCTGTCAGCATCTATGGTTCAGCGCGCCTGAAACCGAACTCGCCGTATTACAAACTCGCCACGCAGATCGCGCGCAAGCTGTCGGACGCAGGCTTCGCGGTCATCTCGGGCGGCGGCCCCGGCATCATGGAAGCGGCCAACAAGGGCGCTCATGCCGGCAAGGCCCCCTCAGTCGGCCTGAACATCGAGCTGCCGCACGAGCAATCAGGCAATCAATGGCAGGACATCTCGCTGCGCTTCCGCCATTTCTTCACGCGCAAAGTCACGTTCGTGAAGAACTCGGATGCGGTGATCGTCATGCCGGGCGGCTTCGGCACGCTGGATGAACTCGCCGAAGTCCTCACGCTGATCCAGACCAAGAAGTCGCGCCATGTGCCGATCATTCTGGTGGGCGGCGAGTTCTGGGAAGGCCTGCTTGCGTGGTTCAAGAACTCGCTCACGCCGATGGGCCTGATCAATCCGACGGATATGGACCTGATGCAGGTGATCGACGACCCGGATCAGGTGCTCGAAGCGGTGTTGAAGTTCTACGAGGACCGTGAAGAAGTTGAACCGCATCCGGCCAAGTCGGATGACGACCGGATGTTCTATCTGTAATGCTGAAGCTTCGCGCCCTGTGCGCGAAGTAAATGCTCGAAATAAGCGTGCGGTGTTCGATGAGTATTGAACAACGCACTCAGGTTCTAGCGGGCGGCCTCCAGGTCGCTCGCTTCCGCTACATCGGTCTGATCACCCTGCGCTTGCAGCCATTCGCAGAACTGCGCCACGAGCGGCGCCTGCGCGACCTCCCGCCTCGCTACCCACCAATAGCCGCGCGCATCGATACGCGGACCGGCCAACGGCACGACGAGCCGTCCCGATGCCAGCTCGTCCGCCAGCAAGGGCAACGGACCGAGCGCCACGCCAAGGCCATCCACCGCAGCCTGCAAGGCCAGATAGAAGTGATCGAACGACTGCTTCTTCCGGCATTTCGCCGTAACCCCTGCTGCCGATAACCAGTTGCCCCACGCATCGGGCCGTGTGTCCGAATGCAGCAGCACGTGCTTCGCGAGATCGTCGGCCGCCTTGATCGGCGAGCGTTGCAGGAGCGAGGGTCTGCAGACCGGAATCTCGCTTTCGCCGAGAAAATGGCCGCTCACGCAGTTCGGCCAATGTGCCGGACCGCGCCGCACCGCGACGTCGAAGCTGTCCAATGTTTCGACCGGTGCGTTTGAAGTTGATAAGCGCAGCTCCACATTCGGCACCTTGCGCTGGAACTGATGAAGCCGCGGCAGCAGCCATTTCATTGCGAAAGTCGGCAGCGCATTCACCCTTAAAACGTGAACAACGCCGGTGTCGCGCAGCTGGTCCGTAGCCAGCGCGATGCTGTCGAACGCGGCCTGCACCGTGGCCAGATAGCGGCGGCCGTCGTCGGTCAGACGCACGCGCTTGCCGCGGCGATGGAACACCTGCACGCCGAGCCATGCTTCAAAAGCCGCGACTTGCCGGCTAATTGCACCGTGCGTCACATGCAATTCGTTTGCCGCGGCGGTGAAGCTTTCATGCCGCGCGGCAGCCTCGAAGGCACGCAGCGCCGGAAAAGGAGGAAGATTACGGGCCATGCTTGTGATTCTAGATCACAAAGCCGCGCTCAAAAATCGTTTGCCCAGAGCCGGTTCGGCGCTAACCTCCAAAGCTTGACCTGGAAGCTTGGCGATATGGATCACGATCTCACCTCGAACGAGGCCGCACTGGCGCCCGCACCCACATTGCGGGAAATTTTTGGCGGCTTTCTCGGCCTCGGGCTGATCTCGTTCGGCGGCGCGCTGCCGCTGGCGCGGCGCGCCGTAGTCGACCAGAGGCGCTGGCTGACCGGCGCGGAATTCACCGACTTGCTGGGCCTGTGCCAATTCTTGCCTGGCGGCAACGTGATCAATCTTTCGGTCGCAATCGGGATGCGCTTTCGCGGCGTGCCGGGTGCGCTAGCCGGTTTGCTCGGTTTGATCGCGGGGCCTTCGCTGATCGTGATCGGCCTTGGCGTGCTGTACGAACACACGCAAAACAACCCGTACGTTCGTCATCTGTTTGCCGGTCTTGCGGCCGCAGCGTCCGGCCTGCTGATCTCGATGGCCGTGAAAATCCTGCTGCCATTGCGGAATAAACCGATGGCCGCGCTGATCGCGGCGCTCGGCTTCATCGCGATCGCGATCATGCGCCTGCCGCTTCTGCCTACGATGCTGGTGCTCACGCCGCTCAGCATCTACATTGCGTCGAGGGCCGCACGATGAACGACACGCTCATTTCTCTTGCCATTATTTTCAGTCAGCTTTCGCTACTGGCGTTCGGTGGCGGCAATACGATTCTTCCGGAGATGCAGCGTCAGGTGGTGGATGTCCATCACTGGATGCCGGCCAGCGAATTCAGCGCGCTGTTCGCGCTCGCACAAGCGGCGCCGGGGCCGAACCTGATGATCGTGACGCTGTCGGCTGGCATGTGGCGGGTTGGGCAGGGATGCTGGTGACGTCAGTGGCGAAGTTCGGACCCTCTTCGCTCGTGACGATTCTTGCGCTGCATGCGTGGGACAGATTCAAGGACCGTCCGTGGCGGCGTTACGCGCAAATGGGGCTGGTGCCGGTGACAGCCGGCATCGTCGCGGCGAGCGCGGCGCTGATCGCCGAAGCGTCAAACCCGATGGCGATTGCATGGGCAATCTGCGCTGTTACCGCCGTGCTGGCATTGAAAACGCGCATTCATCCGCTGTGGCTGCTGGCGGCTGGAAGCTTGATCGGGCTGACGGGGTTTGGGCAGTTCTAAGCCAGAAAGCCAGAGATAAGGCTTGCAGGCGAGCGCAAACAACGCTCACCCGCAAGCATAAGCGCTTACTGAAACGCCACTTCCGCGAAGCTACGCAACTTGCGGCTATGCAAACGATGCAGACCATTCATCCGCAACAACTCCATCGCCTTCACACCGATCTGCAGATGCTGATCGACCTGCGCGCGATAGAACTGATCCGCCATGCCGGGCAGTTTCAATTCGCCATGCAAGGGCTTGTCCGACACGCATAGCAAGGTGCCGTAAGGCACGCGGAAGCGGAACCCGTTGGCGGCGATCGTCGCGCTTTCCATGTCGAGCGCGACCGCGCGGCTTTGCGACAACCGCTGCACCGGCTCGCGATGATCGCGCAGCTCCCAGTTACGGTTATCCACGCTCGCCACCGTGCCCGTGCGCATCACGCGCTTCAATTCGACGCCATCCAGTTGCGTGACCTGCGCGACCGCGCGTTCCAACGCCACCTGCACTTCGGCCAGTGCAGGAATCGGCACCCACAGCGGCAAGTCGTCGTCGAGCACGTGATCTTCGCGCACATAGCCGTGCGCCAGCACGTAATCGCCCAGACGCTGCGTGTTACGCAGACCCGCGCAGTGGCCGAGCATGATCCACGCATGCGGACGCAGCACGGCAATGTGATCGGTGATCGTCTTCGCATTCGACGGTCCAACACCGATGTTGACCATCGTGATGCCGCTGCCGTCGGCACGCTTCAGGTGATACGCAGGCATCTGCGGCAGACGCGGCGGCGCCGTGCCTTCCTGCGCCTGCTCACCAAGATTTTCGTTGTACGTGATCACGTCGCCCGGTTCGACAAACGACGTGTATTCGCTACGATAGGCGCGCAATTCTTCGTCGTCGGTATGGGCCATCATTGTGCGGCCGAGTTTGACGAACTCGTCGATATAGAACTGGTAGTTCGTGTACAGCACGTAGTTCTGGCAATGCGTGGGCGAGGTCGCCGTGTAGTGCTTCAGCCGGTGCAGCGAGAAATCCACCCGCGCCGCCGTGAACAGCGCCAACGGATGCGGTTCGCCCGGCGGCGGCTCATACGTGCCGTTGACGATGCGGTCGTCGAGCAACGCGAGGTCCGGCGTGTCGAACACGTCGCGCATCAGGAACAGGCGCTCGCGATCCAGATCGCCCTCGAGGTGAATGCCCTCAGCGAAGGCGAAGTGAATCGGAATCGGCTGATCGGACACCCCGACTTCGATCTGCACGTGATGGTTCTTGGCCAGCAGGCGCAATTGCTCGCGATAGTAGTCGCCAAACAGATCCGGCCGCGTGACCGTGGTTTCGAACACGCCCGGACCCGCGACAAAACCGTACGAGCGGCGCGAGTCGATATGCGTGTTGACTTCGGTGCGCACCCGGACGAACGGGTAGCAGGCGCGCACCCGGCGCTCGAACAATTCGTTGCGGCGGTAGCGCGCGAAGGCGTCGCGCAGGAACGAGGTGTTCGCTTCGTAAATCGCCGACAAACGCGTGACGGCCTCGGTCGCGTCGTCGAAGGATTCGGTTGGGAAGCTGTTGGCGGGAGTTTGCACCGCGCGTTGATTGGTATCGTTGTTCATCTTCATTCGCCTCGATTGATGAGATGACATTACCACGGAACCCGTGATCGCCAAATGACCGCGCGGCGCCTACCACAGCCGCGGCAACCGTGGTCACAAGATTGCGCGCACGTCGCGCGAAAGCGGCGCAAAATAAGGCGATTGCGCCCGTAGGCAAGGCTGGATTTGCTAGAATCGGGGCACCATATTGGAGAATCACCATGAAGCCGCTCCTTCCCGTCGCCGTTGCACTGGCCCTCGCCTTTGGCAACACCGCGATGGCTGCCCAGCCTGTCGACGAGACTCCGCCGGCCGACGTGGCCCAGTCGGCCAATGAACGGGCCGGCCTGCCTGACCTGGCGAAGATCAATCGTCCGGCCGCCGAGGTCAGCTCGAAGGTCGAAATCAACGTCCCGCGCACGCCAAGCTTCTACGAACGCAGCGCTAACGGCACCGAAATCACCGAATATCGCGACAAAGGCAAGCCCGTTGAGATCAACGTGCATTCGAATCTCGGCACACGCTATCAGATGAGCGCGCCGCTCGACACGTCGCCCACCGTGCGCGACAACGGCCGCGCAAGCACGCGCTTGCCGTCGGTGCATCTGACTTATTGATACATTCCGGGGCGGCGTGAGCCGCTCCTCTCGAACTGTGCGGCCCGCGGGCGTCGCCTCGGGCTTTCAGCCTGCGTGGTCGTTCTAAGCACCGCCTGCAGCACGGCGATACCGCGTTGAATTGTCGCAGCGCTTTGCGGCCCTGACGGGTGCCCCTGACTGGCAACCAGGATTGGCGGCCCGGATTTGCTACCCTGATTGACCTTGATCGCGCTTTCTGCAACGCATTTGCCACACCTCGCACTGGCCGCATCGCGCCAGCCCGACTAACCTGATCCGACGTTTCCCGCATGGCTGTCTTCACCGCTGTCACCGAACCCCAACTAGCAGAATGGATGCGTCATTACGATCTCGGCGACGTCGTCGAGTTTCGCGGCATCCCGTCCGGCATTGAGAACAGCAACTTCTTTCTGACGACGACGCGCGGCGAATACGTCCTCACGATTTTCGAAAAGCTGACGGCCGAACAACTGCCGTTCTATCTCGATCTGATGCAGCATCTGGCCGCGCACCGCGTGCCGGTGCCGGATCCCATGCCGCGCGAAGACGGCGCGCTGTTCGGCACGCTGCATGGCAAACCCGCCGCGATCGTGACCAAGCTCGAAGGCGCGCCGGAGCTGGCGCCGCAAGTCGAGCACTGCGTCGAAGTCGGGCACATGCTCGCGCGCATGCATCTGGCGGGGCGCGATTACGCGCGCTACCAGCCGAATCTGCGCAGCCTGCCGTGGTGGAAGGAAACCGTGCCGACCATCCTGCCTTTCCTGGAGGGTGCGCAGCGCGACTTGCTGTCGTCCGAACTGGCGCATCAGGAGGCTTTCTTCGCATCGGCGGATTACGCCGCGTTGCCCGAAGGCCCCTGCCACGCCGACCTGTTCCGCGACAACGCGCTGTTCGCGCATGCCGCGCCGGACACCGGCCACGAGGTGCGGCTGGGCGGCTTCTTCGACTTCTATTTCGCCGGCTGCGACAAGTGGCTGTTCGACGTCGCGGTCACGGTCAACGACTGGTGCGTCGACCTCGCCACCGGCAAGCTCGACGACGCGCGCACCGAAGCCATGCTGCGCGCCTACCAGACCGTGCGCCCGTTCACCGCTGAAGAAAACCGCCACTGGGGCGATATGCTGCGCGCGGGCGCTTACCGCTTCTGGGTCTCGCGCCTGTATGATTTTCATTTGCCGCGCGCGGCCGAGCTGCTCAAACCGCACGACCCCGGCCATTTCGAGCGCATTTTGCGCGAACGCCTGTCCGGCGTTGCACTTCCAGGCATTCATATCTCATGCAACTGATCGAAGTCCCCGCGAAAACCGGCTATGTCTGGTTCCGGCAGGGTATCTGGCTGTTCCGCAAGAACCCGCTCGCGTTTCTGACGCTGTTCTTCACCTATCTGCTGGTCATGACGCTGGCGTCGCAGATTCCGGTCATCGGCGGCGTGCTGCCGCTGGTCTTCATTCCAGGGGTCGCGGTGGGCTTCATGGCGGCGTGCCGCAACACGATCGCGGGCAAGCCGGTGTTCCCGACCATTCTGGTAGACGGCTTTCACTCGTACGGCCCCGGGGTCGCCAAACGTCTGCTGGTGCTGGGCGTGCTGTACGTGGCCGCGATGGCGCTCGTGCTGGCCGGCTCGGCCCTTGCCGACGGCGGCATGCTGCTGAAGGTCATGCTCGGCATGGCCACGATGGACCAGGACGCGATCGCCAACAGCAATATCCCGCTGGCGGTGATCGCCGCGTTCGCGTTCTACATTCCGGTCGCGATGATTTTCTGGTTCTCGCCGATTCTTACCGCGTGGCACGACGTGCCGCCCGTCAAGGCGATGTTCTTCAGCGTTGTCAGTTGCTGGCGCAATCGCGGTGCGTTCATCGTGTTCGGCGCTTTGTGGTTCGCGGTGGCGACGACGGTCTCGTTCGGTCTGACCGCGCTGATGCAGGCGCTGGGCGCGGGCGACTTCGCGTTCGCGGTCCTGATGCCCGCCACGATGATCGTCACGACCATGCTGTATTGCTCGTTCTACGCGACCTATCGCGGCTGCTTCGGCGTGCAAACGCCCGAAGCGCCGGATTTGCCCACCACACCGGCAGCCTGAGCACCGGCTAGCTTGCCGTTCACGCGCGGGCGCTTTTTCGGCGCCCGCGCGGCCTCAATCCGGAACATTGCCCGCCTGGCTTAGTACCCTCTGCAGTCCCGCCCCGGAGCGGCCCATGCGCCGGCCTCAGTGGCATACGCCCCTCCGCCTTGGCGCCCTCGGCGTTCCCACCCACAGGGCGCCGTCCGCCTCCGCCGCTTCGCTGAGTCTCCGCCCCACTCGTCAATGTGCCTCGATTTGCGGCACAATGGTTTGCGCGCAATCGATTTGCACGCTCTTTTTAGCCGAGATGCATCATGACCCAGCGCCCCACTTTGCCCTTCACGCTCGACGAGCAACTCTGCTTTGCGCTCTATTCGACCTCGCTTGCGATGACAAAAGCGTACAAGCCGTTGCTCGACAAGCTCGGCCTCACGTATCCACAATATCTGGCGATGCTGGTGCTCTGGGAAGCCGACGATGTCACGGTCAAAGACATGGCTGCGCGCCTGAATCTCGACTCTGCAACGGTCACGCCGCTGCTCAAACGTCTCGAAGCGCAAGGCTTCCTGGAACGGGTACGCGGCGTCGAAGATGAGCGGCTCGTCTATATCCGCCTCACCAAAGCGGGCACCGCATTGAAGCGTCAGGCGCGCGAAGTACCGGCAGAAATCTTCTGCGCGACCCAGCAGACGCCGGAATTCCTGCTCCGTCTGCGCGACGATCTGACGCGCCTGCGCGCCACGCTCAACGATTACATGGACCACTAGCAGGCCTGCTTCAAAAAGCATGCTATCGGTACGATGCAAAAATTCATTTGCACACAAACGATTTGTGTACTATCTTTATCACATGCCGCTTCGATAGGGCTCCGTCAGAAAGGCGGGCGAGCAGCGGCAAGCAGGCAAATCCTGATAACCCAGATATAGGAGCAGCACAATGAACATCCTCTACAAGGCAAGCGCAACGAGCACCGGTGGCCGTGACGGCCGTGCAGTATCGTCGGACAACGCGCTGGACGTAAAGCTGGCAGCACCGCGTGAACTGGGCGGCAACGGCGCAGCGGGCACAAACCCGGAACAACTGTTTGCAGCCGGCTACTCGGCGTGTTTCCTGAGCGCGATGAAGTTCGTCGCCGGCCAGAAGAAGCAGACTTTGCCGGCTGACACACAAGTCACGGCAGAAGTGGGGATCGGCCCGAACGACAACGGCGGCTTCGCGCTGGACATCGATCTGCGCGTCTCGTTGCCGGGCCTCGCTGCAGACGCAGCCAAGGAACTGGTCGACGCAGCGCATCAGGTCTGCCCGTACTCGAACGCTACGCGCAACAACGTGGCGGTGCGTCTGCAAGTCGCCTAAGCCTCGGTCTTAACGGCTAGCGAATGAATAGTTGACGCCGCGCGGTAAAACCGCGCCATCAGGCACAGCGCCCACACCCTGCAAAACAGGGGTGGGCGCTGCGCCGCTTTGCAGAGATTCCAATGACACGTGTCCGACGCCTGAACGATACGTTCGATACCGGTCTGGTCTGGTTTCGCCGCGACCTGCGCAGCACGGACAACGCCGCGCTCTACTACGCGCTCAAGCATTGCAAGCGCGTCTGGTGCGTGTTCGTATTCGACACGACGATCCTGCAACCGCTAACCGACGCCTGGCAAACGCGCCATCCGGGTACGCAACCGCAGGACCGCCGCGTCGAGTTCAATCTCGCTGCGTTGGGCGAGTTGGACGAAGCATTGCGCGCCAAAGGCGGGGGCCTCGTCGTGCTGTACGGCGATCCGGCCGATCTTGTGCCGAGGCTCGCCGACGAACTCGGCGTGGATGCGGTATTCACAAATCACGATTACGAGCCGGTCGCGATCGGGCGTGATGAGACCGTGCGGGAGGGGCTGGCCGTTGCCGGGCGCCAGTGGCTGACGTTCAAAGACCAGGTGATTTTCGAGCGCGATGAGGTGTTGACGGGCCAGAACAAACCGTTCACGGTGTTCACGCCCTACAAGAACGCTTGGCTCAAGCAGTTGACGGCCTTCGATCTGAAGCCGTATGCGGTCGAGACTTACGCGAAGCATCTGGCGGCACTGCCGCCCAGGCTGGACCGCCAGTTGCCGACGCTGGATCAGCTCGGCTTCGCGTCGAGCAATCTTGCGGAGCTCAATTTGCCCACCGGTATGAGCGGCGCACAACGTCTGCTCGACGACTTCATGACGCGCATCGACAGCTATCAGGAGCGGCGCGACTTTCCCGCCGTCAAAGGCCCGAGCTACCTGTCGATGCATTTGCGCTTCGGCACTGTCTCGATCCGCACGCTCGCGCGGCTCGCGCACGAGATGTCA
The DNA here is from genome assembly GCF_046027825.1 of Paraburkholderia sediminicola. GTDB lineage: Bacteria > Pseudomonadota > Gammaproteobacteria > Burkholderiales > Burkholderiaceae > Paraburkholderia > Paraburkholderia sediminicola_D. The sequence goes on from NZ_JAQQDU010000004.1 coordinate 30,363, forward strand.
CTGCAGCCTGACGGGCAAGGCTCAGCCACGTGGCTTTCGGAGCTGATCTGGCGGGACTTTTACTTCATGATCCTCGCGCATCATCCGAGGTTGGCGGACGGCGCGTCGTTCAAGGAAGAGTACGATCGGCTGCGCTGGGAGCAGGGCCCGGAAGCGGACGAGGCGTTTGCCGCGTGGTGCGACGGCCGCACCGGCTATCCGCTGGTCGACGCCGCGATGCTGCAATTGAACCGCACCGGCTACATGCACAACCGCCTGCGGATGGTCACGGCGAGTTTTCTGGTGAAGGATCTGGGTGTCGACTGGCGGCTCGGCGAGCGCTACTTCGCCGAACAACTGAACGACTTCGATTTCTCGGCGAATAACGGCGGCTGGCAATGGGCGGCATCCACGGGATGCGACGCGCAACCGTATTTCCGGATTTTCAACCCGATCACGCAATCCGAAAAATTCGACGCCGACGGGCGCTTTATCAAACGCTACCTGCCGCAGCTTGCGAAACTGCCGGCTAAATGGATTCACGCACCGTGGCTGGCGGGTGCGGAACGGCTCGCGGAGTTCGGCGTGATATTGGGCAAGGATTATCCTGCACCGATCGTCGATCATGCCGAGGCGCGGCAACGCACACTTGCCCGTTTTGGCAAGTAAGTACTCGCTCACATTGTTTTGCTCGGAAATCTCTGGAGGAGACTGAGCGATGCGTCTTGTGTCGTCGCTGCACTGCTAGCGACGCGTGACAACTGGGGCACCTGACCCCAAACATCGGCGTTCTTCAACACGCGCCGATGCTTCAAACTCGCCCAGCTTAGTGCTGGCTCATCCACGACGGTTGGCGGGTAGTCGCCTCACGGTCCAGCTTGCGCATACGGAATTCCAGATCGTACAGATCGGTTGCTTCTGCGAGGAAGGCGTCAGCGCGTTCTTTCGCGAGTTGATCGGGCGATTTGGTCAGAAACAGAAACAGGCGGCTAAGCAGATACATGGTCAACCTCGACAATGAGTTCAGGCGTTAACGCCTAAGGGATAACCCGTATTATAGGGAAAACCCTAGGATTACGCTAATACTCATTTCGAAGTGTTGCTCCACCGTCACCGTGCGCCCGCCGAGGCTTCTACGACGGTGCTTTCAGCGGTACGGCCGGTAGCCGTGCGGCGCTGATGCTTGAAGAATTCCCACACCATGGCGCTTGCGTCCGGACCTTTGGCGGAATGGAACGGCACGGCGTCGTCGCCGCCGCTCCAGGCGTGCGCGAGCCCTTGCACGCGACACAGCCGCACGACGCGCCGCCCGCCGCGCACGTAGTCGCGCATCACCACGCCACCCTTGCGCTCTTCCTTGACTTCGCCGGATTTGCGCGCGCCTTTCTCGTCGACGATCCGGTTCAGACGGAGAAACTGCTCCGCCAACTGGTCCGCATTGACCGGCGCGACCACGTGGTCAGCGTCGCCGTGCAGGATGATGGCGGGCATGCCGGGGTATTCAGCCACATTGACGTGTTCGTCGACGAGTTCGGCCGGCTCGCGGCGCGCGCCGCGCCGCATCACGTCCATCGCCGTAATGCCGGAACGGGCCTCGCCGAAAGCGGGGCCAGAGTGCAGCGCGACCGCCGCGAAATGTTCCGGATACTTGGCGGCCAGAAGCGCCGTGAGGCCGGCTCCCGCGGAGATTCCAGCGACATACACGCGCTCGCTGTCAAAGCCATGCTCGGCAACCAGCGAATCCACCAGCGAGACGACCGCACGCGCCTCAGCGCCACCGGCGCTGTCGCTAGCGTCATACCAATGCCAGCAGCGATGTGAATGCACGTGCTTCGACTGTTCCGGATAAACCACGGCGAAGCCGAACCGGTCCGCGAGCACGTTCATCCGCGTACCTTCCGCGAATTCATCAATCGACTGCGTGCAACCGTGCAGCATCACCACCAGCGGCATCGACTCGCCCGCGTGGCCGGACGGAATGTACAAACCGTAATGAAGGTGATTGACGAGCCGCCCAGGCGCAACAGGCGCCGAATGGAACGAGCGCGTCCATGAACCGCTCGCCCATGCCGAGGCACGCGGGCGAACCCGCGATTCCCGTGGGGCAGCGCGCGGCGCCTCGCGTTTCGCGGGTACGCGCAGCGCGGCCACGGGCTTGATAGGACGGACCTTGGCCGAAGTCTTGCTGGTGGCCGCACGTGCCGGCCGCGTGGGGGCGCGCTTGGTCGTTGCGTGGGCGTGCTCGGTTTGAATGGCGAGCAGCCGCTTGAGACCGCGCAGCCAGATTTTCGATAGACTTTTTGCCATCGGCGGGTAACCTCGCAAAAAGGGACAGGTGCCGCTCGATAGAACGACGCTTTGTTGTGCAATGCACAATAACACCAATCCTCATGCAATGCTGGAGGCCAGAACCCCTGTCGAGCAGCGAATTTTCCGCCGGGCGAACCTTGCAGCAACATCAACGTCAAACCATGGCAAGGCTTGTTCGCCAGCCAACGTCCCGCCACAAAAAGCCTGGCGCGCGGCAAGCCTCGCCCGAGGCACCCGTCTATACTGGCGGGTAAATAGTTTCGGTACACGCCTTTACGGCGTCGGCGATTCACGCCGTTCGCGCGTTAAACCATTACCAACCCGATTCTACGCGGCCTGGGTCGCGTTTTTGCCATGCCCGATTTACCTGTCCACCTGTGGTACTCGATCACCAGCCTCGGCGGCGCCGGCATGACGCTGCCGCTCGCGTTCGCCATCGCGCTTTGGCTGGCAGTCGGCTACACGTGGCGCATGGCAGCAGGCTGGTTGCTGCTGCTTGGCGCAGCCATCGGCGTGGTGACCGTCACCAAGCTGGCCTTCCTGGGTTGGGGCGTCGGCATACGCGAGCTGGATTTCACCGGCGTCAGCGGTCACGCCATGCTGTCGACCGCCGTCTATCCGGTCGCGCTGTTCCTGATGTTACTGCCGGCGCGTCCGGCCATTCGTCTGCTTGGCGTCGTGCTCGGTCTGGCAGCGGGCATCGCTGTCGGCTTGTCGCGCGTCGTGCTGAGCGCCCACTCGCCGTCTGAAGCCGTCACTGGCTGCCTGGTCGGCGCGCTGGCGGCATTGTTCTTCGTGCGCATGGCATGGAATCTCCAGCCGGGCCGGTTGTCGGCGCTGCCCGTGACCGCGAGTCTGATGATCCTCGCGGTGCTGATGCACGGCGTGCACGTGCCGACGCAACGCTGGGTCACGCATATCGCGCTGAAGGTCTCCGGTCACGAGAGGCCGTTCATCCGCGCCAAGTGGCGGGCCGTGCGCGATGTCCGCCCCGCCACGGCACCGCTGTCGCAGACGCTCAACACGCTTACGCCGCCACACTCGCCGGACGTCTGAAGCAGGTTCAACCTGTTGTTAATCCGGCAGCCGAAGCCCGCCGATCCGGGCCCAACTCTATGTGCGCAACTGAATAATCGTCATGGGTATCGTTATAACCTTTCATATATTACGATAGCGTTTTAACCCGCCTGTTCCGGCCCATGCCGGACATCCAAACCTTCATGACACTGTCCCGCCGCCTTGTGAAACACGCGCTGTTCATCGCCAGCGCCGTCGCCGTTGCCGTCAGCGCCAACGCGCGTGCCGACGAACTGGTGGTTTCCGCCGCCGCCAGCCTGACCAACGCATTCAAAGCGGTGAGCGAAGTCTTCGAACAGCAGCATCCCGGCACCAAGGTCCTGCTGAACTTCGGCGCGTCCGACGTGTTGATGCAGCAAATCGTCAAAGGCGCGCCCGCCGACGTGTTCGCCTCCGCGGATCAGAAAGCAATGGACAAGGCTGCCGCGGAGAAAGTGATCGTTCCGGCCACGCGCCGCGACTTCGCCGCCAATTCGCTGGTGCTGATCGTGCCGACCGACAGCCATTTCGCGCCGGCTTCACTGAACGATCTGGCGTCGGCGAATGTGAAGCGTGTGGCTTACGGTGATCCGGCCTCGGTGCCGATCGGCCGCTATGCGCAGGGTGCGCTGCAAGCCGCGGGCGTGTGGGACGCGGTCAGCGCGAAGGCCGTGCTGGCATCGAACGTGCGCCAGAGCCTGGACTACGTGTCGCGTGGCGAAGTCGACGCGGGCTTTGTGTTCAGCACCGACGCCGCGATCATGCCGGACAAGGTCAAGGTCGCGATGAACGTGCCGACGCAAACACCGATCACCTATCCGATCGCGCAGGTCGAAAGCAGCCGTCACACCGCCGACGCGCAGGCCTTCATGAATTTCGTGCTCTCGCCGGCCGGCCAGGCCGTGCTCGCGAAGTACGGCTTCAAGCCCGCGCATTAACGTAGGCACGGCACGCTCATGCAACAGGTCTGGATTCCGCTCCTGCTGTCGCTGAAAGTGGCGGGCTGGGCCACCGCGCTCAATCTGGTGTTCGGCGTCGCGGCCGGTTTCGGTTTGGCGCGCTGGCGCTCAGGCGCGCGCGACGTGATCGATTCGCTGCTCATGTTGCCCCTCGTGATGCCGCCCACCGTGCTCGGCTACTACCTGCTCGTGGTGCTCGGCCGACGCGGCGTGATCGGCGCGTGGCTCGACCGCTTCGATATCCAGTTGGTGTTCACCTGGCAGGGCGCGGTGATCGCCTCGACGGTGGTGGCGTTTCCGCTCGTGCTGAAGTCGGCGCGCGCCGCTTTCGAAGCGGTCGATCCGCAGCTCGAGCGGGCCGCGCGCACGCTGGGCGTCAGCGAAACAGCCCTCTTCTTTCGCGTGACGCTGCCGCTCGCCGCCCGCGGCATTCTCGCTGGCGGATTGCTGGCGTTTGCGCGAGCGCTCGGCGAATTCGGCGCGACGCTGATGATCGCGGGCAACTTGCCGGGACGCACGCAGACGCTTTCGGTTGCGGTCTATTCAGCCGTGCAGGCCGGCGACGACAGCACGGCCACCTTCCTCGTGCTCGTGACGTCGGTGACGTGTGTCGTGATCCTGTTGCTCGCGGGCCGTCTGGTGCCGCAGCACACGCTTTTGTCGTCCCGCTGATATGCCGCTCGCCGTTGACATCCGCAAGACCTTCGAGAGCGCCGAGCGCCGTTTCACGCTCGACGTCTCGTTCAAGGCGATCACGCAGCGCGTCGCGCTATTCGGGCCGTCGGGAGCGGGCAAGAGTTTGACGCTACAGGCCATTGCCGGCTTGCTACGCCCCGACGAAGGGGCGATTACGCTGCACGGCACCGCTTTATTCGATAGCGCGCGTGGCGTCGATCAGAAACCGCAGGCACGCAAGATTGCCTATCTGTTTCAGGACTACGCGCTGTTTCCGCATCTGAACGTGCGGCAGAACATCGGCTTCGGATTGCAGCAGGGTTGGCTCAATCCGCGCGCGCGGATCTCGCACCCGCAAGTCGATTACTGGCTCGATGCGCTCGAATTAAAAAGCGTGGCAGGTAATCATCCGGCGCAGCTTTCGGGTGGACAGAAGCAGCGCGTGGCGCTGGCGCGGGCGCTGGTCGCTGAGCCTCGCCTGCTGTTGCTGGACGAGCCGTTTTCCGCGCTCGATAGCGCGTTGCGTCAGCGCATGCGGCGCGAACTGTCGGACCTGCAAACGCGGCTCGATATTCCGATGGTGTTGATCACGCACGATCCCGACGATGTTGCCGCCTTCGGCGATCAGGTCGTGCAGGTCAGCGATGGGTGTGTGCGCGAGAATCATCCGTTTGCTGGGTACGAGCGCAGCGTGCCATAACGTCAGCGCGCGCCGCCGGATGGCTTGGAGCCACTCAGTCCTTCACCCCAAGAATCACGCTCGACGCTTTGAATACCGCGACCGCGGTCCCGCCTTCCACAAGGCCGAGCGTATCGACGCTTTGATTCGTGACGACCGCGGTAATCACCGCGCCGCCTTCCAGCGCCAACGACACCTCCGCGTTGACCGCCCCGCGCTTCACGCTCTGCACCGTACCGCGCAACTGATTGCGCGCCGAGAGTTTCAGCGGCGCGCCACTTTCATCCTCGACGAGCAGCACCACCCACGACGCCTTGATCAGCGCGAACGCCGCCGCCCCCACTGCAAGCCCCAAGGTCTCGGTACTTTCATGCGTGACGACCGCGACGATCGTATGGCCGCCCGGCAGCGCCAGGCACACTTCATCGTTGACCGTCCCGCGCGTGATCGCCGACACCGTTCCATAAAGCTGATTGCGCGCGCTCGTTTTCACGCCGATGCGGCCGATCAGATCCCAATCCGTCGCAAAACCTTCGATCGCCGCGCCCGCGCGTTCGAGAAAACGCCGATGCTCGCGTTCAACCGCCCGAAACGTTTCGATCAGCTTCAGCGCGCGCGGCGTGAGCGTCGTGCCGCCACCGCCTTTGCCGCCGGTTGAGCGCACGACGAGCGGCTCGCCGGCGAGGTTGTTCATCGTGTCGACGGCGTCCCACGCGCCTTTGTAGCTCATGCCGACGGCTTTCGCCGCGCTGGTGATCGAGCCGGTCTCGCCGATCGCCGCGAGCAGCCCAATTCGCGACGCGCCGCCGAGCGTTTGCGCGCCCGCCTGAAACCAGACGGAGCCGCCAATTTCAAGGGTTTCGTGGGACGGATCGATGCGGTCGGATGTCATGGCGGCAGGAGGATCGGTGGGTTAGAAAAGGACCGCGAATCATTATAGCGACGCAGGCGTCCGTCGGCGGATGGGCATAAGGCACGTTTTCGACCCCGAAAACGGATAGGTGGGATACTTCAACCCGATTCAACGCGAAGGTCTGAACACCCCGTCCTTTCCATTGTTCGGCAAGGCCAGCCGCGAGTCGTGGACCGTCCGCTGCAACCTCAACAAGGAGCAAGACAGTGAACATCGATCTAACGGGCAAGACCGCCATCGTCAGCGCATCCACGGCGGGTATTGGCCTGGCCATCGCGACCGGCATCGCCGCATCGGGTGCGGAAACCATCGTCAACGGACGCAAACAGGAAGCGGTGGACCGCGCCATCGACACCATTCGCAAAACGGCGCCACAAGCGAAACTGCGCGGCTTCGCGGGCGACCTCGGCAGCCCCGAGGGCTGCGACGCATTGGCGAAGGCTGTGCCCCAGGCCGACATTCTCGTGAACAATCTCGGCATCTTCGGTCCCGGCGACATCTTCACCACCGAAGACGACGACTGGGAGCGCTATTTCCAGGTCAATGTCATGTCGGGCGTGCGGCTCACGCGCAGCTACCTCAAAGGAATGATGGAACGCAAATGGGGCCGCGTGGTGTTCATCTCGTCAGAGTCAGGGCTGAATATCCCGGCGGATATGCTCGCCTACGGTTTCTCGAAGACCGCGCAGTTGAGCATCGCGCGCGGCATTGCCAAATACGCGGCCGGCAGCGGTGTGACAGTGAACTCCGTACTGCCTGGACCGACCTTGTCGGACGGATTCCGCTCGATGGTGGAAGACACCGCGAAGAAGCAAGGTAAAACCATCGAGCAGGTTGCCACTGAGTTCGTGCGTGAGCATCGCAGCACTTCGATCATCCAGCGCGCGGCCTCCACTGAGGAGATCGCGAACATGGTCGTCTACGTCTGCTCGCCGCAGGCTTCGGCGACCACCGGCGCGGCGCTGCGCGTGGATGGCGGCGTGATCGATACGATCGCGTGACCACCACCGCACGTTAGAACCACGGGCGACAGAGCCGATTGGCTGTGTCGCCCGTTTTTGCGTGACACGCAGGTGCCTCCAGACAACGTCAATAGGCGCAGGCCGTCGAGTTCCGTAGTCGCTCAAACCGCGTACTGCGCGATCCCATTCCCGAACGACCAGTTCTCCTTCAGCACCTCGACGAGATTGATGAACACATCCTCTCGTCGCAGCCCCGGCGACTCCGCCAGTTCTTCCGCCATGCGCTTGTATAACGCCTTCTTTTGTTCGAGCGTGCGCGTGTTGTTAAACGTGATCTGAATCACCACGAGATCGTCGCTGCGTTTAATGTTCAGATACTGCTTGTCGTACACAAAATTGCCGGCTTCGTGCTCGGTAATGAGCATGAAGATGTCGTCCTTCGGCACATTGCACGTGTCCACCAGCGAACGCTGAATACTGTCCGTCAGCGCCTTCCGGTATTCCGCCGGCTTGCCGGCGCGCAAAGCGATTCGTGTGAGCGGCATGATGAAACTCCTTGGTTGCCTTGATTGGGTAAACACAGCTTAGGCGCGCTCAGTCATAATAAACAGCCATCATCAGCTATTTCATCCATATTCAACCGAAATGAAAGTCCTCGATCTCGATGCGGTGCGTGCCTTCGTGCTGGTTGCCGATCTGCACAGTTTCACGCGGGCTGCCGACGCGCTCGACACCACGCAATCGGCCGTCAGTCTGAAGCTCAAGCGGCTGGAGGCACACCTCGGCAAGCAGTTAGTGGAGCGCACGCCGCGTGTCGTGCGCCTTTCCGCGGACGGCAACGCGTTCCTTGGCGCGGCCCGCGATCTGCTGAGTGCGCATGAGCGGGCGCTGGGTTCGCTGTCGGTGGAGCGCCGGCGGCTCACGCTGGGGCTGAGCGAGCATGTCGCGGGAACGAACCTGCCGCAATTGCTCGCGCGGCTCAACGCGCACGATCCGGGTCTGGTGGTCGAATTGCATCTGGGCAGGTCGGCAGCGCTGCTCGCGCAATTCGACGAACGGCGCCTCGACGCGGTAATCATTCGCTATGGCGTCGATGAGCCGCCGCGTGACGACGCCCAGGTGCTGTTCAGCGAGCCGCTTGGCTGGCTCGCTACACCACAGTGGCTACCGCGCGTCAGCGAGCCATTGGCACTCGCGTTGCTGAGTCCGCCGTGCAATGTGCGCGAGGTTGCGCTGCACACGCTGAATGCGGCGGGGGTTGCATGGCAGGAAGTGTTCATCGGCGGCGGTGTGGCGGCGGTCGGCGCCGCGGTTGCCGCCGGTCTGGCGGTGTCACCGCTGGCGCGCCGGGTGGCGCCGCGTGGATTGATCGATGTCGGCGCGCGTTTGGGTTTGCCGCCACTGCCGGAATCACGCGTGACCTTGCATTCACGAGTGAGAGATAAGCGGTCGGTGGAGACGTTGCGGTTAATGACGAGTGGCTTGGCAACGCAATAACGAAACGACTTCTCGCGCTAAGCCATGAATAAAGTTCGCCGACTTTCGCTTAAGCTGGAAAGCTAACCATTTCATTTTTAAAAGTAGATCAGTGGACCTCGACCCCCGACAAACCGCCGCCGTCCGCGCGGTCATCGAAACCGGCAGCTTCGAGCAGGCCGCCGTGCGCCTGAACATCACCTCGTCGGCGGTATCGCAGCGAGTGCGGGCGCTCGAAACGCGCCTGGGCAATCCGCTGATCGTGCGCACACGGCCCTGTCGCGCGACGCAGATGGGCCAGCGTCTATTGCAGTATCTCCGGCGCGCCGCCCTGCTCGAAGACGACTTTGCCAGCGATCTCGCGGGCGCCAACGAAGCGTTGCTGAACGTCGCCGCCGCTGTGAATGCAGACACGCTATCCACATGGTTTTTCCCTGCACTCTCCGAGATCCTGCTGCAAGAAAACGTGCTGCTCGATCTGACCGTCGACGACCAGGACCATACCCATGCGCTGCTCGCCTCAGGCCTCGCAATCGGCTGTATCACAACCGAACCGGCGCCCATGCGCGGCTGTTTCGCCGAACGGCTGGGCGCCATGCGCTACCGGCTGGTGGCGTCGGCCGCGTTCGTCGAGCGATGGTTTCCGAATGGATTGACGCGTGAAAGCGCGCGGCGCGCGCCGGTGATCCTGTCCTCACGCAAGGACGCGTTGCAGGCGCGCTTTCTCGAGACGCGCTTCGGTCTGCCGCCGGAAGCTTATCCGTGCCATTACGTGCCCGCGCCGGTGCCGCGCTACATGGCGATCCAGCGTGGCCTGGCTTATGGCATGGTGCCCGAACTGGAATTCGGCGATGCCGTCGAGCGCGGCGAACTGGTCGACCTCGCGCCGAAGCAGCCCACCGATGTCGAGTTGTACTGGCACGCCTGGAAGGTCCAGTCGCCACGCCTCGAAAAGCTCTCGGCGCGCATCGTCGAACTCGGCCGCACTGCCCTGGGTCCGCCGGGTGCAAAGGTCAAACGTAAACGCGCTGCCTGAACCGGAGGTCAGTGGAGGATCGGCGGCAACGAGCCACTGCTGGCGGTTGCAGGATTAGCGGTTGTGTCCGCGGCGGGACTCGCTGTTACGTTTGCCGCCTTGGCCGGGGCGTTCGTGTGGACCACAGCCGGTTTGGCCGGACCGGTTTTCGCCGCCACCTTGACCACGTGGGCATGGGCTGTATGGCCTTGAATCAGGTTGGCACGCATGATCCTGCCTTGACCCGATTTCGCCTGAGCGAGCTGCGCATGCGGCTTTTTACCCTGCACCACCACGGCTGCCTTCGATTTAGGCTTGCCCGCAAGCTTGACCACGCCACCGTGATCCGCATTCTTAGCCGCGACCTTCTTTACGCCGCCGTGGCTACCATTCTTGGCCGCGACCTTCTTCACGCTGCCATGCGCCGCCGGCTTGACGCCGCTCTTCGGCGCCGACGCGACCCGCTGCGCGCCATGTTGACCTTTCGCCGCGTGCTTCGACTCCCCCTTCACGCCAGCGGTAGACTTGACCTTGGTGGCACCCGTCGTTTTCTTTATGTGCTTCGCCGCATGCCCGGTCGACTCGGGCGGATTCCACACTTCCGCATAACCTGCTGCCATTGCCGCACCGGACACACACCACACTGCAACTGCTGTTGCTACTGCTCGAACCCACATCTCCTGCTTCTCCTGATCTTCGACTTCATAACGAGCCGGGATTATATTCTCTTGCAAAAATCCATTTTTAGACTAATATAAATCAAAAGTACAGATAAGGACTAATTTGACCATGGCTCACGCTGCCCGCGCCACCCAGCCCGAACCGCCGATCCGCCGGCCGGTTTCGGAACCCTCGCTCACGGAAATGTCGGCCGCGGGTCTGCGCGCGTTCTTCAACATCGCGCGAGACTGGGACCTGAGCGCCGAAGAGCAGATCGTGTTGCTCGGCTCCCCGGGCCGCTCCACCTACTTCAAATGGAAATCCGCGCCGCAGACAGCCCGTCTGGGGCGCGACACGCTGGAACGCCTGTCACTCCTGCTCGGCATCTATAAGGCGCTGCAAATCCTGCTGCCGCAGCCCAGCGCCGCCGACACCTGGATCAAGCGTCCCAACAGCGCGCCGCCGTTCGGCGGCCGCCGCGCGCTAGACCGCATGCTGGCCGGCAATATCAGCGATCTCGTGGCCGTGCGCCAGTATCTCGACGCGATGCGAGGCGGCTGGGCGTGACGGGACCGCATTGGCAGCACCGCTGGCGCGCCGCGCCGCTCGACTGGTCGCCCGCGTATCGCGTGATTCCGACGCGGTTTCCGGCCGTCAATCTGTTCGACCGGGTCGCATCGCCGGAAGATTTCGACGCCCTCTACGCGCTCGAAGCGATGACCAACGACCGCCTGCGAACCGAAGTCGGCGAACTCGATCTCGTGCCGCGCGAAGAGCGCCGTTTCGGCCCCGGATACGGACCGATCATGGCCGCGTTGACGCACCTGAACCCGCTCGGCAGCCGCTTCTCCGACGGCACGTATGGCGTGTTCTATTGCGCCCGCTCGCGTGCCACGGCGATCGCGGAGACGCGCTACCACACCGGGAAATTTCTGGAAGCGACCTCCGAGCCGCCCATGCGGCAACAGATGCGGCTCTACACCGTGGCGGCACAAGGCAACGTGGTCGATATCCGCGGTGACGCATCGCTCGATCTCGCGGTGCTGTCGCCCGACGACTATGTCGCCGGACAATCGCTCGGCCGTGCCGTGCGCGAGGCCGGTGCGCCGGGCATCGTGTATCCCTCAGTGCGGGACGACGAAGGCGAGTGCCTTGCCGCGTTCAGAACGACACTGCTGCGCGACTGCCATCACGCGGCGTATCTGGAATACAACTGGAATGGCACGAGCATCGATATCGTGTTCGAGCTCAATCAGGTAGGCTAAGCGACTCGCAGGAATCAAGGCAGGGCCAACGCCGCCGCCCCCTTCTCCCGCGCCGCATCAACCGAGATCGACCAGCGCCGCAACGCCTGCGGCTCCACGATCGTCAGCTTGCCGCCGGGCCCGAATGCGCCGGTGTCGATGAAAATCTGCGAGCCGATCTGCTGAATGTCGCGCACCGGCGTATGGCCGCAATAGGTCAGCGAAAGGCCACGCTGCCGCAGCGGATCGCCGTTGCCCAAGGCCAGATCGCGCCCCCACAGCAATTGCTGGCGCGTTTCCGCGGAAAAATTCCCGGCGTCGAGCTCGGCGTCGGTGCCAAAGAATTCGGCATGCAGAATATTGAAGCGCTCCTTGCCGCTGCCGACCACACGCACGAGCGGCAGCGTGCGCAGACGTTCGGCGTAGAGCTGCAAGCATTCGTCGGACACATTCTCCGCCCATGTGCCGCCGATTCCATACCACCACTGGCGCCGCATGCGTCCATCCGCGACGGCACACAAGGTGTCTTCGTGATTGCCGAGTACAGCGTGAAACCACGGTTTGTCGAGCAGGGCCAGAGCCTGCTCGGAATGTTCGCCGCGGTCCACCAGATCGCCGACCGAAAAGAGCCGGTCGCGCGCCGGGTCAAACGCGACGTCGCGCAGCAGATAGCGCAATGCATCGACACAGCCATGCAAATCGCCTACGACAAAGTCGCGGCCGCTCCGATTGGCCGAATGATGCTGAACAGGGTCGAAAAGTACGGAAGCCATTCGCTCATGATAGATCGATAGCCACAAGTGCGTATGCGCGGTCCCTCGCTTTTCCTGGTCTCCCGAGCCGCGCGAATGATGTAGAAATGACGCGAAAACGGCGCGTCTCCGGCAGGACTTACCGGAAAACGCGCCGGCCGCGCAGTGGTTATTGCTGTGCGCGCAACGTAGCGACCTGATCCACCGTCACAGTGGACTGCGGATTACCGAATTGTTTGGTCACATAGTTGGTGATGGCCGCCACCTGATCGTCGGTGAGTTGGGTGGCGAACGCGGGCATCAACACATCAGCCTGTTTCGTCGTACGACTGACGCCGTGCAGGATGACCATCGCCAGATTATTGGCGTCACTCGCGCCGACCGCCGAGTTGTGAATCAGCGACGGATACGCGCCGGGCGCGCTTGCACCGACGCCCTGACCGGTCCAGTTATGGCACGTCGCACAATTGGCGATGAACAGTTGCGCACCGTTCACTGCATTGATCGTGGTGCCGCGCAACGCGGTGACGTCGTCGACGGCGGGATTGCCCCACTGATCGCGCGGACGCGATTCCCCGCCGTTGATCGGCGGTACCGAGCGCAGATACGTGACGATCGAGCCGACGTCCTCCTGCGTCAGAAATTGCGTGCTGTCGGTCACCACTTCGGCCATTGGGCCCGCCGCATTGGCGCGGCCCGGCGCCGCGCCAGTCGACAGATACGCCGCCAGTTCGTCGTCGCTCCAGTTGCCCACACCGCTGTTTTTGTCAGGCGTGATGTTGTACGCATGCCAGCCGGCCTGCACCGCGCCAGAGAAGCGCGAACTCGTCTTCAACCCCTGCATGAAATTGCGCGGCGTATGGCATTCCTCGCAATGCGCGAGGCCCTGGACCAGATACGCGCCGCGGTTCCACTCGGCGCTTTGCTTCGGATCGGGTACGAAGCGGCCTTCGTCGAAATTGAACAGATTCCAGAACACCATCAGCCAGCGCTGGTTGAACGGAAATTTCAGGCTATTGCTCGGCGGCGCGTAGTGGATCGGTGTGAGCGTGTTCAGATACGCGCGAATGGCCAGCACGTCCTGATCGGTGACCTTGGTGTACTCCGCGTACGGGAAGGCCGGATAAAGCCGCTCGCCGCTCTTGCCGACGCCTTCATGCATCGCGCGTAGAAAATCGGCGTCGCTCCATTGGCCGATGCCGGTGTCCGGGTCGGGCGTGATGTTGGGTGTCACGATCGTGCCGAACGGCGTGTTGATCGGCAGGCCGCCCGCGAACGGGCGTGCTTTGTCAGCGGTGTGGCAAGCGACGCAGTCGCCGGCGCGTGCGAGATATTCACCGCGTTTCACCAGATCGCTGCTGGCCACTGCCGTTGGCGCGGCGCCCGCGACGGCGGGTTGTGCAGCATCGTCCGCGCGGGCTTGCGTGATCGGCAACTCGTCGTGATGTCGCGCGCCAGGTCCATGCGCCTCGTGCCAGGCGGCATACAGCGCGAACAGCGAAAAGGCGGCCGCCAGCGTCGCCACCCGGAAGCGGCGACGATGCGTGCGCTGAACAAGCGTATCGGCCGGCTGCACGCGAGAGGTGTTCTTCGTCATTGTGGCTCTCCGTTCAGGGCTCAGATTTCACGCTTGAGCTTGTCGGCCAGCTTCAGCGACAAAGCCGCGATCGTCAGCGTGCAATTCACGGAGGCAGCAGTCGGCATCACGCCGCTGCTGGCGATGAACAGATTCGAGTGATCGTGCGTGCGACAGTCCGTGTCGACGACCGAATCCCCAGGATCGCTGCCCATGATGGTGGTACCCATGATGTGATTGTTCGGCGCGAACGTATCGTCGAACGAGACCTCGGCGCCGCCGAACAGCGAGGCGATCTGCGCATACAGTTCATGCGTATTCGCCGCGCTCTTCTTCACGTAATCGTTGATCGAGTAGTAGATCTCGGGCTGCGGGATGCCGAGCGCGTCCTTGTGATCCGCCGAAGGCACCACTCGGTTCTGCGGCTCCGGGAGATGCTCGTGAAAACTGTTGATGTTCAGCGTGCGCGCCGCACGGTCGCGAATCTGCCGGTCGAGCTCGGCGCCGGTGAGGCCTTTTTTCAGCAGATCGGCGGTCACGCTCATGGTCGGCACGCCGTTCGACAGATGCAGCTTTTTCGCCGCGTAGTCGGAGCGGAACGCGCCGTCGCGGAAATTGACGATCGAGGTCATCTCCATCGGCCCGCGTCCGGGCCACAGCGGTTCATTGGCGAGGAAGGTGACCCCCGTGCCCGGATGGTCCATCAAATTGCGGCCCACCTGGTCGGAGCTATTGCCGACGCCGTGCGGGAATTTGTCGGAGGTCGACATCAGCATCAGCTTCGGCGTTTCAATGCCGTTCGCGGCGAGCACGAACAGCTTGCCCGTCACGCGGGTGCTGTTGCCGTTCGGGTCCTTGTAGTGGACTGCCGTGATGAGCCCTTTGTTGTCCGCTTCGACGCGGTACACGACCGCCTGGGCAATCAGCTTCGCGCCGGCCTGCTCGGCCTTCTCAGCATGCACCACGCCGTTGTACATGGCGGCGATCGGGCAGATCGGCATGCAGTTGTTGTTGCCGCAGCAGGTGGGTCGCGCATCGTACGGACGGCTGTTGCGCGCGACCGGCTCGGGCACCACCTTGAAGCCCTGCGCGTTGAGCACGTCGCTAAAGCGCTGATCCATGTACGACAGCGGCAACGCGCTCATTGGATAAGGCTTCGAGCGCGGCGAACCGAGATCGATCGTGCTGTCCGGCCCGGAAACGCCCAATTGCACTTCAGCCGACAGATACCACGGCTCCAGTGTTTCATACGGATAAGGCCAATCACGTCCCACGCCATACAGTTTGTGCAACTGGAAGTCCGACGGCAAGAGCCGCCACGCGGCGGCCGCCCAGTGCCATGTCGTGCCGCCGACCAGCCGCACATATTGTGAGTTGTACGGATAGTCGCCCTTCTGGATCAGATAATTGTTGGCGGGTGCGTACTCGGGATGCGGCGCGTAAGGCGTGGAGGGATACGGCGTCGCGAAGTCGGACTTGACCGGCGAATTGCGGAAGTTCTCGACGATCTGCCAGCGCGGAATACGCGGCCCGGCTTCGAGCAGAATCACCGATGCCCCGGCCAACGCCATCTGATGCGCAACCAGCCCACCTGCCACGCCCGACCCGACCACGACGATGTCGGCGGAATTTGAGTTTGCCATTGTTGCCCTCTTCTCTCTTCTACTGGCTTATCGTTGCTTGCTGGCTTCGCGCGCCGCCGTTTCGTCGAACGACCCAATCAGGCGATACGACACTACGGCACGCGCGAGAGGAACGTCTTTCAGGCGCTCACCGGCTTCTGCGTCCAGTAGAACGGCACGTCACGGCAATAGGACGGAATCGTCAGCACGTCCTTGACCGGTTCGAACATCAGCGCTTTTTCATAAGCGACGACATCCACATGCGGCATGTCGCCCACGAGACCGAGATACCACGCGCGCATGATCGCGCTCACGGATTTCGCTAGCGCCGGCTGATCGGCCTGCAATGCCTGCGTGACGGTATCGGACGGCACGCCGCCATGCGCTTGCAGCCACGTGTTGAGCGCGGCGACGTTCTGGGAGAACTGACTGTCGGATTTAGCGAGGGCGTCGTAGACACGTTTACCGAGCACGGCGTCGAAACCCGTGTGGCCAGTGAGACGTTGTGAGAGCGCAAGGAAGGCATCGAGTCCGCCACCTGCGGGCGCATCGGCAAACGCCGGGGCGATCCACGAAAGCGAGCGGCCCGCGCCGGCAAACGCGAGCGCGACAGCCGTGGCGCATGCGCCCAGCACCCACGCCCTGCGCGAGGCTGAAAACGAACGCGAGGCTTGAAGCGAGGGCGACTGCGAAGATCTCAGCGAGGAAGGCAGCGACGACGATGTTGACGACGAAAACCCGGCAGAACGCGTCACTTCGTGGTGCGCATCGTTATTCTCAGGAACATCTGTCATGGGGACTCCAGATGGTGAGTCGATCGTGAGTCATTCTCAACTGGCAACGCGGCGATGAGGTAATGCCGCTCGCGCGTTGCGTCGATTTCTCTACCCCAAACCTGGTCCAGCGCCGCCTAAGCGATCTTGTGTGGCCGCATGATGCGGATGCGAGCCGCATTGCGTCGTGCTGATGACAGCCTTGTGAAACAGCTTCACTGCATGGCGCACGGCACGCATGGCACGTAAGGCACGTAAGGCACGTAAGGCAAAAGCGTGCCGCCTGCCAGGCGCCTTTCAACTGAAAGCGGCGCGCAGGGCTGTTGCAAAAGACTATAGCCTGTGATTCGCCCATTCGACAAATGGTGCCTGAGGCACGAGTAGAATTCGCGACACAGATGACCCACCACTCTTGATCCCATGCTCACGAAATATTATCCGCAGGTTCTTCGCAATCGCCCCCGCATGCTGATCGGCCTCGCCCTCGGCGTCGTGGCTGCTCTGGCCGCGCCCGAGCACACGCGTCCATTAATGCGCATGCTGGCGGGTTGGGACGCCGCCATATGGAGCTATCTCCTGCTGATCTGGGTGCATATGGCCGCCGCCGACGAAGGTCGCGTCCGGGAATTCGCAAGACGCGACGATGAAAATGCGGGCATCGTGCTGCTGGTGATCTGCGTCGCGACGATCGCCAGCATTGCCGCGATCGTGCTTGAACTGGCCTCGGCGAAGGGCGCGGGCGGCGCCTCGACCGCGTGGCACTACCTGTTGACCGGCTTGACGATGATCGGCGCGTGGTTCCTGATTCCGACCATTTTCACCATGCACTACGCGCGGCTTTACTACGATACCGATGCAACAGAGACCGCGCTGCTGTTTCCCGACCACAAGCTACAGCCGGACTACTGGGACTTCATGTATTTCTCGTTCACCATTGCCGTGGCCTCGCAAACCTCGGACGTGGTGCTGCGCTCCCGCACGATTCGCCGCGCAACGCTCGCGCAATCGATCCTGTCGTTCTACTTCAACGTGGCCGTGCTCGGCTTGTGCGTGAACATTGCCGCTGGCCTGGTCGGCTCCTGACCCGCCGTGTTTCTCCAAACGTTTTCCCCCTCATAACGCTTGCCCCGCCGGGCGCCACATCGCCTTTTGCGACCCTGGCACCCGCCTCGCTCCACCCCGTGTAAAACCCGGGCGACGCCCGTCCGTTTTACACGGGGGGCGTCCCCCGCCGCACCCCCGCCTCTTCTGGCCACCCGTCGCGCCTTCCCCTAGGGCGCGCGCTCACCCGCCCCTTCGTTTCATTCCAAAGCACACTGGCACAACGTTTGCTGCGTCTTGCGAATAGTGCTGGCCAGCCCCGTGCCATTGACGCCTGGCGTCAAAGCACCCGCTACTGGCCAGCGGCGTGACGATCTTTGCACTACATTGACCAGTACGCGCCCTCGCTTCACGCATCGCGCGGTATCCGGCTCTGGAAGCCCAATGAGCGTTGTGATCGCATGCCAATTGCATCCACACCGCAGCAGGACGAATCTGGAAACGACCGATGGAATCTCCGAACGGGTACGCGCCACGGATCTACTTTTTCCATTCACTTCTCGTCGGGCCGCTCGATGCATGGCCTGCGCAGTTCGCTCACGCAGCCGGACTGGGCTTCGATCACGCGCTGATCGGCGGACTCTTCGAGCCCGGCCGGGCGGGCCACGGCCAGGTGGTCGGCAATCACGGCCGCCTGCATCCGCTGTTCGAGACTCAGCAAGCGGCCACGGAGGCGATCCGCACGCTCGCGCACGCCGCCCGCCAGAACGGTTTGACCTTGCAGATCGATCTGGTGATCGACCGGATGGCTGCCGATGGCGCGCTGTACGCCGAACATGCCGGCTGGTTCCACGCATTCGAGTCTGACGAGGCGCGTCTCGATCCGCGCCACGTGCATCACGAAGACAACGTCGCGTATGCCAACTTCAACGACGCCGCCAGCCGTGCCGCGCTAGTCGGCTGGTGGACCCAGCAATTGCTGGCGCTGGCCGATGCCGGGGTCGGCGGCTTCCGGTTTGATTCGCCACATCGGGTGCCGGCCGCGGTTTGGCGGCAACTCGGCGACGCGGTGCGCGCGAAGCATCCCGAGGTGCGCTTCCTCGCCGCCACGCCGGGTCTCGCGCGCAGCGATCTGCTCGGCCTCGAAGGCGCAGGCTTCGACAGCGTGTTCTCGTCGGTGCGCTGGTGGGACTTCCGCGCCAGCTGGATGGTGGAAG
Source organism: Paraburkholderia sediminicola (assembly GCF_046027825.1). Classification (GTDB taxonomy): domain Bacteria; phylum Pseudomonadota; class Gammaproteobacteria; order Burkholderiales; family Burkholderiaceae; genus Paraburkholderia; species Paraburkholderia sediminicola_D. The sequence goes on from NZ_JAQQDU010000004.1 coordinate 49,272, forward strand.
AGCATGCCGCGCTCGCCCGCATCGCCGCCCCCATCGCCTTTCCCGAAGCGCCTTACGGCACCCGCCTCGCCGCCGATCTCAGCGACGCGCACGACGCCGCCATCGTCGAGCGGGCCTACCGGCGCGCGCTGTTCGCGTCGGCCTCGACCGGCACCGGCTGGATGATGCCGATGGGCTTCGAATACGGCATCACCGAGCCGATGTCGCAGACACGCGGCGACGCTGCGCAGTTCGCCCTCGCCTGCCGGTCGAAGCCATTCGATCTCACGGAACGGATTAGCCATGCGAACGAGGTGGTGCGCACGACGAAGACGCTGCACGCCAACGGCGAATTGCGCCCGCTAAGCGGGCCCGGCGCGCCCGCGGCGGTGTTGCTGCGTGGCGACACCCCCGATCTGCGCAACGCCAGCGAAGCGATCCTGATCGCCATCAATCCCGAACTCGGTGCGCCTGTGCGCGTCGATCCGGCCCGCTTCCTCGCGGGCGTACCGGGCAACTTCACGCGCTTCGTCCCGCTCGACGCGCCCGGGCATGCCACGCCCGCCGCATTGGCGCCGTTCACGCTCGCACCTGGCGCAGTCCGCCTGTTCCGTGGGGTCGCCGATAAACCGGTCCGTCTCGCGCCGCCCATCGACAAGGCGACCAGCAAGCGCAGCGGCCACAAGACCGTGCTCGAAGCGATCAGCGCGCCGCGCGTGGCGATCGAGAGCGTGACACCCTCGGTCGATAACGGACGCTTTCCGGCCAAGCGCACCGTGGGCGAGCGTGCCGAAATCACCGCCGCGATCTTCGCCGAAGGTCACGACAAGATCGCTGCCGCCGTCGTCTGGCGCGCCGCCGACGAAACCGCCTGGCACGAAGTACCCATGCGCCCGGCACCGCCGGCCGGCCTCGATAACTGGAAAGCGCGCATCCCGCTGGAGCGCCTCGGCCGGCACGAATTCACCGTTATCGCCTGGCGCGACGACTTCGCGTCGCTAGTCGAGCATATCCAGAAGAAGCTGAAGGCAGGCCAAACTGTCGAACTGGAACTCGACGAAGCCACGCATCTGTTCGCGCTCGTGCTCGCCGAAGTGGAAACGGTGGAAGGTGCGGTGACCGAGCCGCTCGAACAACTCGTCAAGGTCTTCACCAAGGCGGACGCCGAAACGAAGCTCGCGTTGATCCTTGCGCCGGCCACCGCGGAGGCGATGACCGCCGCACGCCATCGCCCGTTTCTGAGCCGCGACCCGATCGTCTACAAGATCGATGCCGATCGGACCGCCGCGCGCTTTGCAAGCTGGTACGAGATCTTCCCGCGCTCGATGAGCGACGACGAGTCGCGTCACGGCACCTTCGCCGATGTCATCACGAAACTGCCGCGCATCCGCGACATGGGTTTCGACGTGCTGTATTTCCCGCCGATCCACCCGATCGGCGTCGCGAATCGCAAGGGCCGCAACAACACGCTGAATGCGCAACCGGGAGATGTAGGCAGCCCCTACGCGATCGGCGGGGCTGAAGGCGGCCACACCGCCGTGCATCCTGAACTCGGCACGCTCGACGACTTCAAGCAGATGCTGGCCGCCGCGCACGCGCACGGCCTCGAAATCGCGCTCGACTTCGCGATCCAGTGCTCGCCGGATCACCCCTGGCTGAAGGCGCATCCCACGTGGTTCGCCTGGCGCCCCGACGGCACGCTGCGTTACGCGGAAAATCCACCGAAGAAATATCAGGACATCGTCAATCCCGACTTCTATGCGCACGACGCCAAGCCCGATTTGTGGCTCGCCTTGCGCGACGTATTCCTGTTCTGGATCGAGGCGGGTGTGCACATTTTCCGCGTCGACAATCCGCACACCAAGCCGCTGCCATTCTGGGAATGGGTGATCGACGATGTGCGCTCGCGCCATCCCGACACGATCTTCCTCGCCGAAGCCTTCACACGCCCACGCATGATGAACCGGCTCGGCAAGATCGGCTTCTCGCAGTCGTACACCTATTTCACGTGGCGCGAGTCGAAGCGTGACTTTATCGAGTACCTGACCGAACTCACGCAAACCAGTGCGCGTGATTTCTACCGGCCGAATTTCTTCGTCAATACGCCGGACATCAACCCGCGGCATTTGCAGTCGTCCGGACGTTCGGGCTTTCTGATTCGGGCCGCGTTGGCCTCCACGCTCGCCGGATTGTGGGGCGTGTATAGCGGTTTCGAATTGTGCGAGGCCGCAGCACTGCCGAACAGCGAGGAATATCTCGACTCCGAGAAGTATCAACTGCGCGCGTGGGACTGGAACCGGCCCGGCAACATTGTCGGCGAGATCAGGGCGCTGAACCGGATTCGCCGCGCGAACCCGGCATTGCAAACACATCTCGGCTTAACGTTCCTGCCGGCGCACAATGACCACGTGCTGTTCTTCGAGAAAGCGACCGAGGCACGCGACAACGTCATCCTGGTGGCGATCAATCTCGACCCGTTCAACGAACAGGGCGCGGATATCGAATTGTCGTGGGACACTTTCCAGCACTGGAATCTGCACGACCATGGCGCGCTGGAAGTGACCGATCAGATGACCGGCGCGCGTTTCGAATGGCACGGCCGCTGGCAGCACATCCAGCTCGGTTCGAACCAGCCATTTTCGATCTGGTGCATCGCGCCGCTCGGCGGCTTGCCCGCCGAACGCCCAGATGATGCCGACAGCGACTATCACGCAGACGACGCTGGCAACCCAACCTTTACGGAAGGTGCGACATGAAGCGTGACGATCCAGCCCAACGCACGTTGCAGGCCCATGCGAGCACAGCCGCCGGTAGCGCTGCCAAGGCGCGTTCGCATCGGCGCGGCAAGCCCGATGCCCTGAGCGACGATCCACTCTGGTACAAAGACGCGATCATTTATCAGGTACACATCAAGTCGTTCTTCGATGCGAATAACGACGGCGTGGGCGATTTTCCGGGCCTGATCGCGAAGCTCGATTACATCGCCGAGCTCGGTGTGAATGCGATCTGGCTGCTGCCGTTCTATCCGTCGCCGCGCCGCGACGACGGCTATGACATCGCCGATTACCGCAACGTGCATCCCGATTACGGCCAGCTATCGGACGTGAAGCGCTTCATTCAGGAAGCACACGCACGCGGCATCCGCGTGATTACCGAGCTGGTGATCAACCACACATCGGATCAGCACCCATGGTTTCAGCGCGCCCGTCGCGCGAAGCCGGGGTCGAATCATCGCAACTACTACGTGTGGTCCGATACCGATCAGAAGTACCAGGAAACGCGGATCATCTTCATCGATTCGGAGCCGTCGAACTGGACACATGATCCGGTCGCGGGCGCTTACTTCTGGCACCGCTTCTTTTCGCACCAGCCCGATCTGAACTTCGACAATCCGGCCGTGCTGAAGGAAGTGCTGCAGGTCATGCGCTTCTGGCTCGACATGGGTATCGACGGGCTGCGGCTCGACGCGGTGCCGTATCTGGTTGAACGCGAGGGCACCAACAACGAGAACCTGCCGGAAACGCACGCGGTGCTGAAGAAGATCCGCGCGACCATCGACGCCGAATATTCGAACCGCATGCTGCTCGCCGAAGCGAACCAGTGGCCGGAAGACGTGAAGGAATATTTCGGCGACGAAGACGAATGTCACATGGCGTTTCACTTCCCGCTGATGCCGCGCATCTATATGTCGATTGCGAGCGAAGACCGCTTCCCGATCACCGACATCATGCGGCAGACGCCGGATCTCGCGGAAACGAACCAGTGGGCGATTTTTCTGCGCAATCACGATGAACTCACGCTCGAAATGGTGACGGACTCCGAGCGCGACTACCTGTGGAACACCTACGCGAGTGATCGCCGCGCGCGGCTGAACCTCGGCATTCGACGCCGCCTCGCGCCGCTCATGGAGCGCGACCGCCGCCGCATCGAGCTGATCAATTCGTTGCTGCTGTCGATGCCTGGCACGCCCGTGATCTATTACGGCGACGAGCTCGGCATGGGCGACAACATTCACCTCGGCGACCGCGACGGCGTGCGCACACCGATGCAATGGTCGTCGGATCGCAACGGCGGGTTCTCGCGCGCCGATCCTGAACAACTGGTGCTGCCACCGGTGATGGGTGCGTTGTACGGCTTCGACGCCGTCAACGTCGAAGCGCAAAGCCGCGATCCGCATTCGCTGCTGAACTGGACCCGGCGCATGCTCGCCACGCGCCGCGCGAAGCAAACTTTCGGACGCGGCACGATCCGTTTCCTTAAGCCGGAAAACCGCAAGATTCTCGCGTATCTGCGCGAGATGCCGGGCGAGCCACCGATTCTGTGCGTGGCGAATCTGTCGCGCGCACCGCAAGCCGTCGAACTCGATCTGTCCGAATTCAACGGCTCGGTACCGATCGAAATGACCGCCGATTCCGTGTTTCCGGCGATCGGCCAGCTTACTTATCTGCTGACCTTCCCGCCGTACGGTTTCCTCTGGTTCATGCTGTGCGCGGGTAGCCAGCGTCCGACGTGGGCGCAGGCGCATTCGGAGCCGCTACCGGAATTCGTCACCATCGTGATCCGCGAGGGCCAGGTCGGCCCGACGCCGGAGAACGTGCGTCTGCTCGAATCCGAAGTGCTGCCGTCGTGGTTGAGCCGGCGCCGCTGGTTTGCCTCGAAGGATCAGAAGATGCACGCCGTGCGCCTCGCCGCGTTGACCACGATCCCCAACGGCGGCTTCGCTTTCACCGAGATCGAAGCGGACGTGGGCAATCACACCGAACGCTACGTCGTGCCAATCGCCATCACGTGGGGCGGCGAAACCACCACGCCGCTGTTCATGCAACTGGCGCTCGCGCGCGTGCGCCGTGGCCGCAACGTCGGCCATCTGACGGACGCGTTCGCACTGCCGATTTTCGCCCATGGCGTGCTGCGCAAGCTGCGCGAACGCGCCGTCGTGCCCACCGTGCAAAAGAGCGAGATCAGGTTTCTGCCGTCCGAGCGTTTCGCCGAACTCGATCATCTCGGCGAGCGGCCCGACATCCGCTGGCTGGCAGCCGAGCAAAGCAACAGCTCGCTCATCATTGCCGATGCCGCGGTGCTGAAACTGGTGCGGCGTCTGGTCAGCGGCATTCATCCAGAAGCGGAAATCAGCCGCTATTTGACCCAGCTCGGCTACGCGAACACCGCGCCGCTGTATGGTGAAGTGGTGCGCGTCGATCCCGAAGGCGTGCCGCATACACTCGCTATCTTGCAAGGCTATATCGACAATCAGGGCGACGCCTGGAACTGGTCGCTCGACTACCTGCGCCGCTCGGTGGACGAACTTGCCATCGCCGTCGATACGGACGGGCAATCGCCGGATCGCGACAACGAAGCGATTCTCGTGGACGGCTACAGCGCACTGGCCGGCATCATCGGCAAGCGGCTGGGTGAATTGCATGTGGTGCTCGCATCGCCTTCCGACGACCCGGCGTTCGCGCCGGAACCCGCCAGCACCGAACAGGTGAAGGCGTGGATCGACGGCACGCAGTCCATGCTCGCCAGCGCGCTCGATCTGCTCGCGCCGCGCATCGCGCAGATGAGCGATCCCGATACCAAAGCATTGGCGCAAAGCCTGATCGACCGCCGCGCGGCATTGGTCGACGCCGTCAGCAAGCTGGTGTCGGGCGATGTGGGTGCGCTGCGTACACGCATTCACGGCGACTTCCATCTGGGTCAGGTGCTGGTCGCGCAGGGCGACGCCTATCTGATCGACTTCGAAGGCGAGCCCGCGCGCACCTTAGAGGAGCGGCGCCAGAAGTCGAATCCGCTGCGCGACGTGGCCGGCTTGATACGCTCACTGTCGTATGCGAGCGCAGCGGCGCAATCCACAATGGAAAGCGCGCCTCAACAAACGGCCGATCGCAAACGCGTGCTGTTCGACCGCTTCCGCGCGCACGCGACTGAAACGTTCCTGAAGGAATACCGCGCCGCCGTCGCGGATTCGCCGATCCCGCTGGTGGCGCCCGAAGCTGAACAGGCCTTGCTCGATCTGTTCCTGATCGAGAAAGCCGCGTACGAAATCCGTTACGAAGCGGCCAACCGTCCGACGTGGCTCAGTTTGCCGGTACGCGGCCTCGCGGCGCTGGCCAGCCGGTTGCTCGGCGATACCGGCCATTCACCGCACGATCCATCAACCCAGGCGCCAGGCGCCGCCACACCGCCTAATCCGGCCGAGGGCGACTATGAGTGAGCATGACCCGGCCGCAGGCCTCCAACCGCTCGATATCGACGCGCTCGTTGAAGCGCGTCATCCTGATCCATTCTCGCAGCTCGGTATGCATCAGACCGACGCGGGTCCAGTGGTACGCGCGTTGCTGCCGCATGCCACGCACGTTAGCGTGATTTCGCGCGCCGACGGCACAACGCTCGGCGAGCTCGAGCCACTGAGGCCAGGGCTGTTCGCCGGTCGCGTCACGTCGGCGGCGCCCTATCGCTTGCGCATCGACTGGCGCGGCACCGTGCAGGAAATCGAGGACACGTATTCGTTCGGTCCCGTTCTCGGCGACGAGCCGTTGGGCCGTCTCGCCGGCGGCGACCCGTACGCGGTGCTCGAATGCCTCGGCGCACGCCCGATGGAAATCGACGGCGTGCCGGGCGTGCGCTTTGCCGTATGGGCGCCGAACGCGCGGCGCGTGTCGGTGGTCGGCGACTTCAATGCGTGGGATGGCCGCCGTCATCCGATGCGGCTGCGTCATCAGGCCGGTGTATGGGAATTGTTCGTGCCGCGCGTGGGCCCCGGCACGCGCTACAAATACGAGTTGCTGTCGCGCGACGGTCATCCGTTGCCGCTGAAAGCCGATCCATGCGCGATGCAAACGGAAAAGCCGCCGGGCACCGCGTCGGTGGTCGCGCATGTCGACGAGATCGAACAGTTTGAATGGACCGATCACGACTGGATTCAGTCGCGCGCCGCCAGACAGACCCCGCGCGCGCCGGTCTCGATCTACGAGGTGCATGCCGAATCGTGGCTGCGCGTCGCCGAAGAAGGTCAGCGCGGCCTCACCTGGGAAGAACTCGCCGAGCGGCTGATTCCTTACGTGAAAAGCATGGGCTTCACGCACGTGGAGTTCATGCCGATTGCCGAGCATCCGTTCGGCGGGTCTTGGGGCTATCAGCCGCTCGGACAGTTCGCGCCGTCGGCACGCTTCGGCAAACCCGAGCAGTTCGCCCGGTTCGTCGACAAGGCGCACGAGGCCGGCCTCGGCGTGATTCTCGACTGGGTGCCCGCGCACTTTCCGAACGACGCGCATGGCCTGATCGACTTCGACGGCACGCCGCTCTACGAGCACGCCGATCCGCGCGAAGGCTTTCACCAGGACTGGAATACGATGATCTACAACCTCGGCCGCAACGAGGTGAGCGCGTTCCTGGTGGCATCGGGTCTTGCGTGGTTAAAGCGCTATCACGTCGACGGCCTGCGCGTGGATGCAGTCGCCTCGATGCTGTATCGCGACTACTCGCGCGAGCCCGGCGAGTGGGTGCCGAACATCTACGGTGGACGCGAAAATCTCGAATCGATCGCGTTTCTGAAGCGGCTGAATCACGAAGTCGGCTATGTGCCGGGCGTGCCGGGCGCGATCACGATTGCCGAAGAATCGACCGCGTGGCCGGGCGTGACGGCTCGCGTCGAAGACGGCGGCCTCGGCTTCCAGTTCAAGTGGAATATGGGCTGGATGCACGACACGTTGCACTACATGGAAGAAGATCCGGTCTACCGCCAATACCATCATCACATGATGACGTTCGGCATGGTGTACGCGTATTCCGAGCGCTTCGTGCTGCCGCTCTCACACGACGAAGTGGTGCACGGCAAAGGCTCGCTGCTAGGCAAAATGCCCGGCGACAGATGGCAGAAGTTCGCCAACCTGCGCGCGTACTTCGGCTTCATGTGGACGCATCCGGGCAAGAAGCTGCTGTTCATGGGCGGCGAATTCGGCCAGATGGCGGAATTCAACCACGACACGTCGCCACACTGGCATCTGCTTGACGATCAGAATCATCACGGCGTGCAGAAGCTCGTGCGCGACCTGAACCATCTGTACAGCGAGGAACCTGCGCTGCACCGGCTCGACAGCGAGCCGGGCGGCTTCCAATGGCTGGTGGGCGACGACAGCGGCAACAGCGTGTACGCCTACCGCCGCAGCGATGGCGAGGGCCGTGAACTCGTCGTCGCGTGCAATATGACGCCGGTGCCGCGGGTCGGGTACCGGATCGGCATGCCGCGCGGCGGCCGCTGGGTGGAAGTGCTGAATACGGATGCCAGCGTGTACGGCGGCTCGAACATGGGCAACGGCGGGTTGATCCATGCCGACCACCTCTCGAGCCACGGCTGGCCGCATTCCGCTGCGCTGACGTTACCGCCGTTGGCGACGATCGTTTTGCGGGCGGATTAAAGGATGGGTTGTAAGGCGAGCGCGCGGCGGCCAAGCCACGCGCTCGTTGCATGAAGTCCCACGATAGCGTTCATAAATCAGAACAAGGAAGGGGAATCATGTCGCATGCACTGCCCGACCGGCTTCTGCCCGGCTCGCCCTATCCGCTCGGCGCTAGCTGGGACGGCCTCGGGGTCAACTTTGCGGTGTTCTCGGCGAATGCACAGAAAATCGAGCTGTGCCTGTTCGATCCCACCGGTCGCAAGGAAATGAGGCGTTTCACGCTGCCCGAATGCACCGACGAAGTCTGGCACGGCTATCTGCCCAACGCACACCCCGGCACGGCGTACGGCTTTCGCGCGCATGGGCCGTATCAGCCGCAGCATGGGCATCGCTTCAATCCGCACAAACTATTGCTCGATCCGTATGCACGCAAACTGGTCGGACAGTTTCGCTGGTCCGACGCGCTGTTCGGTTATCGCGTGCATTCGAATCGCGCCGACCTTTCCATCGACCGGCGCGATTCGGCGCCGGCCATGCCGAAGTGCGTCGTGATCGACGAAGCCTTCGACTGGTCGCACGACAAGCGTCCGAATGTGCCGTGGGGCGAAACGATCGTCTACGAGGCGCATGTGCGCGGCGTGTCGATGTTGCGGCCCGATTTGCGCCAGCACGAACGCGGCACGTTCGCCGCGCTGGCGTCGCCGGAGTTCATTGGGCATTTGCTGAAGCTCGGCGTGACCGCCGTCGAATTGCTGCCCGTGCATGCGTTTCTGAACGACCGCTTTCTGGTGGAACGCGGTCTGCGCAACTACTGGGGTTACAACACCGCGGCATTTTTTGCGCCGGAGCCGTCGTATCTGAGCACACACCGGCTCGATGAAATGCGTATCGCCGTGCGTCAGTTGCATGCGGCCGGCATCGAAGTGATTCTCGACGTGGTCTACAACCACACCTGCGAAGGCAACGAGATGGGGCCGACCGTCTCGTGGCGCGGCCTCGACAACGCCAGCTACTACCGCCTGATTCCCGGCGATGAACGCCACAATATCAACGACACCGGTTGCGGCAATACCGTGAACCTGCCGCATCCGCGTGTACTGCAGATGGTGACGGATTCGCTACGCTACTGGTCGACGAAATTCAATATCGACGGCTTCCGTTTCGATCTCGGCGTGACGCTCGGCCGCGAGCAACACGGTTTCGATCCCGGCTCCGGCTTCTTCGACGTATTGCGTCAGGACCCGATCCTGTCGCAACGCAAACTGATTTCCGAACCATGGGACATCGGCCCAGGCGGTTACCAGCTCGGCAATCATCCGCCGGGGTTCGCCGAATGGAACGATCGTTTCCGCGACACGGTACGCCGCTTCTGGCGCGGCGACGCGGGCCTGCGCCCCGATCTCGCCGCGCGTCTAACCGGCTCCGCCGATCTGTTCAACCGGCGTTTCAGGAAACCATGGGCATCCGTCAACTTCGTCACGTCGCATGACGGTTTTACGCTCGCCGATGTCACCGCTTACGAGCACAAGCACAATGAGGCCAATCGCGAAGACAACAACGACGGCCACAATGAAAACTGCAGTCGCAATTGGGGCGTAGAAGGCCCCACCGACGATCCGGCCATCCTCGAAACCCGCAAGCGCGTGGCCCGCTCGCTGATCGCCACGCTGCTGATGGCGCTCGGCACGCCCATGATGCTGGCAGGCGATGAGTCGCTGCGCACGCAGAACGGCAACAACAATGCGTACTGCCAGGATAACGAACTATCATGGCTTGACTGGGAGCGCGCGGAGTCACGCGACGGACGCGAGATGACTGCGTTCGTCGCGCGCGTGATTGCACTGCGCAAACAGCATCCGCTGCTGCGTGAAACGCGCTTTCTGTTCGGCGACCGCGAGGTGTTGCCGGGCCTGTTCGATGTCGGCTGGTTCGATGAACACGGCGATCCGCTCACGATCGAAGCCTGGCAGGACCCTGAAGGCCGTGCGTTCACGCTGCGGCGCGCGGGTCCAGGTTTGAATGGCGAAACGGAAGTATTGTTGATGATGCTCAACGCTGCGGAGGAAACGCTGCGTTTTACGCCACCCGCGCCACATCTGGAATGGCATGTGCTGCTAGACACAGCGGAGCCGGAAAGCGCGCCGCACCGGTTGGCGGTGCCCGAGGTCGAAGTGGCCGCGCATAGCCTCGTGATGCTGGCGGCGCAGCCCGTGGGCGAAGCGGATTGGCAGGCGGGCTGGAAAGCCGGCGCGCAGCACGGGCCGCGGCTGTTGACCGCGCTGCCGCCCGATCCTGGTGAGCACGCGCCGGTCAGCGATACGTCGCCGAGCACGTAGGCGAGAAGCAAAACCGAATGGTGATGAATCATGTCCGAAAGTCCGATTGATCCTCACGCGCATCATCACGCGCATTGCCTGCCGTTCGGCGCACAGTTGCTGGGCGCGACAGGCGCGAACCCGCGCACGCGGTTTCGTTTCTGGGCGCCTTCGTGCAAGGCCGTCCAGGTGGAAATCGAAAACGGACCCGCCCAAGGCGCGCATGACATGACACCCGCCGGCAACGGCTGGTTCGAAGCAACCGTCGACGGCGGCGCGGGCACGCTGTATCGGTTCCGGCTCGATGACGAGCATGCGGTGCCCGATCCTGCGTCGCGCTTCCAGCCGCAAGACGTGCACGGCCCGAGCGAAGTGATCGACCCGCGCGCGTATCGCTGGGAACACACCAGCTGGCACGGCCGCCCATGGGAAGAAACGGTGTTGTACGAGTTGCACGTCGGCGCAATGGGCGGCTACGGGGGGGTGCAGAAGCGTTTGCCTATACTTGCCGCGCTCGGCGTGACGGCCATCGAATTGATGCCGGTGAATGACTTTCCCGGCAAACACAATTGGGGCTACGACGGCGTGCTGCCGTATGCGCCCGATTCCGCATACGGCCGCCCCGAAGAACTGAAAGCGCTGATCGACGCCGCGCACGGCCTCGGCCTGATGGTGTTTCTTGACGTGGTCTACAACCACTTCGGCCCGGACGGCAATTATCTGCACCAATACGCCCGCTCGTTTTTCCGCGAGGGCTCGCACACGCCGTGGGGCCCCGCGATCGACTTCAGCCGCAGTGAAGTGAGCGACTTCTTCGTCGACAACGCCGTCTACTGGATCAACGAATATCGCCTCGACGGCCTGCGTTTCGACGCGGTGCATGCCATCGGCAATCATGCGTGGCTGCGCGAATTGTCCGACCATATCCGCACGAAAGTGCAGCACGGGCGGCATGTGCATCTGGTGCTGGAAAACGAACACAACAGCGCGAGCCTGCTGGACACGCATTTCGACGCGCAATGGAACGACGACGCGCACAACACGCTGCACGTCCTGCTAACGGGCGAAACCGAAGGCTACTACCACGCCTACGAAGACCAGCCGATCCGCCGCCTCGCGCGCGTGTTGTCGGAAGGCTTCGCGTATCAGGGCGACCCCTCGCCGATTCACGACGGTGCGCCACGCGGCGAATCGAGCGGACATCTGCCGCCCACCTCGTTCGTGATGTTCTTGCAGAATCACGATCAGATCGGCAATCGCGCATTGGGCGAGCGCCTGCGCAAGCTGACGTCGGACGATGCCTTGCGCGCCGCCACCGGTTTGCTGTTGTTGTCGCCGCAAGTCCCCCTGTTGTTCATGGACGAGGAATACGGGTCAACCCAGCCGTTCCTGTTTTTCACCGACTACACCGGCGAGCTCGCCGACGCCGTGCGCGAAGGGCGGCGCCGCGAATTCGCCCGTTTTTCGGCGTTCAGCGACGAGAAACGTCGCGCGCAGATTCCCGATCCAAACGACGTGAAGACCTTTGCCGCATCGTCACCACCGGAACCTGTTCAAGGCTCCGCGGCGGATGACGACGCGAAAGACCGGCTCGACTGGATGCACTTCTACAAATCCGCGCTCGCCGTGCGGGCGAAGCTGATCACGCCACGCCTGAAACATGCCAAAGCGCTCGGCTCGACCGTGCTGACCGCCGCAAACGGCGGGAACGCCAATGCGCTGATCGCCCGCTGGAGACTCGGCGATGGCGAGACCTTGTCGATCGCGTTGAATCTCTCAAAGGAGAACGTGGCGTTTCCCGATCTGCCTGCCGGCAAAGTGATTTTCGAAACGCCGCCGCGCGTACGCGAACAGGTTGACGCCAAGGCGTTGCCGTCGTACGCATTTGTCGCGTGGGTGACCGGCGACGTCAGCGACTATGCCATCGGCCACGATGCTCGCATCGCGGGCCAACAGGAGCGCCACGCGTGAGTGCGACCCGACGTCCAAACGATACGATCGTGACCCTTGCCACGCGCGCCGGCTTCGAGGTCGAGTGGCGGGATGCGCACCATACGACGCAGCATGTGCCGGAGAGCACGCTCGCCGTGCTGCTCGACCGGATGGGCTTGCCATGCGGCAACGCCACGCAAATCCGGCACAGCGCCGCCGCACTCGATGCTGAACTGTCCGGTCGCAAACTGCCGCCGTTGATGACCGCCGAGGTCGAACGCGGCATCGCACTGCCTGCCGCCGCGATCAAATCCGGCAGTCACTACCGGATCGAACTTGAAAGCGGGTCGATCATCGACGGCCGCTTCACAGCGCCCAAAGGCGAGGAAGCGTTGCTCGCACCGATCGACGAACCCGGTTATCACACGCTGGTGATCAACGAGCAACGCGTGACATTGGCCGTGGCGCCGTCACGCTGTTATACCGTCGCCGATGCGTGGCGCACGCTGCACGACGGTGCCGCGGCGCAAACGCCGTCGCTGTGGGGCATTGCCGCGCAGTTATACGGCTTGCGCCGCAAGGGCGATGGCGGCATCGGCGACTATACGGCTCTCGCGCAAATGGCGATTGAAAGCGCGAAGCGCGGCGCGCATGCGCTCGCCGTCAGTCCGACACACGCGATGTTCAGCGCCGAGCCGAACCGCTTCAGTCCGTATTCGCCGTCGTCGCGTTTGTGGCTGAACGTCACGCATATCGATCCCGCCGCGGTGTTCGGCGCGGACGCCGCGCGCGCCGCGCTCGATACCGCGCAGGGCACCGGCGCATGGTCGGCACTCGAAGACCTGCCGCTGATCGATTGGCCGAACGCGGTCGTGCTGAAGCTGAAGGTTTTACGCGTGCTGTACGAGAACTTCTGCACGCAGGAACGCGCGCACGACACGCCGCGTGCGCTCGAATTCCGCGGCTTCTGCGAACGTGCCGGCCGCGCGCTGGAAGATCACGCGCGTTTCGAAGCGCTGCAGGCCGTGCAGTTGGCTCAAGCGGGCGGCAACGGCCATTGGCGCAACTGGCCTGAGGCATTGCGTGATCCGCGCAGCCCGGAAGTTGAAGCCTTTGCCGACGCGCATCGGCATGAAGTCGATTTTCATCTGTTTCTGCAATGGCTCGCCGCCAAGGGTTTGTCGCACGCGCAGCATGCCGCGACCGACGCCGGGATGGCCGTCGGCCTGATCGCCGACCTGGCCGTTGGCTGCGATAGTGCCGGCAGCCATGCATGGTCGTACCGTGACGACATGCTGCAAGGTATTTCGGTGGGCGCGCCGCCCGATCTGTTCAACCAGGCCGGCCAGGCATGGGGTCTTACTACCTTCTCGCCACGCGCGATGCGCACGCAGGGCTTCTCGGCGTTCATCGACATGCTGCGTGCCGCGTTCGCGCATGCGGGCGGCATCCGCATCGACCACATTCTCGGTTTGCGGCGCCTGTGGCTCGTGCCCGAAGGCGAGAGCGCACGTAACGGCGCCTATCTGCGCTATCCACTTGAAGACCTGCTGCGGCTGATCGCGCTCGAATCGTGGCGGCATCGCGCAATCGTGATCGGCGAAGATCTCGGCACCGTGCCGCCCGGTTTTCGCGAGCGACTCAACGAACACGGCCTCGCCGGTATTCGCGTACTGTGGTTTGAAAACGCGGACGGCGGCAAGGGCTTCAAGCCACCGCACGCGTGGGACCGCAACGCTGTCGGCACCACGACCACCCACGATCTGCCGACCGTAGCGGGCTGGTGGCGCGGCAGCGACATCACGTGGCGCAACAGGATTGGACAGACGATGGCGCGCGCCGATGGCCGCGACGCGGAAGAAGTGGCGCAGGAAGAACGCGCCGCCGATCGCGCTCTGTTATGGCGCGCGTTCCAGCAAGCCGGTGTCGCCGCGCCAGACGTCCAGGCGCCGCCGCCCGACAAGGCACCCGTGGATGAAGCGCTCGCCTTCGTCGCCGCGACGCCCGGGCCGCTCGTCACGTTCCCGCTGGAAGATTTGCTCGCGCTGGTCGAGCAGCCGAATCTGCCGGGCTCGATCGATCAGCATCCGAACTGGCGCCGCCGCGTGGCCTTGCCCATCGACGAACTGTTCGACGACGGCACGTTCAGCGATCGTCTGCTGGCCGTCGACCGCGCGCGCCGCGGCGCAACGGTTGCGGCTTCTTCCAACGCTTCTTCGGAGCCTGATACGCCATGACCGTCCCGCGCTCCACGCTCCGCCTCCAGTTTCATCGAGGCTTTACCTTCGACGATGCCGCGAAGCATGTCGACTACTTCGCCGCGCTCGGCATCAGCCACGTGTACGCGTCGCCCATCACCACCGCCGAGCCGGGCTCGATGCACGGCTACGATACCGTCGACTACAGCCAGGTCAGCGCCGAATGCGGGGGCGAGGCGGCCCTGAAACGCCTCGCCGACAAGCTGCGCGCGCACAACATGGGGCTGATCGTCGACGTGGTGCCGAACCACATGGGCGTCGGCGGCTCGAGCAATGCGTGGTGGCTCGACATCCTCGAATGGGGCCGGCACAGCACGTACGCACGCCATTTCGATGTCGACTGGCATTCGCCCGACCCGGCCTTGCGCGGCAAGGTACTGGCGCCGACCCTTGGCGCGCCGTACGGCGAGGAACTCGCGGCAGGCCGGATTGCGCTGCATTTTTCAGCCGACAGTGGGCGCTTTTATATCGGCTACGGGCCGCATGTGTTTCCGGTGTGTCCGATCGACTACGCGACAATTCTGCAGAGCGCCGACCGCGCCGATCTCAACGCGCTCGCCGAACGTTTCCAGGGTCTGACAACACAACCGGCCGATCAACCGCGCGCCGCCGAAGGGCGCGACATGCTGCGCGAGTTCGTCGCGCAAAACGGCGCCTCGGCGATCGACCTGGTGCTCGAAGCGTATGCGCCCACGGATCCGGTGACACGTGACCGTTTGCATCGATTGATCGAACGGCAGCACTTCCGCCTCGCGTGGTGGCGCACCGCGTCGGACGACGTGAACTGGCGGCGTTTCTTCGACATCTCGACGCTCGCCGGCTTGCGTGTGGAACGGCCCGAAGTCTTCGAGGCCGTGCATGCGCTGATTTTCCGTCTGTATCAGGAAGGCGTGGTGGATGGTTTGCGGATCGATCATGTGGACGGTCTTGCTGAACCGCGTGAGTACTGTCAGCGTCTGCGGCAACGTCTTACCGAATTGCGCGACACGGCGCCGTATGTGATCGTCGAAAAAATTCTCGGCCGCGGCGAGCCGCTGCGCGACGATTGGCCCGTGGACGGCACGACCGGCTACGATTTCATGAACGACGTGGGCGCGCTGCTGCACGATCCGGCGGGCGCCGAGCCGCTGGCGCAGACATGGGCCGAACTCACTGGCCGTAGCCCGCGATTCGCCGACGAAGCATTGGCCGCGCGGCGCAAGATTCTCGCGGAGAACCTCCCGGCGGAACTGGACCGCGCGGCGCGTGCGTTGCATCGCATTGCCCGCGATTCGCTGACGACGCGCGATTTCACCTTCACGGCGTTACGGCGGGTGTTGGCCGAACTGGTTGTGCATTTTCCGGTGTATCGGATCTATCCACAGAACGGGCTGCGCAGCGCCGCCGATAACGTGTATTTCGAGCAGGCGCTGGCAGGCGCGAGACAGACGCTTTCGCGCGCGGACTATGAGGTGCTCGACCGCGTGAATGCGTGGCTCGGCGGTAGTGCGGAAGAAGCGCCGAATACACGCGGCAATGCGCAATCGCAGCAGCAGGGTCCGAATGGCGCACCGCCGAGTCATGCGGGTTCCGCGCGGCGCACTGCGCAGACGCTGTTTTCGCAATTGACCGCGCCGGTCGCCGCGAAGGCGATTGAAGATACCGCGTGCTATCGCTATGGCCGTTTGCTGTCGCGCAACGAGGTCGGCTCGGACCCCGGCGAGTTTGCTTTGTCAGTCGAGCAGTTTCATGCGGCGAATCTCGGGCGTTCGCAGCGCTTTCCTCACGCGATGCTCGCCACGGCAACGCATGACCACAAGCGTGGCGAAGACGTGCGCGCGCGGCTTGCGGTGTTGAGCGAGATTTTTCATGACTGGAGCGCGACGTTGCGTGCGTGGTCGACCTTGAACGCGCCGCATCGGCGTGCGCTCGACGGTAAGCCGATCAGTAGCGTGAGCCACGACACGAGCTACGATTGGGCGCCTGGCCCCGCCGCTGAGGCGATGCTGTATCAGACCCTGGTGGGCTGCTGGCCACCGGATCTAAAGCCGGACGATGAAGCGGGCGTCAAGGAACTGGCCGAGCGCGTCGCGCAATGGCAGTTGAAGGCGCTGCGGGAAGCGAAGCTGCAGACCAACTGGCTCGCACCCGACGAAGCGTATGAAGCCGGCTGCCGCGATTTCCTGTTCGATATCCTGGCACCGCAGCGGCGCGATGGGTTCCTGCGCGAGTTGTCCGCGTTCGTCGCACGGATTGGGCGCGCGGGTGCTCTCAATAGTTTGCAGCAGACGGTGTTACGGCTGACCTCACCTGGGATTCCCGATCTTTATCAGGGCACCGAGTTGTGGGATTTCAGTCTGGTCGATCCCGACAATCGCCGGCCCGTCGATTTTGCCAAACGTGGGGCATGGCTGGCACAGACGCCACCTTCAGAGTTTCTGGCGAGCTGGCACGATGGCCGGGTGAAGCTCGCGGTGGTGCAACGCGTGCTGGCGTTGCGCGCGCATTTGCCGGAATTACTGAGTCAGAGTACCTATCTGCCGCTCGAGGTGCGCGGTGCGCATGCGTCGAATGTGATCGCGTTTGCGCGACGGCACGGGAATGCGTGGGCCGTGGTGGTGGCGAGCCGGCTTGCTGCCGGGTTGCTCGGCGAGCACGGCGATCTGCCGATGGTCGATCCGGCCAAATGGGGCGATACGGCAATCGAGATGCCTGCGGATCTGGCCGGGCGGGCGCTGTTCGACTGGTTGAGTCCGGCGGCGCCCAAGGTCGATGAAAACGGCTTGCTGTATCTGCGCGATGCGTTGGGGGCGATGCCTATCGCAGTGTTGGTGGAGGATGGTGTGCCGCGCAGTTGATCTGTGATTTGTCGAAGGTTGAAGGCGGCTCAGGCACACACGCTTTAGCCGCCTTTTTATCGTCTCATTCAAGGCGATGCATCACCCCGCTAAGCCGCCTTGCTGCGCACGTCTGACTGCCTCGGCCACCTGCTCCGCCACTCGCCGCGTGTCCCAATACACCTGCCCTTTGTACATCCGGTCACCGCGCAGGTTGAAGCGGTCGACACCCTGCCACTTCAGCGCCTGCCCGGCTACGGTGGCTGATGCCTGCCATTCGATCATGACGGCGTCGCCCGTAGGCGCCCATTGAAGGACATCTACCTTCAAGTCCGGGAGTTGAGTTAGGACCTGACGGAAGTGTTCGATTACGCCAGCCCTGTTAGCCGGTTCCGTCATGGGTGGGATCAGGTTTTGTGTGTCCTCGTGCATGAGATCTTCGAGGTTATCGGCCACGGGGTTTTGCCACTCCGAGGCGAAGCGTTGCACTGCTGTCCGGGCATTGGCTAACTGCTCCGCGGTCGGGGGAAGGTATTTTTCTGCTGACGTCATGTGGGTTTGCTCCTGAATGGGTTGCTTACCTACGGTGTTGTTTTGCCCATGCATCCAAGCCGCAGCCAAAGGCAATCTAAACATACAACACGATTTTCACATACACCGTGTATGTATACTACAATCAGAATGTGAAAAATCAAGGGATAAAAATCGAACCCGATGCCGACAGCAGATCCCACCCCAAGATCCCGTCGCGAGGAATACGCGGACGCGACCCGTCAGGCGCTCATGACCGCTGCGGGGGAGCTATTCACCTCACAGGGCTACCAGCAAGTCGGAATAGAAGCCATCGCACGCAGCGCACGCGTCACTCGCGGCGCCTTCTATCACCACTTCGCTGACAAAGCCGAACTGTTCGACGCCCTGGTCGAGTCTCTCCAGGCGAGCGCCGCGTCAAAAGTCCAATCCGCAGCTGTTGCCGCTCCACCAGCAAAACAGATGAGCGCGGGCATTCGCGAATTCCTGGAGGTCTGCACCGAACCCGCCTACCGGCAACTCGTCATTGAAACCGCGCCCGCCGTGCTCGGCCCGGCGCGGTGCCGTGAGATCGAAGAAGCGCACGTCTACGGTCTGCTCATCGGCGCGCTGACGGACCAGACCACTGGCCATGAAAAAGCAAAGGCCTACCTCGCCGCGCGCATGATCGGCAGCATGGTGTGCGAAGCGGCACAATTGCTCGACGGCGCGGACGACCCCGTTGCACTGAAAGCCGAAGCGTTGAAGCTCGTTGAAAGCATGGTCGGCGCGCTGACTGCCGATAAGAGCCGGGCCACAGCAGCCCGCAAGTAAGCCGTACTCGAGAGGAACACCGATGCAGATCGACTGGCCGAGTATTCAGAGTGGAAGTGCTGACACCTTGCACGGCACGCGTGTCGACATATCAGGCTGGATGATTCCACTGGACCCGCAAGCGGACGCAGTCGATTACTTCTTGCTGAGCGCCGACGAGCCATGCTGTGGGGGCTGCGTGCCGCGCAATCCGCTGACATCGATCGAAGTGCAGATGGCCATGCCGCTCGCGCCACAGGCTGAGGCGCTGGCTCTGCGCGGCCGGCTGGTTCGTCTGCTCGACGATCCTGCGGGCTGGCGCTATCGGTTAGTCGATGCAATGCCGCTCGATCCTCCGCACGCGCCACAGCGTCGATTTAGCCGGCGCGCGTTTCTGGCATCAGGCGCGGCGCTTGGGTTGACGGCCTGTGCGCCCGGGCGCTTTGCCGGCTACACCGAGGCCCACGCCGAAACGACACAGACGGCACAGACAACGCAACCGGCACAATCCGCACAATCCGAAACCGCACCGGCATGGCAAGCGCCTCCCGGCATGCTCACCATCGACATGCACAGCCACGGTGGCCGCGTGATCGTGTCACGCAATCCGGTGATCGGCGCAAACCGTCCGTTTATCCCGCTGGCCGCGCCGATGCGCGCCGGCGGCATGAATGTCATCTGCCTGGCGATCGTCACCGATACGACCGTCACGCGTGTGGCGGATAACCGTAAGCGTTTCGAAGCATGGCGCGAGCCACAGCCGGGCGAACTGTATGCGCTCGGCCAGACTGAATTCCTGCGCGCGCATCAATTGGTCGAACGTGAGCAGATTCGAGTGGTAACAGATACGGCGTCGCTAACGAAGCTCGGCCCGCTCGGACCCTGCGCGATCATCTCCGCTGAAGGCTCGGATTTTCTCGAAGGCCAGGTGGATCGTGTCGATGAGGCGTACACGAAGCATCAATTGCGGCATCTGCAACTGACGCACTATCGCGTGAATGAACTGGGCGATATCCAGACCGAGCCGCCGGTGCATGGCGGCCTCACGGACATCGGCGTGCAGGTGGTACAGCGCTGTAATGCGTTGGGAATCGTCGTGGACGTGGCGCACGGCACCTACGACCTGGTGAAGCGCGCGGCCGATACGTCGACCAAGCCACTGGTGCTCTCGCATTCGGCATTGGCCACGCATCCGAGTGCGCGAAGCCGGCACATCACGCCGGATCATGCGCGGATGATCGCCGGTACGGGTGGCGTGATTGGCGTTTGGCCGAGCTCAGGATCGTTTCGCGATTTGCATGCGATGGCCGAGGGCGTCAAGCGCATGGCGGATGTCGTCGGGGTGGAACATGTCGGCCTCGGGACAGACATGCTCGGGTTTATTTCACCCCCCGTGTTCACGAGCTACAAGCAGTTGCCCGATCTGGCCAGTGCGCTGTTACAGGCGGGATTCTCGCAAGCGGAAGTCGGGGCGATTCTTGGGGGCAACTACCAGAGGGTGTTTCAGGCGTCGGTGGGGTGATGTTCCACACCTTTTCGCTAAGAGGAACCTAGCGCCCTGCCGCCCACAGCAACGAAACGCCCGACGACAACATCAACCCATCAACGACAAGTTTGAAAACCGCAGGACTCATCCGGACCACAATCAGCCGCGCGGAAAAAGACCCGATCATGAGTGCCGTGCCGGTGATCAAACCGTCGATCACCACATGCAATGGCAATGCGCCGAAATGCTTGAAAACCGCGACTTTGGTGCCGTAGACAGCCAGGGATCCGGCCGCTTCGGTCGCAAGAAAAGCGCCTTTAACAAGGCCATACGACATAAACACGGGCACCGTAATCGGCCCGGTGGACACGACGATGCCGGTGAGAAAACCCACCACGCCGCCGATCAGCGAAAGCTGCCACAAAGTGAATTTGATAGCGCGTCGCGCCAGCCAGCGCCGCGTCGGCACCATCGCGACAAAGAACAATCCCAACGCAAGTTCGACCGCGTGGGGCGGCAACGCAAGAAGCGTCCGCACGCCCAGCGCGGCGCCTGGAACCGCAGTCACGCAGTAAGCGCCGCAGGCTCGCCAGTCGATCTCGCGCCACCACGCAAGGATCTTGCCGAAGTTGCCCATGATCGCGGCGATCGCCATGATCGGTACCGCCTGCTGCGGACCGAACAGCATTACGAGAACGGGCATCAGCATCATCGACGAGCCCGTGCCGATCACGCCGCTCAGCGTGCCCGCCAGCAAACCGACGCCCAGCACCAGCAAATATCCCATATCGCCCCCGGTGGTATGGACGACGATTTTACCCGAGCAATGTTTCAGTGACCTGGGACGGATTCAGTGCAGAAGCCGATTAAAGCCCATTAGCCGCCTTCATCGTCGAAGGTCTTCGGATACACGCGCACGAGCACAATCCGCGGCCCCTTCATCTTCTTGACCACCACGTCGAAGCGATCGAACTCAATGCGCTGCCCTTCGGTAGGCAAATCGTTGAGCGCCTGAATCACGAGGCCGCCGACCGATTCGGCCTTGCCCTCGTCGATATCGATCCCGAGCGCGCGTTCCAGCGACACCACCGGCAAACTCCCCTTGCCCATCAACGTGCCGTCGTCCATACGCGTCCAGTCGGCGTCGCCCTGGCGGAATTCGTCGTGGATCTGCCCAACCAGTGCGCCGAGCAGATTGTCCAGCGTCAGAAAGCCGATCGGTTTCGCGTTCTTGTGGCCAACCAGCGCGAAGTGCGGCGCACCCTTGCGGAAGCGGCGAAACAGTTCGAGCGCCGGCATGTCCGGCTTCACATACTGTACGGGCCGCGCATATTTGGAGAGGTCGTCGAGCGTGCTCCCCGCGTGCCGTGCCAGCAGCAGGTCTTTCAAGTGGATCATGCCGGCCACGCGCTCGCCGGACGCGTCTTCGAACAGCGGATAGCGGCTGAAGCGGTGCCGCGCCACCACCTGCATGTTTTCGCGCAACGGCAAATCGCGCCGCATGCCGACCATTTCATAGGACGGGCGCATCAGATCCGAGACGGTCATGCGCGAAAAATCCAGCGAATGCGCAATCGTGTTCCATTCGTCCTGGCTATAGGCGCCATCCGGCGAACCGAGTTCAGTCGCGACGTTGGCGTGGCGGCCACGCAGGATCAGCTTGAGTTCGTCGGTCGAGTAATGCGAATCGTGGCCGTGGTCCGCGGCCAGACCCGCGAGTCTCAACACCGCATTGGCGCTGGAATTGAGCACCCAGATCGCCGGGTACATCGCCCAGTAAAAGCCGTAGAGCGGCGTGGCGGCCCACAGCGAAACCTTTTCCGACTCGCGAATCGCCAGAGATTTCGGGGCTAGCTCGCCCACCACGATGTGCAGGAACGAAATACACGAGAACGCGAAGAACAGCGAGATACCGTGGATCAGCTTCTCCGATTCCACACCCAGCAGGCTGAAGACAGGCGTGAGGAGTTCCGCGAACGCCGGCTCACCGATCCAACCAAGTCCGAGCGACGCCAGCGTAATACCGAGCTGACAGGCGGACAGATAGGCGTCGAGCCGCCCATGCACCTTCGCCAGCAAACGCCCGCGCATACCGTGTTTGGCGGCAAGGCTCTGCACACGGGTCTGCCGCAGCTTCACCAGACCGAATTCGGCGGCGACGAAAAATCCGTTGAGGGCAACGAGAAACAAAGCACCGATAAGGGCGACAACCTGGATCAAAGCGAAGGGCTCCGGCAACTAAAGTTGTCAGTATAGAGGGCGAAAGCTGAATGAAAGTTAATCGCGCACAGGAATGCACGGCGACGGCCGACACTCACGCTGCGGTCGTCGCACTCAGCGGCACATGCAGCGCGAGCGTAGCAGTTTCGCTCTCAAGTATGTCGCTTTGCTCGAAACTGCCGCCGTGCGCTTCCGCGACGCGCTTGCACAGCGCGAACACCCACGCGATCCGATTGGCTTCACGCGGTTCGCGCGCCTGCTTGCGGGCAAAGACTTCCAGCAAATGAGGCAGCGCAGGATCGTCCAGTGCGGCGGCGCTCGGCTTGAAGGTGGCGGTGGCGTACCACCTGGTGGCATCCGCGCGTGCGGCCAGCGTGACCGCGGCGCCCTCCGTGCTCGCCTCGACGGCAAACGTGAGCATCACCCACAGCGCGGCGGCCAGGCGCTCACGGTCGCCGTTGCCCTGCTCGGTGGCGAGTTGCGACTCGACCGTCACGTCGACGCCACGCGTGCGCGCCAATCCGGAGCGGACTTCTGCAACGGTTTCATCGAGTAGCGGATGCAGCGGAAACGTCGCACAAGCGAGCGCCAGCGATTTGGTTCCGGCCCGCGTGGCGTCGATAATCGTCTCCAGCAACTTTACCTGCTGGTCCACGCCGCTTCGAATCCCGGTGACGGCGCGCTGCGCGTTGGGGTCGTTTGCATCGAGCTTGCGCTCGAGCACGTACGCCCAGCTATGGATGGCGTTCAGCGGACCACGCAAGTCGTGCGACACCAGCGACAGCACGTGATCGCGCATAAACAGCGCGGTCTCCGCGCGCAGATGCGCGGTGCGTTCGGAAACGGCGAAGCCGGAAATAGCCGGCTGTGCGCCGGTGGCCCCGGTGGAAGACGTTGTCACGATCGAGCCCTCTCAGGCGGTACATGAATTGTTAAAAGAAGTCCCATTATAGGCATGCCGCCCAGCGCAACCAGCCTGGCCGGATGGCCAACGTGGACGCAAACCGCATGCCACGCGGCAATCCTGGGCGATGCGACGCCAACACGCCTACAATGTCGGTTTTTACGTTTTTGACCTAAGGAGCGACACATGTCGACTGTGACTACCGAATCCGGCCTGAAATACGAAGACATCGTTGAAGGCACTGGCGCCGAAGCGGTTGCCGGCAAGACCGTCAGCGTGCACTACACCGGCTGGCTGACCGACGGCCAGAAGTTCGACTCGAGCAAAGACCGCAACGACCCGTTCGCGTTCGTGCTGGGCGGCGGCATGGTCATCAAGGGCTGGGATGAAGGCGTGCAAGGCATGAAGGTTGGCGGCACGCGCAAGCTGACGATTCCGCCGCAACTCGGCTATGGCGTGCGTGGCGCAGGCGGCGTGATTCCGCCGAATGCAACGCTCGTGTTCGAAGTCGAACTGCTCGACGTTTAAGTTTTTCGCTGTGCTGTTCTGTATTTTGTAATCGGGCTTCGCCAATGGGTCATGCCGCCGTCACTGCACCTAGCGTTTCGCTGCGCCGTTACGGCGCGATCGAAGCGTCGGACGTGCACGACTTTCACCAGGTCGTGCTCGGGCTCGACGGCGCGATGGTGATGGCGGTAGACGGCGTCGCGCAACAGATCGACGCCGGTTCTGCGTGGCTCATCCCGGCTGGAGCGCGGCACGATTACGCGGGCGTCGGCGAGAACCGGCAGTTGGTGCTGGATCTGCCGGCCGCCTCGCTGGCCGTGCCGGAACGTCTCTTCGACCGCGCACGGGCCGTGACGGTAGATGCCTCGCTCACGCAACTCGTGCATCGGATTGCGGCGCACGCCACAGGGGGCGTGCAAGCCGACGAGCTGGACACCCGGCGTTTTCAATGGGACGCAGCCGCACGATTGGGCGCTGCGTTAGTGGCGGACGCCGGCACTATGACCGGGACACACGCGCCTGGCCTCGACTTCGCGCGCATCGACCGCTGGCTGCGCGAGCATCTGTCGGAACCGCTGCGTATCGCCGACCTCGCCACGCACTGCGGCTTCGGCATGCGGCGCTTTCATCAGCTTTTTATCGACGCCTTCGGCGAAACGCCGCATCGCTATTTGCAGCGTCTGCGGCTCGATACGTCTCTTGGCTTACTGTCCGATCCGCGCCTGTCGCTCAGCGATATCGCGTTGGAAATCGGCTTCGGCGATCAAAGCGCTTACACGCACGCATTCACGCGGCGTTTCGGGCTGGCGCCCGGTCAATGGCGCGCGTTGCGCCACTGAGTTCGCGCAATCCGCGAGCCACCTGAAAAGGCAGCCCGCGTTTCCTGCTACAACCTGCCTGGCGTGATTAACCCGTCAGACCGCGCTCCAGATCGCCGCGGATATCGCCGGCGTTTTCCAGACCCACTGCAAGACGGATCAGCCCTTCGCTGATGCCCGCCGCCGCGCGCGCTTCCGGCGTCACGCGACCATGCGTGGTGGTCGCCGGATGCGTGATGGTGGTACGCGTATCGCCGAGGTTGCCGGTGATCGAGCAGATCTTCGTGTTGTCGATCACACGCCAGGCATTCGCGCGCATCTGCTCAGGCGTATCGCCCTTCAGTTCGAACGACAGGATCGCGCCGCCCGCCTTCTGCTGACGCATCGCCAGCGCGTGCTGCGGATGCGATTCGAGCCCCGGATAGAACACGCGGTTCACGGCCGGATGCGTTTCGAGCCAGCGGGCGATTTCGAGTGCATTCGCCGACTGCTTCTCAACACGCAGCGACAGCGTTTCCATGCCCTTGAGCAGCACCCATGCGTTGAACGCGGACAAGGTCGGCCCAGCACTGCGCACGAACGGGAACACCTTGTCCATGATGAACTGCTTCGAGCCGACCAGCGCGCCGCCAAGCACACGCCCCTGGCCGTCGAGGAACTTGGTGGCCGAGTGCATCACGACGTCCGCGCCGAGCTTCAGCGGCTGTTGCAAAGCCGGGCTACAGAAGCAGTTGTCGACCACGAATATCGCGTTGGCCGACTTCGCGATCTTGCTGATCGCTTCAATATCGGCGACCTCGGTCAGCGGGTTCGACGGCGTTTCGAGGAAGAACATCTTCGTCTCGGGACGCACGGCGTTTTTCCAGGCCTCCAGATCGGTCGGATCGACAAAAGTCGTCGTGATGCCGAACTTGCTGAAGATCTGCGAGAACATGCCGAGCGTCGAACCGAACAGCGCCTGCGAGCTGACCAGATGGTCGCCGGCCTGCAGCGTCGACATCACCACCGACATGATTGCGGCCATCCCCGAAGCCGTGGCCATGCACGCTTCGCCGCCTTCGAGCGCGGCCAGACGGTCCTGGAACATCGAGACGGTCGGGTTCGTGAAGCGCGAATAGGTGTAGTTGTCTTCGGAATTCTTGAATTTTTCGGCGGCGTCCGCGGCACTCGCGAAGACGAAGCTCGAGGTCAGGAAAATCGCTTCCGAATGTTCGTTGAAGTCGCTGCGCACTGTGCCCGAGCGGACTGCCAGCGTATCGAAGTTCAGGGAGTCGTCCATGTTAGTTCTGGTTTCCAATGTTCCATGACTGGGTTCGGCGTCTACGGCTCACGTGATTCACGTGGGAAGCGCGCATCACGCCGAACGGCAGCAACAAAAAAGCCCGCTTTTGCGTCGGCATAAGCGGGCTTCATGTGCGGGGGAAAGCTGGAGCGGAGGCGGATGATTGCGGCTTTTTCCACCTTTCGCTTTAGCTGTTTTGGGTTGCCCCGCGTCCGCAAGCTGAGATCAAATCGACGCAAGCCATCATGCTAACACGCTCGCGGCGTGGCGTGCAGCGGGCCACGCCATGAGCGGGATCACTCAACCTACCGACAACTGCAGATGCAGTTGCGAGCGCGCCGGGCCGCCGTCGGCCGCTTCGCTCGCGGCATCGCGATCCGATTGCGAAGACGGTGCGAGACGCGCGGTTTCGATGCGGTCGAGGTACTCGGTGGTCACATCGCCGGTCACGTAGTTGCCGTCGAAGCACGATGCTTCGAATTCCTTCAGCGCCGGGTTGATATCGCGCACCGCCTGCTTCAGGGCGTCTACGTCCTGATAAACGAGGTAGTCCGCGCCGATCATGCGCGCGACTTCATCGTCCGTACGGCCATGTGCGACGAGTTCGCCGCGCGTGGGCATATCGATACCGTAGACGTTCGGGTACTTCACCGGCGGCGCCGCCGAAGCAAAGATCACCTTGTTCGCGCCGGCGTCGCGTGCCATCTGCACGATTTCGTGCGACGTGGTACCGCGCACGATCGAATCGTCGACGATCAGCACGTTCTTGCCCTTGAACTCGATGCCCATGGCGTTCAGCTTCTGGCGCACCGACTTCTTGCGCATCGCCTGGCCCGGCATGATGAAGGTACGGCCCACATAGCGGTTCTTGAAGAAGCCTTCGCGATATTCGACACCCAGCTTCTTCGCGACCTGCATTGCAGCCGGGCGGGACGAATCGGGAATCGGCATCACGACGTCGATCGGAACATCCGGCAATTCGCGCTTGATCTTCTCGGCGAGGTAATCGCCCATGCGCAGACGCACGTTGTAGACCGGCACGCCGTCGAGCACAGAGTCCGGACGCGCGAGGTACACGAGTTCGAAAATGCACGGGTTCAGGCTCGGATTCGTCGCGCATTGCTGCGAGTGCAGATTGCCCTCGAGGTCGATGAAAATGGCTTCGCCCGGCGCAATGTCACGCACGAATTCGAAACCAATCCCTTCGATCGCAACGGATTCCGACGCCAGGATCCACTCGACGCCTTCCGGCGTTTCCTGCTTGCCGAGGCACAGCGGACGAATGCCGAACGGGTCGCGGAAACCGAGCAAACCGTAGCCGGCAATCAGCGACACGATCGCGTACGAACCCCGCACCCGGCGATGCACGCCCGACACCGCCTTGAACAGCGCCGCCGGATCGAGTTGCAGGCTCGAGCTGGACAGCTGCAGTTCGTGCGCGAGCACGTTGAGCATCACTTCGGTGTCGGAATTGGTATTGATGTGGCGGCGATCGATGCGGAACATCTCATCTTTCAGTTGCTGCCAGTTGGTCAGATTGCCGTTGTGCGCGAGGATGATGCCGAACGGCGCGTTCACGTAGAACGGCTGGGCTTCTTCTTCGCTCGATGCAGAACCGGCGGTCGGGTAACGGACCTGGCCGATACCGGTGGTGCCGGGCAGGCTGCGCATGTTGCGCGTGCGGAACACGTCGCGGACCATGCCGTTGGCCTTATGCATGTGGAAGTTGCTGCCGTTCGCTGTTGCGATGCCGGCGGCGTCCTGACCGCGGTGCTGCAGCAGCAGCAGGCTGTCATAGATCAGCTGATTGACCGGAGAATGGGAAACTACGCCTACGATGCCGCACATGGCATGTCCTTCAAAGGTACGAAATTCGTAACGGCGGCCGGTGCCTGCGATGCCGCGCGAGGGTACGCGACGGTGCATACAGGCAACCGGATTGCGCCGGAGTCCTGCTGCGGTCCCTTAACCGTTCACCTGATCGTCACACGCGGACGTAGGCAGCGAGCGTCTCGGGAAGCAGCGGTTTCATTACGTGCACGCCCTCGACCGCATAGGGCCGGAGCAAGGCGTTGCGCCAGAATTCCTGTTGGGGCAGTTCGGTCAAGCCAGCAAGGGCGACCAGAATCAGCACCAGCATGACCCCGCGTACGAGGCCGAACATCAAACCGAGCGAGCGGTCCACGCCGCTCAAGCCGGTTGCCTGCACAATGCGGCTCAGCAACGCGTTCAGCACGCTTGCCACCAGCACCACGCCAATCACCACGAGCGCGAATGCCAGAAGCCACTGGGTCAGCGCGCCGCCCGGCCACGTGGCGGGGATAAACGGCACGACATAACCCACGAAGCGGCAAGCAATGAAAAACGCCGCGATCCAGCCGATCAGCCCGAATATCTCAGACAAAAAGCCGCGCCACGTGCCGCGCAAGGCCGACAAACCGATCACCGCCATTACAGCGTAGTCGAAGGCAGTGAACATCGCTCGCTTACTGTGCAGCGCCGCTGTTCGCGCCCGACGTCAAGCCGGCCTCACGAACCTTCGCAATCGCGGCGGTAGCCGCTGCACGGTCGGCGAACGGACCGGCGCGCAATAGCGTGAGCGTCGAGCCGTCGGCCTGTTTCCGATGTTCGGTATATGCGGGCACACCGGCCGCTTTCAACTTGGCGGCCCAATTACGCGCGCTGGCATCGTTCGCAAATGCGCCCAACTGGACGGCGAAACGGCTGCCCGGGGGCGACGCCGGCGTGCCGGAATTGGCGTCCGCGCTTGCGGCGGCCGTATTCGCACTGTCGTCGCTCGGCGCCGGAACATTCGCCGCGCTTTGCGTGGCGGGTGCTTTGGCCGGTTTGGCGGGCGCTTGCGCGACAGGCGCTGCCGGATTGGCGGCGACGGCGGCGGGCGCTTGCGGTTTCGCGGCCGGCTTGGCTGCGGGTGCTGCGCTGGTCGCCGCGCTCTGCTGATTGGCGGCGCCGGACTGGCCTTGCGTGGCTGCCGCTGTCGGCGCAAGGCCGGAAGCGGCAAGTGCCGCGTCAGGCACTGGGTTATCCGGTGCTACGCCAGCCTGCGTGTCTTCGTCGGTCTTGGCGACCTTCGGCGCGGGGCGGCTCGGAATATCGATGGAAATGTCGTCAGTAACGGGCTTCGGGTGCGAGTCCAGCACCATCGGCAGGATCACGACCGCGGCGACAACCAGCGCGATCGCGCCGACGAGTCTGCGCCGCGCACGCTGCTTTTCAGGCAACGTAGGGTCGAGCAGCATCGCATCTGCATCCACGGTGCGCTCCGTGCGGCGGGTTCGCCGCTCCACGCGCTCGCCACGGGCGGCCCGGGTGGAACTGGTGTTTGCGCCGCGCCGGGTAGGTGCGTCGTCTTTCTTGCCGAACGAGAAAATTCCCATGAATCGCTTGGTTCGAGCCTGGCGCCCGTTCAGTGTTGCTGCGATTTACGGTAGGCCATCACGCCTGCTACCGTATAGAAACTGCCGAAAACCACGATTCTATCATTCTCTGACGCTCGTTTTAGCGCGTCTTGGAATGCCTCTGCCGGGGATGCGTAGCGCGTCACGCTGCTATCGTTGCTATCATCCACGCCCTGCTCGCGCAAGGCCGCCTCGAGTTCTGCCGCCGAAGCCGCACGCGGGGTCGGCAGATCGGTCACGCACCAATGATCGATTTCGCCCTTCAGATGGGCCAGCACGCCGGCAATGTCCTTGTCGCGCATCGCGCCGAACACGGCATAGGTGTACGGGAAAAAGCCCATATTGCCGAGATTTTGCGTCAGCACCGCGGCTGCGTGCGGGTTGTGCCCCACGTCGAGCACGATGGCCGGCTTGCCGGGCAGCACCTGGAAGCGCCCCGGCAGTTCGACGTTGGCGAGGCCCAGGCGGATGTCCTGCGCCGAGACCGGGAGCCGGTCGCGCAGCGCTTCAAGACCCGCGAGGGCCGCCGACGTGTTGATCAACTGATTCGCCCCGCGCAACGCCGGATAGGCGAGCGAGGAACGGCGCATCGTCGGGCCCACGTAGCTCCATTGCTGGCGCTCGCTGCCCGCCTGGCCTTCATAACGGAAGTCGCGGCCGAACAACCACAATTCGGCGCCGATCTTTTCGGCGTGATCGATCAAAGTTTGCGGCGCCACCGGATCGGCGCAGATCGCCGGCTTACCCGGCCGGAAAATGCCGGCTTTTTCGAAAGCGATTTTCTCGCGCGTGTCGCCGAGATAATCCGTGTGATCAATATCGATGCTGGTGATGATCGCGCAGTCCGTATCGAGGATGTTGACCGCGTCGAGGCGGCCGCCAAGGCCGACTTCGAAAATCACCGCGTCCAATCCGCGCGAGGCGAACAGACTCATGATCGCCAGCGTCGTGAATTCGAAGTAGGTCAGCGTAACCGGTTCGGCGAGGCTCAGGCGTGCGGCTTCGACGGCTTCGAAATGCGGCAGCAGATCTGCGTCGCTCGCCATTTCGCCGTTCACGCGCGCCCGCTCATTGAACGACAGCAGGTGCGGCGACGTATGGCAGCCCACCCTGAAGCCCGCGCGCAGCAGAATCGATTCGAGGATCGCACAGGTCGACCCCTTGCCGTTCGTGCCGCCGACCGTGATGATCGGGCACGCGAACGACAACTGCATCGCGTCACGTACCTGGGTGATACGGCCCAATCCCATGTCGATGCCGACAGGATGCGCGGATTCAAGGTGCGTGAGCCACGCGTCGAGGGTGGGGAATGTGGTCATCGAGTGAATCTGAGCTGTGCTGCGTTGCGA
The DNA here is from genome assembly GCF_046027825.1 of Paraburkholderia sediminicola. Taxonomy (GTDB): domain Bacteria; phylum Pseudomonadota; class Gammaproteobacteria; order Burkholderiales; family Burkholderiaceae; genus Paraburkholderia; species Paraburkholderia sediminicola_D. The sequence goes on from NZ_JAQQDU010000004.1 coordinate 80,279, forward strand.
GATCGTGATTATCCCGGAAATGACAGCGCGCCGCTTGATGACTCTCGCGGCGCGCTATTTTTTGACTGCTTTTCTGACGACGGCCGCACCTGACAGGGCGCGCCGCGGCATGGATGCGAAGGCTTACGCCACCGCGTCCGCCGGCTGATGGCTCAACAGCGCCATCAATTGCGCGATTTCTTCACGCAGCTTGCGACGGTCGACGATCATATCGACCGCGCCCTTCGTCAGCAGGAACTCGGCGCGCTGGAAGCCTTCCGGCAGCTTTTCACGCACGGTCTGTTCGATCACGCGCGGGCCGGCAAAGCCGATCAGCGCCTTCGGCTCGGCGATCACCACGTCGCCGAGGAACGCAAAACTCGCCGACACGCCGCCCATGGTCGGGTCGGTCAGCACGGAAATGAACGGCAGCTTGGCTTCAGCGAGCCTGGTGAGCATGGCCGTGGTCTTCGCCATCTGCATCAGCGAAAGCAAGCTTTCCTGCATCCGCGCGCCGCCCGAAGCGGTGAAGCAGATAAACGGCACTTTCTGTTCGAGCGCGTTCTGCGCGCCGCGCGCGAAACGCTCGCCGACCACCGAACCCATCGACCCACCCATGAACGAGAACTCGAAACATGCGACCACCACCGGCAGCGTGTGGATGGCACCGCCCATCACGACCATCGCGTCGGTTTCGTCGGTGTCGTCCATCGCCTCTTTCAGGCGATCCGGGTACTTGCGGCTGTCTTTGAACTTGAGCGCGTCGACCGGGACGATTTCCTGGCCGATTTCGTAGCGGCCTTCCGGGTCGAGCAGGCCGTCGAGCCGCTCACGCGCGCCGATGCGCATGTGATGGTCGCACTTCGGGCAAACGTGCAGATTGGCCTCGACGTCATTGCGGTACAGCACGGCTTCGCACGACGGGCACTTGATCCACAGGCCTTCCGGAATCCCCTTGCGGTTCTTCGGGTCGGTTTGTTTGATTTTCGGCGGCAGCAGCTTATCGAGCCAGCTCATATTGAATCCTTCTGGGGTCAACGGTGGCGCAAACGGCGGGACGAACCCGCCGTTCACACTACAGACGACAAAAATAACTGTTATCGGGCAGTCGCGACGCTATCGATCGCCTCGCGCACTTCAGCGATGAAGTGCTTGAGCGACTCGGCGGCGGTTTCGGGAGCCGCTTGTTCGAGCAACTGCACGATACGGCTGCCGATCACGACGGCATCGGACACTTCGGCCACCGAACGCGCCGTTTGCGCATCACGGATGCCAAAACCGACGCCCACCGGCAGGGGTACGCGCGACTTGATGGCCGGGATTTTACTCGCGATGCTGGAAACGTCCAGATTTGCCGCGCCGGTCACGCCTTTCAACGACACATAATAAACATAACCGCTGGCGATTTTGCCGACTTCTGCGATACGCTCGTCCGTGGAGGTGGGCGCAAGCAAAAAGATCGGATCGATGCCGGCAGATCGCATCTGTTCAGCGAAGATAACGCACTCTTCAGGCGGGTAGTCGACAACCAGCACGCCGTCTACGCCAGCTTCCTTCGCCGCCTTGGCGAACGCTTCGGTGCCCATGCGTTCGATCGGATTGGCGTAGCCCATCAGCACCACCGGCGTCTTGTCGTCGGTTTCGCGGAAGCGCTTCACATCGGCCAGCACGTGACGCAGCGACACACCATGCGCCAACGCGCGTTCGGACGACTGCTGGATCACCGGGCCGTCGGCCATCGGATCGGAAAACGGCACGCCGAGTTCGATCACATCGGCGCCGCCGGCGGCGAGCGCGTGCATGAACTCGACCGTGCGCGCCGGATCCGGGTCGCCGGCCGTCATGAACGGAATCAGGCCCTTCTTACCCTGGGCGGACAACGCGGCAAACGTGTTCTTGATACGGGACATGGAATATTCTCGGATTTTTGGGCTACTGCGCGCTTATTGCGCCTCGGTTTGCCGCTCGGTTTTGGCCGCAACCTTGCGGGCTTTACGAGAGACAGGGGGCGCCGACGCGGCCGCGCTAACGCGTTCGCGCGCTATTGCGCAGTAACTTTCATTGATCTCATAGCCGACGAATTCGCGCTGCTGCCGGGCGCAAGCGACTGCGGTGGTGCCGCTGCCCATGAACGGGTCGAGTACGCGCCCGCCCTTCGGACAACTTGCCAGCACCATCCGCTCGACGATTTCCAGAGGCTTCTGGGTCGGATGATCGACGCGTTCGGCGTGTTGCCGATGCAGTCGCGATACCGACCAGACGTCTTTCGGATTATAGCCAAGCTCCAGCCACTTACTGCCTTCGAACAATTTCCGCGAACGCGCCTTCTTCGTGACGGCATCGTACGGGATGCGGACGGGATCGAGATCGAAAAAATAATCTTTCGACACCGCGAAAAAGCCGATGTTGTCGTGCACCGAGGTAAAACGGCGCACCGTTCCACCCATGCTCGGCACGCGCCGGTCCCAGATGATTTCGTTGATCATCGTGAGTTTTGTCTTCAGGAAGCTGAAGATTTCCGGCGCGTACTGCCACGTGCAGAAGATATACAGCGAACCCGACGGCTTGAGCTTCGGAATAGCCAGCTCGAGCCAGCCACGCGTCCAGGCGAGGAAATCCTCGCCGGAGCGCATGTCGGAGTCGTTGCCATAATCCTTGCCGAGCCCATAAGGCGGATCGCAAAGGATCAGGTCGATCGACCCGTCGGGGATGTTCGCCACATCGGTCAGAAAATCGCGGTTCAACAGCCGGATGCCGGCGGGCACCTGCGGTAACAGGGGTGCAGGCGCCTCGGCCACCACGACTTCGGTGACCGGGGTGGTTTCAAGCGCCGGTTGCGGCTCGTCGAACTCGTCGCGCATCGTCGCGGCGCTCAGAACTGAATGCCCGATCGCTCAGCGACCGTATGCATGTCCTTGTCGCCGCGGCCCGACAGATTGACCAGAAGGACCTTGTCCTTCGGCAGCGTCGGCGCGAGCTTCGCGGCGTACGCCAGCGCATGGCTGGACTCGAGCGCCGGAATAATGCCTTCGATGCGACAGCAATCGTGGAACGCCTTGAGCGCTTCTTCGTCGGTGATGCTGACATATTGCGCGCGCTTGCTGTCTTTAAGCCACGCGTGCTCGGGGCCGACGCCCGGATAGTCCAGACCGGCCGAGATCGAATGGGTTTCGATGATCTGACCGTTCTCGTCTTGCAGGAGATACGTGCGGTTACCGTGCAGCACACCCGGCGTGCCGGCGATCAGCGAGGCTGCGTGCCGGCCCGTTTCGATCCCATCGCCCGCCGGCTCGACGCCGATCAGTTGCACCGAAGCGTCGTCAATGTACGGGTAAAAGATACCCATCGCATTAGAACCGCCGCCAACGCACGCAATCACGGCGTCGGGCTGGCGGCCGACCAGTTCGGGCATCTGGACCTTACACTCGTCGCCGATCACGCGCTGGAAATCGCGCACCATCATCGGATACGGATGCGGCCCGGCCACCGTACCGATAATGTAGAAGGTGTTTTCGACGTTGGTCACCCAGTCGCGCATCGCTTCATTGAGCGCGTCCTTCAGCGTGCGGGAGCCGGACGCCACCGGCACGACGGTCGCGCCGAGCAGCTTCATCCGGTAGACGTTGGCCGCCTGGCGGCGCACGTCTTCCTCGCCCATGTAGACCACGCATTCCATGCCGAAGCGCGCCGCGATGGTCGCGGTCGCCACGCCGTGCTGGCCCGCGCCGGTTTCCGCGATCACGCGGGGCTTGCCCATGCGCTTTGCGAGCAGCGCCTGGCCGATCACGTTATTGATCTTGTGCGCGCCGGTGTGGTTCAGGTCTTCACGCTTGAGGAAGACCTGCGCGCCGCCGAGCATTTCGCTCCAGCGCTGTGCGTGATAAATCGGGGACGGACGACCCACGAAATACTTCAGTTCGCGCTCGTATTCAGCGACGAATTCCGGGTCTTTCTGATATTTCTCATACGCGGCACGCAGCTCGTCGAGCGCGTGAACCAGCGTTTCAGCGACGAACACGCCGCCATATTGGCCGAAATGGCCTCTTTCGTCAGGCAAGTTATACATGGTGATCACTCTTCTCAGTGTGGCGCGCGGCTTTCCTATGAGACAACCGCGCCGCCTGAATCATTCAGCGTCCGCTGCGCGCACCGCGCGTACGAACGCCGCCATCCGGGCGTGATCTTTCACGCCCCTGGCGCCCGGCACTTCGATGCCGCTCGAGACATCGACCGCGTACGGGCGCACGCGATGGATCGCATCACTGACGTTTTGCGCGTTCAACCCACCACTCAAAACGGCCCGACGCGCGAGCTCTGCTGGAATAAGTGACCAATCGAAAACCTTCCCGCCGCCGCCATAGCCTTCGACATGGGTGTCGAACAGAAGGCTGCTGGCTGCTGAATAGTTAAGTGCTGATTTTACCAAATCAGCCGGTTGAGTATCCGCCGCGACTCGCAACGCGCGCAACCAAGGCAAACCCGCAATGCCAGCGAGCGATTCGCACTGCTCCGGGGTCTCGTCGCCATGGAACTGCAGCAGCGTGAGCCCGACATTGCTGACGACTTCGCGAATCCAGTCCTGCGTCGCATTGACGAACAAACCGACGACCGACACGAACGGGGGCACGTCATGCACCAGCTCGACAGCCTGCGCGACGCTCACCGACCGCGGGCTCGGCGGATAGAACACGAGGCCGATCGCGTCGGCGCCGAGGTCGATCGCGTGAGACACGTCCTCCGGCTTCGACAGGCCGCACAGCTTGATACGCGTGCGATGCGGCGCGGCATGCTGTTGCGCGCCGGCGTTTGCTTCGGCCGCCGGATTTTCAGTTGATTTCATGTTTGCGCTTGCTCGGTCCATAGGTTGCTCCACGGTACGCTGCCTATCTGCGGCGCGGGCACGGCGAATTGCTCAGGATAGCCCACCTGCGCCAGGTACAGGCCGTCAGGCATGAAGGTGGGCGCGGCGCAGTCGCGATCGCGGCTGGCGAGCACTTCGGCCATCCAGTCAGCCGGATGGCGTCCCCGCCCAATATCGACGAGACAGCCCATCAGGTTGCGCACCATATGGTGCAGAAACGCGTTCGCCCGAAAGCGGAAATGAACGAAGTCACCCTGTTGCCGCATGTCGATCTGATACAGATGCTTGACCGGTGTTTTAGCCTGGCATTGCGACGAACGGAACGCCGAAAAATCGTGTTCGCCGATCAGATGGGCGGCGGCGGTCCGCATGGCATCGACGTCGACCGGCGTGTGCACCCAGCCGGCCCGCGTCGCCTGCATCGGCGAGCGAAACGGGTGAACGTACAGGACGTAGTAATAGGTCCGCTCGAACGCCGAAAACCGCGCGTGGAACGCGTCGGGCATGGGCTTGGCCCACTGCACGGCGATTGTCTTCGGCAGGAAGGCGTTGGTGCCGCGAATCCACGAAAAATCTGTGCGATCGAGTTCAGTGTCGAAGTGCACGACCTGGCCGAGGCCGTGCACACCCGTATCCGTGCGGCCCGCCACCACGGTTTGCACGGGCGTTTGCGCGAACTCGCGCAATGCCCGTTCGAGCTCGTCCTGCACGGTCTTGCCGTGCGGCTGCGACTGCCAGCCGCAGAATGCCGAGCCGTCGTACTGGACGCCTAGTGCAATACGCTTCACGACAACGGAGCGAGCGTCGAGAGCAGCGCGCGGGCGTCAGTACGCGTGGCCGGATCGTTCGCTTCAATCACTTCGTTGATGAGTGCGCGCGCGCCGGACAGGTCGCCGAGGTCGATATATTCGGTGGCCAGATCGAGCTTGTTGCGCGCGATGCGGCTGAGATCGGCCGGCGTGAACGCGGGCAATGGCTGAGCCGGACTCGGCGGCAACTCGAGGTCGAAATCGAGCTTCAGCGCGCCGAAGCCCGCCGCGCCCAAGCCTGCGACGGCTGCATGGCCCGCAGTGCCGGCGGAAATTTGATCGGCGATGTGCGGTGCGTCATCCGGATCGTACGGCGCAATGGCTTGCTGCGCTGTGGTTTCTGGGGATGCAACCGGCTGTGTCGACAGCGATGCGGGCGCGCTCACGGCTGCGTCGGTCAATTCGAGACGCGGCGGCAAGGGCATGTCCAGACTGCTGAATGCATCGACGGCGTCGCGTGGGAACTCGGTCGGAGCGGTCAGCACGGGCTGAATTGGCGCGACGGGTTCCGGTTCGACATTCGGTGCGCCAGCGGGCGTGCCGGTTTCGACTTGCTGATGCGACTGCGATTGCGGCTCATCAGACGGCTGAGACGCCGGTTCGACGTGGGCCGCGTCCTGTTGGGTCGTGGGCTCGGCCGGCACGGATGTCTCGGGCACCGGATGCGCCGACGTGTCGTTGTGCGGCTGACCGAACGGCGAAGTCGTGTGCGGCTCGGCCTGCTGCTGCGCGAAATCGAGGACCGGCGACGGGGTGTCGAGATGGCGCTGCGGCTCGGCAAGCGGCTCATTCGTCGGCTCTGCCACCGGCGGGCTCGATACCGGTTCGTCGTCCCATTGCAGGCGGTGCGGAGGCACCTCTTGCTGGAAAGTCTCGCTGACCGGTTCAAGCGATGCCAGCGGCAAGGCTTCAGCCCCGAGTTCCGCAGCAGCTGCAAGGCTCGCGGCGGTGGTCGCACCGTCGAGGTTTTCGTGATGGGCTGCGGGAAGCGGTTCGGATGTGAAACCGCTTTCGGCCGTCGGCACGAGGTCCGGGCTTGGCTGCGCAGGTTCGACGGAGGCAGGCGCCGGGTGGCTTTCCTGCTGCACGTGCTGGGAGGTGCTGGGGTCTTCTTCTGCGGGCAAGCCCGTGTGGTGCGGTTGGTGAGCAGCGGCTTCGTGCTCTGCTGCAGCTTGTTCTACCTCCGCGCGTTCGGTTGCTGCACGTTCTGTCTCTGCTGCCTCACGCGCCGCCGCTTCCCGTGCTGCCGCTTCGCGAATTTCCGCTTCGCGCTCCGCTGCCACGCGCTCCGCCGTTTCCCGCGCCGCCGCATCACGTTCTGCGCTCTCACGCTCAGCCGCCAGTGCCGACGCCGCATGCCCCGCCGCCACGTCGTCGCTCGCATCCGACGCATCGCGCGTCGACACGACATCCGCTGACCCAGCCGCGCGCGCCGAGGCCGCCGCTGCGTCCGCCGCCAGCGAGCCTTCAGCCGCGGCAACACCCGCGCGCTTACGCCGACGCAGACGCCAGGCCGCCAGCAGCGCGACCAACGCCGCGCCAATCGCCGCCGCTATGCTCAAATTCGTCTGCGAGATGCCGACGTCGTTCGACGTGGAAATCGGAGCGCCGCCATGACTAGCAACGGCCGCCGCAGGCGAAGCGCCCACCGAAGGCTGCGCGCCGTTCGTCGAGGCTGTGCCCGTCGCGGCCGGCGAACCGCCGATGCCGTGCTTCTGCAACTCCATCAGCACGCGATTTTTCAGCGCAAGCAATTGCTGCAAGCTGGACACCTGCGCACGCGGTTGCGATGCCGGCTGTGCGGTAATCGCCGCCGACGCACCCTCAGCAGCCTCGCTAGCCGAGGGCTGGATCGCTCCCGACCAGACATGCGCGCCGCTGGCCGGCAACGCACCTGCAGCCTGCGAACCCGCGACGGGCGCCGCCGAGACCGCGCCAGTCACTGTCGTACTACCCGATGTCGCCGAGCTTGCTTCTGCCGTCGAACTGGCCGCCCCCGAAACCGCGGGCGTGGCCGGCGCAGCAGCGCGAGCCGCGGCGCTTGCCGCGCTGGCTGCGGCCGCATTGACCTGCGCCACGCCGCTCGCGGCACCAACCGCCGCACCCACCGCCGCCGCGTTCGGCGCGGAAGCCGGCGCAGCCGTAGCGGCCGATGGTGCGGCCGACGCCGTCCCCGCAACCGGCGCAGAAGCCGCCGCAGCACCAGACGCATCCAGCGCCGGGACCGTCAACAGCGCGCCTACGCGCATCCGGCTCGGGTCATGATTCATGAAGGCATTCGGATTCGCATCGAACAGCGCCCGCGAAGCGCGTGCGAGCGTTCCCTTGTCGCGCGACTGCGTGACGGCAATCGCCACGTCGTTCAACGACTGCCCGGGCCGAACCGTATATTGACTCCCAGCGGCGTAAGAAACGGAAGCGCCCTCCGGCGCGCTTGCGGCGTCGCCGGGCGCGGCCACCGCGCTACCCACACCGGCGCCAGCCAGCGCGAACGCCAAAGCGGCTGCGGCCGTCAGCCGGCCCGTACCTTGATGCATAAACATAGCCCGAAGGGAAGAGAGTCGAAGGTTCATCGGGACCCCTGGCGCGTCAGCGCGCAGCCCTTTTTTGCGGTTGGAAAGAGACAAGATAATCGGAGCACACAATGAAAAAAGCGCCGCGCAAGCGCGACGCTTCTTGAGTTTTCTACGCGTCGTGAGCGCGTAGTTTACTTTACTTGTCGAGCACAATGCGAAGCATGCGACGCAGCGGTTCGGCCGCGCCCCACAGCAGTTGATCGCCGACCGTGAAGGCCGACAGATATTCGCCGCCCATCGCCAGTTTGCGCACACGGCCGACCGGCACCGTCAGGGTACCCGTGACCACAGCCGGGGACAGATCGCGCATGGACGCTTCGCGTTCGTTCGGCACAACCTTGACCCAGTCGTTACCCGACGCGAGGATGCTGTTCACTTCGTCCAGCGGCACGTCCTTGTTCAGCTTGATGGTCAGCGCCTGCGAGTGGCAGCGCATGGCGCCGATCCGCACGCAGAGGCCGTCAACCGGGATCGAACCCGGCGTGCCCATAGCCGGCTTGCCGAGGATCTTGTTGGTTTCCGCGCCGCCCTTCCACTCTTCCTTCGACATGCCGTTGCCGAGATCCTTGTCGATCCACGGAATCAGCGAGCCGGCGAGCGGCACGCCAAAGTTGTCGGTCGGCATGCGGTCGCTGTTCATTGCGCCCAGCACGCGGCGGTCGATGTCGAGAATCGCCGACGACGGATCAGCCAGGTCTTCCTTGGCCGCACCGTACAGCGTGCCCATTTGCTGCAGCAGTTCGCGCATGTTTTGCGCACCCGCGCCCGAAGCAGCCTGATACGTCATGGCCGTCATCCAGTCGACGAGGTTTTCGCGGAACAGGCCGCCCAGCGCCATCAGCATCAGGCTGACCGTGCAGTTGCCGCCGATGAAATTCTTCTGACCCTTGACCAGCGCGTTCTTGATCACGTCGAGGTTGACCGGATCGAGAATGATGACCGCGTCATCTTTCATGCGCAGCGACGAAGCCGCGTCGATCCAGTAGCCGTTCCAGCCCGCTGCGCGCAGCTTCGGGAACACTTCATTCGTGTAATCGCCGCCCTGGCAGGAGATGATCGCTTCGCACTTCTTCAGGTCTTCGATGCTTGTCGCATCTTTGAGCTTGGTCTCGTTTTTGGCGAACGACGGCGCGTTGCCGCCCGCGTTGCTGGTGCTGAAAAACACCGGTTCGATCAAGTCGAAATCGCCTTCCTGTTGCATACGTTGCATCAGGACGCTACCGACCATACCGCGCCAACCTACGAGACCTACGTTCATGACTTCATACCCTTCGAATGGAAACTTCCCCGCATCTTTGCCCGCAGTGACCGCGCGGGGAAGATGAGCGGGCACGACGGACGATCAGCGTTTCGTGATCGTTTTCGGGGTAATCGTTTTGGTGGTGGTAATGGCGAGCTCAACCGCACGGGCAGTTTTGCCGTGGAGTTTCGAAATCAGGGAGATTTGAGCTGTGTGCGCCATCGCTACAATATACACGAAAACCGGAATCTGGCGACCTGATTGTCTGCCGCGATCGTCCGCATTACGCGCGAATCGGCCTGTTTCGAGGCCAATTCGCGTCTTAAAGGCCGTTTGACGACCTAACTTCCGTCTGTACTACTTCCAGCTCCGAAGCGCCTTACAGCGCGGCGACGACTGCGTCGCCCATCGCCACGGTGCCCACCTGCTTGCAGCCCGGCGTCAGAATGTCGCCAGTGCGGAAGCCCTGTTCCAGCACCTTCTTCACGGCAGTTTCGATGCGATCCGCCTGTTCCGCCTTGTTCAGCGAATAGCGCAGCATCATCGCGGCCGACAGGATCGTTGCCAGCGGATTCGCCACACCTTTACCTGCGATATCCGGTGCGGAGCCATGCGACGGCTCGTACAAGCCCTTGTTGTTCTTGTCGAGCGAGGCCGACGGCAGCATGCCGATCGAGCCCGTCAGCATGGCGGCTTCGTCGGAGAGAATGTCGCCGAACATGTTGCCGGTGACCACCACGTCGAACGCCTTCGGCGCCTTCACCAACTGCATCGCCGCGTTGTCCACGTACATGTGCGACAGCTCGACGTCCGCGTATTCCTTCGACACGTCGATCATCACGTCACGCCAGAACTGCGACGTTTCGAGCACATTCGCCTTGTCCACGCTCGTCAGTTTCTTCTGACGCTTTTGCGCCGCCTGGAACGCGACGTGCGCGATGCGGCGCACTTCGGGTTCCGAATAACGCATTGTGTCGAAGCCTTCTTTCGCGCCTTCGAACAGCCCATCCGGCGAAGAACGCACGCCGCGCGGCGCGCCGAAGTAAATGTCGCCGTTCAGTTCGCGCACGATCAGGATGTCGAGACCCGAAACGATCTCTTCCTTCAGCGACGAAGCGCCCGTCAGTTGCGGATAGCAGATCGCCGGACGGAAGTTCGCGAACAATTGCAGGTGCTTGCGCAGACCGAGAATGGCCTGCTCCGGGCGCAGCGCGCGTTCGAGCGAGTCGTACTTCCAGTCGCCGACGGCGCCGAACAGGATCGCGTCGGCTTCTTTCGCCAGCGCCAGCGTCGAATCGGGCAGCGGATGACCCTTCGCTTCGTAACCCGCGCCGCCAACCGGCGCTTCTTCGAGTTCGAACTTTTCGCCGAGTACGTTCAGGACCTTCACGGCCTCCTTGACGATTTCGGGACCGATGCCGTCGCCCGGCAAGACTGCGATCTTCATGCGAATTCCTTGATGATTTTCTTGGAAACTATTGAGCGTGAATCAGCGAGCCATAGGGCTCTAAGGCCTGTAAGCCTTTAACCAACGATGCGGTGATTCAGCCACGGCTGCTTCGTGATCCGCTCGGCTTCGAACTGGCGAATCTTGTCCGCGTGACGCAGCGTAAGGCCGATATCGTCGAAGCCATTCAGCAGGCAGTACTTGCGGAAGCCCGCGACTTCGAACGGATACGCGGCGTCGCCATCCGTTGTGCGTACGACTTGCGCGTCCAGGTCGATGGTCAACTGGAAGCCATTGAACGCGTACGTTTCGTTGAACAGGTGGTCGACTTGCTGTTCGGTCAGCACGATCGGCAACAGGCCGTTCTTGAAGCAGTTGTTGTAGAAAATATCGGCGAAGCTCGGCGCGATGATCGCGCGGAAGCCGTATTGCTGCAGCGCCCACGGTGCGTGCTCACGCGAGCTGCCGCAACCGAAGTTCTTACGCGCCAACAGCACCGATGCACCCTGATAACGCGGCTGGTTCAGCACGAAATCCGGATTCAGCGGACGCTTCGAGTTGTCCTGGCCGGGTTCGCCGTGGTCGAGGTAACGCCATTCGTCGAACGCGTTCGGACCGAATCCCGTGCGCTTGATCGACTTCAGGAATTGCTTCGGAATGATCGCGTCCGTGTCAACGTTTTCGCGATCGAGTGGCGCCACGACGCCGGTGTGTACGATGAATTTATCCATGACGCTTGCGCCCGTTTCAAGACCGGGCGATGCGCGTTGCGGCCGGAAAGCCGCCCGGCGCACCGCCGGCAAAAATCAAAAACCGCTCATTAATTAGCGTGGTTGCTAATCGAATTGCCGAGGTGTGACATGTCCTCGCCGAATCCGTGCACCGTGTTGCAGCCGGCCAGACCGAGCAATAGCCCGGCCAGCGTACCGAGTGCGAAACGGCGCAATAGAGTGCTGCGATTCATGTTCTTCATCATGCGATTTATCCAAGCTTGCGAATATCGACGAAATGCCCTTCGATAGCCGCAGCGGCAGCCATCGCGGGGCTCACGAGGTGGGTACGGCCACCGGCGCCCTGACGACCTTCGAAATTACGATTCGACGTGGATGCGCAACGCTCGCCCGGATCCAACCGGTCGGCGTTCATCGCGAGACACATCGAGCAACCGGGCTCACGCCATTCGAAACCGGCATCCGTGAAGACCTTATCCAGCCCTTCGCGTTCCGCTTGCGCCTTCACCAGACCCGAACCCGGCACGACCATGGCCAGACGGATGTTCGGCGCGACGCGGCGGCCGAGCTTTTTCACGACGTAAGCCGCGGCACGAATGTCTTCAATGCGCGCGTTGGTGCACGACCCGATGAAGATTTTATCCGGCTTGATGGATTCGATCGGCGCATTCGGTTCGAGCGCCATGTACTTCAGCGCGCGTTCCATCGCGTCGCGCTTGACCGGGTCCTTTTCGCGTTCCGGATCCGGCACGCGACCATCGATTGCCGTGACCATTTCCGGCGACGTACCCCACGTGACTTGCGGCACGATTTCAGCAGCGTTCAGCTCGACCACGCGATCGAATTGCGCGCCGTCGTCTGTCTTGAACTGCTTCCAGTACTCGACCGCGTGATCCCACTCAACGCCTTCCGGCGAGAAGGGACGGCCCTTCAGGTAGTCGACGGTGGTGTCGTCCACGGCGACCATGCCGGCGCGCGCGCCTGCTTCGATCGCCATGTTGCACACCGTCATGCGGCCTTCCATGGACAGCGCGCGAATCGTCGAACCGCCGAATTCGATGGCGTAGCCGGTGCCGCCTGCCGTGCCGATCTTGCCGATGATCGCGAGCACGATGTCTTTCGCGGTACAGCCACGCGGCAACGGGCCCTCGACCTTCACCAGCATGTTCTTGCTCTTCTTCTGCAAGAGCGTTTGCGTAGCAAGCACGTGCTCGACTTCCGACGTGCCGATACCGTGCGCCAGCGCACCGAACGCGCCGTGCGTGGACGTGTGCGAGTCGCCGCAGACGATTGTCATGCCCGGCAGCGTAGCGCCCTGTTCCGGCCCGATGATGTGCACGATGCCCTGACGCAGATCGTTCATCTTGAACTGCGTGATGCCGTAGGCGTCGCAGTTGCTGTCGAGCGTATCGACCTGCAGCTTCGAGACAGGATCGGCGATGCCGTGGCTGCGGTCCGTGGTGGGGACGTTGTGGTCCGACACCGCCAGATTCGCGCTGATACGCCACACCGGACGCTCAGCCAGCTTCAGGCCTTCGAACGCCTGAGGGCTGGTGACTTCGTGCAGCAGGTGACGGTCGATATAGAGAATCGTCGTGCCGTCTTCTTCCGTGTGGACCACGTGCGTGTTCCACAATTTGTCGTAGAGAGTCTGTGCCATGGTATGCGGGGTAGTAGTGACTGCGGGCTGACTGTGTCGGTCGATTATGCCACGCAGAACCCCGCTTTGGGCCCATGAGTTAGGGAGAAAACCGATAAAAAACAGGGAGTTGGGTGGTAGTGACGATACCTGTATGGGTGTTACCCGGCATGGGATTGCGTGGCGATGGCGGGAATGAAAACCTGGCCAGTCGGCGGAAACACCGGTCGGTCTTTATCGCCAACTCGTTGTATTCGCGACGTCTTTTGAGCGTCCAGAAGTGGAACTACAATCGCTAAAAAAATCTGCAAGGAAGACGCAATGCAGCAAAAAAAACCAGCTGCCCGATAAAAAAACTGCCGAAACGGGATCGAACGACAAATTTTCCGAAGGCGGACCTAACGGCGGCCGGGACAACTCGTAAAGAAATCCGCAAACAAAGGGCGTTTTGTAAAAAAATCTGCGACGGTATAAAAAATATTTGTAAACTGCACCGTTGAGACAATTTTCTCGGGGCATCCATGAAAGCCGTCGGTTACGAGTACTTGCGCCAGCAATTGAATCTGAGCGCGCTCGAACTCAAGCGCCCAGCCCTTGTGAAGCCAGTCACACGTGTGACGAATATCAACGATTGCCTGTCGGTTCCCAAAAACATGGCGCCCGCAGATGGGGCCTACCTTGACCACGTCCTGTTTGCTTTGAAGCACGAGGGTACCAACCTCCCCGTTCTTGCCCAAACGCTCCCAACCATCAGCGCCGAGGATCTACTCACAGAATTGCGCCGTGCCCCGAACGGCGCCTATATACGCAAAGCAGCCTTTCTTTGGGAGACTTTCACTGGCCAGGAGCTTGAGGGCGCGCCGACCGTCGGCGGCGCTGCCGTTCCGCTATTCGACCCGGCTCAGTACTACACCGGCCCGTCGGTGCGCAATGCACGCTGGCGCGTCGACTTCAATGGCCTTGGCTCAATGCGTTATTGCGCGACGGTGTCGCGCACACCATCCATTGCCTGGCTCCTGAGCTCGGACGTCCTAACTCGCGCTCGCAATTTCATGGCATCGCTACCGGCAGAAATGCAGGATCGAGCGCTCAATTGGGCTTATCTTCACGAGACTCAAGACTCGTTCGCCATCGAAAAAGAAGCGCCATCGGAAGACAAGGAACAGCGCTTCGTCAAGCTTCTGCGGCAAGCACATGAACGTCATCCGTTGAGCGAAGAATATCTCGTCGAGTTGCAGAACATCTGCGTAACAAATCCACTGGATCAAGCCGCGGCATACCGCGCTGAGCAAAACCATCTGCAAAGCGGCCTCAGAGGGGCCGCCGGCGTAACTTACGTGCCCCCACCGCCGGACATGCTGGCAGATCTGATGGACGAATGGCTGGCATTTGCAAACACCGCGCCTACCGCAATCGACCCAATTATCGCGGCAAGCATCATCTCGTTCGGCTTCGTATTCCTGCACCCGTTCATGGACGGCAACGGCCGACTCTCACGCTTCCTTATTCATCACGCGCTCTGCTCATCGGGCAAGCTCGAGCACGGATTGCTTTTGCCGGTGTCGATTGCCATGAAACGGCAAGAACAGGCCTATCTTGAGGCACTGCAAGACTTCTCGAAACCAGTTCGGGAACGTTGGCAAGTCCGCTGGCTAGATGAGATGAAATATGACCTCAAGTTTCAAGGCGACGTATCCATTTATCAGTTCTGGGATGCAACTCCCGCAGTCGAGTTCATAGCTCAAATGGCTGACCTCGCACTGGAAGTTGAACTCCGTCAGGAAACGCTCTTTCTCCAACGGTATGACAAAGTTCTGCGCGCGGTAAATGAGCGCTATGACGTACGCGGCAGCACGCTATCGACGCTCGTTATGATGTGCCTCGACAACGGCGGCAAGGTGTCTAACCATCGCAGGAAACAGTTTGCCGGCCTCGTCCCGGAAGCGATTTTCGATGCGATCGAATTTGAAGCCAGAGCCGCGTTGGACGAAGAGACGGCGTCGAAAGAAGAACCGGGCCCGACACAAGACAACAAATAGTCCGAGGCGTGCGACTCCTCGTCCATCAACTACCGTTCCAGATCGAACCCCAGTTGTGTACGTCCCAGCGGCGTGAGGTCACCTTCCTGTGCGCGACCGATGAAGTCTGTTTCGAAGTGATCCGCCGGAAAATCCGGCGGGCTTTCGCCGCGCAGGAAACTCGGCAGTTGGCGCTTCAGATACGCCTCGTTTTTTGCGCACCATGGCGCCGATGAGATGTACATCACGTTGCTATAACCGCTGCCACGGTGCGTGTCTTCCACTGAATGCACGACGTCGCTGTGCCAGAACACGGCGTCGCCCGCCTGCATGTGTGGAATCGGCGTGACCGCTTCCAGCAACAGGCTATGCCAGGCGGGTTGGATCGACAGTGCGCGGCCCGGTCGTGCACCACAGAGTTCGTCATCGGGAACATCTTCCTGCAGCGCACGAAGAACGACGTAGGCCATCGCATTGGCGATTGGGATCAGTTGCAGCGTGCCGTCGCCGGGTCCTTGCGGCGTCAGCCCGGTCCAGCCCTGGAAGGTGCGGAACATCGAGCATACGGCGGGCGACGGGATCTCCTGTACATCGGGGCGAAAAGCGGCGTCGAACGGATCGTACGCGCGCCAGTTGCCCGACAGCACGTGCCGGTACACCTGACGGAAATTCGGATCGAGCCAGCGCTCGACCGATCCGCCGTCGACGTGCGGTGACAAACCCAGCGATTCTGAGCCGGGCGGACGGCGACGGATACGATCCGCGTAGACCGGCACGCGCTCCGGATCGAAGTGCTGCTTCCCTTCACTCTCCGACGTCCACAAACGATTGAGGAACACGCGCGTCTTTGTCAGTTGTTCGGACTGCCTTGCCGCCGTTTGCGGCTTCGACCAGTACACGCCGTAGATCTGCGGCTTGCTCGACGAGAGATTGCCGAAGTACTTATCCTCCGCACGGCGCGCAAGCTTATCGTCCAGATTGTTGCGCTCGACGTATTGCGCGATTTCATCATTCCAGTCGCTGGCTTGCTGACGATCGAAAACCCCACGCACCACGCATGCGCCGCGCGTCTTGATCTGGGCAATCGTGGCGGGGTCGACGTCGCCGGACACGATAGTCGAGTAGTCGAACACGGGAATGGCTTCGCGCCCCTGCTCACGGTCACTGCGGATGGCGTCGACCTGCTGCCGGATCGCCCCTTCGACCTCGCTGAACACTTGCGCATAGTTCGGTAACGCGGCGCGCAGCGCGCGTTTCGTGTTGCGAATCGCCTCGGGAAGATTGTCGATCACGAGCGGCATAGCTTGTCTCCTTGCATCGGTTTTGTGTGGGGCTCCAGTGCATCCAGATTAGGGACCTTTGGCATGCGGCATGCATCCTGTTCGGCCAATTATCGATACAATTCTGACATTCGCCGCCATTCCTTCCCGCGGCCAGGTTGCGTACCGTGAAACCCCAGTACGAACGCGTCACCATCCCCGACGGCTGCTCGATCCGCGTCTACCATCGGCAGCTCGCGCAGATCCCGTTCGAGTGGCACCACCACCCCGAATATGAACTCACGCTGACGATGAATAGCCGCGGCCGCCGCTTCGTTGGCGACCATATCGCCGATTACAGCGGCGACGACCTCGTGCTGGTGCCGCCGGATATGCCGCACACGTGGGCATCGACAGAGCCGATCGATGCACGCGAGCCGCAGGTGGCGATCGTTGTCTGGTTCAGCGGCGATTGGGCTCGGCGGATGGCCGATTGTTGTCCGGAGTTTGCTTCGTTGCGGACGTTGTTGAGGCGCGGCGCACCGGGGCTGCGGTTTGCGCCCGGCGCTGTGGCGTTGATGCGCGGGCAAATGGGCGCTTTGCTGAATGAGTCGCCGCGTACGCGGCTTGGCGCGGTGCTGGAGGTGCTCGCGTGTCTGTCTGAAGCGGAATCGGAGCCGTTGGCGTCGCCGGCTGCGCATGCTCATGCGCGGAGCGCACGGCAAGAACCCGCTCGTAGCGCTCAAAGCGGACAAGCGATGCAAACGGCGCAAGCCGCAAATAGGTCTGGCATTGCGCCCGCTGCTGCGCCAGGCGGCAGCGCGTCGGAAGCGGAGCGGTTGAATCGCGTGCTCGACCTGCTTGATCGACGCTTCCACGAACCGTTGCGCATCGCCGAACTATGCGCGGTGGCAAACCTCTCGGAGCGCTCGTTACACCGTTACTTCGTGCGACATGTAGGCGAGAGCGTCGGGCGTTATCTGAACCGGCTGCGCATCGGCTATGCCACGCGGCAACTGACCGGCACGGGCTGGCCGATCGCACTCATCGCCACGAAGGCCGGGTTCCCGAATCTCGCCAATTTCAATCGACAGTTCATGTCGGCGCGCGGCATGACGCCGAGCGCGTACCGGCGTTTTTTCGAAACCTATGGGCACGCGCCGAAGGATGCCGGCGCGACGCCGGCTAACCTCGAGATACGGCCGCCTTCGCTCGAACGAACCAGACGACGTCAGACGCGCGCGCCGGGTTGACAGCGCGACATGGCAGGAAACCCCGTGCAGCGAGCCAGACCATGACATGACACGAAGCGCTGCAATGCAGAATCCCCAGCAATACGGTGCGCCCCAAAACACAACGCCCCAACGATAAACCCGTTGGGGCGTTTCTTTATCAGCTAATTCCACACTGTTTCGCAGCAATCACAACAACTACGAACCACGCAGACTCAACCCCAATCAACGTTGCGCAATCGGCTTCGCTTCACGCGGCGTATCGCCAACGAACAGCTGACGCGGACGGCCAATCTTCTGTTCCGGATCGGCGATCATTTCGTTCCACTGTGCAATCCAGCCGACCGTACGTGCCATCGCGAAGATACACGTGAACATCGACGTCGGGATGCCCAGCGCGCGTTGCACGATGCCCGAGTAGAAGTCGACGTTCGGGTACAGCTTGCGCGACACGAAGTATTCGTCTTCCAGTGCGATCTTTTCCAGTGCCATGGCCAGCTTGAACAGCGGGTCGTCGTGCAGGCCCAGCTCTTCCAGCACTTCGTGGCAGGTCTCACGCATCAGCTTCGCACGCGGATCGTAGTTCTTGTAGACGCGGTGACCGAAGCCCATCAGCTTCACGCCCGAGTTCTTGTCCTTCACCTGCTTGATGAACTCGGGAATGTTGTCGACCGAGCCGATTTCTTCCAGCATGTTCAGTGCGGCTTCGTTCGCACCACCGTGCGCCGGGCCCCACAGACAAGCGATACCGGCCGCGATACATGCGAACGGGTTAGCGCCCGACGAACCCGCCAGACGAACCGTCGACGTCGACGCATTCTGTTCGTGGTCAGCGTGCAGGATCAGGATACGGTCCAGTGCGCGCACCAGCACGTCGTTGACCTTGTACTCTTCGCACGGATTCGAGAACATCATGTGCATGAAGTTCGCGCTGTACGACAGGTCGTTCTTCGGGTACGCAAACGGCTGACCGATGCTGTACTTGTACGCCATGGCGACCAGCGTCGGCAGCTTCGCGATCATGCGAATGGCCGACACGTCGCGGTGACGCGGGTTATTGATGTCGAGCGAGTCGTGATAGAACGCCGACAGTGCGCCGACTGCCGCGACCAGGATCGCCATCGGGTGCGCGTCGCGACGGAAGCCACGGAAGAAAAAGTGCATCTGCTCGTGCACCATCGTGTGCTTCGTGACGGTGTCGACGAATTCCTTCTTCTGCGCTTCGTTCGGCAGCTCGCCCTTCAGCAGCAGGTAGCAGGTTTCGAGGAAGTCAGCGTTTTCCGCGAGGTTGTCGATCGGGTAGCCGCGGTACAGCAGCTCGCCCTTGTCGCCGTCGATGTAGGTGATCGCCGAATTGCACGCCGCCGTCGACATAAAGCCCGGGTCGTACGTGAACTTGCCGGTCTGGCCGTACAGTTTGCGGATGTCGATCACGTCCGGGCCGAGAGTGCCCTTGTAAATCGGCATTTCAACGCTCGGCGAATTGTCGCTGAACGATAGCGTGGCTTTAACATCTGACGGGGTCATAGCACATCCTCAATCGAAGTATGGAAACAGGGTTTCGATAATTTGCACGCCTGGGAACAACGGACAAGCGGTGAACAAGCGGCGCTCAAGCGTTGCGCAACAGCTCCAGCACCCGGATCACATCCGGGTCGGCAAGGTCGCCTTCCGGTTCCTTGCGGACCAGCAGCAAGTCCATCAGGTCGTTATCGCTCAGCTCGAGCAGGCTCGTAAGAGCGCCTACATCGGCATCGCTGAGGTCATGCTCATATCGGCTGAAAAAACGCTCAAAGATCAGATCGTTTTCCAGCAGGCCCCGCCCCCCCCCCCCCCCCCCGCGCGCGGGGGGGGGGGGGGGGGGGGGGGGGGGGGGGGGGGCGCGCGCCCCCCCCCGCCGCAGGGGCAGTCAGACGGTCGTTGCGTTGACAACAATTGCTTATTCATCAGACCTTCAGCCAAGACCGCGCGCGATCAAAATTTTCTGGATGTCGCTGGTGCCTTCGTAAATCTGGCACACGCGGACATCGCGGTAGATGCGTTCGACGGGGAAGTCGCTCAGATAGCCGTAGCCGCCATGAATCTGCAAGGCGGCGGAGCAAATGCGTTCGGCAGCTTCGGAAGCGAACAGCTTGGCCATCGCGGCCTCGGTCAGGCAGGGCTGGCCGGCGTCTTTCAGCGACGCTGCGTGCCAGATCAACTGACGCGCGGCTTCGAGTTGGGTCGCCATATCGGCGAGACGGAATTGCACGGCCTGGTGCGAAAACAGGGGCTGGCCGAAGCTCTCGCGCTCCTTTGCATACGCCAATGCCGCCTCGAACGCGGCGCGCGCCATGCCGACGCTCTGCGCGGCGATACCGATGCGTCCGCCTTCGAGCCCCGATAGGGCAATCCGATAGCCTTCGCCTTCCGCGCCGATCAGATTCGCGGCCGGCACGCGGCAATCTTCGAAAATAATCTGCGCCGTGTCCGACGAATGCTGACCGAGCTTTTCTTCGACGCGCGCGACGATGTAGCCCTTCGTATCGGTCGGCACGATGAACGCGCTGATGCCACGCTTACCTGCGGTCTTGTCGGTCACGGCCATGACGATCGCGACGTTGCCGTTCTTGCCGCTCGTGATGAACTGTTTGACGCCGTTCAGCACGTACGCGTCGCCATCGCGTGTCGCGGTGGTGCGCAGCGCGGATGCGTCAGAGCCCGCTTGCGGTTCGGTCAGACAAAACGCCCCGAGCATTTCGCCGCGCGCGAGCGGTGTGAGCCAGTCGCGTTTCTGCGCGTCGTTGCCATAGGTCAGCAGAATGCTGCACACCGGGCAGTTGTTGACGGAGATCGCGGTCGAGGTGCCGCCGTCGCCTGCCGCGATTTCTTCGAGGATCAGCGCGAGCGCCAGCGCGTCCATGCCGGCGCCGCCGTACGCTTCGGGCACCAGCACGCCGTAGGCGCCAAGTTCAGCGAGTTGGCGATGCACGTCCTTCGGAAAGGTGCGCTCGCGGTCCCATTGCGCTGCATGCGGGGTGATCGCTTCGCGAACGAAGGTGCGCACCGCATCGCGGATCATCAGGTGGTCCTGATCAAGCACCATGGCTCGGTCTCCTTGTTAGTCTCTTCATGTATCTCCTCACCAGTCGAGCGCCGTGCCGTCGTATTGATAGAAGCGGCCGTTGAACGCTTCGTGTGAGGCCGTTGCCTGCGCGAGCACTTCGCGCATGCCGGTGACGCTGCGCGCTGGATCGATTGCCGCCTGCGCGCCCCCCATGTCGGTGCGCACCCAGCCAGGATGCAGCGAAATACAGGTTGCGCGCGTTGCTGCCAGCGACGCAAGCTTCAGCGCGTCGTTCAGCGCGGCCTTACTCGCCCGATACAACCAGCCGGTCGTGCCGCTGGCGTCGCCGATACTGCCCATCTTGCTCGAAATCACCGCGAAGACGCCGCCCGCTTCTTCGACGAGCGGCAGCAGGATCGGCATCAACTGCATCGGTCCGCGCACGTTGGTATGCATGACCTGGTCGAAGTCTTCTGCGGTGATCGTTTCGATGTCCTCAGTGCGCGGCCCGTACACACCCGATACCAGCACCGCCGCATCGAGCCGTTCGTTGCCGAGCTTCCAGCCGAACGCGGCGATTTCTTCGGGTGCGGTGACGTCGAGTGAAAAGGTCTCCGCGCCGAGTGCCTTCAGGGCGTCGAGCGCGGCGCCGTCGCGCGCGGTGGCGAGCACGCGCCAGCCGCTCTTCCGGTATTGCCGCACAAACTCCTGGCCGATGCCGCGCGATGCACCGACGATCAACACTGTTTTCATCGAATCACCTCAAGCCCTCAAACGCCTGGAAACAGTGCGTTAAACCAGTTCAATGCCCATCGCGGTCGCTTCGCCGCCGCCGATGCACAGCGTCGCGACGCCGCGCTTCAGACCGCGGTTTTTCAGGGCACCGATTAGCGTGACGAGAATTCGTGCGCCCGATGCGCCGATCGGATGACCGAGAGCACAGGCGCCGCCGTTCACGTTGACCTTGTCGTGCGGCAGATGATGTTCCTTCATCGCGGCCATGGTGACCACCGCGAACGCTTCGTTGACCTCATACAGATCCACTTCGTCGGCGCGCCAGCCGTTCTTCTCGAACAGCTTGCGAATCGCACCGACTGGCGCGGTGGTGAACTTCGCCGGTTCTTGCGCGAAGGTCGAGTGGCCGACCACGCGAGCGAGCGGCTCGACGCCGAGACGTTTCGCGGTCGATTCACGCATCATCACGAGCGCCGCGGCGCCGTCGGAAATCGACGATGAGTTCGCCGCCGTCACCGTGCCGGTTTTGCTGAACGCGGGCTTGAGCGTCGGAATCTTGTCGAGGTTCGCCTTGAACGGCTGCTCGTCGTGATCGATGGTGACATCGCCCTTGCGGCTTTCCACCGTCACCGGCGCGATTTCCCAGGCGAACGAGCCGTCTTCATTCGCGCGCTTCGCGCGGTTCAGTGACTCGACGGCGAACGCATCCTGCGCTTCGCGCGTGAAGTCGAACGAGGCCGCGCATTCTTCGGCGAAGGTGCCCATCAGGCGGCCTTTTTCGTAGGCGTCTTCAAGACCGTCGTAGAACATGTGGTCGATCACCTGGCCGTGGCCCATGCGCATGCCGTTACGCGCCTTCGGCAACAGATACGGTGCGTTCGTCATGCTCTCCATGCCGCCGGCGACGATCACATCGACCGAGCCCGCGGCCAGCATGTCGTGCGCGAACATCGCCGCGCGCATGCCGGAGCCGCACATCTTGTTGACGGTGGTGCTGCCGGTGGCGAGCGGCAAGCCGGCGCCGAGTGCGGCCTGACGCGCGGGCGCCTGGCCGAGGCCGGCGGGCAGCACGCAACCCATCACCACTTCGTCGATCTGCTCGGGTTTCAATCCGGCGCGTTGCACGGCGGCTTCGATCGCAACCGAACCCAACTGCGGTGCGGTTAGCGTTGCGAAATCGCCCTGAAATGCTGCCATCGGCGTGCGGGCCACACCGACGATGACGATCGGATCAGACTTTGTCTCGTTCATGTTTGTCTCATTCATGTTTAAGCTCCTTGATCACACCTTCGACGATGGCCGGCACGTCGCCGAGCTGGGCCGCGTCGGCGGCCGCTGCATCGTTGTCTGCCTGGTACGCACCGCCGGCCGATACAGCCGCGATGCAGCGCTTGTAGGTTGCATCGAGTGCCGCGGGGTCGTTGATTGTCATGCCGAGGTCGCGCACCTTGCCGTCATGCACGCCATATACCCAGCCATGCACCGCAAGTTCCTGGCCGCGCGCCCATGCGTCGTTGATGATGGTGGTCCGGCACACGTTCATCACCTGCTCGATCGCGTTGAGTTCGACCAGACGCCGATGCCGCGCCTCGCCGATTGGCCACTCTTCGATCAGCGCGGCGTGCTTGGTGCGCACGTCCTGGACGTGATGCAGCCAGTTGTCCGCAAGGCCCACGCGCCGGCCGTGCAGCGCCGCGGCGACACCCGAGCAGCCATAGTGACCCACCACCATGATGTGCTTGACCTTGAGCAGATCGACGGCGAACTGGATCACTGACAGGCAGTTCAGATCCGTATGCACCACCACGTTGGCGATATTTCTGTGCACGAATACTTCGCCAGGCGGCAGGCCGATGATCTGATTGGCCGGCACGCGCGAATCGGAGCAGCCGATCCACAAATACTCGGGGGTCTGCTGATGCGCGAGACGCGAGAAGTACTCCGGATCCTCGGACAGTTTGCGGGCCACCCACGCGTCGTTGTTGTCGAACAGATGGGCAAGCGGATTGGCAGCGGGAGAATCGTTCGTGTTCATGTTGAGTCTGGGCGGTTGCTCGACCGATTGACCGGTCGATGTCGTTACATTAGGTTCGGACGATGCATTAAACGATGCGCGCGGCGCGTGATGCGCATGAGGTTTAAGCCGCGCGCACGGCGCGTTCGTCTGCCTGGTTATCCGATGGTCCGGACGCCGCGTCGGCGAATCGTTCCGGATAGCGGATGCAGAAGCGCACGCTGCTGTCGTACGGGAAAAAGTCGGGCAGTTCGCCTTTCAATAGATGATCCTTGTGCCGTTGCCACAGCGCTGGATCGAAGAAGTCCGCGTGATGTTGCATGAAGGACCGGCGCACGCGTGGGTCGCCGAGCAGAAACGTGCCGTATGTCTCCGGGAAAATGTCGTGCGGGCCGACCGAGTACCATGGCTCGCCCGACATTTCGTCTTCCTCGTTACGTGGCGCCGGCACCGCGCGCACGTTGCATGCCGTCAGGTATTCGATTTCATCGTAGTCGTAGAACACGACACGGCCATGACGTGTCACGCCGAAGTTCTTGTACAGCATGTCGCCGGGGAAGATGTTCGCCTGCATCAATTCCTTGATCGCGTCGCCATATTCCTTGATGCCGTGATCGATCTCGTCGTCGCTGCCGTTTTGCAGGAACAGATTGAGCGGCACCATCCGGCGTTCGATGTACATGTGGCGAATCACCAGGTTGTCGCCATCGTGTTCGATCAGGGACGGCACTTCCTTTTCGAGTTCGCGCACCAGTGCCTCATCCAGCCGCGAAACCGGCAGCGCGACGCTCGAATATTCGAGCGTGTCGGCCATGCGGCCCAGACGGTCATGCCGTTTGACGAGCTGATACTTTTCCTTGATCTGTGCGCGCGTGGTTTCTTTCGGCGGCGGAAAGTGGTCTTTGATCAGCTTGAAGACATACGGAAACGACGGCAACGTGAACACCAGCATCACGAGTCCCTTGATGCCGGGCGCAATGATGAACCGATCGCTGGAATGCTTCAGATGGTGCAGCAGATCGCGATAGAACAGATTCTTGCCCTGCTTTTGCAAGCCCAGCGACGTATAGATTTCCGCCTTCGGTTTGCCCTGCATGATCGTGCCGAGAAATTCGACGTAAGCGGACGGCACTTCCATATCGACCAGGAAGTACGAATGCGAGAAGCTGAAGATAATCAGCAACTGGTCGCGTTTGAGCAGCACCGTATCGAGTGCAAGCACGCCGGGCTTCACATGACGCAGCGGCACGGCGAACGGCAGCAGCAAATCGCCGTTGATGATCCGTCCCACGATATACGCCGACTTGTTCCGATAGAACAGCGACGAGAGCACATGAATCTGGAAGTTGGGCGCTTCGTCGAACACGCCGAACGCATCGTGAATGGTCTGCATCACGCATTCGACGTCGCGCGTCAGGTCCTCAAACGGCGGCTCCAGCTGGAAGTTCGTGACGATGCGCTCGAGCGTCGCGGCAAGACCGTCCTTGGCGGGGTAATACGCACGATAGGTCGGCTTTGCCGCGGGTTCGTCGTTCTCGATATATTCGGTCGAGATTGCCGGGCGCACGAAAATGAAGTCGTTGTTGAAATACGAACGGTGCAGGATCTTGCAGCACACCGAATTGAAGAACGTCTCCGCGCACTCGGGCTGGCGGTGCGTGGTCAGGAGGCCGATGTAGTGGAGCTTGATCTGTTGCCACACTTCGTCGTCGATGTTCTCGGCGTCGTACTCGTCTTCGAGCAATACGACGCATTCCTCGACGCGTTCGTCATACGAGGTGATGCGCTCGCGCGCCAGCGCTTGCAGGCCATGCCAGTCGGCTGCTTCGAAAAGCGATTTGGCATGGATCGCGGCGTCGCGGAAGATCCGGTAATGACGGTCGAATCCTTCGAGCATCGTCTGGGCGACGTCAAAGCCGATTTGCGACGACAACAGTTTGGGGAAGTGATTCATGTCGACCGTGCATTCGTCCCATGTCGTGAAGACACCCGTGATTGTATCGTCCGGGTGGGCCCGCAGCGCCTCGCGCCGCTGTCCGCTCAGGCGGACCTGGTTTCGCGTGTCCCGTTCTCCAGCAGCGCTCTCGCCTGGGCTTCGTATTGCGCGAGGTCTTCGAGCGTCGCGTTCAGATCTTCCAGTTGGCGTTCGAGCACATCGCGATGGCGAGCCACCGTGGCAAGGAACGCATGCAATTGCGGCACCGTATCGGTCGGCGACTCGTAGACATCGAGCAGATCGCGGATTTCCGACAGCGTGAAGCCGAGCCGCTTGCCGCGCAGCGTGAGCTTCAGGCGGGTGCGGTCGCGGCCCGAATAGACGCGCCGCAAGCCACTCGATCCCTCACGGCTGGGCGAGAGTAAACCCTGGTCTTCGTAGAAGCGGATCGCCCGCGGTGTGACGTCGAATTCCCGCGCGAGCTCGGTGATCGTGTATTGCGTGTTCATCGGGGCATCCCGTGACCGGGCAGAAAATCGGATTGAACGATAGAATCGACGTTTACGTTATCGTCAACTTGATCGAAACGCAACTACGGCGCAATACGGCACCGGTATGTCCCGACCGGGACGCAACCACGCCATCCGGCATCGCATACCTCGCCATGCCGGACGGCCGACGGAGGAAGACACCCACAATGAACGCACTAGAACATCAACTCGACTACCCGTTCCATGACACCCTGCCCGAAGCGGGCCACGCGATGGAAGTCGCGCCTGGCGTGTTCTGGCTGCGCATGCCGCTACCCTTCGCACTCGACCACATCAACCTGTGGCTGCTACGCGATGAAATCGACGGTCAGCAAGGCTGGACGGTGGTCGACTGCGGGATTGCGTCGGACACGATCAAGGAGAACTGGGAGAAAGTGTTCGAGTCCGTGCTCGACGGCTTGCCGGTGCTGCGCGTGATCGTTACGCATTGCCATCCGGACCACATTGGTCTCGCGCACTGGATTTGCAGCGGCGGCGACAAGAAGCGTTGGGACGTGCGGTTGTGGATGACGCTCGGCGAATACATGCAGGCCCGCGTGATGGCGGCCGGCGACGGTTCGAACGCGGGTGGTGAGGGCGCGGCGCAACACTTCGCGCGTCATGGTTTGAACGACGAGGCGTCGCTCGATAAGCTGCGTAATCGCACGAGCTACTACTCGAGCCTCGTGCCGGCGATTCCCAGCCAGTACCGCCGTCTGCGCGAAGCCGATGGCGTGAAGATCGGCGGTAAGACGTGGCGCGTGGTGACCGGCTTCGGCCATTCGCCGGAACACTGCGCATTGCTTTGCGAGGAGACGGGCACGCTGATCTCCGGCGACATGGTGCTGCCGCGCATTTCGACCAACGTCTCGGTGTTCGGCATGGAGCCGGAAGGCACGCCGCTCGCACTGTATCTGGAATCGCTCGGCCGCTACGAGACGATGCCGGAAGACACGCTCGTGCTGCCGTCGCATGGCAAGCCGTTTCGCGGCGTGCACACGCGTATCAAACAGTTGCGTGAGCATCATGACGCGCGTCTGGCTGAAGTGCGCGAGGCATGCGCGGAGAAGCCGCAGAGCGCAGCGGATATCGTGCCGCTGATGTTCAAGCGCCAGCTCGACATCCATCAGATGACATTCGCGCTCGGCGAGGCGTTGGCTCACCTGCATCTGCTGTGGCTCGCCGGTGAGTTGAAGCGCACGCAGGATGCGGATGGGGTGATCCGGTTCTCGGCGGCTTAACGCGTGGGACAGGCGGCCACGCATCGTCGCGTGGTCAATCCACCTTGACCGGTTCGAAGTGCCAACCCTCGATGGTCCATTGCATCGTATGGGTTGGTCGCAACGCTTCAAGAAATCCCGCGTCATGTGACACCGCGACGATGGCGCCTGGAAAATCCGTTAGCGCGTCTTCGAACGCCAGCACCGATTCGAGATCGAGGTGATTGGTCGGCTCGTCGAGCAGCAGCAATTGCGCCGGCGTGCCACGCCACAACGCGCAAGCGAGTGCCGCTTTCAGCCGCTCGCCGCCACTCAGATTCCGCGCGGGCTGCGTCGCGCATTGAGCGTCGAGTTGCAGCAATGCCAGGCGGCTGCGTAATTCGCCTTCCGCCAGTGGCGTGTCGAGCAGGCCCAACTGCTCGACGATTGAACGCTCCGGATCGAGCAGGTCGAGGCGTTGGTCGAGGTACGCGCACGGCACGTGTGTCAGACGCGTGCCGCCTTGGGGCGAGACTTCACCGGCGAGTACCCGAAGTAACGTTGACTTACCACAGCCGTTCGGGCCCGTTACTGCAATGCGCACAGGACCTTCGACTGCCCACGTCACCGTTGCTGCCGGATCGTTCGCTTTCAGCCAGGGCAGACGCGTCTCATCGAGCGTGAAAACTTTACGACGTGCAGGAAGCGCAGCGCCGGGTAAGGAGAGCAAGACCGCGCTTTCCGGCATGACGCGCGCCGCGGCTTCGCTGACCTTGTCGTTGAGATCGGTTTTTACCGTTTGCTGAGACTTGCGAACATGTCCCATCGCTTCCATCGCTCGACCTTTTATCTTCGCGCGTTCCATCCGCGAGACGTTGGCGATATCGGCGTAGTGCCGCGTGCCCGCTGAGCGGCGCTGGATCGTGTCATGTTCCCGCGCAAGACGCCGATGTTCACGTGCGCGTCCGGTTCTCGCGTGTTCGAGCGCGAATTGCGCGGCCTGCTGCTCCGCTTCGCGCTGCGCATGAAAGACCTCGTAGTTGCCGCCGTAGACGCGTGGCCCATGGGGCGTCAGTTCGACGATCCGCTCAACCTCGCGCAGTAGTTGCCGATCATGGCTGACGACGATCATCCCGCCGCGCCACTCATGCAGTTGCTCGCGCAACCAGGCGCGGCCATCGCGATCGAGGTGGTTGGTGGGTTCGTCGAGCACAAGCAGGTCGGCGTCGGACAGTAACGCGCCGATGAGCGCGACACGTGCCCGCTGGCCGCCGCTCAATATGTCCGCGCTTTCGTGCGCTTGCAGTTCCGGCAAATGTGCCTGCTGCAGCGCGATCTGAAAGCGTGTGGCGAGGTCCCAGCGGTCTCCGACGACGTCGAGATCGTCGGGTTGAGCGGTGCCCGCCGCAAGGCGTGCGAGCGCATCAAGCGTGCATGCAAGACCGGCGGTTTGCGCGATCGTTTCGCCCTCCGGCGCGACTGTATTCTGCTTGATGTAGGCAACTGAGCCAAAGCGTTCAACCTTGCCCGCCGACGGCGTCAGTTCACCCGCAACCAGCCGTGCAAACATGCTTTTGCCCGCGCCATTGCGACCGACTATGGCCGTGGGCGTGGTGTCGAACGTGAGATTGAGAGAGTCGAACAGCGTCGCTCCATCGTTGAAATGGAACGAGACCTGATGAAGCGAAACGAGTGTGGATGCTGGCGTGACATGAGCCATAAGCACCTCCGAAAATGTGTTGCACCTTTCGCCCGGCAAGCAAGGCTTGCGTGAAGCGAAAACATTTAAGGAAGGCTTAGTTGTTCATTTTGGCTGGTGTCCGAAGAAAGTGATCTGAAAAAAGTATAGCAAGCGCAACGGATCGGATGCAAGCGTGCCGCTGCGGTGCGTTGTCGCGTGCGGATTCCTTTTGCGCAGGGTGGGGCGACTGGTACAGGTAAAAAAACAGACCCGCAGCATTCGCAGCGGGTCTGTTTCGTTGCTCAACGTCGAGCGTGGTGTGCACCGTTGTTTTACTGCACCGCCACCGTTCCAAAGTTCTGCCGTCCGAACGGACTCACGTGATAGCCGCTCACGGTCGTACGCGTGATGGCCGCTGCGGTCGGATAACCCAGCGGAATCCACAGCGCCTGATCGTGGATGATCTGCTGCGCCTGTTCATACGCCTTCGCGCGTTTGGCCTGATCCGGCGTGGCCTTGCCGTCGGCGATCAGCTTGTCCAGATCCTGATCGCAGAAGCGCGCGAAATTGATCCCCGACTTCACCGCGTTGCAACTGAAGAGCGGTGACAGATAGTTGTCCGGATCGCCGTTGTCGCCGGCCCAGCCCATGAACAGCGTGTCATGCTGGCCTTGCTTGGCTTGCTTGATCAGCTCGCCCCATTCGATCACCTTCACCTCCGCCTTCACGCCGATCTTCGCGAAGTCGGCTTGCAGCAGTTCGGCGCCGGCTTTCGGATTCGGATTCAGCACGCTGCCGTTCGGACGCACCCAGATCGTCGTTTCAAAGCCGTTCGGATAGCCCGCGTCGGCGAGCAGTTGCTTTGCCTTCACCGGATCGTACGGCCACGCTTTCACAGACTTGTCGTAGCTCCACGTGTTCGGCGGATACGGGTTCACGGCCGGCGTCGCGGTGTTGTCGAAGATCGCCTTCAGATACGTGGTGCGGTCGAACGCCATGTTCAGAGCTGCACGCACCTTCTGGTTGTCGAGCGGCTTCTTCTGCGTGTTCAGTGCGACGAACGCGGTCATGAACGCCGGCGTCTGCACGATGGCGAGCGACTTGTCGCTCTTCGCGTCGGCGAGATCCTGCGGCTTCGGCGACAAAGCAATCTGGCATTCGCCCGCTTTGACCTTTTGCGCGCGCACCGTGGCGTCCGGCGTGATCGCGTAGATCAGGCGGTCGATCTTCGGTTTCGGACCCCAGTACGTCGGGTTCACGTCGTAGCGAATCACCGCGTCTTTGGTGTAGCTCTTCAACTCGAACGGACCGGTACCGATCGGCTTCGAATTCAGGTCGACCTGTTTGCCGGCCTTGAGCAACTGATCGGCGTATTCAGCCGAATAGATCGAGGCGAAACCCATTGTCAGGATCGACACGAAAGTCGCGTCTGGCGCGTTCAGTTCGAACTTGACGGTGTTGTCGTCGACCTTGCTGATCGACTTGATGAGCTTCGGCAAACCCATCGACTGGGCATGCGGGAAGCCGCTCGCGCCTGCTACCTTGTGCCACGGATTGCTGTCGTTGAGCATGCGGTCGAACGTGAAAACGACGTCGTCGGCATTCAGCGCGCGGGTGGGCTTGAAGTAGTCGGTGGTCTGGAACTGCACATTCGGGCGCAGATGGAACGTGTAGGTGAGGCCGTCGGCGCTCACGTCCCACTTGTCGGCCAGCGAGGGCACGACTTTCTTCGCGGCCTCGTCGTACGAGACCAGCGAATTGAAGATCACGTCGGCCGATGCATTGGTCGTGACGAGTGAATTGAACTGCACGACATCGAAGCCGTCGGGGCTCGACTCGGTACAGACGGTCAGCGGTTTGGCGAGCACGAGCGCGGGCGCCGTGAGCAGTACGGCGGCTGCGAGCAGTTTGAAGCGCATAGGATCTCCCATAACAAGCGCAGTCAGGCAGTGCGTCTGGTTGGTGTGGCTGTATTCCGTTGACGGGCGGCGACCAGTCTGGCCGTCTTCTTTATTGTGATACGTTTCCGGCGCTGACGCATGGTTTGGCTGCTACAGCACACGCGTGTCTTGGCCTTGGCGAAAGCTTATCGAAGGGTGGTTGCGGCGACAACAATTTAATCCGCATATCCATATGGACAGCGTGAGTCGGCGTGCGGGGGGCACGGGTTCGCGCGGTGGCCTCGCCCAGGCAACGCTTCGCGCCGCGTGGGGCAGTGAGCGGGGCTGTGAAGCCGCGCATGCGAGCGCCAGGAGGCGCTACGCGGTGGCCTTGGCTCCGCGCCGGCGCTTATGGCGCGGCCGCGCGCCCGAGCAGATAGGCGGCGCCGTCGATGGCGCGCACGCCGTACCACGACACCAGCTCACCATCGATTAACTCAATGCGTTTGCCGGCCAGACGAGGATCGCGTTTAAGCGCGTCGCAATGCGTTTGTGTAAAGCGATAAGGCTCGCTGGAAAGCAGTATGCGATCGACGCCGGCCAGCCACGGTGCGTGATCGAAATCGAGCGTGGGATAACGCGCCGCGCCTGTCGCTCCGCCTTCCACTTCAGGCAGCGTCTGCCAGTTCACGAGTCTTAGCATCGCGGCGATATAGGTGTCGCGTGCGACGGTCATCCACGGTTCGCGCCAGATCAGATACAGCACGTTTTGCGTTGGTAACACCTGCTCGGCGGCCTCGCACAGACGCGCTTCGAGTGCCTCGCTCAAGCGTTGCGCTTCTGGATCGCGGTCAAAGATGGCGCCCAGCAGCGCGTACAGCGAGAGATTGTCCTGTGGGGTCTGCGGATGGGTGACGACGATATGCGGGACGAACGCGCGTAAGTGCTCGACGGTATCGCGCTCGTTTTCGTCGATATTGACGATCAGATGGGTGGGCCGCAAAGCACGAATCGCGTCGATATTGACGGCCTTGGTGCCGCCGACTTTGCGTACCTGCCGCACCTTGTCATGCGGATGCACGCAAAAACCCGTGCGCCCGACGATCTGCCTGTCGAGCCCCAAAGCGAACAGCAATTCGGTGATGCTTGGCACCAGTGAGACGATGCGCGCACTGGCGCCCATCATTTCGTGCGCGACGCCGGCTGCATCGACCGCACGTGGCTGCATGATTTATTCGGCGACGGCGCGGGGCTTGCGCGGCGCGCGTTCAAAGGCGAGATCGTAGAGCCAGCGCGGCAGCACATGCAGCAGCATCGCCACGATGCGCATCTGCCACGGGAACACAGCGAAGGCTGTCTGCCGTTCGACCGCCCCGGCGACCTTCACCGCGAAGCGGTCTGCGTCCATCAGAAACGGCATGTTGTACGGGTTGTGTTCGGTCATCGGCGTGCGGATATAGCCGGGCGCGATGGTGACCACGCCGACGCCCAGCGGCCGCATCTCGACGCGCAATGCTTCCAGATACTTGAGCGCGGCTGACTTCGACGCGCTATATGCGCCCGACCCCGGCAAGCCGCGCACACCGGCGATGCTGGCGATTCCGACCAGCGTGCCTTTCTTCGCGACGACCATCGCGGCGGCGAACGGCTCAAAGGTGGCGACCATGCCGAAGTAATTGATATCCATCACTTCGCGGAAGGTGCGCAGATCGCCGTGCCCGGTGACCGCACCGCGGCTGATACCGGCATTGGCGATCACGATGTCCGGCAAACCGTACTGTGCGATGAACTGCGTGGCCGCTTCGGCGAGTGCCTCGCAATCGCGGACATCGACGGAATACGTGGAGATGGAATTCTGCGGATGGGACTGCTGGAAGGCGGCGAGAGCGTCGCCGCGGCGGGCAACCAGGCCGAGAATCGCGCCGCGCCGCGCATATTCGGCGGCGAGCGCGAGGCCGATGCCACTCGAAGCGCCGGTAATGAAAACCTTCAGGGGTGAACTCATTCCGGCGCCTCGGCTTTACATCTTCTTGGCGCGGATCTGCTGCACCAGGTAGTCGAGTACCTGAATCGTGCCAGGCAGGCTGTTGGTCGCCGCCGGGCCGGTTTCATACTTGCCTTGCACGGCGAGCGTCGGCACGCCGTCGATCTTGTAGTCGTCCATCAGCTTCTTATCCTTCTGCAACGCGCTTTGCGTCGAGAACGAGTTGTACGCGTCCATGTACTTCTTCGGATCGACGCCGTTCTTCGCGAGGAACTTGGCCTGGTCTTCCGGCGTCAGCAGGTAGTTCTTGTTGACGTGGATTTCATTGAAAACCTTCGGCGTGAGTTGCTGGGCGAGGCCGAGCGCGTCGAGCGCGTGGAACATTTTCGAATGCGGAATGAAGTCGTCGCGGAAGGCGACCGGCACGCGCTTGAACACCACGTCCGGACCTTGCTTCTTGATCCAGGCTTCGAGGTACGGGTCGAATTCATTGCAGTGCGGGCAGCCGTACCAGAAGAACTCGGTGACTTCGATTTTGCCGGCCGGCGCGTCCGTAGGTTGCGGCGTGGCCAGCACGGTGTAGTCCTTACCGGACACCGGCGCGGCCGGCGATGCATGCGCCGTGGCGGCAACGAGGCCCAGCGAAAGGAACAGAATGCTCAGCAGTTTTTTCATGTTGTGTTGACCCAGGTAGGCGGTAAAGCGGTGGCGCCACGCAAATGCCCGTCACCGTTTTTAATGTCGGCGTTAGACGTATTAGTCGTCCGTTGTGCTTGTCTGTCGTGTTTGTGACCCGCGCCGCACGCCGATAGTTCGGCGGCGGCGCGTTCCGGCAAATCACCGTTTGTTTTTTGTTTGCTTATTGCTTCGTAAAGCGGATTACGGCGGTATCCACGCCCGCGTCGGACAGACGCTGACGGCTCGAATTCATGTCCTCGAACTTCGAGAACGGTCCGATACGCACGCGGTAGTACGTCACGCCGCCTGCATCGCGCTGCGTGACCTTCGATTCGAAGCCCTGGAAGGCGAGACGCGCACGCTGCTGCTCGGCGTCGGCCGAGGTCTTGTAGGCGCCCACTTGCAGGAAGTAGCCCGTGTTCGCGTCAGCCGCTGTTGGCGCCGCGCCCGAACCCGGCTTGGCGTTGGCCGCGGTGGTGGCCGTGCTCTTCGGCGTCGAGCCAGCCGCAGTGGCGGCCGGTGTGCTGGGGCTTTGCGGTTTTTTCGCCGGTGCGGTGGCTGTGCCGTTGCCGTTATCCTGCGCGGGCTTCGGTGCGACTGCCGTGCCGTTCGTATTGCCGCTCGACGGCGGCACTTCGACGATCTGCGGTTCTTCCAGCATGCCCGACTGCGTTTGCGCGTTGGTCTGGCCCGGTGCGGTGTTCGGCGGCGCCGGTTGCGCGGCTTGCGGTACCGGCTGACCCGGCGTCTTGCCTTGCAGCGGACGGTTCGGGTCGTATTGCGCCTGGCTTGCGCCGGTGTCAGGCGCCGCGGGCGGCGCGACCTTCGAAACGAACGGCGTAGGTGCACGGGTGATATACAGCGCCACCACTACCGCGATCGCGAGACCGACGATCAGGCCGAGCACGATGCCGAGAAAAGTCCCCCCGGTTTGTTTCGATTGCGATTGCTTTGTTGTGCGGCGTGGTTTTGCCATCGTATGAATCACCTGCAAAAAGAACCCTGGAACGGCCGTCGATTATAACGACGGCCGCGTACATGTTGCGCCGGAGGACTTACATCTTGACGGGAGCGGAGACGCCGATCGTCGCGAGGCCGTTGGCCAGCACCTGGCGCGTGGCCGCTAGCAGCGCGACGCGCGCATTGCGCTCGGCAGCGTCGTCGACCAGCACGCGTTCGGCTCTGTCATTGTAGAACGAGTGGAATTCCCCGGCGAGGTCGCGCAGATAGAACGCGACCGCGTGCGGCGCGAGTTCGTCGGCCGCGTGTTGCAGCATGTCCGGGAACTCGGCGAGCTTGTTCAGCAAGGCCATGGCGCGCTCGCTGGTGAGCGGCGACACGTCCACCGCGGCCAGCGTGCTTTCGTCCGTGCTGTAACGCGCCTTGCATTCCGCGATGACCGAGCAGATCCGCGCATGCGCATACTGCACGTAGTGCACCGGATTTTCGTCGTTTTGTTTCAACGCGAGGTCGATGTCAAACACGAATTCCGTATCCGCCTTGCGCGAAATCAGGAAGAAGCGCACGGCGTCGCGGCCGCGGCGAATTGTCTCTTCGTCGATCAGATCGATAGCGGCTTCCGAGCCCGGCGTCGCGCCGCCCGACCATTCGATCAGGTCGCGCACCGTCACATAGCTGCCGGCGCGCTTGGAGATCTTCACCTCTTCGCCGTTGCGCATCACCGTGACCATCTTGTGCAGGATGTAGTCGGGGTAGCCCTTCGGAATGCCGATGCCAAGCCCTTGCAGGCCGGCGCGCACGCGCGCGATCGTGCCGTGGTGGTCCGAGCCCTGAATGTTGATGACCTTGGTGAAGCCGCGTTCCCACTTGGCGACGTGGTAGGCGACGTCCGGCACGAAGTACGTGTAGGTGCCGTCGCTCTTGCGCATCACGCGGTCTTTGTCGTCACCGTCATCCGTAGTGCGCAGCCACAGCGCGCCTTCCTGTTCGTAGGTCTTGCCGGCGGCGATCAGCGCCTCGACGGTCTTCTCGACCCGGCCTTCCTTGTACAGCGACGACTCCAGGTAGTACTGGTCGAACTTCACGCCGAACGCCTGAAGGTCCATGTCCTGCTCGCGGCGCAGATACGCAACTGCGAAGCGGCGGATCGCGTCGAGGTCTTCAACATCACCCGCGCCCGTGACGGGCTCGCCGTCGCTCGCGGCAACCGTGACGCCGTTCAGATAGTCTTTGGCGATGTCGGCAATGTATTCGCCGTTGTAAGCCGAGGCCGGCCAGCCTTCGTCGCCCGGGGCAATGCCACGGGCACGCGCCTGGGTCGAAACGGCGAGCGTATGAATCTGTACGCCGGCGTCGTTGTAATAGAACTCGCGATGCACGTCCCAGCCTTGCGAGGCCAGCACGTTCGAGAGCGCATCGCCGAGCGCGGCCTGGCGGCCGTGGCCGACGTGCAGCGGGCCGGTCGGGTTGGCCGAGACGAATTCGATCAGCACATGCTGGCCGGCGTCGCGTTGCGAACGGCCGAAGGCATCTTTTTCAGCGAACACGGCGGCGATCACCGCCTGCTTCGCGGCGGCGGCAAGGCGCAGGTTGATGAAGCCGGGGCCGGCCACTTCGGCGGCATCCACGAGACCCTTGGCCTGCGGCTGCGCCAGCAGCGCGTCGACGATCTGTTGCGCCAGCTGGCGCGGGTTGGCGCGCAGCGGCTTGGCGAGTTGCATCGCCACATTGCAGGCGACGTCGCCGTGCGCCGCCACTTTGGGACGCTCCAGCGTGATCGTGGGCGAGACGAAGGCGGCTTCGCTCGCGCCTTGGGTGGCTTCAGCAACCTGCTTCACCGTATCGGCGAGCAGTGTTTCGAGGGTATGTTTATGTGCAGGCAGCATGCTTGTTGCGAGTCCAGTGAGGCAATCCGGTGATGCGGAAGAAGCGGCGGCCGCGCGCGAGGCGCAGCCGATTCGTCAGAAGCGTGGAAAGCGGGGCTGCACCGGCCGGGACGCGCCGGGTACTTCGGGGCACGATCAGGCAGGTTGCGCGCGACGCGGTTGGTGCGGTGCGCCGCGACATGCCGGGGCGCCTGCTGTCGCGGCCAACCGGCCCCGCCTCCTGCGCTACGCCGCGCGCGGCGCATTGCGGCACGCTTTTCCGTCCAGACGGATTTTAGCAGGTGCTAATATGTTCAATGAGATGCCCACTAAGGGCCGTGGCCGCCGTGCCTGATCGGCGTGTCAACGTAACGCGCGCCGGCGGCGGAAGTCGAGCTGCCCACACGTCGATCCAACATAACGAAAAAGGGAACAGTCATGCTGATTACTTTCAAATGCCGGGCCTACCCGGATGTGGTGATGCTGGAGAATCTTGCCCAGTACCTCGTCGGCATTGTCGGCAAGCGCCTTGGTGAGCGTGGCGTGATTACCCACGACGAACTCGACGTTGCGATCACCAAGCTTGAAGCGGCAATCAGCGTCGACAAACAGGAACGTGCCGAGCACGAAGGCCATTTCCACGAAGGCGAAGACGGCCACGAGCATCATGAGATTCCACCGGGACTCGCCCAGCGCGCGTTCCCGTTCCTCGACATGTTGCGCGCCGCGCGCAAGGAAAACCTGGATATCCTCTGGGGGCTCTGATTCCGGAGCGGTCCGCCAGCCGTGGCGTTCGCCGCTTCTGGCGGCGCACACGCGCAGACCGTCACGCATCAATGCAAAGAGCCCGCATGAGCGGGCTCTTTGTCTTTCACGGGGCTTAACGGCCCGTCTGCCGAGCCTGCTTACTGGCTGGCGGCGTCCGCCGGGGCGGCCATCGGTGCCGACGCACCCTTCTTCACTTTCTGCTTCTTGGGTTTCTTGACGTGCTTTTGCGTAGGCGGCGAATAGGAACTGACCGAGCTCGAGGCGGCGGGGGCCGCAGGCTGGGCCAGCGCCACCGAGGCGCTTGCGGCGAGCGAAACAGCAGTCAATAACAGCGTCAGCTTCTTCATACGATTCTCTCCGTCGACGATTGCAATTAGATAAGCCGACGCGTTTTGGCCGCGTCTGGCGGGGTGAAACCATTTCAGTCTACAAAGCCGAAAATTACACTGCCGCAAATCTTCAGCCTATCGTGGACGATATAGTAGGTTTCCCGCCCCGCAAGGCTTACAGCAAAGGCGCGAGCGCCCGTTCAGCGTCTGTTTTCGACAACGACATGCGTTTTGCGTAGTCTTCCAGCTGGTCCTGGGCGATCTTGCCGACCGAAAAATAGGTGCTGTCCGGGTGGGCCAGGTAGAAGCCGGAGACGCTTGCCGCCGGCAGCATGGCCAGCGATTCGGTCACACTCATGCCGATTTCAGTGGCTTGCAGCACGTCGAACATGTCGCGCTTTACCAGGTGATCCGGGCAGGCCGGATAGCCCGGGGCCGGGCGGATGCCGTGGTACTTCTCGGCAATCAGGTCGTCGTTCGAGAGGGTTTCGGTGTTCGCATAGCCCCAGAGATCGCGGCGCACGCGGGCATGCAGCGCTTCGGCGAAGGCTTCAGCGAAGCGGTCGGCGAGCGCCTTGAGCATGATCGCGCTGTAGTCGTCGTGATCCTTTTCGAACTGCTTTTCCTTCACGTCCACGCCCAGACCCGCCGTGACCGCGAACATGCCGATGTAGTCGGCCACGCCCGAATCCTTCGGTGCGATAAAGTCGGCGAGCGACCGGTTCGGCCGCATCACGCCGTCCACCACCGGCCGCACGCTTTGCTGGCGCAGGTTGCGCCACGTGAGCGCCACTTCCGAGCGCGAATCGTCCGTGTAGATTTCGATGTCGTCGTCGTTCACCGTGTTGGCCGGGAGCAGGCAGATCACGCCGTTAGCCTGCAGCCAGCGGCCCTGGATCAGGCGCGCGAGCATCGACTTGCCGTCCGAGAACACGCGGCGGGCCGATTCGCCGACGATCTCGTCGTTCAGGATCGCCGGGTACGGGCCGGCCAGGTCCCAGGTCTGGAAGAACGGACCCCAGTCGATGTAATTCGCCAACTCGTTCAGATCGAAGTTCTTGAACACGCGGCGGCCGATGAACTTCGGTTTGACCGGCTGGTAGCCCGCCCAATCCACCTTGGTTTTATTCGCACGCGCTTCGGCGAGCGTGACCATCGGCAGGGCTTTCTTGTTGGCATGCTGGTCACGGATACGGTCGTAGTCGGCTTTGAGGTCGTCGACGTACTTCGCTGCGCCTTCATCGGACAGCAGGCTTGACGCCACTGAAACCGAGCGCGACGCGTCCGGCACGTACACCACCGGGCCTTCGTAATGCGGTGCGATCTTCACGGCAGTGTGCACGCGCGAGGTGGTTGCGCCACCGATCAGCAGCGGGATCTTCTTGATGCGGAAGTAATCGTCGCGTTGCATTTCAGATGCGACGTAGGCCATCTCTTCGAGGCTCGGCGTAATCAGACCGGACAAGCCGATGATGTCCGCGCCCTCGACCTTCGCTTTGGCGAGAATGTCGTTGCACGACACCATCACGCCCATGTTGACCACTTCGAAGTTATTACACTGAAGCACCACAGAGACAATGTTCTTGCCGATGTCGTGCACGTCGCCCTTCACCGTGGCGATGACGATCTTGCCCTTCGCGCGGACGTCGGCGCCGGCTTCGGCCATCAGCTTCTTTTCTTCCTCGATGTACGGGATCAGATGCGCGACCGCCTGCTTCATCACGCGCGCCGACTTCACGACCTGCGGCAGGAACATCTTGCCTTGGCCGAACAGGTCGCCGACGATGTTCATGCCGTCCATCAGCGGGCCTTCGATCACGTTGATCGGACGACCGCCGGCTGCGGTGATCTTCGCGCGCACTTCCTCGGTGTCTTCGACGATGAAGTTGGTGATGCCGAGCACCAGCGCATGCGCGAGCCGCTTTTCGACCGGCTGGTTACGCCATTCGAGGTTCTCTTCCTTCTTCGCGGCGCCGGTCTTGAACTTGTCGGCGATTTCCAGCAGGCGATCGGTGCTGTCTTCACGGCGGTTCAGCACGACGTCTTCAACACGCTCGCGCAACTCCGGATCGAGGTCGGCGTACACGCCGAGCTGGCCGGCGTTGACGATACCCATGTCCATCCCCGCCTGAATCGCGTGATAGAGGAACACGGTGTGGATCGCCTCGCGTACCGGATCGTTGCCGCGGAACGAGAACGACACGTTCGAGACACCGCCGCTGATCTTCGCGTACGGGAGGTTTTCCTTGATCCAGCGCGTGGCGTTGATGAAGTCGACCGCGTAGTTGTTGTGTTCTTCGATGCCGGTGGCGACGGCGAAGATGTTCGGATCGAAGATGATGTCTTCCGGCGGAAAGCCCACTTCGTTCACGAGGAAGTCATACGAGCGCTTGCAGATCTCAGTCTTGCGCTGATACGTGTCGGCCTGGCCTTTTTCGTCGAAGGCCATCACGACAGCCGCTGCGCCATAACGGCGGATCAGGTTCGCGTGATGGCGGAACGCTTCTTCGCCTTCTTTCAGCGAGATCGAGTTGACGATCGCCTTGCCTTGCACGCACTTCAGACCGGCTTCGATCACGTCCCACTTCGACGAGTCGATCATGATCGGCACGCGCGCGATGTCCGGCTCCGACGCGATCAGATTCATGAAGCGAACCATCGCCGCTTTGGAATCGAGCATGGCCTCGTCCATGTTCACGTCGATGATCTGCGCGCCGTTTTCGACCTGCTGCCGCGCGACCGCGATCGCGTCGTCGAACTGATCGTTCAGGATCATTCGCGCGAACGCCTTCGAGCCGGTCACGTTGGTGCGCTCGCCGACGTTGATGAAGAGCGTTCCGTTCGTGACGTTAAACGGCTCGAGGCCGGAAAGGCGCATGGTGTGATCGGTCATGGCGTAGGTGCGGTTCGGTTACGTGCGGTTGCGTGCGTCGGGTTCGATAGCGAAAGAGCGGCGGATCAGAGACGAGCCGCCGGGCTCAGGCTGCGTCGCGGTATTGAGTCGGCCATTGGCGTGGTTTCACGTCTGCCAGCGCCTGAGCAATCGCCGCAATATGCTCCGGCGTCGTGCCGCAGCAGCCGCCGGCGATATTCACGAGGCCTGCCTGCGCGAACTCCTTCAGCAATCCGGACGTATCCGCTGGCAATTCGTCGAAGCCCGTATCGCTCATCGGATTCGGCAAACCGGCGTTCGGATAGCACGACACATAGGTGTCGCACAGCTTCGCCAGTTCGGCGACATACGGGCGCATCAACGCCGCGCCCAACGCGCAGTTCAAACCGAAGGTGAGCGGCTTGGCGTGACGCAGCGAGTTCCAGAAGGCCTCGACGGTTTGTCCCGACAGAATCCGGCCGGATGCATCGGTGACGGTGCCCGAGATCATGATCGGCAGGCGCTCGTCGGTGTCTTCGAACAGTTCGTCCAGCGCGAACAGTGCAGCCTTCGCATTGAGCGTGTCGAAGATCGTTTCGACGAGGAACAGATCGCAGCCGCCGTCGAGCAAGGCCTTGGCCTGCTCGTAGTACGCCGCGCGCAGTTCGTCGAACGTCACGTTGCGCGCGCCCGGGTCGTTCACGTCAGGGGAAATGCTCGCGGTCTTCGGCGTCGGTCCGATCGCGCCGGCGACAAAGCGCGGCTTGTCGGGCGTCGAGTACTTGTCGCAGGCGGCACGCGCCAGCTTCGCCGACTCGAGATTCATCTCGATGGCCAGCTCTTCCATGCCGTAGTCGGCCTGCGCAACCGTAGTGGCGCCGAACGTGTTGGTTTCGATGATATCCGCGCCCGCCGCGAGATACTGCTCGTGAATCTCGCCGATGATCTGCGGCTGGGTGATCGACAGCAACTCGTTGTTGCCCTTGATGTCGCGCCCGTAGTCCTTGAAGCGCTCGCCACGATAGCGGGCCTCGTCGAGCTTGTAGCGCTGGATCATCGTGCCCATTGCGCCGTCCAGAATCAGGATGCGCGACTTGAGCAGCGCGGGCAGCGCCGTGCCGCGCGTGTAGGCGGCGTCGGGACGGACTGGCGTGGCGGATTGAGCAGGCTGGTTCATGGCGGACGAGGGCTTGCGCCGGCTTTTTCGGGAAACCTGTCATTGTAGCCGCAGTGGGGCGGATGCGCCGGGCGCGCGCCGGGTGGGCCGGGCGTGTGCCGCGGCAACGGCGGCTGCGGCTGTAACGGAAACAAATGACAGAAACAAAACGGCCCAGCCAGGTGAAAGCCTGCTGGGCCGCGTTACTGCTGTAGACCGACTTGTAAAGGCCGCCGGCTAAGCCGGTCGGCGCGGTCGACGGTTGTCGCCAAACTGCAATGCCAAACCCTTCAGTTAGTGAAGAATCACCGGTTGATGCATCAGGCTGTCGAACTGCCCGAGGAATTCGTCTACCTCATCCAGCGAGGGCTCCTCTTCGATCAGCTTTTGCACATGCTCGCGGAAACGCGCTGCCATTGCACCATCAATGTAGATTTCGCGCTGCATGTTCTTGTCGACGATCTCGTAGCCGCCTGATTTCATGGCCAGCGGGCCTTCCTGCGGCGGAAACTCGACGACACAATAGTTGGGGCTGTTATAGATCATTTGCATGGCGACACTCCTTATTTCCGTTGGCTCCTGGCCATTCCTGCGCCATAGGTGGAGCTTGTGGTGTGGAATTCAAGGGGTGGGTCCGGATTGACGCTTGTGAAGTTCCGAACCTACCGGTTAGACCGGCTTTCCAAGAAACGTTTCAAGCAGTGCAGCAAAACGGTGAGCTTGCTCGATGGGCGCCAGATGAGCGGCCTCGAGCAGTTCGAACTGCGCGCCTTGGATGGCGTCTGCTATTGCCTGCGTAGCAGCAGGTGGCGTGCCCGTGTCGTGGCGGCCTCCCACAGCCAACGTCGGGCAACGTATTGCTCCCAGCTTACCGCGTAGATCGAAATCGCGCAGGGCTTCGCACGCCATGGCGTAGCCTTCTGGCAACGTATGGCTCAGCACCTCCCGAATCTGTTCGACCGCTTCGGGATGCGCTGCCTGAAAATCGGCCGTCAGCCAGCGGCTCAATGTCGCAGGCACCAGTGATGCCATAC
This sequence comes from Paraburkholderia sediminicola, assembly GCF_046027825.1. Lineage (GTDB taxonomy): Bacteria > Pseudomonadota > Gammaproteobacteria > Burkholderiales > Burkholderiaceae > Paraburkholderia > Paraburkholderia sediminicola_D. The sequence continues at coordinate 122,737 of NZ_JAQQDU010000004.1, forward strand.
CGTCCGTGCGCGCCGCCGCCGCACGTTGATCCCACACCGCGCGGCCTTCGGGCAGCGTGCCGCCCGTGGTGTCGGCAACGGTTAGCGTGTCGACGCGCGACGGGTGGTCCAGCGTGAATTGCTGTGCGATCATGCCGCCCATCGACATGCCGACAAGATGCGTGGTGGGCGCGCTGAGCGCATCGAGCAGCGCGGCAAGATCACGGGACAGATCGGCAATGCTGAATGGCTCGCCCGATACCGCGGTTTTGCCGTGGCCGCGCAGGTCATAGCGCAACACGGTGTAGTCGTCACGGAAATAGCCGGCGAGTTGATCCCACACGGAAAGATCGCCGCCGAGCTGGTGAATGAACGTCAGCCACGGGCCGCCGCCCTCATTGCTCAGCACATAGCGCGTCTCGATGCCGTTGATTTTCACTTGCATGCGGGCTCCTTGGAGGGGAACGCAGTGGAAAGAGCCGTTTGCGTGCGCTTCTCCTGCCCCCACTATACCTACGAAGCGGCCGCGCGAACGGTTGCAGTTCATGGTGCGAGTGGGCCGTCGCCGCGAAAGTTTCAGCGACCGGTCTGAGACCCTGCTCGGGGTCAGGGCTTGTCGGGCACGTTGCCGGGAGCGGTCGAATTGACCGGTGAAGACAGGACGGTTTCTGGCGTCATTGCGGGTGCGTTAGCGGGCGCCTGGTTTGCCGGATTGTCAAATGAAGTATTACTGCCGCTATTGGTGTCACTTGAGCCGCTGGCGCCATCGGCCGGACTATTGTCGCCGTCTGCATTGAGCTTGCCGCGCCACACCAGTTCGAATTGCGTGCCATTCGGCTCGGTCTGCATGATTCGCGCAGGCAGCCAGCCAAGCGAAGGCGCGAGCCATACGTCGATGCGACGGAGATCGCCGTCATGGCGGGGCAAGCGTTTGAAGTGGCGCGTCTCGAGGAAACCCTGCGCGGTGCGGATGGTCTCGTCGCCGATCGTCTCGACCGGCCAGTTCTCGCCGCTGTCGTTATCGACCACGAAGAATTGCCGGGTCACGCCCGGTTTGTAGGCGGCAGGGTCGCCGCGCACGAGGCTGGCAAGCTGCATCACCATGCTGAAACGGTCCTGCGCGCCGTCGGGCAGCGGCAGCGAGACCGGGGTACGCGTGAAGACGATCTTTTTGTCGGTGCGATTGAAGATCGCCACGTCTTCCGGACGACGGCCGCGCTTTTCGATGTATTGATCCGGTGCGAGGCCGAACGCGTCGATGCGGCCATGGCTCGAGTACACGAATGTGCCCACGAACGGCAGCGGCACGGAGACGACCATCTCGTAGTTTTGCGCGTCGCTGGTCCAGTGGATGGTGCCGGGCTGGTTGCGCACGCCGTTGTAGAAGGTGTCGTACTCCAGCTCTCCGGATGGCGGAACAGAGAATTTCACGCCTGCTGAAGCTTGAGGCGCGCTGGCGGCGGCAGGGGCGCTGGCCGTACCGGTGACGCCAGCGCCCGCGTTGGCGTTGGCATCGGCGGGACTCGCTGCGGCCGGCGCGCTCGCCGCGACATCCGATGCGGCCGTGACCGCGGGTGCCTGTCTGGCCGGTTGCATCGCCGTCAACACGTGTTCGCGCGGCTTGCTCGCGGCTGCCTTGTGCGGCGCAGCTTGCGACGTGTCGGTAGCGGGTTTGCGCTCGATACGTTCGGGTGTCAGCAGTGCAACCTGCACGGGGACATGCTCGTCGTCTGATGGATTCAGCGTGGCGCGGTTGCGCTCGACCCATTGCGCCGCAATCCAGTGCAGGACGGCCACCACCAGCAGAACCGCAAGCCATCGCCACACCCGCAAGCCGGCGCGCGGCCCAACGGGCGGCGTGCGATCAGAGCGGCGTGTCGTGGATGGTGATGACATCGGCAAATGAATTCGAACGGGCAGACGGTAAGGGGAGGGGCGGGGGCACGTCCAGCGTTCCTGCGTGTCGGCAACGGTGAAAGCCGACGGGCCTGCGAGCTGAACAGGCAGCGCACGGTTTCGACCACCCGCCGACGAACGATGTTCCTGAACTCAACGCATCAGCGTGGCGCCGCACTATACCCGAGCTCGTATGAGAGCTTTTGCGCACATTCGCGCAGCGCCGTATCGATCTCGCCGCCCCAACGGATATCGAACGCGCCTTCATGACCGAGCGCGATCAGACCCAGCGCGAGATCGCCGGTCGAGTCGAACACCGGCATGCAGAACGCGTGAATGGTCGGCAGCAACATGCCTTCCACGCGCGCCGCTTCGTGCTGCCGCACTTCCGCGAGCACCCGTTCGACCTCTTCCCGTGTGCGCGGGCCGCTCATGTGCGACGCGCGGCGCGAATCGGCCAGTTCACGCTCGAGCATCGCGGCGGTCTTGCTTGACGGCAGATAGGCGGCAAACAGCAGGCCGGTGGCGGAACTGAGCAGCGGCATCACGTCGCCGAGCTTGAGCGATGCCTTGGCCGGATGACTTGATTCCATCCAGTGGACCATCGTCGGCCCCTGATTGCCCCACACCGCGATGCCCACCGTCAGATCGAGCCGGTCGCGCAGTTCGGCAAGCGCAATGCGCGCGAGTTTCACGCCGTCGACGCGGGCAAGCCGCGCGAGCCCCAATTGCAACGCGAAGCCGCCCAGCTCGTAACGGCCCGACAGCGGGTCCTGCGCCACGACGCCGAGGCGCAGGAAACTCACCAGATAGCGGTGCGCTTTCGCCGGGCTCATACCGGCGCGCTGCGCCAGATCGCGCAGCATCATCGCGCGCGGTTCGTGGGTCAGTACGTCGAGCAATCTGAAGCCGACTTCGATCGACTGGATGCCGGAGCGTAGCTTTTCCTCGCCGGTCTCGACGCTTTCGTCGTCGGATTCGGGCGCGTCGTGCACTTCGGGCGGTTCAGCGGAGTCGCTGTCGGTATGGATCGCGCCGGAGCGGGCAATTGGAGGCATGAGCGAGGCGCATGAAGCGCGTTAAAAGACAGTGAGATGCAACGGCGCTTGGGCCGGGCCGATTCACCATCGTAGAATAGATTCCTTCTATCGTCACTAACGGCTCACTCCGCTATGAAACTTGCCACGCTGAAGGACGGCACGCGCGACGGTCAGCTGATCGTCGTGTCCCGTGACCTGCACACCGCGGCCGTCGCCGACGCGATCGCGCCCACCATGCAGCGCGTGCTCGACGACTGGGCCTTCTACGCGCCGCAACTGCAGGACCTGTACGACGCGCTCAACCAGGGCCGCGCGCGCAACAGCTTCCCGTTCGACGCCAGGGAATGCATGGCGCCGCTGCCGCGCGCGTTTCAGTGGGCCGACGGTTCGTCGTACGTGAACCATGTCGAACTGGTGCGCCGCGCGCGTGGCGCAGAAATGCCGCCGGAATTCTGGACGGACCCGCTCATGTATCAGGGCGGCAGCGACGACTTCATTGGCCCGAAAGACGATGTGCTGTGCGCATCGGAAGAATTCGGCATCGATTTCGAAGCGGAAGTCGCCGTGATCACCACCGACGTGCCGATGGGTGCCACCCCCGACCAGGCGCTCAGGAGCGTGCGTCTGGTGACGCTCGTCAACGACGTCTCGCTGCGCAATCTGATCCCCGCGGAACTCGCGAAGGGTTTCGGCTTTTTCCAGAGCAAGCCGGCCACCTCGTTCGCGCCGGTCGCGGTGACGCCCGACGAACTCGGCGAGAGTTGGCGCGAAGGGCGCGTGCACCGGCCGATGATCGTCCATTGGAACAACAAGAAAGTCGGTCAGCCTGACGCCGGTACGGACATGGTGTTCCACTTCGGCCAACTGATTTCTCACGCGGCGAAAACGCGCAACCTGCGCGCCGGCGCGATTGTCGGTTCGGGCACGGTGTCGAACAAGGACGCGAAGCGCGGCTATTGCTGTATCGCTGAAAAGCGCTGCCTCGAGACCATCGAGCACGGTGCGCCGCAAACCGAGTTCATGAAGTTCGGCGATACCGTGAAGATCGAGATGTTCGATGAAGCAGGCAAGTCGATTTTCGGTTCGATCGATCAGGGGATCGCGCCGCTGGATTAAGGCGGCGGCGGTTTTGTGCGGTACGCGATATCAGGGCCGCGGCCGTGCGAATTTTGTCGTCTAGCGAAAGGGTTTCGCCCGATGCCGACGCCACAGCGCGCCGCTACACTGACTGGCGCGGCGGCGGCCTCGGGACAAAGGCTGTCCGTTGATCGCGAAACCAGCGCGAGACGGGACATACGCAGCACACAAGCAGCACATCGGCAGTACATCAAAACGAAAAACCGACGTGAGGAGACAGCATGCCGCGATTTGAATCCTTTGAACGAGGAACCCAGCGCGCTCGCGTAATGAGCGTGCGCGCAACACCATCGCGGCGCGGGCTCACCCGTCTTGCCGCCGCGCTATGTGCCGCGCTACCCGCCATCGCCCTCGCGCAGGTGAAGATCGGCCTCGTGCTGTCGCTGACCGGGCCGGCCGCGTCGCTCGGCATCCCCGCGCGCGACACCGCCACGCTGCTGCCCAAACAGATCGGCGGACAGAACGTCGAGTACATCGTGCTCGACGACGCGTCCGACACCACGCAGGCCGTGCAGGACACGAAGAAGCTGATCTCCGAGAATCACGTCGACGCGATCATCGGCTCGTCGATCACACCGAATTCGCTCGCGATGATCGACGTGGTTGCCGATGGCGAAACACCGATGATCTCGCTGGCCTCGTCGGCGAAAATCATCGAACCCGTGGATGCAAAACGCCACTGGGTTTTCAAGACCCCGCAGACCGACGCGATGATGGCATCCGCCATCGCCGAGCACGCCAGCGCGCACGGCGTCAAAACGATCGCGTTTATCGGCCAGGCTGACGCGCTTGGCGAAACGTTCTACACCGAAGTCGCAAAGTTCGCGCAACTGCATCACATCAACATGGTGGCGAGCGAGCGCTTCAATCGCACCGATCCGAGCGTGACCGGCCAGATCCTGAAGATTCTCGCGACTCATCCGGATGCGGTGGTGGTCGGCGCGGCCGGCACGCCCGCCGCGCTGCCGCCGAAGACGCTCAGGGAACGCGGCTACAAAGGGCTGATCTATCACAATCATGGAGTCGGCAATAACGACTTCCTGCGTGTATGCGGCGCCGATTGCAACGGCACGTTCCTGCCCGCGAGCCCGGTGCTGGTCGCCGCGCAATTGCCGGCGGATCATCCGGCCAAACGGCTTGCGCTCGACTACATCGCGCGCTTCGAGGCACTGCGCGGACCGGGCAGCGTGTCGGCGTTCGGTTCGTACACGTGGGACGCCGGCATGCTGCTCAACAACGCGGTACCGATCGCGCTTAAGGCGGCCGCGCCCGGCACGCCGGAATTTCGCCGTGCGTTGCGCGACGCGCTGGAAGCGACGCATGGTCTCGCGGACACCAACGGCGTGGTCAACATGAGCGCCACGGATCACCTCGGACTCGATCAACGGGCGCGCGTGATGGTCGAAATCGAGAATGCGAAGTGGGTTTATCAGCCGCATTGAATTTGCGCCGGTTTTGCGCTGATATAGCGTGGAATGCGCCGGATGAGCCCTTGGGGCGACGGTTTCAACAGACACACCGATAGACGGATTGCTCACCATGTCTCAGGCACCACACAGTAACGATGCGTTTTACGCGCACTACCAGTCGCTGCAATTGCATCGCCATCCGCACGGCGTGCTCGAAGTCGTCATGAGCGGCGAGGGCGCGAACAAAAGCGGGCTCGCCACCGCTAATGCGCGGATGCACTTCGAACTCGCCGAAATCTGGCGCGATATCGATCGGGATCCCGACACGCGTGTCGCGATCATTCGAGGCGAGGGCAAGGGCTTTTCGGCCGGTGGCGATCTGCAACTGGTCGAAGACATGGCGACCGATTTCGATGTCCGCGCACGCGTGTGGCGCGAGGCGCGCGATCTGGTCTACAACGTGATCAATTGCAGCAAGCCGATTGTCTCGGCAATGCACGGTCCGGCGGTCGGCGCGGGGCTTGTGGCCGGGCTGCTCGCCGATATCTCGATCGCGACGAAGTCGGCGCGGATTATCGACGGCCACACGCGTTTGGGCGTTGCCGCCGGCGATCACGCGGCCATCGTCTGGCCGCTTCTGTGCGGCATGGCGAAGGCCAAGTATTACCTGCTGTTGTGCGAGCCGGTGAGCGGCGAAGAGGCTGAGCGGATCGGTCTCGTGTCGCTCGCCGTCGACGAAAATGACCTGCTGCCCAAAGCATTCGAAGTCGCGCAAAAACTGGCGAATGGTTCGCAAACGGCGATTCGCTGGACCAAGTACGCGCTGAACAACTGGCTGCGCTCGGCGGGACCGGCATTCGATACGTCGCTGGCACTGGAATTCATGGGTTTCGCCGGGCCGGATGTGCGCGAAGGCGTGAACTCGCTGCGCGAGCGGCGCGCGCCGGATTTTGGCGGCGCGGATCCGTGGCGCGGGCAGCCGCAGCAGACGCAGCAGACGCAGCAGACGCAGCAGACGCAGCAGACGCAGCAGACGCAGCAGACACCGGACGGCGGCGCCTCGGGCGGTGAGCGCGCCTGAAATCGAAGACTGGCGCGTGTCGCGCAAAGCCCCACCGGTCGGTACTTGAAGTGCCGCGCGAGTAGGACGAACAGCAGCCCAAATCAAGCGCGGTTCGCAGCACCACGCGCGGTATGATCGAATCCAGACGCGCGCGGGATGGCGCCCATTTCCTTCCCTTTATGCAGCGAGGCGACAAGCATGACCGATACACCTGGCACCACGCCGCCCTTTCCCGGTTTCCCCGGTTTTCCGCCCGCTGAAATGCTCGAACGCATGTGGGGCATGATGCGTCTGTCGCCGTTCGGTTCCGCGTTTTCGGGCGCGCAGGGCGGCAGCAGCCTCGGGCCCTCGCTGTCGATGATGTCCGACATGATGGCGCCCCTAACCAACGTCGAAGAACTCGACAAGCGCATCACCGATATGCGAGCGGTCGAGCAGTGGCTCAAGCTGAATCTGAACATGCTGCAGTCCGCCATTCAGGCGCTCGAAGTGCAGCGTGCAACGCTCGCGACACTGCGCGCGTTCGGCGCGTTCGCGCAGTCGTCGATGGCACAGCCGGCTTCCGCGGCTGCCGAGCCGAGTCCCGCGGCGACCGGCTGGCCGCATCCGCAAGCCACTTCGGGTTCGACCAGCGCGAGTTCATCGGCTGAGGCCGAGCCGGCCACCGACGAAGGCGAGGCCGCCGCGACGCCGCCGTTCGACGCCTCGGCCTGGTGGAATCTGCTGCAATCGCAGTTCAATCAGATCGCCCAGTTTGCGATGACGCAGCCCGCCACGGCGGCTGCGGCATCCGGCGGCTCGGCGACGGACGCGCCGGAAGGCGAGGCGAGCGCTTCGGCATCGGCAGGGAAAGCGGCTGACGCGCTGGGTGAAGGCGCCGCAGACGCGGCGCCCGCAAGCAAACGACCGGCTGCGAAGCGGGCCGCGACGTCAACTTCAACGTCGACCAGGCGCGCGGGCAGTTCGGACGCCGCGCCGCGAGCGACGAAAAAGCCTGTTTAACGACAGGAATGAAGCGGGGCTGCCCGACTTGCGCGACGACGGTGCAAAACCTGACGGACTGGCGAGGCAAACGGAGTGAATTCGCCGCCTGTCATGGTTTTGACCCCGATCGTCGGCCACACTCCGCGAATTGGGCCGTTTATTGAGAGAGGTCAATCAGACGCGGGAATGGCGTCTGCCAGCGCACGGGATCCGTAAAGTCAGCGTGCTATCATTGTGTAAGCTTCATCTGGCTTTTGGGCGTGCACTGAAAACAACCAATCCAGCCGCCCTTGCTTCATTTGCCTCCGGTACTTCCGGCGCAGGGCTGGACGGTGCGGGTTCATCGCAAGCTGGCTCGACCTCAGGCATAGGGTATCCCTCACCCACGGTTGGCCGCGTAGCGCGTAACTTTCTAGTTGCGGCGCCGCGCAAACGCCTGGACTTCTTTGCTGCCCGGTGCATCTGGGCAGCCGATTACCGCGTAAAATTGAATGCTTGGCCGATAAACAATGCCCAAAACGGTGCGTTTCGTTCGTCATCAGCAAAAGTGCTACACGAAGTAGTTACAGACACAGACAGTATGCGCAGAACAGGGGTGGGACTATGAACACCATGCTTTATCCGGAACTTTATAAATCGCTCGAATCCGTTCGATGGGACATGGAGAAAGACATTCCCTGGGACAAGTTCGATGCATCGCTATTGACCGACGAGCAGGCCGCGACGATCAAGATGAACGCGATCACCGAATGGTCGGCGTTGCCCGCCACGGAAATGTTCCTCCGTGATAACCATCACGACAGCGATTTCTCCGCATTCATGAGCGTGTGGTTCTTCGAAGAACAGAAGCATTCGCTGGTGCTGATGGAATATCTGCGCCGTTTCAAGCCGGAAATGTGCCCGACCGAAGAAGAACTGCACGCCGTGCGCTTCGAATTCGATCCGGCGCCGCCGCTCGAAACGCTGATGCTGCACTTCTGCGGCGAAATTCGCCTGAATCACTGGTATCGCCGTGCTGCCGAATGGCACACCGAGCCGGTCATCAAGGCCATCTACGAAACCATTTCGCGCGACGAAGCGCGTCATGGCGGCGCGTACCTGCGCTACATGAAGAAAGCGATGGTGCAAACCGGCGACATCGCGCGCGCTGCGTTCGCCAAGATCGGCGTCCTGATGGCATCGGCGCGCCGTACGGAAAAGCCGCTGCATCCGACCAACCTGCACGTGAATCAGGCGCTGTTCCCGCGCGACACGATTCAATCGCGCCTGCCGGATCCGGAATGGCTCGAACGCTGGCTCGACGAGCAGATCCGTTTCGACGACGGCTGGGAAAAGAAAGTGGTCGAGCGGATTCTGCACAACCTGTCGATTCTGTTCGAGCGCACGTTCAATACCGCGCAGGAATTGAACCGTTATCGCAAGGAAGTCGTCGCGCGCTTGCAGGCCGATCAGAAAACGGCTGAACAGCCGGCTTGATGGGTACGGGTTCGCGGGTTCGAGTCCGAGGCGTTGAACCTGCGGGCTTGAGTCCACGGGTTTAAGTCCGCCGATTTAAGTCCAATCCGGCGCTTGCGCCACGGACTGGTTTGACAGTTTCAGGAACGGCCCGGCAGGCGTGAGCTTACCGGGCCGTTTTGCTTCATGCCGTTCGCCGTGTATCGTGGCGGCACTTCTATTTTCTTTGCGACTCCGTCATGGCCGCCACTTTTGAACGCAAGATTTTTACGCGCGATGCGCTGGTGAAGCTTCGCGCTTCGATGTCCGCGCCGGTTGTATTTACCAACGGGGTGTTCGATATCCTGCATCGCGGGCATGTGACTTATCTTGCCGACGCCAAAGCGCTTGGCGCTTGCCTGATTGTCGGCGTCAATAGCGATGCTTCTGTGCGCATGCTAGGCAAAGGGGATGACCGGCCGATCAATAACGAGGCTGATCGAATGGCTTTGCTGGCGGCGCTGGAGAGCGTCGATTACGTGGTTTGCTTTGGCGAGAAAACGCCCGTGGAACTGATTTCGGCACTGCAGCCGGATGTGCTCGTCAAAGGCGGCGATTACGACATGGATGCGTTGCCGGAGTCGGCCATTGTGCGCGGATGGGGCGGGAAGGCTTTGGCGATTCCCTTCGAACATGACCGGTCAACCACCGCGCTACTGAAGAAGGTTCGTACGCAGGGCTGATCTTTACTGCGGCAGCGCCGATGCCGCGATCGGCGGCGTCGGCGCCGGGCCGCCTACGACTGCCTGGTCGGCGGCTTCGGCTGCTGTAACGGGTTGCACCTTCAGCCATTCCGCATGGAACTGGCGGTTCAGATGGTTAGGCTCACGGCCCCCGGCTGTGGGCGTCGGACCGAATACGCCGCGCATCGCGACGAATGCCAGCATGTTGGCAAGAAACAATATGGCGATCAGCCAGCGCAGCATTGTTAGTATTCCCCGTCCATAAGGTCAGCCGCCGTTATCCGTAGGGTCGCGGCTCAGGCGTCACGTTCCATCGCACGTTCGGCGGCAATCAGCGCAAGCCCCGACAGCACCAGCGAATCGTGGCGAGTATGCGGCACTTTTAGCGCACTTGTCACTTCGTCCACGGCGCCGCCGCTCACGACGAGGCGCACCGGCACCTGCCATTCGTCCTGCAAGTCACGCCACATGCGCTCGATCAGACCGGCTTGCGCCAACGTGCATCCGGCTGACAGCGAGCGCGGCGTATCGGTCGCGAAGAACGGGCCGTGGCGTTCCCGATCAGACATGGCGTTGGCGTCGAGCAAGCCGCGCGCCGCGTTGGCGTCGAGCGTCGGCAGTTGCGCCGTGTGCTCGCCTAGCGAGCGCATCATCAAGGTCCAGCCCGGCGCAATCAGCCCGCCGACAAAGCAGCCGTCCGCACGCAACGCTTCAAGCGTGGTCGCCGTGCCGAACGTCGCGATGAGCAGATTCTCGCCGGGAAACGCCGCGTGGGCCCCAATCAGGCCGGCCCAGCGATCGCTGCCGAGTGCATGCGGTGTCGTGTAGCTATTGGTCACGCCACATTGCTGCGCAGAGGCGCGGATCGTCGTGCGCGGCAGTTGCGGCCAGTGGGCGTCGAGTAGCGCGTTAATCCGTGCCGCGACACTTTCGCCCGCGACGTTCGATAACCACGCGCCGCCCGGCGCTGGCATAGTGGACCAGTCAGGCTGGTCAGCGCCGCCGTGCGCGAGCGCGCCGGCCGCGATTTGTGTACGGTCCGGCTGCACCAGCGCCCACTTGATACGGCTATTGCCCGCGTCGATCAACAGATAAGGCGCGCCGCTCGTCATGCCGCACCGTCGGCCAGACGCAGCGAAACGTCACCGGTCGCGACGCTCAGACGGCCCGCCGCCGTGTTGAGCAGCAGTTGCCCGCGCTCGTCGACGCCCGCCGCCACGCCACGCGCCAGTTCTTTACCTTGCTCCAGCAGCACGACTTCGCGGCCTGCGTAGGCGTGCACGGCGTTCCAGCGCGCCTGGAACGGCGCGAAGCCTTCCGCGCCGAAGCGCTGCAACGCGGGTTCGAGCGCGTTCAGTTCCGCCGCCAGCGTATCGGTCAGGTTCGCATTCGGCAGGGCGCGTTGCAGCGCGGTCGGCACGGTGCCGCGCGCTTGCGCCGGCACGTCCGCGTTCAGCGCGCCGACCTTGGCGGCGAGTTCTTCCGCGCCCTTCACGTTGGTGCCGATACCGATCACCACGGCGCTCGCGTCATCGGTGCTCCATGCCGTTTCGATCAGGATGCCGGCGAGCTTGTCGCCTTCGAGCAGGACGTCGTTGGGCCACTTCAGCGCGATTTGTCCGGGGCCTGCGACCGGCAACGAGCGCAGCCCGTCGACCAGTGCCACGCCCACCGCGAGACTCAACCCCGCCAGCCCTTCGAGCGGGCGCGGCAGCACGCACGCCACCGAAAACAGCAGCGCATTGCCCGGCTCGGCATACCACGGACGGCCACGGCGGCCGCGGCCGGCAGTTTGCAGATACGCGACCCGCACGATCGGCCGCGGCAGCGCGTTGGCTTTGCGCGGCAATGCTTTGACGCGCGTCATCAGGTCGGCGTTGGTCGAGCCGGTTTCCTCGACGATTTCGATCGGCCAGTCATGCGCGTGCGGACCGAATAGCGCGACAGCGCGTTCGCGGTCGATGCGCCAGTCGGACGCCGCAGCGGCTTGGGGTGGGGTCTTGGAAGCGTTCATGTCTCATATTGTAGCGACAGCGAACGCTGCGGGCCCACGAGTACGGCTCATCCGCTACGCCTTCGTTACAATGGCCCCTAATCCGATAACCAGATTCCAGCGATCCTTGAACTACGACACTCCGCCCGGCCTCGAAGTCGCGGCAGGCAGCCAAGGCAAGATCGTCCGGCTCTCGGGCCAGTGGACGGCGCTCGCGCTTGCACGCGACAAGGCCACCGGCCACGTGATCCCGCTGTTGCACTCGCTGGTCGGCGCTGAAGGCATCCGCCAATGGGACCTGTCGCGTATCGACCGGATGGACCACGTCGGCGGCCAGGCACTGTGGCGCGTGTGGGGCCACAAGATGCCCCCGGACACCACGCTCACCGATACGCAGCGCGACATTTTCGAGCGCATCGCGCTGCTCGACACGGTGCGTGAAAAGGCCGAGCGGGTGGTCAAGTTCGACCCGTTCACCCGACTGGGCCTCGCGATCTTCTCGTTTTTCGAGCACCTGTACGGCGGATTCGGCATGCTCGGGCAGGTCGTGCTCGATCTGTTGGCGATCCTGCGCAAACCGAAAATCGCGCCGTGGACCGAAATTTCCGCGAATATTTATAACGCCGGCACCAAGGCGTTGCCGATCACCGCGCTGGTCGCCTTCCTGATCGGCATCGTGTTGAGTTATCTGTCCGCACAGCAACTGCGGCTTTTTGGCGCGAATCAGTACATCGTCAATATTCTTGGGCTGTCGGTGATTCGCGAACTGGGGCCGGTGCTGTCGGCGATTCTGGTGGCGGGCCGCTCGGGCTCGGCGATTACTGCGCAGATTGGCGTCATGCGCGTCACCGAAGAACTCGACGCCATGCGCGTGATGGGTATTCCGCATGGCCTGCGGCTGATCCTGCCGCGCGTGGTTGCGCTCGGCATAGCCATGCCGCTCCTCGTGATGTGGACCAATATCATTGCGTTGACGGGCGGCGCAGTCGCCGCGAAGATCGTGCTCGGTATCGACATGAGCTACTTCGCGCGCGCCCTGCCCAGCGTCGTGCCGGTCGCGAATCTGTGGATCGGCCTCGGTAAGGGCGTCGCTTTCGGCATGCTGATCGCTATTGTCGGCTGTCACTTCGGCTTCCGTATCAAGGCCAATTCGCAAAGCCTTGGCGAAGGCACGACGACTTCGGTGGTGACGTCGATCACCATCGTGATTCTCGCGGACGCGGTGTTCGCGATCCTCTTCCAGAATGTGGGGCTAGGATGATCGCGCCACTTACCCAGGCCGTACGCGGCCAACCGATGCCCGAGATTGCGGAGCCGGTGATCGAGGTGATCGACATCACCAAGCGCTACGGCCGCAATATCGTGCATCAGCATCTGAATTTCGATGTCCGGCGCGGCGAGATCGTCTCGATCGTCGGTGGATCGGGCTCGGGCAAGACCACGCTGGTGCGGCAGATTCTCGGGTTGGAGCGGCCGTCGTCGGGAACCATCAAGCTGTTTGGCGAGGATATTTCCACCATTTCGCCTGAAACCGCGCTGCTCATGCGCAGCCGCTCCGGGATGCTGTTTCAGCGCGGCGCGCTGTTCTCGTCGCTCTCGGTGTTCGACAACGTCGCGCAGCCGTTGCGCGAACTCGGCAAGGTGCCCGAAGACCTGCTGCGCGACATCGTGATGCTCAAGCTCGAGATGGTCGGCTTGCCGTGCAAGCATGCATCGAAGATGCCGTCGGCACTCTCCGGCGGGATGATCAAGCGCGTGGGCATTGCGCGCGCGATCGCGCTCGAGCCTGAATTGCTGTTTCTCGACGAACCGACCGCCGGTTTGGACCCCCAGGCGTCTGACGAATTCGTCGAGCTGATTTCCGCGCTGCATCGCGCGCTCGGTCTGACCGTAGTGATGGTCACGCACGATCTCGACACCATGATCGCGCTCTCCACCCGTGTCGCCGTGCTGGCGGATCGCAAGGTGCTGGTCGCCGCGCCGGTCGAAGAGGCGGCGGGCGTCGATCATCCTTTTATCCGCGAATATTTCCTCGGCCTGCGCGGGCGTCGCGCGCTGCAGGCGCTGCCGCCGGAACGCCGCGCGAAGCTGCCGCGCGCGGCACTTGAGTCGGCGTCGTCCGAATTGCCGCTGTGAACCAGGGAACCTGAGAATGGAAAATAAATCACATGCCTTCTGGGCAGGGCTCTTCACGGTGGCCTTGCTGGCTGCAATCGCAGTGGCGGCTTTTTTGTTCAACGTCGACCGTTCCGTGCGGGTGCCGTACGATCTGATTGCGCGCACCAACGTCACGGGGCTGTATACCGATGCGGCGGTGCGCTATCGCGGGCTCGACGTCGGCAAGGTGCAGTCGATCAAATTCGATCGGGATCATCCGGGACAGATTTTGATCCGCATCCTCGTCGACACGCACGCACCGATTACGCATTCCACGTTCGGCAGCCTCGGGTTCCAGGGCGTAACGGGTATCGCCTTCATCCAGCTGGATGACAATGGGCGCGATCCGACGCCGCTCGCGTCGTCGCCGAAAGAGGTGGCGCAATTGCCGATGCGTCCGGGCTTGCTCGATCAGTTGCAGCAGCGCGGCGACATCTTGCTGCGCAAACTCGAAAAAGTCACCGACGACGTCGACAATCTGTTGTCGCCGGAAATGGTCAGCCAGTTGCACGGCACGGCGGCGAGCATTCAGAAGGCCGCCGACGGCGTCGCCACCCTGACCCGGCAGATCGCGCCGATTACCGGCAAGCTGCCCGCCACGGTCAACGCACTGGATCGCACGCTGGAATCGACCAATCAGTTGATCACCAGTCTGAACCGCCCGGACGGGCCGTTCGAGACCAATCTGAACAAGGTCGGGACGGCGGCGCAGCAAGCGGGTGACGCGCTGGTGTCGATGGATAGCGCGATCCAGGAGTTGTCGGCGCGCGTCGGTTACGACACGCTGCCGCGTGTCAATTCGCTCGCCGAAGACGTGCGCTCCGCGGCCCGTTCGGTGGACCGCGCAGCCGACACGTTCAGTACCAATCCGCGCAGCGTTCTGTTCGGTGCGCCGAGTGCGGCGCCGGGCCCTGGCGAAGCGGGCTTCTCGTGGCCCGCCGCCCGCGCCGCTGCGCACGCCGCCCAATGAAGTGATTTGAAGGTTTTGAAGAAGGAACATGGTTATGTCACGCTCGATTCACCGATTGCTGTCCTCGTGCGCCGCGCTTGCGATGCTGCTCGCGTTCGGCGTGCTCGCTGCCGGCTGCGCAGGCAACCCCGCGGCGCTCTCGGATATCCGTTACGACTTCGGGCCACCGAATCCGGCGGCCTCGGCCGGCACGCAGCCGGCGGTGAAGGTGCTCGATGTCAGCGCGCCCGACACGCTCGAGTCTGACAAACTGATTTACCGCCTCAGCTACGCCGACGCGCAGCAGACGGCGTCGTACGCGAATAGCCACTGGACCATGGCGCCGTCGCAATTGCTGACCCAGCGTCTGCGCGGGGCGCTCAGTTCGCGCGGCACCGTGCTGACAGGCGCCGACGGCGTGCGCGCCCCGGTCCTCAAGGTCGATCTGAGCGAGTTCGAACAGGTCTTCGACAGCCAGTCGGAAAGCCACGCGGCGGTCACCGCGCGCGCCACGTTGACGCAAAACGGCAAGGTGATCAGCCAGCGCACCTTCATCGCGCGCGCGCCGTCCAGTTCCGCGGACGCCGCCGGCGGCGCGCAGGCGCTCGCTGCGGCCAGCGACGACCTCGTCGCGCAGATCAGCGCGTGGCTTGGCGTGCAGGCGCTGGTCGCCGCGCAATGACCGGCTTGCAGCGCACGCAACGGAGCGCTGCATGAGTGAAAGACCCTGGCTGCGCCGCCCGTCGGCGCTCGCGCGGCAGGCGCTGGTGCTGTATGCGGCGCTGATCGTCTACGGTTCGTGGTATCCGTTTTCCGGCTGGCGTTCGCTCGGCCTCGCGCCGTTTGCCTATCTGTCCGATCCCATGCCGCAGTACCTGACGGCGTTCGACGTCGTCACTAACGTGCTCGGCTATATGCCGTTGGGCGCGCTGGTGGTGCTCGCGGTGTATCCGCGCTGGCGCGGCACCCTGGCCGTCGCCTTGGCCTTCGTGCTCGGCGGGTTGCTGTCAGGGGTGATGGAAGCGGTGCAAACCTATCTGCCGACGCGCGTGGCCTCCAACCTCGATCTGGCCGCCAATGCGCTCGGCGCGCTGCTCGGCGCGGCGATCATCTCGCCGGCCACCGGCGCGTTGCTCGATCGCGGCTTGCTGCGGCGTTTGCGGCTCTTGTGGTTCGAGCGCGATACGGCGGCGCTCGCGTGTCTTGTCGCCTTATGGCCGTTCGCAACAATGTACCCGGCGCCACGCCTCTTCGGTCTGGGTAACTGGCCGCGTGCGCTATGGCTCGGTTTCGATTCGACGACGCAGGATGCCCTGCTCGCATGGACGCCGACAGCCTGGCACGCCAGTGCGTGGCCGGCGCTGGTTGCCGCCTGGCTGCCGGACGACGCCTGGGAAGCCGTCATCACCACGCTCAACCTGTTCGCCGCACTCGCGCTGGCCTCGCTGCCGGTGCGCCGTCATGCGCCGCTCGTGCGCCTGTTGATCGCGTTTATCGTCACGACCTTGTGCGTCAAGGCGGGCGCCACCTTTCTGCAATCGCAATCCGGACTTGCATTCGACTGGGCGACGCCTGGCGCGCTGACGGGGCTCGCGTGCGGCACCGTGGCGGGTCTGCTGGCGCTACGGCTGCGGCGCAGGTCGCGAGCGGCGCTCGCGGCCTGCGCGCTCACGGTCGCGCTGGTGTTCGTCAACCTGCTGCCGGTGAATCCGTATTTCGATGCCGTGCTGGCCGACTGGCGCCAGGGCCGGTATCTGCACTTCAACGGTCTCGCGCACTGGATCGCGTGGATCTGGCCGTATGCGGCGCTGGTGTGGCTCGCGTATCTCGTCGAGCAGGTGTGGCTCAAGCGGCGGATGAAGCACGCATGAAGCAGGGGCGACGCATGCGTGCGGCCGAATAAGTCTCTCCAGGCTGCGTGATGTCGCGCAGGGCGCACGCAACGCGGTGCAAACCCGGCCGGGCCGCGAGCCGCCGTCCGTCCGCTGCTCAGCGACCGCCAGCCCCGCTCGCTATAATCGTCCGCACAACAAACGCGCCGCAGCGCGTCCAGCACCATTCCCACTCTTACAGTCTCGCCCCCGGACACCATGGACTCCTTCTACAAGTACCACGTCTTCTTCTGCCTCAATCAGCGCGATCCTGGCGCCGAGCGCCCGAGCTGCGCCAATTGCAACGCGCAGGCGATGCAGGAACACGCAAAAAAGCGCGTGAAGCAACTCGGCCTTGCCGGCCCCGGCCAGGTGCGTATCAACAAGGCCGGCTGTCTGGAGCGTTGCGAACTCGGCCCGGCACTTGTCGTGTATCCGGAAGGTGTCTGGTACACGTACGTCGACGAGAGCGACATCGATGAAATCGTCGATTCGCACCTTGTGAACGGCAAGATCGTCGAGCGTCTGAAAATCGATCAATAGACCGCGCCATGAATGTACATACGAAGAAGTATCTGATCGACGGGCCGGTCGGCAAGATCGAGGTCGCGCTGGATCTGCCCGACGACATGCGCGAGAACGGCGCTGCGCCGCGTGGCATGGCGCTGGTCGCCCATCCGCACCCGCTGTTCGGCGGCACGATGGACAACAAGGTCGCGCAGACGCTCGCGCGCGCGCTTGTGCAGTTGAACTACGTGACGTACCGTTCGAATTTCCGGGGTGTCGGCGAAACGCAAGGCGAACATGACGCCGGCATCGGCGAGCGCGACGATCTGCGCGCCGTGCTCGATCACATGCGCGCGGAGGCAGGGCAGGGCGATCTGCCGCTCGTACTGGCAGGTTTTTCGTTCGGCACCTTCGTGCTCTCGCACGTGGCTGCGAAGCTGCGCGAAGAAGGTCAGGCGATCGAACGGATCGTGTTCGTCGGCACCGCGGCGAGCCGTTGGGAAGTCGCCCCCGTGCCGGAAAACACGCTCGTGATTCACGGCGAAACCGACGAGACCGTTCCCATCCAGTCGGTTTACGACTGGGCGCGGCCGCAGGAATTGCCGGTCGTCGTGATTCCGGGGGCAGAACATTTTCTGCATCGCAAGCTGCACGTCCTGAAGCGGATCATCGTCGACGCGTGGCGCTAATGGGGTGCGAGGAGGCGCGTCGCGCGTGTTTTCCGGGGTACAGGTACGCGCAAACGCAAATTAATCGCCGCCCTTTGGTCAAAGTTACCAGGATAGCGCGCGTATAATGAGCGCTCTTTTTTGGGCGCAGCATTGCCCACCCGGCAGTTCGCGCGACGCGTAGCTTCTTTCTCGCGCGCTGCGGTGCCGGATGCGAGGCGTGCTGCGCGAACCGATCGCGTCGCCGGAAGTCCAATGGGCGCCGCGCCGTTTTTACGGCCTGACGCTCGCCGACCGGCTCCTCCAAACTGTGCGCCCTGCGCGCGATGTATTTTTTCGCACGAACCGACCCTATGCGTTTCTCCACCTCCGGCCGCACGTCATTCCCGTCTGTTTCTTCTTTCGTTCCCCATACGCTTAGCCGTGCCGTGACCCTCGGCATCGTGCTGCCGGCAACGCTTGTTGCCAGCACGGCGTTCGCGCAGGTGCCGCCGCCCGCGGTGAACGCGCGCTCGTGGGTGCTCGTCGACGCCACCAGCAATCAGGTGCTCGCATCGGGCAATGCCGACGAACGTGCTGAGCCCGCCTCGCTGACCAAGCTGATGACCGCGTACCTCGTCTTCGAAGCACTGCAGACGAAGAAGATCACGATGGACCAGACGATTGAGCCGAGCGAAGCGGTGCGCCGCGTGAAAACCGACGAATCGCGCATGTTCATCGAAGCGAACAAGCCGGTGACCGTGCACGATCTGGTGTACGGCATGATCATCCAGTCCGGTAACGACGCGGCGATCGCGCTGGCCGAACTGGTGGGCGGCAGCGAAGCGCAATTCGTCAACATGATGAACGCCGAAGCGCAGAAACTCGGCATGACGCACACGCATTTTGCTGACGTGAACGGCATGCCCGACCCGCAGCACTACACCACGGCGGGCGACCTCGCGATTCTGTCGGCGCGTCTGATTCGTGACTTCCCTGACTACTACAACATCTTCTCGGTCAAGGAATTCACGTACAACAAGATCAAGCAGCCGAACCGCAACCGTCTGCTGTGGATCGATCCGACGGTCGACGGCCTGAAAACCGGTCACACGCAAGCCGCCGGCTACTGCCTGATCGCCAGCGCGAAGCGCTCGCTGCCGGGCACGACCGATGGCTCGCGCCGTCTCGTCGCGGTGATGATGGGCGAGACCAAGGAGCACGACCGCGTGCAGGACGCCCTGAAGATGCTGAACTACGGCTACACCGCGTATGACACGGTGCGGTTGTACAAGGCGAACCAGGTGGTCGGCACGCCGCGCGTCTACAAGGGTGCGCAGGACACGGTGCAGATCGGTGTGAAGGGCGATCAGTACATCACCGTGCCGAAGGGCATGGGCGACAAGGTGAAGCCGCAGATCGAACAGATCGATCCGCTGATCGCACCGATCGCGAACGGCCAGCAGGTCGGCACGGCGAAGCTCGTGGCCGACGGCAAGGTGCTGGCGCAATTCCCGATCGTCGCGTTGCAAGCCGTGCCGCAAGCCGGCGTGGTCGGCCGCGTGTGGGATTCGCTGATGCTGATGTTCAACAAGAAGAAGTAAGAGCCTGATTGCGATGACCGCTGTTTCCGATGTTTCGCTCGACCCGATCGTTTATCTGAACGGCGAGCTGGTGCCCGTGTCCGAAGCGCGCGTGCCGGTCCTCGACCGCGGCTTTATTTTCGGCGACGGGATTTACGAAGTCGCGCCGTTGTATCCCCACGCGGGCGGCCGTACAGCGTTTCGCTTCAGGCACCATCTGGCGCGCCTCGCGCGGTCGCTGGACAAGATCGGTATCGTCAATCCGTTCGACGACGCCGGCTGGCGCGAACTGATCGACCGCGTGGTCGCAGCCAATGAAGCGGACGCCGGCCTGCGCGCCAATCAGGATGCGATTGCCTACGTTCAGATCACACGGGGCGTCGCGAAGCGCGGTCACGCGTTTCCGGCCGGCATCCAGCCGACCGTGTTCGTGATGGTCACGCCGCTGAACCTGCCGGATGCAGCGCAGCGTGCGCAGGGCGTGCGCTGCGTCACCGCTGAAGACCGTCGCTGGCTTAATTGCGACATCAAATCGGTGTCGCTGCTCGGCAATGTTCTGATGGCCCAGTACGCGGCCGAAAACGACGCGTTCGAGACGATCCAGTTTCGCGACGGCATGTTGACCGAAGGTTCGTCTTCGAATGTCTGGATGGTGAAGGACGGCGTGTTGTACGCGCCGCCGCGCAGCCACAAGATTCTTGAAGGGATTCGCTACGGTTTGATCGAGGAGCTGACGGGCGAATGCGGCATCCGCTTCGAAGCGCGCGATATCGCCGAGGCTGAGTTGCGCGCCGCCGACGAGATCATTGTCAGCTCTGCCACCAAGGAAGTGCTACCGGTCACGCAACTCGATGATCGGCTGGTTGGTGAAGGCAAGCCGGGCGCGGTGTTTGCGGCGTTGTACGCGGCTTATCAGCGTGCCAAGGCCAAGGAAGCGCAAGAAGCGCAGCAAGGAGTAGAAAGTGAATCCCGCGAAAGAATCGTTGCTTGAGTTTCCGTGCGACTTTCCCATCAAGATCATGGGCAAGTCGCATCCTGAGTTCGCCGAGACGATCGTCGCGGTGGTCCGGCAGTTCGATAACGAAGTCGACCCCGAGCGTATCGAAACGCGGCCGTCCAGTGGCGGCAATTACACCGGATTGACGGTGACGGTGCGCGCCACCAGCCAGGTGCAGCTCGACGATATCTACCGCGCGCTCACCGGCCATCCGATGGTGAAAGTGGTGCTTTAAAGCCTGGCTTTGTGTTTCTCTTTGCTTGTCTGGATTACGGTGTGACGCGCAATGCGTCCGCCGTCAGATCGGTGTTTGCTGCAGGCCCCATCTCGCAAGCCCGCTCGAAAAGCTGTTTAAACCGTCCCACTTCTTCGAATACCCAATCGCGGAAGGCCTTGACCCGCGCGGTTTCGAGCATCTGCGGCGGGCAGATGAAGTAGTACTGCCACGGGCTTGGCCCATCCACATCGAATAGCCGCACAAGGCGGCCTGCTGCGATCTCGTGCATGGCCAGCGAACGGCGCGTGAGCGCGATCCCCTGGCCGTCGATGGCCGCCTGCAGCAGATTCGACGAATCCTGATACAACACGCCGCGCTTCGGTTCTGGCCAGTCGGCGAGCCCGGCGGCGTCGAACCACGGGCGCCAGAGTTCGTCGTCCGAGCGCAGCAGCGGGGCTTTGGCCAGATCGGCCGGCGTTTGCGGCAGCTTGCCGCCGTTGAAATTCGGTGCACAGGCCGGAAAGAAGATCTCCTCCAGCAGCAACTCCGCGTGTAGCCCCGAATATTTGCCGTACCCGAAGCGGATCGCCACGTCGACGTCGTCGCGCGCGAAGTCCGTGAGCGCGTTAGTGGACAGCAGTTCGAGGTCCCACTGGGGATGCGCCTCGATAAAGCTGCCAATGCGCGGCGTCACCCAGCGCGCGGCAAACGACGACAGCATGGAAACGACAAGGCGCCGCTCGCGGTCGCCGGCGCGGATTTCCCGGGTGGCGTCGGCAAGCGCCAGCAGCGCGGTGCTCACGCGCGTGGCGTAGCGGCGGCCCGTGTCCGTGAGCCGTACGCGCTTGCCGTCGCGGGCGAACAGCGTGATGCCCAATTCCGCCTCCAGCGCGCGAATCTGATGACTGACGGCACCGTGTGTGACGAACAGTTCGTCGGCGGCGCGCGAGAAGCTCTCGTGGCGGGCGGCGGCTTCGAACGCCTTGATGGCGTTTAGTGGAGGTAATTGCCGGAGGTCCATCGCAATATTTCTCACATAGAGGTGAAAATAGATCGTTTTGCGTAAACCCTTGCTACGCATACGATTGTAGTCATGAAGCGAACTTTGGCGAGGGCATCATGCGAGAAATTTCCTCTAGTATCGCTTTTGAAATCCGCAACGGCGAAACCATTCCTATGAAGGTAGCACGCAGCACCAAGCTGGTCGTGCACGGCGGCGCTGTGTGGGTCACGCGCAGCGACGACACGGAAGACTACTGGCTGATGCCCGGCCACACGCTGCGGCTGCGGCGCGGCGAACGGTTGTGGCTCAGCGCTGAGGGCAGCACGCATGCGAAGCTCGCGTTTTCGGTGCCGACGCGCTGCGATGAACGTGCGCTGAACTGGCTTGCGCGGGTCGGCGAACGGCTGGCGGCGCGCATGCGCGGGGGCTGGCGCACGGTGTGAGCGCGGACGGCGCTGCGGCATGATGGCGGGCGGGCGCTGTGATTGGGCGGCTTTCCGTCGTGAACCGAAGCGCCGCCGCTCCCTGAAACATGCACGTCCGGCGGGGATGCCCAGATTTCGGTAAACTGTCGGGATTATGTCTGCCACCCCGGTTTCCCCGTCTCCCTTGCCCGCCACGGCGCCGCTTGCGCTGCGCTGGCTTGGCAGCGAACCTTACGAAGCCAGTTTCGAAGCGATGCGCGCGTTCACCGACGCGCGCACTGCCGATACATCCGACGAAATCTGGCTGGTCGAACACCCCCCTGTCTTTACGCTCGGCCAGGCCGGCGACCCGGCGCATCTATTGGCTGCCGATAGCGGCATTCCGCTTGTCAAGGTCGACCGGGGCGGCCAGATCACGTACCACGGGCCCGGACAGGTGGTTGCCTACCTGCTGCTGGACCTGCGCCGGCGCAAGCTGATGGTGCGCGAGATGGTCACGCGGATCGAGCAGGCCGTGATCGACACCCTCGCGGCGTATAATCTCGCCGGAGAACGCAAGGCGGGCGCCCCCGGTATCTACGTGGCGCCCGGGCCGGACGCCGGGCTGCATGCCGGCGCCAAGATCGCCGCGCTGGGTCTGAAAATCCGCAACGGCTGCAGCTATCACGGCGTGAGCCTGAATGTGAACATGGACTTGAAGCCGTTTCTGGCCATCAACCCATGCGGCTACGCGGGGCTCGAAACAGTCGATATGGCAACGCTGGGCGTTACCGCCGGCTGGGACGACGTGGCCCGTACCTTTGCAGCACGCCTCACCGCAAACCTCGACGGCAGTCCCGCGGCCGTCGCCCAACCGCAGGCCGGTGCCCTCATCGCCTGACTGGACCGAACGAATGACTGACGTTACCGCGAACCTCGCAGCTTCTCCCGCACCTGATGCCGTGCCGGCTCCCGCCGCTGCCTACGACGCTACCGCGAAACAGAAGGCGCAAGCCAAAACCGCCCGTATTCCGATCAAGATCATCCCGATCGAAAAGCTGAAAAAGCCAGACTGGATCCGCGTTAAAGCGGCCACCGGCAATTCGCGCTTCTCCGAAATCAAGCAGATTCTGCGTGAGCACAACCTGCACACGGTGTGCGAAGAAGCGAGCTGCCCGAACATCGGCGAATGCTTCGGCAAGGGCACTGCGACGTTCATGATTATGGGCGACAAGTGCACGCGCCGCTGCCCGTTCTGCGACGTCGGCCACGGCCGCCCCGATCCGCTCGACGTGGATGAGCCGGGCAACCTGGCGCGTACCATTGCTGCGCTGAAGCTGAAGTACGTGGTGATCACGAGCGTCGACCGTGACGATTTGCGCGACGGTGGCGCTGCTCACTTCGTGGAATGTATCCGTCAGACGCGCGAACTGTCGCCGGAAACACGCATTGAAATTCTGACGCCGGATTTCCGCGGCCGTCTGGATCGTGCGCTCGGCATTCTGAACGCCGCACCGCCTGACGTGATGAACCACAACCTCGAAACGGTACCGCGTCTGTACAAGGAAGCGCGCCCCGGTTCGGACTACGCGCATTCGCTGAAGCTGCTGAAGGACTTCAAGGCGCTGCATCCGGACGTCGCGACCAAGTCGGGCCTGATGGTCGGCCTCGGCGAAACCGAAGAAGAAATCCTGCAAGTGATGCGCGATCTGCGCGAGCACAACGTGGACATGCTGACGATCGGCCAGTATCTGCAGCCGTCGGAACACCATCTGCCGGTGCGCTCGTATGTGCATCCGGACACGTTCAAGATGTACGAAGAAGAAGCGTACAAGATGGGCTTCACGCACGCTGCGGTGGGCGCGATGGTTCGCTCGAGCTACCACGCCGATCTGCAGGCGCATGGAGCCGGGGTGGTCTGAACGGTTTAGTGTGTTGTCAGTTTGAAAATGCAAAGCCCGCACATGTTGCGGGCTTTGTTTTTGTGGAGGCGCGGGATTAGGCGGTTCAGCAGTTCCGCGCAGCGATCTTGCCTGTGTTGCTTAGCGGTAATGGCGCGCGAGCAGACTGCAAGTCACGGATATTATTCCGCCGATGATCGTGAACGGGTAGAGAAAGAGGATGAAACGATGGCGCAGTGCGCGGTCCCCGATGAGGCGGTCGATCAAATTGGGCATGCTGGATCTCCTTGAGACTAGGATGAAAAGTATAGCGCAGCACATCAAAATTAGTTAGGTAAACGAATAATGTGATGCAGAAAAGGAGACTGCGACGATCGCGGTTATGAGCAGCGAAAACCACATCAACCATCCATCACGCTCCTGCTCTTTCGCGTGACGCGCTGAACGATCCGCTGCATCGGCCGCGCCCAGGCACACCAGTATTGACGCTACGACGATGAAGAGCGAGTGCCACAGAAGTGCTGCCAACATCAGTGCTGACGTGCTGCGCATCGACGCTTCGCTCAAAGCACAACCAATCTCGTAGCACGCGCTGGCACACATCGAAATGACGACCCAGAAAAGCTGGCCATCTTGAATGGGTCGCCGCGTAAGTCCCCGCGCCGCGTGCCGATAGTGGCGCGAGAAATTCAACAGGGGAAGTAATGCAATCGGCGCAAAAACGGGCACGCCGACATTGAAAAACAACCAGCTCAAGCGGCTAAGAGAATCGATCATGGGAATTCGAATTGAAGGAAACCCACTGATCATGCCGTCGCAGCGGAAGCGCGACCATCCGCCGAACGGCCAGCTTGCGCGACGGCATCCCAAGCCGCCATCATTCGCTCGAGCTGACCCATTGCCCACCGCAACAGTCGCGCGGATCCAACTCAGCGTGAAAAGCAATGCTCGAACAGCGTCATTAGCAATCGCGGATTAATTAGAACCGCCTGCGGACAAACTCCCTATAGTCGAAAGCCTCCCAGACAACACCCACTAAAGGGGCTTCTCGATGAACCGCTTCCTTCGTCCGCTCGCCGCGTTCGCTACGCTGCTCGCGTTGTCCGCGCCGTTTTCTTCCGTTGCGCACGCCGATACCAAAGAAGTCGTGATCGCATATCAGGACATGGTCGTGCCGTGGCGCTATGCGCAGGCGACTGGCGAAGTCGAAAAAGCTACCGGCTACAAGGTCACGTATCGCAAGCTCGGCAGCGGCGCGGACGTGATCCGCGCGCTGGCTTCCGGCTCGGTGCAACTCGGCGAAGCAGGGTCGAGTCCGATCGCAGCCGGGCTGTCGCAGGGCGTCGATATTTCGCTGTTCTGGATTCTGGACAACATCAACGACGCCGAAGCATTGGTCGCGCGCGACGGTTCCAACGTCACCAGCGTCGCGGGCCTGAAGGGCAAGAAGATCGGTGTGCCGTTCGTGTCGACCTCGCACTTTCATACGTTGGTTGCCTTGCAAAACGCCGGTGTGAATCCGTCCGATGTGAAGATCGTCAATCTGCGCCCGCCTGAAATCGCGGCGGCGTGGGAGCGTGGCGACATTGACGCGACTTACATATGGGACCCGGTGCTCGCGAAGGTGAAGAAGAACGGCAAGGTACTGATCACATCGGGCCAGGTGGCGCAGCAAACCGGCAAGGCGACTTTCGACGGATTCGTGGTCGACCGCAAGTTCGCTAGCCAGAACGCTGAGTTCGTCGCACGCTTGGTGAAGGTGCTCGCCGCGACCGATGCGAGCTACCGCGATCACACGTCGGCATGGAGTGCGACGTCGCCGCAGGTCGAGGCGGTTGCGAAGGAGTCCGGTGCTACCGCACAGGACGTGCCGGCGAGCCTCGCACTGTATGCATTCCCGACGCCGGCCCAGCAGGCGTCGAATGCATGGCTTGGCGGCGGCGCGCAATCCGGCGCGGCTAAATCGCTGGCCGCGACCGCTGCGTTCCTGAAGACGCAGGGCACGATTCAGAACGTGCTGGCCGATTATTCGACCGGCGTCGATCCTCAATTCGTGCAGCGGGCGGCGCATTGACTATTGAGCATTGTTTTGAGCATGGCTATCCATCAGCATCATGAGGCACGGCGATGAGCGGTCTTGAGATCCGGCGGCTGCACGTCGCCTACGAAGGCACACGCGGCGCGGCGCCTCACATCGCGCTCGCTGACGTCGACCTGCGCATCGAGCCGGGTGAATTCGTCGTCGCGCTGGGCGCGTCCGGTTGCGGCAAGACGACCTTGCTGAACTGCATCGCCGGTTTTATTCAGCCGACCGAAGGCGAGGTGCGTCTGAACGGTGAACCCGTGCTTGGGCCGGGCGCCGACCGCGGCGTCGTGTTTCAGAAGTACGCGCTAATGCCCTGGCTCGACGTGCTCGGTAACGTTGCGCTCGGTTTGCGTTTTCAGCGTGTACCGAAGGCGCAGCGCGAGCGCATCGCGCTGGAGATGCTGGCTTTGGTCGGGCTCGAGAAGCATGCGCGCTCACAGGTCTATGCGCTGTCGGGCGGCATGCAGCAGCGCGTGGGCATTGCACGCGCGCTGGCAAGCGATCCGCAAGTGCTGCTGATGGACGAGCCGATGGGCGCGCTTGACGCAATGACGCGCGAGTCGATGCAGGAGCTCGTGCTAGACGTCTGGGGCCGCACGCGCAAGACGGTGTTCTTCATTACGCATAGCGTGGAGGAAGCGCTGTTTCTGGCAACTCGCCTCGTCGTGATGACGCCGGGGCCCGGCCACATCGCCGAGAGCTACGACCTGCCATTCGCGCAGCGCTTTCTCGAGACGCGCGACGCACGCGCGATCAAATCGTCGCCGGAATTCATTGAATGGCGTGAGCGGCTGGTGCGCCGTCTGCACGAACGGACTGAGCAGAATCAGGAAGAGGTGGTGTCGTGACGGCTTCGCGTGAATCCTTGGGCAACGTGCCTCTGACCCAGGCAAGCGAGCCGCCGCGACGTAAGGCGCGGCCGGTACGCGGCTGGCGCTTGCCGGGCGACGGACCGACCGCGGCGCTGAGCGCGGCCTCGGTCACGACACTCGCGGCACTGTGGTGGATCGCCACGCATCTGCACTGGCTGCCGCCGCTCTTTCTGCCGACGCCAGAGGCCGTTTGGGCCGCGTTTCTGGACGCCTGGTACGGCCGTATTCAAGGCGGCTTGCCGCTCTCCGAACATCTCGCCTGGAGTGCGCTGCGCGTGTTCGGCGCGTTTGCACTGGCCGCGATCACGGCGGTGCCGGTCGGGATCCTGATGGGCGTGAGCCGGGTTGCGCGCGGCTTGCTCGATCCGCCGCTGGAGTTCTACCGGCCGTTGCCGCCGCTTGCGTATTTACCGCTGGTGGTGATCTGGTTCGGAATCGACGAGACGGCGAAGATTGTCGTGATCTATCTCGCCTGTTTCGCGCCGATTGCGATGGCGGCGCGTGCCGGTGTGCGCAGCGCGACCGTCGAGCAGATTCACGCGGCGTATTCGCTGGGTGGCCGCTTCGGGCAGATCGTACGTCATGTGGTCCTGCCCGCAGCGTTGCCCGAGATTCTGACCGGCTTGCGGATTGCAATCGGCTTTGGCTGGACCACCCTGGTCGCCGCCGAGATGGTCGCCGCCACCGCTGGCCTCGGTCAGATGGTGCTTAACGCGTCGAGCTTTCTGCGTACCGATGTGGTGGTAATGGGCATCGTGCTGATCGGACTGATCGCGTGGCTGTTCGATCTCGGCATGCGTGCCCTGGAACGGCGGCTGGCGCCGTGGAAGGGGCGCGTGTAGTCAGCCTTCAACGAAACAGTTCAATCACTGGCCAGCCGCGTTCCGTGGCAATGGCGCGCAGACGCGGGTCGGGATTGGTCGCGACCGGATCGGTGACGCGCTCGAGCAAAGGCACGTCATTGATCGAGTCGCTATAGAACCAGCTCTGCGGAAAATCTTGCAGACGATGTCCGAGCGAAGCCAGCCAGCTCTCGGTGCGGGTGATCTTGCCTTCGCGGAAGGTCGGCACACCGGTGGCGTGTCCGGTAAAGCGTGCCAAAGGATCGCCGCCTTCGGTGCCGAGATCGATACCTAGCAGATGTTCGAAGCCGAGTGCTTTGCCGATTGGCTCCGTAATGAACACGTTGGTGGCGGTGACGATGCAGCACAGGTCGCCTGCTTCGATATGTCGTTGCACGAGCTCCCGCGCGGCCGGCAGAATCGCCGGCGCAATCACCTTTTCCATAAACTGCGCATGCCAGGCGTCGAGCTGTTCGCGCGAGTGGCGAGCCAGCGGCGCCAGGGTGTAGTTCAGATACGCGGTCATATCGAGCGTGCCGGCCACATACTGCCGATAGTAATCGTCGATTTCTTCCGCGTGCTGCGCAGCGCCTTCTATACCCAATCCGGCGATGAAGTGGGCCCACGCCTGATCGCTGTCGAGCGGCAGCAGCGTATGGTCCAGGTCAAACAGCGCAAGGTTACGGCTCATCCAGAGTCCTCGTGATGAAGGGGGCACACTAAGTGGTCGGGTGAATCGCGTTCCGGACAATGAGCCGGCACACAACAATCCACAGTTCGGCACGAGCGTATATTTAAAAGCACAAAATTACAATAAGGCAGAAATGTGCAACACTACTGTCATAAACGCCCCGGGTGCCGGTTCATGCGGCATGCGGTTCGGGTCATGGCAGCAGGAACGGACGCGTAGTGCCTTATGTTGATTCTCCTTAACCTTCTGGCTGGTGTGGCGCTTCTCGTGTGGGGATCGCACATCGTACGTACCGGCATCCTGCGCGTGCTCGGTGCCGATCTGCGCAGCGTCCTTGGGCGCAGCACCAGTAGCCGCTGGCGTGCCTTCCTCGCGGGCGTCGGCGTCACGAGCCTCGTGCAGAGCAGCAATGCAACGGCGGTGATCGTCACGTCGTTCGCGGCGCAAGGTCTCCTGCCGCTCACCAGCGGCCTTGCGATCATGCTTGGCGCCGACGTCGGCACCGCACTCATGGCACGGCTGCTCACGCTCGATCTGTCATGGCTGTCGCCGATCCTGATTCTGTCCGGCGTGCCGCTCTTTCTGTCGCGCAAGCAAACACGTCTCGGCCAGGTCGGCCGTACGCTGATCGGGCTCGGCTTGATACTGCTGGCACTGCATCTGATCGTCGAAGCCGCCCAGCCGATGATGCAAGGCGCTGGCGTGCGCGTGATGTTCGGTGCGCTGACCGGTGACACCATGCTCGACGCGCTGGTCGGCGCGACATTTGCGGTGCTGTCCTATTCGAGTCTCGCGGCGGTCCTGCTGACGGCGACGCTGGCCTCGTCCGGTGTGATCTCACTGAAGGTGGCGCTGTGTCTCGTGATCGGCGCGAATCTCGGCAGCGGCTTGCTGGCGCTGATGGGCACGCTCGCGCAGAACGCCGCGGCGCGGCGCCTGGCCTTGGGCAGCCTGGCGTTCAAGCTGGCCGGCGCGCTGCTGATCCTGCCGTTCGCGCCGCTGCTTGCACGCGGGTTGCCGGTGCTGATCGCGAATCCGCGCGAAGCGGTGGTCGGTTTTCATGTGATTTACAACACACTGCGCTGTTGCGCCTGCCTTGCGCTGATCGATCCGGTGGCGCGCATCTGCACGCGGGTGTTGCCGGACCGGCCGCAGGCCAACGGCGAACTGCGGCCGCTGCATCTGGATGACGCCGCGCTTTCCACACCCACACTCGCACTGGCGCACGCCGCACGCGAGGTGCTGCGCATCGGCGACATCGTGCGCACCATGCTCAATAACGTCGCGGACCTGATCCATGACAACAACCTGGAAAAGGCGCGCGAGACGGTCCGGATGGACGACGACGTGGACGAACTCTATGCGGCGGTCAAAGCCTATCTAACGCTGATCTCCCGCGAGCAACTCGACGAGGCCGACAGCCGCCGCTGGACCGACATCATCTCGTTGACGATCAACCTGGAGCATGCGGGCGACATCATCGAGCGGATCGTCGGCGATATCGAAGAAAAGAAGATCGCGCACCGTCTATCGTTTTCGCAGGAGGGGCTGGGCGAGCTGGACGACCTGCAGGCACGCCTCGTCAGCAATCTGCAGCTTGGCCTGTCGGTGTTTCTGAATAACGATTTGCGTTGCGCCGAGCAGTTGCTGGCGGAGAAGGAGCGCTTTCGCGATCTGGAGCGCGCGTATTCATACAAACACCTGGACCGGCTCGCCGGGCAAACCTTGCGAAGTATCGAGACCAGCGCGTTGCATCTGGATCTGATCAGCGACATGAAGCGGCTCAATTCGCTGTTCTGCTCGACGGCCTACCCGGTGCTCGACGCAGCCGGCGCGCTGCGTGACACGCGCTTGCGCAAGCGCGTGCTCGACACGATGCATGTGAAGGAGTAGGGCGAACCCCTAGACCCTAAGCGCTAGGCCAGAACGATCTCTTCCAGCTTCTTTTTGAGCGATGCAAAGTCGGCGGCTTCGGCCGCCTTTTTGTTGGTGACGAGTACATCGATCCGATCGACCGGACAGTACGAGATCCGGCTGCGCTGACCGATCTTGCTGTAGTCGGCGAGGATCACCACGCGATCGGCGTTGGCGACCATGGCGCGCGCCACTTCGGTTTCGGCATGATCGTAGTTGGTCGCGCCATGCCGGTGATCGATGCCGACCGGCGAGAGCAAGGCCATGTCCGCCCGATAGCGCTGGATGTCGAGCACGGTGGTGGCGCCGGTGGTCGCCATGGCGCGATCGCTGATCGTGCCGCCCAGCAGGATGACTTCGTTGGCCGCTTCCGTTTGATCCACGGCGCCGCGCATTTTCAGCGCGACGTCGATGGAATTGGTGACGATCGTCAGGTTCGCCAGTTTCGCCAACTCCTCAGCGAGCGCCGCCGTGGTAGTTCCGGCGTCGATAAACAGGGTCTGGCCGCTCGCGATCAAACCGGTGGCCGCCTTGGCGATCGCTGTTTTGGATTTGACGCGCATGTGGGCGCGCTCGGCGATTGGCGCCTCGTCGGCGGGTTTGATCGCGCCGCCATGCACGCGCCGCAATTCACCGAGTGCTTCCAGATCGAGCAGATCGCGCCGCACGGTTTCGCGCGATACCCCGAGGTCCGCCATAATCCGTTCGGTCGACACGCGTTGAAGCGTCGACAGCAACGCGCGAATTCTCTGATGACGGTCTTCCTGCCACATGCATTTTTCCTTGGATGCGAATGCGCGCTCATACTGCTTGTTTTTAATAGTGCCATCGTGGACATGGATGTGTGTCCGGACAATGACAAGCGTACTACTTTGGTCGAATTGTGTTGTATTTTTTTGGCAGCTTGCAAGTTTGTGTATTTCACCTTAGCCTTCGCAGATCGAAGCGCTACGCCTATTTCGAACATCAAATGTTCGAAAAGGAATTGAAATGTCCGATTTCGAGCATTTCGCGGCGTTTTTTGGCAATTTGATTGTCCCATGCCGTTGCCATAATGGATCTTGGGATCTGCCGCCTGAACAATTCGTTGCTGCATGCGGTACTGCCGGGAGGCGGTACGGTTCGGCATCCTGACAATAAGACTACGGCGCCATGGCCGGGCGCGGCGTTGACCATGTGGTTAGCTATCGCGGCGTCGCTCACCAGCGCGATACTACGCGCGGGGCTCGCATGTAAAGGCTGCATGGCGCAGTTGTGGCATGGCGGCAGTAGCAGCTGGGAACGTGTCGAGCGCATAGTTAATCCGCTCCATCTGGAAGGTAACGAGACGTGGGAAACGGGATTGATCACACCTTAACCGCAGACTGGCCGTATCCGAGGCTGGTTGCGCATCGTTGCGGCGGCACGTTGGCGCCGGAGAACACGCTGGCCGGGTTCGACGCGTGCGTGCGCTGCGGCTACCGCATGGTCGAGTTCGACGCCAAGCTCTCCGCTGATAACCAGCTCTTTCTGTTGCACGACGACACGCTGGAGCGCACCACCAACGGTCATGGCGCCGCTGCTGAACACACGTGGGACCAACTGGCCGCGCTCGATGCCGGCGCCTGGTTCGGCCCGCAGTTCGCCGGTACGCGCCTGCCGACGCTGGCCGAGGCCGCCGGGCGTTGCGCGCGAGATGGCATTGCCGCCAACATCGAAATCAAACCGTGCCCGGGTCGTGACGAAATCACCGGGCGCCTGGTCGCTAGCGGCGCACTGACTTTGTGGCAACGGCAAACGCCGCCGCTGCTGTCGTCGTTTTCGTTCGAGGCGCTTGCCGCAGCGCGCGATGCGGCACCTTCGCTGCAGCGCGGCATGCTGTTCGAAGAAGTCCCGGCGGACTGGCGGCGCATCGTGCGGGAACTGGACTGCGTGTCGTTGCACGCGAGCCACCGGTATCTGACGGAGCCGCTGGTCGCCGAGATCAGGGCGGCCGGATTGCGCGTGCTGGCCTACACGGTGAACGATCCTGAGCGTGCCAGGCTGCTCGCGC
The DNA here is from genome assembly GCF_046027825.1 of Paraburkholderia sediminicola. Lineage (GTDB taxonomy): Bacteria > Pseudomonadota > Gammaproteobacteria > Burkholderiales > Burkholderiaceae > Paraburkholderia > Paraburkholderia sediminicola_D. The sequence goes on from NZ_JAQQDU010000004.1 coordinate 155,088, forward strand.
AGTGGGGCGTCGACATGATTTGTACAGATCGCATCGATAGACTGGAACACGACATGTTTCAGGCTCCGGCGAATCCGGACTGAGCATGGCGCGGGCGCGCGAGTGCGAGCTTGCACAGGTGCGCGCCCATAGCGTTAGAAACTAGAAATTTTCCAAACGTAGCAATTTCGGCAGAGGATGGGGAAGACTATGAAGCGCACCGCGTTAGCTCGTTTACTTTCGATGTCGGCCGCTGCGGGTGTCGCCGCAGCCGGCGTGAGCAGCGCTTCGGCCGCGCCGCTCGACGCACTGGTCGCAGCCGCCAAGCAGGAAGGCCAACTCACCGTGATCGCGTTGCCGCACGACTGGTGCAACTACGGTCAACTGGTGGCTGGTTTTCAGAAGAAATACGGCATCAAGATCAACGAGTTGAATCCGGACGCGGGTTCGGGCGACGAAGTCGAAGCCATCAAGGCGAACAAGGGCAACAAGGGCCCGCAAGCGCCTGACGTGATCGACGTGGGTCTGTCGTTCGGTCCGACCGCGAAGGCCGAGGGTTTGCTGCAACCGTACAAGGTCGCAACGTGGAACTCGATCCCTAAAGACTCGAAAGATGCCGACGGCTATTGGTATGGCGATTACTACGGCGTGCTGTCGTTTGAAGTAAATGCCGACATGATCGACAAGGCGCCGGCCGACTGGAGCGATCTGCTCAAGCCGGATTATAAGAACGCAGTTTCGCTCGCGGGTGACCCGCGCACGGCCAATCAGGCGATCCAGGCCGTGTTTGCAGCAGGCCTGTCGCAAAGCAAGGGCGATGTGGGCAAGGCCGACCAGGCCGGTCTCAAGTACTTTGCCGACCTGAACAAGAACGGCAACTTCGTGCCGGTGATCGGCAAGGCCGCGTCGCTCGCGCAGGGCACCACGCCGATCGTCGTGCGTTGGGACTACAACGCGCTGGCCGACCGCGACACGCTGAAGGGCAATCCGAAGGTGCAGGTGGTGATTCCGAAAACAGGCGTGGTCGCCGGTGTGTACGTTCAGGCGATCAGCGCCTACGCGCCGCATCCGAACGCCGCCAAGCTGTGGATGGAATATCTGTACTCCGATGAAGGCCAGATCGGCTGGCTGGGCGGCTATTGCCATCCGATGCGCTACAACGAATTGGTGGCGCAGAAGAAGGTTCCGCAAGCGCTGCTCGACAAGCTGCCGCCGCCGTCGTCGTACAAGAATGTGGTGTTCCCGACGCTGTCCCAGCAGGACGCCTACAAGGACACCATCACGAAGCATTGGGACGAAGCGGTCGGCGCGAACGTCAAGTAATCGTCGCAGCGCACGCAGTTGCGGCGGCCGGAGCAGCGAGCCATTGAATCCTGCATGCGCCGCCGCTTCTAACCGCAACATGCAGCTTCAAAGGTGAGGTGCCGTTCCACGAGAGCGGCACCTCAGATGTTAGTCAGATTGCCAGGGGGAGCCATGAGCGCTTCATCGGACGCTGGATCGGTGCAGCCGGAATTACTGGTTCCACCTGCGCCCACGCCAACACCTCGCGTCGGCGGTCCGGGCCGCGCGTCGCAGCTCCTCGCCTGGATCGGCGTGGTGCCGTTTTTCACCTTCGCATTGCTGTTCCTGATTCTGCCGACCGGCTTTCTGATGGTCGGCGCCTTCCAGGATCCGCAAGGCCATTTCACCCTCGCCAATTTCCGCGACCTGCTCCAGCCGACGGTGCTGGACGCCTACTGGATCAGCTTCAAGGTAAGCGCCGCTTCCGCGCTCGGCGGCGCATTGATCGGCTCGCTGCTCGCATGGGCGGCCGTGCAAGGCAAATTGCCGGGCTGGATTCGTCCTACGTTGATGACGTTCTCCGGCGTCGCCTCGAATTTTGCCGGCGTGCCGCTTGCGTTCGCCTTTATCTGCACGTTGGGGCGCGTCGGTCTCGTGACCGTATTACTGAAGAAGTACCTCGGCTTCAATCTGTACTCAACGGGCTTCAGCGTCCTGAGCTTCTCCGGGTTGACGCTGACTTACCTGTACTTCCAGATTCCTTTGATGGTGCTGATCGTCACGCCCGCGCTCGACGGCCTGAAGCGAGAATGGCGTGAAGCCTGTGACTGCCTTGGCGGCACGGCCTTCCAATACTGGCGCCACGTGGCGTTGCCGGTGTTGTGGCCGAGCGTTCTCGGCGCGACGTTGCTGCTGTTTGCCAATTCGTTTGGCGCGGTCGCCACGGCTTACGCGCTGACCGGCAGTTCGCTGAACATCGTCACGATCCTGCTGTACGCGCAGATTCGCGGCGACGTGATGCACAACCAGAACCTCGGCTACGCACTCGCCCTCGGCATGGTGCTCATCACGGGGCTGTCGAATGGCGGCTACATCTGGCTGCGTTCGCGCGCTGAGCGGGGGCGTCGATGAAAAGCCAATCGCGTGTAGGTGCGTGGACCGCGATGATCGTCGGTTCGCTGTACTTTCTGATTCCGTTGTTTGCCACATTCGAATTCAGCCTGCGCATGAAGCGCGGCGTCTACAGCTTCGAAGCGTATAGCGTCGTGCTGAGCGATCCGCGTTTTCAGGCCTCGTTTGGCTATTCGATCCTGATGGCGGTGCTGACGATTATTGTCGGCGTGTTGCTGGTGGTGCCGACCGCGTACTACGTGCAGTTGCGGCTGCCGAAGCTGCGGCCGGTCGTCGAATTCATCACACTGTTGCCGCTGGTGGTACCGGCGATTGTGATCGTGTTCGGCTATCTGCGTATCTATAACAGCAGCTCGATTTTGCCGCTCACAGGAAACGAGCGCGCGACCGACCTGTTGCTGGTGTTTGGTTACGTGACGCTCTCGCTGCCGTACATGTACCGAGCGGTCGACGCCGGTTTGCGTGCGGTCGATGTGCGCTCGCTGACCGAAGCCGCCGAATGTCTCGGTGCGAACTGGCCGACGATCCTGTTCAAGGTGATCTTCCCGAATATCCGCTCGGGCATTCTGTCCGGCGCGTTTCTCACCTTTGCCGTGGTGATCGGCGAGTTCACGCTGGCGAGTCTGCTCGACCGCCCCGCATTCGGCCCGTATCTGCAATTGATCGGGGCGAACCGCGCGTATGAACCGTCGGCGCTTGCGATCATCGCGTTCGTGATTACGTGGGCGTCGATGGGTTTGATTCAGGTATTCGGCTCGGCCCGCGCGCTTAGCGGCCAGAAAATTTGACGGTCTCATTTGACCGACTAAGGTAGCGAATCATGGCATTCCTTGAGATCGAAAATCTGCATAAGTCCTTCGGGGCGAACACGGCGCTGCATCACTTCGACATGAAGATCGAACGCGGCGAATTCATCACGTTTCTTGGACCGTCCGGCTGTGGCAAGACCACGGTGCTGCGGATGATCGCCGGCTTCGAAACGCCGACGCGCGGCGTCATCCGGCTGGATAACAAGGACGTGACGCACCTTCGGACCCGGCAGCGCAAGGTCGGCATGGTGTTTCAGTCGTATGCGCTGTTTCCGAATATGACCGTGGCCGACAACATCGGCTTCGGGCTGAAGATCACGCACCGTCCCCAGGCCGAGATCAACAAGCGCGTCGAGGAGATGTTGCAACTGATCAAGCTGCCGGATCTCGGCGCGCGTTATCCGTGGCAATTGTCGGGTGGTCAGCAGCAACGCGTGGCATTGGCGCGTGCGCTCGCCGGCAAGCCGCAGGTCCTGTTGCTCGATGAACCGCTCTCGGCGCTTGACGCGAAGATTCGTATTTCGTTGCGGCAAGACATCCGCGCATTACAGCGTGAGTTGGGCATCACGTCGATTTTCGTGACGCATGATCAGGAAGAGGCGTTGTCCATTTCCGACCGCATCGTGGTGATGAACGAGGGGCGCGTCGAACAGATCGGCTCGCCTTCGGAGATCTACAACTATCCGCGTACGCGCTTTGTCGCGTCGTTTGTCGGCACGCTGAACATTCTGGCGGGCCATGTGATCGACCCGAAAACCGGCAAGATGGCTGTCGATGGTCAGGAGCTGACCACCACGCAGGAACTACCGGCAGACGACACGGGCAAAAAACGCATGCTCGCGCTACGGCCCGAAGCCATTGTGCTGGAGCCGGCCGCGCCGGGCCGCAATACGCTGAACGCAACCGTCGAAGAAGTGAATTTCCTCGGCGCGGTGGTCCGCATCAGAACGCGCGTAAAAGACGCGGTTATTTCGCTCGATGTGTTCAACGACCCGAATCGCGGCCTGCCTGAACGGGGTCAACCGGTATCGCTGGGTTTCTCGCACGAGAACTTGCTGGTGCTGGAAGAGGGTGGTGCATAGAAGCCGAGCAGCAGGGCCTGACGTGTGCGAGGGCCGCGCGTGCGGACTGAGCGGTTTCTGACGCGTGCGAAAGCCCCGCGTACAGCGTGGGCGGTTTCGGCTGAAGTGGGCGAAAGCCGCAGCCCAAAAGGTTCTCCGGGTTTTCCCGGGGCCGCCGCGTCGACAGATTCCGGATTCCCCGACACCCCTCGTCCGGATTTCCGGAATCCCGGACGGCGCTCGCCGTAACGTGCTAAAAAACCTATACAAATCAAAGCGATTCGCTTCGCATCAAGCTGGCATCGACCTTGCAATTTAGAACACGCGGCCGCAACGGTCCGACAACTAAAGCAAGGAGACAACGATGTCTGATTTCCCCTCCCGGTATTTCTGAATTCGTCGTCTTGTCGCGGCCTAATGCCGTGCACAGGCGTGACGACTATTCGTTCGCATGATGCGCAGCGTGGCAGGCCTTGAGCTCACCCATATCGCAGGAAACATCGTGAAGAAACCTATCCACAAAGTGCTGTACGTCCAGGTGATCGTGGCGATCATCATCGGCATCGCGCTCGGCCATTTTTCGCCGGACTTCGCCGTCGACATGAAGCCGCTCGGCGATGGCTTCATCAAGCTGATCAAGATGGTGATCGGGCCGATCATCTTCTGTACGGTGGTGACGGGTATCGCCGGTATGGAAGACATGAAGAAGGTCGGGCGCGTCGGCGGTAAGGCGTTGCTGTACTTCGAAATCGTCTCGAGCTTTGCGTTGGTGCTCGGTCTGATCGCGACGCACGTGCTAAAGCCGGGCGTCGGCTTCAACATCGATCCGGCTACGCTCGACGGCAAGGCGGTCGCGTCGTATGCCGCGAAGGCACATGGCCAGACTACGGTCGACTTCCTGATGCACATCATCCCGGACACGCTCGTATCGGCGTTCGCACAGGGCGAAATTCTGCAGATCCTGCTGATCGCGCTGTTGTTCGGCGCGGTGCTGGCCACGGCCGGTGAGAAGGGCAAGGTCGTCACCAACTTCATCGACGGGCTCTCGCATGTGTTGTTCGGCGTCGTGCGCATCATCACGAAGCTGGCGCCGATCGGCGCGTTCGGCGCGATGGCCTTCACGATCGGCAAGTACGGTATCGGCTCGCTGCTGCCGATGCTCAAGCTGATCGGCACGTTCTATCTGACTTCGATCGTGTTCGTGGTGGTTGTGCTCGGCATCATCGCGCGTGCGGTGGGCTTCAACATCTTCCGCTTTGTCGGCTACATCAAGGAAGAGATGCTGATCGTGCTTGGCACGAGCTCGTCGGAAGCCGCGTTGCCGCAACTGATGCTGAAGCTCGAAAAGCTCGGCTGCTCGCGCTCGGTGGTGGGCCTCGTGGTGCCGACCGGTTACTCGTTCAACCTCGACGGCACCAACATCTACATGACGATGGCCGTGCTGTTCATCGCTCAGGCCACGAACACGGACCTCACGTGGACGCAGCAGCTCACCTTGCTGGCGGTGACGATGCTGACGTCGAAGGGCGCGAGTGGTGTGACGGGAGCAGGCTTTATCACGCTGGCCGCTACGCTCGCTGTGGTGCCGACCATTCCGCTGTCGGGCATGGTGCTGATTCTCGGTATCGACCGTTTCATGAGCGAATGCCGCGCGCTGACGAACATCGTCGGCAACGGTGTGGCGACGGTGGTGGTGTCGGCATGGGAAAAGGAACTGGACCGCAACAAGCTGAACGCCGCGTTGCGGGGTGAAGTGGCGGTCAAAGAGCCGGCTGGGGTTTAAGCCGCACCGGCTACCGCTCCCGCCAGCACGCCAATCACGGCCGCGGACGCCCACGTATGAAAGCGGCGGCCGCGCGCTGTGACCCCGCGCCGTCGGCCGACGAAGCTCGCGCCGACGGCGCGTCGCCTTATGCCACAATATCCGATCCTCACCGATCGGGAATTGCCAACGTGACGCGCCGCCTGCTGATCCTCTTCGCGCTCGTCGCCGGGCTCGTGGTGGCGTGCGGGCTCACGTACAGCATTGCGTGGCAAAGCGGAATCGACAACCTGCGACGCAATGCCGCGGTGCGTGTCGATCGCACTGCCAGCGCGCTGAAAAGCACACTCGAGCGCTACGAATCGCTGCCTTATCTGCTGGCCGAACATCCGATTGTGCAGGACGTGCTGGTCAATCCCAGTCCAGCCAACGTCGAGCGCGCCAATCTCTATCTCGAGGACCTCAACCGCCACGCGCGGGCGACGGTCACGTACATCATTCCGCTCGATGGCTATTGCGTCGCCGCGAGCAACTGGCACGGGCCGGGCAGCTTCATCGGCGCCGGTTATCAGTTCCGGCCGTATTTTCTCGATGCGGTGAAGGGCGGCGTGGGCCGCTTCTTCGGTATCGGCACGATTTCGCAGGCGCCGGGTTACTACATCTCGCAGCCGGTGCGACGAGATGGCAAGATCGTCGGCGTGGCGGTCGTTAAACTCGATCTCGAATGGTTTCAGGGCGCGGATGCGTCCGAGCCTCTGGTTGTCACCGACGATCACGGGGTGATCTTTCTGTCGTCGATACCGGCATGGAAATATCACACGATCCGGCCGCTGTCGGGACAAGTCGCCGACTCGATCTATCAGGCGCGCCAGTACGCACAACAGCCGATCGCGCCGCTGCCGGTCACGATCGAGCGCACGCTCGAGGGCAATGCGCAGATCGTGCGCATCGGCGGTGGCCGCTATGCGCCGCGCTATCTCGCTTCGCGGCGTGGCATGGGTGAGCCGGACTGGCATCTGATTACGATGTCGCCCGTTAGTCCGGTCGACGCCGACGCGCGCAATGCGACCATTGTTACTGGCTTCGGATACGTGTCGCTGGTGTTGCTTGCGTTCTACTGGAGAATGCGGCGCGCCCGGGTGCGTGAAGTGATGCGCAGCCGCGCTCTGCTGCAAAAGGCCTACGCTGAATTGAACCGGCGAGTGGCCGAGCGCACCGCGGATCTCTCGCAGGCGAATGAACAGTTGCAGAAGGAAGTCGCCGAGCGCACGCGCGCCGAACAGGAACTGCGCGCCGCGCACGATGAGCTGATCCAGGCGAGCAAACTCGCCGCACTCGGTCAGATGGCGGCCGGCATTACGCATGAATTGAATCAACCGCTCGCGGCGTTGCGCGGCTTCTCGGACAACACGCGCGTGCTGCTTGAACGTGGCGACCAGGCGTCGGCGCGCGAAAATCTTGAAGCGATCGCGGCGCTCACCGAGCGCATGGGCAAGATTACCAATCAGCTGAAGCTCTTCGTCGGCCGTGCACGACCGCGCAGTGCGCGTGCGCCGATCATGCGAGCGTTGCGCAACGTCATCGCGCTGCTGCAAAAGCGTCTGCAAGGCGTTGAAGTCGAGTTCGCTTTGCTCGACGCCTACACCGGCGTGCGCACGCCGCTGAATCTCGCGGACGACCACCCCGAACTGATCGCCAACTGCGACGAACTGCGGCTTGAACAGGTGCTGATCAACCTGCTTGGCAACGCGCTCGACGCAACTGTGGGGATGACCCCGCCGCGCATTTCGATCGAGATCGAAGCCGCCGAGTCGAGCGTGTCGTTCGCCGTGCGCGACAACGGCCCAGGCATTCCCGACGACGTGCTGCCGCGTCTGTTCGAACCGTTCTTCACGACCAAGGAAATGGGGCATGGGCTGGGGCTCGGCCTTGCGATTTCATCCTCGATCGCGCGCGACTGTGGTGGCACCTTGGTGGCACGCAACGCGCCGCACGGCGGTGCATTATTCGTGTTGACGCTGCGCCGCGCTCGCGCGCAGACGAGCCACACATCGGACCCGCTCACCACGGGCTCCTGAATCAAACGAGAACCCCATGCTGAACCACGGCTTGCAAGTGCTGTATATCGAAGACGACGAACTGGTGCGGCGCGCCAGCGTGCAGAGTTTGCAACTGGCGGGCTTCGAGGTGATCGGCCACGCCTCGGCGGAATCCGCAGCGAAGATGATCAGCGCGGATTTCTCCGGGGTGATCGTCAGCGATATTCGTTTGCCTGGCGCGAGCGGTCTCGAACTGCTCGCGCAGTGCCATGAGCGCGCGCCCGACGTGCCGGTGATTCTGGTCACCGGTCATGGCGATATTTCGATGGCCGTGCAGGCAATGCGTGACGGCGCGTATGATTTCATCGAAAAGCCGTTCGCATCCGAACGTCTGATCGAAACCGTGCGACGCGCACTGGAGCGCCGCAAGCTGGTGCTGGAGAACCTCGCGCTGCGCCGTGAACTTGCCGGGCAGAATTCGGTGGCCCCGCGCATCATCGGCCGTAGCCCGGCGATCGAGCAGGTGCGGCGGCTGATCGCGAATATCGCGCCGACCGACGCGTCGGTGCTGATCAACGGCGACACGGGGGCGGGCAAGGAGTTGATCGCACGCAGTCTGCATGAACTGTCGCCGCGGCGTGACAAACCGTTTATCGCAGTGAATTGCGGCGCGCTACCGGAGCCGATGTTCGAGTCGGAAATGTTCGGCTATGAACCCGGCGCATTCACCGGCGCGGCGAAACGCCGGATCGGCAAGCTCGAACATGCTTCGGGCGGCACGCTGTTCCTCGACGAAATCGAGAGCATGCCGCTCGCGTTGCAGGTCAAGCTGCTGCGCGTATTGCAGGACGGCGTGCTGGAGCGGCTCGGCTCGAATCAACCGATTCGCGTGAATTGCCGCGTGGTGGCCGCCGCGAAGGGCGACATGGCCGAGCATGTCGCGGACGGCTCGTTCCGTCGCGATCTGCTGTACCGGCTGAATGTGGTGACGATCGCGCTGCCGCCGTTGAGCGAGCGCCGTGAAGATATCGTGCCGCTCTTCGAACACTTCCTGCTGGATGCGGCAGTGCGTTATCAGCGCCCCGCGCCGATTCTCACGGACCGGCAGCGCGCCGGCCTGATGCAGCGTGAGTGGCCGGGAAATGTGCGCGAACTGCGCAATGCCGCGGACCGTTTCGTGCTCGGCGTGGCCGATGATCCAGTCATGTCTTTCGCCGACGAGGGCACCGCGCCCCAACCGTTGAAGGAACGTGTCGAGCAATTCGAGCGAGCGGTGATCGCGGAGGCGTTGGAACAGGCCGGCGGTGTCGTCGCGGTCGCGGCAGATAAGCTGCAGCTTGGCAAGGCGACGCTCTACGAGAAGATCAAGCGATATGGCCTCGCGGCCAAAGGGGAAGGGGAGCGGTGAGGAGTTGAAACGCCGGCGGCGAGGCAGTACGACCTCGGCGCCGGCGTATTTGAATCAGTTTAACGCGGTTCGAATCACGAAGCGCGATTGCGCCAAATCATCAGGTCGCGTTCAGCGCTTTATCCAGCAACTTGTCGAGTTCTGCGAATTGCGGCTCGCCGACGTAGCGCTTCAGAATCTTGCCGTCCTTGTCGACCAGGAAGGTGGTCGGCGTGAGCTGGACGTTGCCGAACTGCTTGGCGGCCGAGCCGTCGTCCATCGCAACCTTGAACGGCAACTGGCGCGTTTGCGTGTAGTTTGTCACGTACATCGGCGCGTCGTAGTTCATCGCGACAGCAACGAATTCGAGCCCTTTGCCCTTGTAGCGGTTATAGGTCTGGACCATCTGCGGCATTTCTTTCATGCAGGTGTCGCAGCTGGTCGCCCAGAAGTTGACCAGGTAGACCTTGCCTTTCAGGTCGGCGGTCGAGACTTTCTGGCCCGACAGCAGCGTGAAGGTCGCATCGGGCACGCGTTGCTGACCGGCGAACGCGAAGTAGCCGGCAATCGCAATCGCGACGGCCACGACGGCGATGATGATGGTGCGAATCGGATTCGCGCGCCGTGCGGCGGTGGACGGGGTGGAGCTCATGAACGGAACCTCGAGAGTCGCGCAGAACGCGCGGAACAGTGCGTTGGGTTGGACTGTTAGATCCGGTGCTGCCAAGCGTCGCTATTGTAGCCCCATTCCGGCCGCGCGGCAGAGGGCGGCCCGGGAGGGGATAATAGGACTTTACGTTCCTGTCAGTCCGATTTTCTGTCCCCATGCTCCGAACTGCTTTTCGTTTCCTCGCTCGAATCTCGATCATCCCGTCTGACCGCCCTGTTAGCCCCCCTGTCAGCCGCTCCTCAAGTCTCGCGCTAGCCGACGGCTGCCCGGCCGGCACTGCTTCCCGCTTGCAGCAGCGGGTGCGCGCAGCACTCGGCACAATGGCTTGCGCGCTGGCATTGGGCGGTGCGTTGACCGCGTGTTCGCCGACCTTCGACTGGCGCACAATCATGAACAACGACAACGGCTACACGGTCGACCTGCCGGCCAAGCCGGACAACGATCAGCGCGCGGTCCAGATCGACGGCAAGCCGATGCAGATGGCGATGCAGACGGCCGAAGCCGGCGACGCCGTGTTCGCGGTCGGTACGGTCATGCTGCCGAACGACGACGAAGCGACGCAGCGCGCCGCCCTCGAATTCCTGCGCACGGGCCTCGCCCGCAACGTCGGCGCCGCGCCGGACGCGCACGCGGTGCAAATCCCGCTCGCCGCCGGTGGTCAGGTGCTGGGTCTGGAAATGAAGCTGACCGGCGAGGCCGGTTCGAAACACGAAACGCGGACTGTCTATGCGCGGCTGGTCGCGCATGGCCGGCATGTGTATCAGGCGGCCATCATCGCTTCCAAACCTCTGCAGCAAGAGCAGGTCGACCAGTTTTTTTCGTCGTTCCAACTTTATTGAGGGCGGCCGTTCCGGCCGATCCGGCCGCGCGATAGATCGTAGGGCACAGTGAAAGTTCCTTCGTAGCATCGCGCGCTAATTCCCGGTTTACGTTGAAGTTTTTCGGTTACTCACAGGTCCTGTGGATAACTCTGTTGAGAACTTCGCTTTTTTTGCCGTAGATGCCCATCCCGTGGGCATTCTGTCAGATTGAATCCGCTCCAGACGGTCAAAAAAAACCAATCGAATCAATGCCTTTTGGATGCATGCTTCCGTGCGCCTTTCAGATGTATCAAAATTCGTCCGGAACGCGTACATGTGCATAAGTCAAGTCTTGACAGCCGATTTTTCGCCTTATACCGACCCAAAAGCCCGGCGATATTGAATGGCTTCACCGATCTGCGCGGCGCTCGGCATTGGCGTGCCGGACAGGTCGGCGATGGTCCGCGCCACCTTCAGGACGCGGTAGTAAGCACGCGCTGACCAGCCGAAGCGCGCGCCGGCCTGGCGCAGTAGAGCCTCACCCGCTGAGTCAGGGCGGCAGACCTCGTCCACTTCCCGTCCGCCCAGTTCCCGATTGGTTTTGCCCTGCCTGGCCAGTTGCCGCTCGCGGGCGGCATTCACCCGCAATGCGATAGAGGCACTGGATTCACCGGCGGCGGTGGAATGCGCCGACAACTCCGCTGGCGTAAGCGCAGGAATCTCAAGCTGAATATTGATCCGGTCGAGCAGCGGTCCGGACAGTTTGCGGAGGTAGCGCGCCGCGATTTCCGGCGTGCAGCGGCAGCGGCCGTTGGGGTCGCCGCGCCATCCGCAGGGACACGGGTTCATTGCGGCGATCAACTGGCAGGCTGCCGGAAAATCCGCTTGCAAGGCGCCACGCGAGATCGTGATGCGACCGGCCTCGAGGGGCTCGCGCAGGGTTTCCAGCACATGACGGTCGAATTGGAAGCTCATCGAGAAACAGCACACCCAGATGCGCCAGCGTGATCTCGCCGGGTTGCGGCGGATTGCGTCCGCCGACCAGCGCCGGCGCGCTCGACGAATGATGTGGCGCGCGAAACGGCCGTTGCCGCCATTGGGACGGTGTAAAGCCGGCGCGGCTGGCGGACAGCAGGGCTGCCGAGCTGAGTGCTTCGTCGTCGGTCATGGGCGGGAGCAGGCTTGGCAGGCGAGCCGCGAGCATCGATTTGCCCGCGCCAGGCGGCCCGACCAGCAAGACGTGATGGCCGCCGGCCGCGGCGACTTCCAGGGCGCGGCGTGCGCCGCGCTGGCCGATGACGTCGGCCATGTCAGGAACGGCGGCGGGTGCGGTCGCGCTGAGATCGGGTGCGGCGACTGGGTAGAGCTGGGCGTCGGGCGCGCCGGCCAGATGGGCGCACAGCGATGGCAGATCGGTGGCGCCGTACACATCGACACCGGGCACGAGCGCCGCCTCGGCCGCGCTTGCAGCGGGCAGGTAGAGCTGCGGAGTGGATTGCGCGGACGTTCCGGGCGTCGCCGGTTCACCTGAAGTCATGCGAGTCGACGCCGCAGCAGACACGCCACCCAGTTCGCCGTGACAGGCACCGCTGCGGGCCGTCCCACAGGCCATCGCGAAAGCCCCGCGCATCGGCCGCAGCGCGCCGGTCAGTGACAGTTCGCCGGCAAATTCACGATGCAGGAGGGACTCGGGCGGAATCTGCCCGCTCGCCGCCAGAATGCCTAAAGCGATCGGCAGATCGAAGCGGCCGGATTCCTTCGGCAAATCGGCTGGCGCGAGATTGACGGTAATGCGCCGCACAGGGAAATCGAAGCTGCAGTTCTGCAGCGCCGCGCGCACACGCTCGCGGCTTGCGCGCACTTCCAGATCGGGAAGGCCAACGATCGAAAAAGAGGGTAATCCGTTCGCGAGGTGAACCTCGACGGTTACTTCGGGCGCGCGGCCAGAGGCCGGCGCGCGACTGCGCACCACGGCAAGCGACATGTTTTCTCCCGTCGGACGGCGCGCCGAGGGCGCGCGCGAGCCCCCTAAAACGCTGATGACGTCACGGCTCGCTTGCCAGTGATGTGCAGCACTACGCAGCTAAAGCGCTGCGCGCAAAGCTTCAGGACGTTTGCGTCGTGACGGGCAGCTTCTGCTCCAGCTCGGCCACGCGGCGCTCCAGCTCTTCGAGGCGCGCACGGGTGCGCACCAGCACCTGGGTCTGCGTATCGAATTCCTCACGCGTGACCAGATCGAGCTTGGAAAAGCCCTGCGACAGCATGGCTTTCACGTTGCGTTCGACATCTTTGGCCGGCGAATTCTTGAACAGCTCGCTCATGCGGGCCTGAAAATCGTTAAAGACATCGTTCGGTTGTTTCATGGTGTTCCCTTTGGCGCACAAAAAATGTGCATATTTCGTTGCGTCTGTGCTTTGTCACATGGAATGGGCCGTCTTGGTGCATGGCCGGTTGACTGCCGCTTCCGCATGAGCCCGTTTGGTGCGCGCTCAAACGTTAAAAGCCTTCGAACACTCTAGCAACGATCCATGCGCCGCGCCAGCATGCTCCGCCAACGTTGGCCATCCGGCCAGGGCCGCTTGCGCCCCTTTTGCAGCGTGCCCAGCGGCGAAGTCTGACACAACATGGCACGCGAGTTGCTGTTACTGCCCGGCGCGCACTGCCGGCACCTTTTTACCGGCAGCAGGACGAGACCACGCGAGCGGGTTACGGGTACGCAAACAGGTTACGCAACGGGTTACGCAACTAAGCGAGGGATGTCATGAAACTCATTACCGCAATCATCAAGCCGTTCAAGCTCGATGAGGCGCGCGAAGCCTTGTCGGCCATCGGCGTCTCCGGCATCACGGTGACAGAAGTCAAAGGCTTCGGTCGTCAGAAGGGCCACACGGAACTGTATCGGGGCGCGGAATACGTCGTCGATTTCCTGCCGAAGGTGAAGATCGAGGCAGCTGTCTCGGACGACATCGTCGATCAGGCGATCGAGGCGCTCGAACGCGCGGCACGCACCGGCAAGATTGGCGACGGCAAGATTTTTGTCACGCCGATCGAACAAGTGATTCGGATTCGCACCGGGGAGACCGGCGCGGACGCTCTGTAATACCAAAAGATAGCGACACAGATAGCGACAAGAGGAAATGAAGATGCGCAAATTATTGATGTCCTTGCTGATGGCCGGTTCGCTGCTCGCGGGCGGTGTCGGCGCCGCCCTCGCGGACGACGCTTCCGCTCCTGCAGCCGCCTCGGCCGCTGCTTCCGATACGACGGCGAGTGCGCCGGCGCCTGACGCTTCGGCAGCCCCTGCTGCCGCCGCGGCTTCGGCACCGGCCGCTGACGCGTCCGCCGCACCGGCGGCCAGCGCCGCAGCCGCGCCTGATGCATCGGCCGCATCCGCTGCCGCCGCACCGGCAGCGCCGACCGCGCCGTTCTCGGTCGATTCGTCGAAGATCAATTCGGGCGACACCGCCTGGATGCTGACCTCCACCGCACTCGTGCTGTTCATGACGATCCCGGGTCTGGCGCTGTTCTACGGCGGCATGGTCCGCAAGAAGAACGTGCTCGCGATCCTGATGCAAAGCTTCGCGATCACCTGCCTCGTGTCGATCATCTGGGTCGTGATCGGCTACAGCCTCGCCTTCACGCCGGGCAACTCGTTCATCGGCGGTTTGTCACGCTTCTTCATGGCGGGCATGAACTACATCCACGGCGACAAGGCGACGACGCTGACCGTCAGCCACCTCGCGCCGACGATCCCGGAAACGGTCTACGTCGTCTACCAGATGACGTTCGCGATCATCACCCCGGCACTGATCACGGGTGCATTTGCTGACCGTATGAAATTCTCGGCGATGCTGGTGTTCATGACGCTGTGGTCGATCATCGTCTACTCGCCGATCGCGCACATGGTCTGGGAACCGACCGGCTGGCTGGCTAGCGCGGGCATCCTCGACTTCGCGGGCGGCACGGTGGTGCACATCAACGCCGGTATCGCGGCGCTGGTCTGCGCGCTGGTGCTCGGCAAGCGTATCGGCTACGGCAAGGAAGCGATGGCGCCGCACAACCTGACGCTCACGCTGATCGGTGGCGCGATGCTGTGGGTGGGCTGGTTCGGCTTCAACGCGGGTTCGGCAGTGGCGGCTGATGGCCGTGCCGGTTTCGCGATGTTCGCAACGCAAGTGGCAACCGCAGCAGCAGCACTCGCATGGATGTTCGCCGAATGGGCGACCAAGGGTAAGCCGTCGGTACTCGGCATCGTGTCGGGTGCGGTTGCAGGTCTGGTGGCGATTACGCCGGCTTCGGGCTTTGTCGGTATGACGGGCTCGCTCGTGATTGGCATCGCAGCAGGTGTGATCTGCTTCTGGTCGGCTACGTGGCTCAAGCACAAGCTCGGTTACGACGATTCGCTCGACGCGTTCGGCGTGCACTGCGTCGGCGGTATCGTGGGTGCGCTGCTGACGGGTGTGTTCGCGGTCAAGGACATCGGCGGCGCGGACGGCAGCGTGATCCTGCAAGCCAAGGGCGTGCTGACGACGCTGGTCTACAGCGGCGTGGTGAGCTACATCCTGCTGAAGGTTATCGACATGACGATGGGCATCCGCGTGACGGAAGAAGAAGAACGCGAAGGCCTGGACGTGAGCCTGCACGGCGAACACGTCGAATAAGGATTCCCCTGCAAGCTCCAGGGGCTTGCGGGTCACAAACAAGCGCAGCGATTTTGGCCCGCCTTTATGGCGGGCTTTTTTATTGCGGCCTATCTTGTAAACAGCAGATTTCCCTGCCTATCATTGCGATAGCGAGAATGAATTCGCATCCGCTTGCGAATGGAGAAACCGTCCCCAAATGGACAAAGCATTTGCTCTACAATCTTTTTTCTCCAGTCTGCGAGTGATCAATGGTTCCGCACCTAGTTACGGCGTTAAACGGCCCGCTGCTCGACCTCGAGCGGAAGATCCTCGACGCTACGCCCGCCATCGAACGCTGGTTCCGGCTCGAATGGCAGGAGCACACGCCGCCGTTCTACTGTTCAGTCGATCTGCGTAACGCGGGTTTCAAGCTCGCGCCGGTCGATACCAATCTGTTCCCCGGCGCATTCAACAATTTGCCGCAGGAAGTGCTGCCGCTCGCCGTGCAGGCCGCGATGGCGTCGATCGAGAAGATCTGCCCGGACGCGAAGAATCTGCTGGTGATCCCCGAGCGCCATACGCGCAACGCGTTTTATCTCGAGAATGTCGCCCGTCTGGCCGCGATCATGCGTCAGGCAGGCTTGAACGTGCGTTTCGGCACGCTCGACGAAAGCATCGTCGGGCCGGTCACGATTGCGCTGTCCGACGGCCAGAAGCTCGTGCTCGAACCGCTGGAGCGTTCGCAGCGGCGCCTCGGCCTGAAGAATTTCGACCCGTGCTCGATTCTGCTGAACAATGATCTGTCAGGCGGCATTCCGCCCATTCTGGAAAATCTGCACGAGCAGTATCTGTTGCCGCCGCTGCACGCAGGCTGGGCCGTTCGCCGCAAATCGACGCACTTCTCCTGTTATGACGACGTCGCGAAGAAGTTCGCAAAGATGGTCGAAATCGATCCGTGGATGATCAATCCATACTTCGCGCATGTCGAAGGGGTGGATTTCCAGGAGCGCACGGGTGAAGAAGCGCTGGCGGATGCGATTGACGGCGTGCTCAAGAAGATCGCCAAGAAGTACCGCGAGTACGGCATCTCCGAGAAACCGTATGTCGTCATCAAGTCGGATGCGGGCACGTATGGCATGGGTGTGATGACCGTGCACGACGCGTCGGAAGTGGCCGCGCTCACCAAGCGCGAACGCGCCAAGATGGCCGCCACCAAAGACGGTCTCGAAGTGCATGACGTAATCGTGCAGGAAGGCGTGTACACCTTCGAGCGGATCGGCGAGGAAGTCGCCGAGCCGGTCGTGTACATGATCGACCGTTACGTGGTGGGCGGCTTCTACCGTGTGCACGGCAGCCGCGAGCGCGATCAGAATCTGAACGCCCCCGGTATGCACTTCGTGCCGCTCGGCTTCGAGCATACGGCCCTGCCGGATGCGCACGCCAAGCCTGGCGCGGCGGTGCCGAACCGCTTCTATATGTACGGCGTGGTGGCGCGGCTCGGGTTGCTGGCCGCATCGGTCGAACTGGAAAAGACCGATCCGGAAGCCATTCAGGTTTAAGCCACGCGAGGTGACGATGGCGGCATGCGTGCCGCCATCGTCATTCTCAGCGACTATATTGACGATCAATGCCAAGCCCTAAGGGCGCACCGGAATCCTCATGGACATTCTTTTCATCGCTGATCCGCTCACGCAGTTCAAGATCTACAAAGATTCGACCTTCGCGATGATGGCTGAAGCCGCGCGCCGCGGTCACACGCTCTACACGTGCGAGCCGAAGCATCTGGCGTGGACGGGCGGCGACGTCGAGGCGAACGTGCAGCGCTTTACGATTGTCGGCGACGTGACGGACCTGCATCGCGACACCTGGTACGCCGCTGAAGCGGCCGTGCCGAAATCGCTGAAAAGTTTCAGCGCGGTGGTGATGCGTAAAGACCCGCCGTTCGACATGGAATATGTGACCTCGACGTGGCTGCTGGAATTGGCCGAACGCGGCGGCGCGCGCATTTTCAACAAGCCGCAGGCCATTCGCGATCACTCGGAAAAGCTGGCGATTGGCGAGTTCGCGCAGTTTGTCGCGCCGACTTTGGTGACACGCGACGCAACCCGTTTGCGCGCCTTCCATGAAGAACACGGCGACGTGATCCTGAAGCCGCTCGACGGCATGGGCGGCATGGGTGTGTTCCGCGTGAAGGCCGACGGCATGAATCTCGGCTCGATCATCGAGATGCTGAGCCACGACGGCGCGCGTTCGGTGATGGCGCAAAAGTTTATCCCCGAGATCAAGGACGGCGACAAGCGCATTTTGCTGATCGGCGGCGAAGCGGTGCCGTTTTCGCTCGCGCGGATTCCTCAGGGCAATGAAGTGCGCGGCAACCTTGCGGCGGGTGGACTGGGCGTGGCGCGACCGCTTACCGAGCATGACCGCAAGATCGCCGACACGCTCGCGCCGGTGCTCGCCGCGCGCGGTCTGCTGTTGGTCGGGCTGGACGCGATCGGCGACTGGCTCACCGAAGTGAATGTGACGAGCCCGACGTGTTTCCGCGAGATCATGGATCAGACCGGCTTCGACGTCGCAGCGATGTTCATCGACGCACTGGAGCGCGCGGCAGCTTGAGGGGCAGCCCTTGAATGGCTGGCATAGCCCCCAAACTGTGTAGTAAATCCGCATCAAGCGAAACACCGGCTTTGGCGCGAAAATGGGCCTGATACAATGCCCGCTCTCCCGCGCCAAGCCGAATCGATGGCGTCTGCCGGACGCTCAAGGCATGGATTGCGGACTGTAAACGAGCTGTTTTCCGCTCGCGCCGTCGCGACATCAGGCGCCGCGGGCCGCTCGTCAGATGATGCGTTCCGGCCCTCACGACCTACGGCCGGTCGAGGGCGCTTACGAACCGGGCTTCGTCCCGGTCCACGGTTCGGGGCCGTTCTTTTGCAGTAAGGCTGACATGGCAGGCATTCTGATCATTGCGCACGCTCCGTTCGCCACCGCGTTGCGCGATTGTATTTCGCACATCTATGGTGGCTTGCCGGCTCGTATCGGCGTGATCGACGTATCGCCGGATTGCGATCCCGCGCAGCAGGTCGCGTTCGCGCATTCGGAAATCGAGCGGCTCAAGGAAGAAAACGGCGCACTCGTGCTCACCGACATGTTCGGCGCCACACCGGCGAATATCGCCGGGCGGCTCGCTTCGGTGCCGAACGTCCGCGTGCTGTGTGGCGTCAATCTGCCGATGCTGGTGCGCGCGGTTTGTTATCGCACGATACCGCTCGACACGCTGGTCGACAAAGCGCTCGCTGGGGGCACCAAGGGCGTGCACGCAATCGGGCCTGCCACGCCGGCGCCGGTTGCCCCACCCGCGGAGTCTGGCGACTGTTTGCCGGCTTTGCCGCCCGCTGGCACTCCCGCTTCCGCGGACTGTTTGTCCGCCTTGCCGCCCGGCGCCGACCTGACTCAGAAAGGCGGCTCGACCGGATTGTAAGCCGGGTTGTACGCGGTTCGCACAGCTTTAAACGATTGCGATTGGGCTGCAAGCTGATCGCAACTGGTTTGCAGTTTCACCTTTCACCACAACACTTACCCGCGCTTCGGACCATCACATGCTGCAACAGGAAACGACTATTGTGAACAAGCTGGGGCTGCACGCGCGCGCGTCGGCCAAGTTGACGCAACTCGCGGGCAACTACCAGGCGGAAATCTGGATGAGCCGCAATGGCCGCCGTATCAATGCAAAGAGCATCATGGGTGTGATGATGCTGGCCGCGGGTATAGGCAGCACGGTGCTGATCGAAACGGAAGGCACGGACGAAAAAGAAGCCATGGACGCCTTGTTGAAACTGATTGCCGATAAATTCGGCGAGGGTCAGTGAATCCGCGCGTGCCTCCTGCCTGACGCAAAATGCCGCGGTGGTCCGCGGCATTTTTTTTAGCGCGAGAGAATCGGTGCATGCATGAGCGGTGCGAGGGTGCATGAGCCGGTTGTGCTGACGGCGCGTGGAGGGCGTTGCCGGAACGCAAGGCGGATGAAGGCGCATTGTCGTGGTCGGTTACGGGTTTTCGTGCTGCGCTGCACACAGCCCTAACGCACTTGCAAAGGGCGCGGAATTTATAATGGCAAAGAGAGTCTGAGAGCATTGCAGCGGTTTGCCGCGGCATCACACAACTAGAGGAGGTGCGCGTGTCCTTCACGCTGCATGGAATTCCCGTGTCACGCGGTATCGCCATCGGGCGGGCTTATCTGATCGCCCCGGCCGCACTTGACGTAGACCACTATCTGATCGAACCCGCCCAGATCGAGGGCGAGATCGAGCGCTTTCGCACGGCCCAGCAACTGGTGCACCGGGAGCTTGACGCGTTGCGCGCCGATCTCGCGGCAGACGCGCCGAGCGAAATGGGCGCGTTCATCAACGTTCATTCAATGATCCTGAACGATGCAATGCTCGTGCAGGAAACCATCGACCTGATCCGCACGCGCCGCTACAACGTCGAGTGGGCGCTGACCGAACAACTCGAGCGCCTGTCGCGCCATTTCGACGATATCGAAGACGAATACCTGCGCGAGCGCAAAGCCGACATCGAACAGGTGGTGGAGCGCGTGCTGAAGGCGCTCGCCGGCGCATCGGTGGCGCTGGTGGATGGGGTGCACGGTACCTGCGACGAGATGATCGTGGTGGCGCACGACATCGCGCCGGCCGACATGATGCAATTCAAAACGCAAACGTTTCAGGGCTTCGTCACTGATCTCGGCGGACGTACTTCGCATACGGCGATCGTCGCGCGCAGCTTGGGCATTCCGGCCGCGGTTGGCGTGCAGCATGCGAGCCAGCTGATCCGTCAGGACGACCTGATCATCGTCGACGGCGATCATGGCATTGTGATCGTCGATCCCGCGCCGATCGTGCTGGAGGAGTATTCATACCGCCAGAGCGAAAAGGCGCTGGAGCAGCGCAAGCTGCAGCGGCTGAAGTTTTCGCCGACGCAAACACTCTGCGGCACGCGCATCGAACTCTGCGCGAACATCGAACTGCCGGAAGATGCGCGCGCGGCGGTCGATTCGGGCGCAACCGGTGTGGGCCTGTTCCGCACCGAGTTCCTGTTCATGAATCACAAGCACCATTTGCCGGAAGAGGAAGAGCAGTTTGCTGCCTATCGTCGCGCGGTCGAGTTGATGAACGGCTTGCCGGTGACGATCCGTACGATCGACGTCGGGGCCGACAAGCCTCTCGATTCGATGGCCGGGGGCGAAGGCTACGAAACCGCACCGAACCCCGCCTTGGGGCTGCGCGCGATCCGCTGGAGCCTCTCGGAGCCGCAAATGTTCCTGACGCAACTGCGTGCGATTCTTCGCGCGTCGGCGTTCGGCAAGGTGAAGATTCTGATTCCGATGCTCGCGCACGCGCAGGAGATCGATCAGACGCTCGATCTGATTCGCGAAGCCAAGCGTCAGCTGGACGATGCCGGCATCGCCTACGATCCGAACGTGCAGGTCGGCGCGATGATTGAGATTCCGGCCGCCGCGATTGCGTTGCCGCTGTTTCTCAAGCGGCTCGATTTCCTGTCGATCGGCACGAACGATCTGATCCAGTACACGCTCGCGATCGATCGCGCGGATAACTCGGTCGCGCATCTGTACGACCCCTTGCATCCGGCGGTGCTGCACCTGATCGCCTTTACGCTGCGCGAGGCGAAGCGGGCCGGTGTGCCGGTGTCGGTGTGCGGCGAGATGGCGGGCGATCCGGCGTTGACGCGTCTATTGCTCGGCATGGGCCTCACCGAGTTTTCGATGCATCCGAGCCAGTTGCTGGTGGTCAAGCAGGAAGTCCTGCGTTCGCATCTGAAGACGCTCGAGAAGCCGGTGGCCGACGTGCTGGCTTCGTTCGAACCGGAAGAAGTGCAGGCTGCGCTCAAGCGTGTTGTGCTGGCCTGAAACTGAAAACCGGCCGGGCTTAAATGGAAAACGCCGCACATGTGCGGCGTTTTTTTTTCGACGTGTTGGCGGGGCTCAGGCCTGATGCCGTTGCCCGCAGACTGGGCAATCCGGCTGGCGCGCAATGCGCATCGTGTTCCATTCCATGCGCAGCGAATCGAGCATCGTGAGGCGGCCCATCAGCGGCGTGCCGATTTCGCCGATTACTTTGAGCGCTTCAGCCGCTTGCATCGAACCGATGATGCCGACCGTGGGCGCGAACACACCCATGGTCGAGCACGCGACTTCCTCGAACGGCTGATCCTCAGGGAACACGCACGCGTAGCAGGGCGACGCAGCGTCGCGGAAATCGAAGGTGCTGATCTGGCCATCGAAGCGCAGTGCCGCGCCCGACACCAGTGGCACGCCATGTTTCACGCACGCCCGATTGATCGCGTGGCGCGTGGCGAAGTTGTCGGTGCAATCGAGTACGACGGTGGCGTGCGGCACCTCGCGGTCGAGCCATGCATCGTCGACGCGTTCGGCGACCGCGTTGACCACTACCTCAGGATTGATCTGCTCGATCGCTTCGCGTCCGGACTCCACCTTCTTGCGCCCGACCGACGCGGTCACATGCAGAATCTGCCGCTGCAGATTGGTCAGGTCGACCGTATCGGCATCGACCAGCGTCAAGCGGCCGACACCTGCCGCCGCCAGATACATGGCTGCAGGCGACCCCAGGCCGCCCGCGCCGACAATGATCGCGTGCGCGTCGATAAAGCGCTGCTGCGCCTCGATGCCGATTTCGTCGACGAGGATATGGCGGGAATAGCGGAGGAGTTGATCGTCATTCATGGCGAGGCGCGTGGAGTGTCGCGCAATGAGATGCAGGACCGGTGGTCTGCCGTGCGCGGTCTGGTTATTTTAATCGCGCGGGGAGCGGGTGCTCGTGCTGGTACCGGGTATTGCAATGTGGACTGCCGCGTGTCCGGCTCCGTGGGGTTGACGCCGGGGAGGCGCGGGGCACCCCGCGGGGGTGGGGGG
>NZ_JAQQDU010000040.1:0-76183 GCF_046027825.1 Paraburkholderia sediminicola
AACAGCACGTGGAAGGGCATGGTCTGGGGGCAAACCCGAGCGGCACTTCTGCAATGCGTTGTGGGACTTAGCAGATTTTAAACATTTAGGATAACAGTGTAATTAAACTAACCGGGCATGCGTTACGAGGAGCCCCCATGCGAAGAGGGAAAACCAAAGATGAGAAAGCTGAACGTTGTCGTTGCAGTTGCCGCAGCCTTTGCCGCAAGTACTGCCGATGCACAGAGCAGTGTCACGTTGTTTGGGGTCGTTGATAGCGGCTTCGTCTATCAGAATCAGAACGGCAGCTCCGGACATTCGGTATTCAATGCCATTTCAGGAGGGCAAAATTCAAGTAGATGGGGCTTGCAGGGAACGGAAGATCTTTGGGGAGGCCTGAAGGCAGGGTTCGAACTTGTACAAAATTTTAATAACATGAATGGCTCGATCAACGTACCTGGCGCGGCCTTTAGTCGCTATGCCAACGTTTATGTCGAGTCGACGTACGGACGTATAACTGCTGGTCTGCAAATCGATCCTGCCTACGTCGCCATGCTCTTAGGGGATCCAAACGTTGGGTCCAGTTACTTTAGCGGCGTGAATTATTGGCTGGTCAATGAGGGAAACACAGCCTCACCAGGCGCCACAATGAGTGATTCTAACGCGGTTAGCTACAGACTCTTCAAAGGTGCTTTCAAACTCGAAGTGTTGTATGCGTTCGGCAATGTGCCCGGTGAATTCAGTGCGGACCAGACGATTTCTATGGGCTCGGGATATGACAATGGGCGTGTGGCTGTTGCTGCCGGATATCTGCAAAAGACCAACGCAAATGGGCAGCGCGATTTGCGGATCTATACGATGTCATTTGGGTATCATGCCGACCCACTCTTTTTCCGCGTAGGCTTGACGGACTTTGACCAGCCGCTAGGAAACAATAGCATCTTGAATGGCCCCGGCACGCCCGCTTCAAATATAGAAGTTCTCGACTCAGGTGTGAGCTGGACCGTTTCACCCGCATTGACCTTGAGAGCAACATACTATTTTTCCGAGGATCGGAAAAACACCCGCAATGCGGCGAGTCAATATTCGGTGAATGCCTCCTACTCCCTGTCGAAGCGGACCAGCATTTACTGCTTCACGGGTATTGTCGATGCGAAGACTGGCGCGAACGCGTTGACAGCCGTCACCACGAGCTCATCGGCGCTTCTGATAGGCGCCCCCGGCCGCCGAACGGTCACGGCGGGTGGCGGCCTGATGCATCTTTTTTAAGCGACCTGTCGGTCCAATTACCGATCCGGTTGCTGATGGATGCGGCGCCGGAGCGAAATCATGTTGGCAGTTCAGACTGCCATCCTGTGGCCCAAGTTGCTACGGGGGTATCGACCTCGTCCACACTTGATGAAGACCAGAACGTCCCGATATGAACATCGCTGGGACATTGCCAAAGGTGGGTGACAATCCATAACGTATCGGCTCGCGTTTGGAGTGCCGTATGAGCGATCCACCCGATAGCAAGCCCCTTATCGCAACGAGAAAGAAAATGGAAGCCAAAACATTTCAGCCGCCTAATCTCGATTGGAAAGTCGTTGACGTCAGAGGTACCCCGATGAAAGAGGCTCGCGTTATGAACGGCGAGCAGGGCATCTACTCTGCATATTACCAGTTGCCTAAAGATACGGAGATAAAGCCCCACAAGCACGTAGCTTGGGTGCAAGTCATGGTCGTGCAAGGCGCAATGTCCGTAAGGGAAGGCGACGCGGTTGCACTTGTTAGATCGGGAGGTTGTTATTTCGTGCCGCCAGGCGGGCAACATTATGAGAAGGCGATCGAAGACACACTGGTATTGGTTACCAGTCCTGATCCGTAACGGGCGACTCATCGTGCGAACAGTGCCGTCGACGGACAGTTCGCCTACACCGAATTTCTCGCCATGCTCCTGCATGATGAGGTCGCGCGGCGGGACCGGAAGAAGCTCGACACGCGTCTCGTGCGTGCCGGCTTCGGGCTGGACAAGACACTGGAGACCTTCAACTTCGACTGGCTGCCAAAGCTCAACTGGCGCCATTACGGCGATCCGTGACAAGGCGTCTGTCATATGAAACAAAACGGATCGGTCTTTCCAGATAGACAGCGCCGCCGGGTCGTACTCGTCGCCGGAGCGTCCAGAGGGCTTGGCAAAGCGACAGTACACTATTTTCGCTCAAGAGGCTGGTCCATTGCGGCAATGGTTCGTGGACCGCTAAATCTGCGTCTTGAGAGAAGCCATAGTAATCTCCTCGGCGTCCGCCTCGATTTCTCAGATCACGAGTCGGCATATATCCGTTTCTCGCGCTGGAGAAGCAAGGGTGTGTGGCCGCGGGTGGCGAATGTTTTGGCGGGCGAGACGGAAATCGAGCACATCCTGATCGATTCGACGGTCGCGCGAGCGTACCAGCATTCGGCTGGGGCCTTAAAAAACGGGCCGCAAGCGCTCGGACGCTCCCGAGGCGGACTGAGCACCAAACTGCATCTGGCGGAGGATTCGAAGGGTCGCCCGTTGCGACTGATCGTCACTGAAGGACGGGTCGCCGACATCTCGTGTGCCGCGCAACTGGTCGAGCATCTGCGCACCGGAGCGGTTATCGCAGACAAAGGCTACGATGCTGACCACTTCGCGCAACGGATTCGGGCTACCCGCGCAAAGGTCGTGATCCCGCCGCGCTCGAATCGCAAGACAAAGCGCCGCTACAACCGTGTGCTGTACCGTACACGCAACCCGGCCGAGAGGTTCTTCGACCGCATCAAGCATTTTCGCCGCGTCTCCATTCGATATGACAAGCTCGCCGAGAGCTATCTCGTGTTCGCATCGCTTGCCTGCGCGTTTGGGCCAGTCGTAAATGTGAAAACGACCTAGTGAGCCCCGGTCCGCCTGTCTTGTCATCACATACATTGCCTGCGCAACCTTTCAGTGTTCATCTTCTTCAAATACTAGGCTTCCGCGCCGTACTGAACATCATGCCGATTTCTCGCTCCCATATCCCACCTGATACGGTCGATCGTAGGCCAAGACCGCTCAGATCGTCCGCGCTATCTTAGCTGGCTAACGCGATGATCAGCAAATTCAGGGGTCGCTGCGCCGACGAAACGAGCTACACAGCGAGTCAACTACCTTTTTTGAAGTGACCTCGTCGTCCCTGCCGGCGGCCGGGCCGCCCGAAATAGAAGCCCTGCACCAGATCCGCATCGCACTCCAGCGCGAGCAATGCCTGGTCCTGCGTTTCCACGCCCTCTACCAATACCAATGCACCGGTTTCGCGCAGCAGTGACACCAATTTCGCAAGCAGACGCGCACGGCGTGAGCCAAGAGCGGCCTGCTCAACGACACTGCGATCCAGTTTGACAATATCAGGTTGAAGTTGCCAGACCCTGTCGATGTTCGAATGGCCAACTCCGAAGTCATCCAGTGCGATTAGGAAGCCTTGCTGTCGAAACCCGGCAATGCCCTCGACTAATTGCTTTAGTTTTCCGTTCGGGCTCTCAAGTACCTCCAGGACAATGCGGTGAGGCGTTAATTCCAGGCGCTTCAGAGTCGCGTCTACAACACGGCGATAGGCCTCTGAGACAATAAAGCCGTCGGGCCGGATATTGAGAAATAGTCGGTCGTCAGCAATGCACATTTGTGCGAAATTGGACGCATGCAGCAACTGAACACTGCGCTCCAGGTCATTCCAACGCCCCTGCGGAGGACGGCCCAGTACCTCAAGCGGAGGAACCTCGTTGCCTGCGGAGTTCTTTGCCCGGAGCAATGCTTCGTACCCGATCGAACTATGATGCCGCAAACTGAAATTTGGCTGGAACGCGCTCGAAAGCGTTAGATCATCGTAGCGCATGGAAGAAGACTGGAACGAAGTGCCGCTCTCGGAAAACTTCATCAGGTCTTGAGGTCCCATTTGGATAATCGCCGTGATGGTGCTTCGCACGTGACATGAATGCGCAACACCGCAGTAGTGAACCCGGTATCCCATTAAAGTCACAGCATGCCCGTAACGTCCGCTCTGCTCATTTCGACGAGGCGGGCATCCGGGTCGAATCTCTTCCCAAACGGTCGGATGGTACAACACACCGCAGTTGCGCAAGGTGCTCAACGCTAGCACAAGGCATTTCTACCTTCGTGAAAAGACGAAAATGCGTTTTTCGACTTTCTGTGCCTAGCGCAGGCATCGGCTATGGAAGGCGATATGATCACTGACAAAGGTTGAAACAAAATTATAGCCGTGGTCGTATCCGGCGCGTCGCCGCAGATAAAGTGGTTCTCCTAAGTTGGCGCACGCCATGGCGAGAGCCTCTGGCCTCAATTGTTCCTGCAGAAAAGGGTCGTTCAGACCCTGATCGATCAGCAAAGGGAAGTCTAGGCGTCGATTCAGGGTAAGCAGCAACTCGGACGCGTCGTATTGGGCCCATGTCTCGCGACCAGATCCAAGGTATAGGCCAAAGGCCTTTTTTCCCCACAGACACTGCGATGGCGCCGCGAACGGGGCGAGTGCCGAAATCGACTTGAACGCGTGGCGATTTCGCAAGCCCAGCACAAGCGCGCCGTGGCCTCCCATCGAATGCCCCGATATCCCCATCCGGTTTGTGTTCACTGGAAGACTGGTAGCGATCACCTCAGGCAGTTCGTGTAAGACGTAAGAGTACATGCGGTAATGACGGGACCACGGCTCCTGAGTGGCGTCTACATAAAATCCAGCTCCGATCCCAACGTCCCAAGCATCCGGCTCGTCGGTGACGCCATCTCCACGCGGACTTGTGTCAGGAGTGACGATGGCAATGCCATGTTCCGCTGCGTACCGTTGAGCGCCGGCCTTGATTGCGAAGGTCTCCTCGTTGCATGAGAAGCCGGCCAGAAAAAGCAGGGCTGGAACTTTGCCGAGCGACGCTTGCGGCGGAAGATACACACCAAAGCGCATCGATCCTCTGACCGATGAGGAATCGTGTCGATAGAAACGCTGCACTCCCCCGAAAGACACATGTTCAGATAGTAGTTCCAGCATAGTTCAACCTTTAAACAGAACGACCGAGCGGATCAATTCGTCCTTTTCCACCAGGTCCAAACAGACGCCCACTTCGCTTGGGACAAGTGGCAGCTTTGCTTTCTCGAGCATTTGGATGTTTGCCATCAGGCAGCCGGCTGGTATGCCTGCATTGAGGGCCGTCTTGTAGCTGGCGGATAGACGCTCCACGAACCATCGCTGTGACGAAAAAACACAATCGCCACAGAGCCATGTGGACGAACCACGCCAACACGAACGTACCGAGCCCCGCCAGGCATCACGCGGCCATAGTCAAACACTTGGACAGGCATTGCTGGCGTGGACTGGAACCACTTTTCAACTGACAAGCGCAACGATCGTTCGCGAGTTTTCATCACAGCGCTCCTTTCCTGGACGCCTTACCGCTATTCGACTAATTCGGCTTCGCGTACGCGCTCTTTCCTTGCTCTCTGGCATTTGATGAATTTCGCAACCCGTCCTGATGGTAGTTACCGATTCCGCCGTTCATCACAACTCCGCCCGTACCCGATAAATGAAGAGGTATGAATTAGGTTATTTTCAAATTTTCACGAATGTTCCAAAGGCACAGGCAAGCGATCCAAACACGAAATAGCTGTCGACGAGCTTGTCGTAGCGAGTGGAAAAGCGACGAAAATGTTTAATGCGGTTGAAGAGGCACTCGACGATGTTGCGCGTGTGGAACAGCACACGACTGCAGCGGCCCTTTGTCTTTCGATTCGACCGTGGCGCGGAATCACTGCATTCGCCCGAGTGGCTCGGATTCTTTTTACGAAGGTGTCCGCGTCGTAGCCTTTGTCGGCGATAACCGTGCCTACGGGAAGGTGCTCGATAAGCTCGTCGGCACATGACACGTCATGAACCCGCCCCGCAGGGACGACCAAACGCAAAGGCCGACCTGCACCATCTACTGCCAGATGCAGCTTGGTGCTCAATCCGCCGCGCGAACGTCCGAGCGCCCGCGGCCCGCTGTTTTTAATGCCCCCGCCGAATGCTGGTGCGTCCGTACGATCGTCGAATCGATCAGTATGTGTTCGATCTCCGTCTAGTCCGTCACCGCCTAGGCCACACGTCTGCCAGACGCCTTTGCGCCGCCATCGGGAGAAACGCCTGTACACCGTGTGCCACCGACCCAACTCTGCCGGCAAATCTCGCCACGGGCAACCAGTGCGCCCAATCCACAGCGCTGCCTCGAGAAACCAGCGATTGTTGATCGCTGTCCGGCCCCGATCGCCTTCCTTGCCCGGCACAATGAGTTCGACCTTTTTCCATACCTCGTCACTCAGTAGCGTTCGAGTCATCCTGTCTCGCGCGTGCAAAAACCGGATGTAAACACATTTCGGCAAATGTAAACAGTCCCTAGCCCAACCACAAACGCCTTCGGACCTTTGCTCAGATCCGGAAAAATGGCCTTTGGGTCGGCGACCAGTTTAAAAAATCGCCGACTACCGTTCACTAGGGGTAATACCTGAAGGCTGCTCCACCGACTGCACTCAACCAGGAGCGACCTGTCGCACCATCTTGCCGCCCAATCGCAGAATCGCAAGTGTGATCGTCGCAAATAGAATCGAATCAAGCGAAGCGACTGTGGTGAGAGTAATCCAGTGAACCGATGCGGCGTAGCCTCCAGCTACACCAACAACCCAGGCGATACATGGGCCGATGCGAATTAGTGGCAGGTCCGCTTTTACGTCCCGTGTTGCGTCCTGGATGCTGCGCTGTAACGCTGAGATAATGTTAATCGCGGCGACCGGCGGCAAAGCGATGCCTAGTGTTGTCAGGAAACCAGCAAGTAGCGCGACGGCATCTACCCCCGTCACCCAAAAGGCGCAGACGCACGCAGCAACAATGACCCAACGCAAACGCACGATTTTCAGTAAATTTGTGAATCCTAAACTACTAGAATATAGGGAAACGGAAGAATCGATCGTCGCTGTGATCAGAAGCAACGCGAATGCCGGAGCCGCAAGACCAAGACCGACGAGTACGCTGATGAGGTCTGTTGCGCCCACCGCAATTGACGGGATCGCCGAGGCAATCAGCATCAACGGATAAAAGATCGACAAGGCGCTACCCGACGCGAAGGCTGCCCGGCTGGGGATCTTAACGAATCGACCGAAGTCTGGCTGAATAATGACGCCAACGATGTACATCCCTACCACCCCAGAAACTGCGTTACTGAACGCGGCTCCAAACGAAGGAATGATTGTGTCACGTACAGTCAAATGGAACGGGAGGGTATGATATATAGCGTACGCCAGAAGAAGAGCCGTTAGCGGGAGAATAATAGTTCCAATCCAGCTAAGCCCCTTCACCCCTCTCAGAGTCAGCAACCCGACAACAACAATCAAGGCACCTGCGAGGAAGGCGGGGCTGATATTGATTTGCCAAGCCTGATGAAGTATACCGGCTGCCGTGGCACCCATAACGGCGCAGATTACGGCAAACCAGCCCAAAGTGCATAGGGCAATGGTCAGCTTTAGCACGATGCCACCCAGTCGCCCGAACGTCTGCTCGGAGATCAGAGCAAGGCTAAGTCCACTCCTCGCTCCGCAGTAGGAATTCAGGGCCCCGAGGACACCCGAAATAGCGCCGCCGACGATAAAAGCTACGACGGCACCTAGCAGCCCCAACTCTTTGCCCACTTGACTTGACAGAATAAGCACCGGCAACCCGCACAAGGCGCCGGCAACGATCAGGAAAATTGGATATGCCGGACCGCGCGCCTCAACCGGAACCTGAACGCGGGCAAATCCATTTTCTTTTGCGGAAAGCTCTTGACTGTGCTCCATTTTGACGCCTCCCTATGAGTTAGCCATATCAATCATGATGCCAACGGTGGTGGCAGGTTCTTTCGAACGGTTCATCCTCTCCTGAACAGATTGCCCGGGCGCTCTTGCACGGCTACTTTCGACAACCCTGTGCGCGTTGTCGTCATGATCTTTGCTCAATCGTGTCTCCTTACGTGGCGTTTGATGTACATCCTAAATCGAGCTATTAAAATTTTTTGCACGAGTACCTACGGCCCTATGGCCAACCCGACGATATACCTAATTAATCAGCTCAAACTCCTGAATCCCATTTCGGGCACCTTCATCACAAACTCAGCATATTTTCGAAACCTCCGAGGAATGTCGCGCAATAGCGTTTGGACGATTGGACATTTTTCTGAACCTGGCGACTTTGTTTGTGCTTGTGACGAGACCTAATCGCTAGAAGCGGGGCCTTGTTAGGATAAAGATACGCGGGACTGGATCGGCGCGATTGTAGAAAAAAACTGCATTGAACATTCTAGTCATCGGCGCCCACGCTCTGAGATTCGACGCAACGTTGCTTAGCGTCGTTTGCTCGAAGCCCAATCCGGTTGGCTAAGGGCGACGCTAAACATGAGTAGGATTACGAAGAATATGGCCAACGCTGAGAGGCATCCATGGTCTGACTTGCGCATGATCCTATTGATTAAAGGGACGAATGAGCGCAACGCGGATCCGTTCGCCGTTCGGAGGAAGGATGCCCACGCAATCGTCTATTGTCTTAGCGGAGAAGCGTTAGAGAAGGGGGCAATTTATTTATATGATGAGAAAAATTACGGCCAACAACAACGGCGTTGCGATACCGACGCTCGCCATCTCAGCGTCGAGACATCATGCTCGGAAGACTTCGTATCCGTTGACGAGGTCTATCGACCAGCCTTGGTTTGCTAGGTCGCCAGCGTCGATAGGTTTGGCGTCAAGGAAACAGACACCATGGTCATCGACACTGCTCATCCCGGGGAGAGGCGGTCGCGGAAGGGTGGAGGAAGGACCGGATGCGCGGTTTGTGTCGAAAGTCAGATTATGTTCAAGGCCAACCAGATTGCGCTCTTTGACCGTCACTGGAGGCGAGTACGGCTGTTCAGTACAGTATGTCAGTGCGGAGCTATATCCCCGCCGTAACGGCTCCTGTGACTGTAGCCGCGGCCATCGGGCCAACTACTGGCACGCGCCCCAAAAGGGATGAATTCAGGGCCGGAGTACGCTAGCGTACTTCCATTTTCTTTCGAAGGCGGCCGCCATTTTCCACGGCGTGGCAGTACGAATTGACCCGATTTATATGGGAGGTGAAGGAGTGGCTTGGGACACAACCCTGCAAAAGGGTTCAATGTCATCTCCGTCTAAAGAGAAGTTCTTGACTGCCGATTTATGGCGCGATATTCGATTACCACATCAAAATTCTGACTTGCCGAATTTACTTCGGGGGGAATTCCTACCTCACCATGAACACCACCATTGAATCCATTGCCGCCGCCTGGAGTATGGCGCCGAAGTCAGTATTGCCAACACAAAGCGACATCACCGGGGCGCGTTGGCACTGTGCCGGGGGGAGGCGCACGCAACCTTACGTCGCGCCGCTTTTCCAGAACGTGCATGTAGTATCGCTGTTGCTGCGTGGCTTCACAGGTGAGTGTTGGTTAGACGGAAAGACGTTCTACACCGGTCGGGTGTCAGCCAACCGGCTTCGGGTTACCCCCGCTGGTCACGTGCCATCATGGCGTGCGGACGGCACGGTGGAAATGTTCCACGTATACGTTCCGGATTCCGCACTGCGACGGCAGCTTGCGGTCCTCGGCTACTGCGGGGACGCGTCGCAAAACGCGTTGCGTCAAACGAAGTATATGTCCGATCCGTTACTGAAAAATGTCATGCATCGTCTTGCGGTGATAGCGCGTGTCGACGGTAGGCTAGAGGAGCGCTACCTGCAAACGCTGGAAGATACACTGTTGTTGCATCTGCTCATTCACTATGGCAGCTCAGCCAGCGTGCGCGTTGATTCGCCAGTCCTGCCGTCGGCGGGCGTTAATCTGGCGATCGTGGCGATTTCAACTGATCTCGGGACACATCTTCCCATAAGTGAACTGGCGAAGGTTGCCGGGATGAGCGCCGCACAGTTCAATCGGAATTTCCAGAAAGTGACCGGGTTCACCCCTCATCAGTACCGACTTCAGCTACGCATTGAGGCCGCGAAGGCGAAGCTGGCGGGGCGAAATGAAAAGCTGGCAACGATTGCCGATGAACTTGGATTTACTGACCAGGCCCATTTCACGAGGACATTTCGCCAGTTTACAGGAATGTCGCCCGGTGAATTCTCTACCCACTGCTTGTAGCTTGCCTGAAGTAATCGCCCGATCACAATGTCGCAATGCTGTGACGGGGAGCGTCGGCACCCATGCACCGTTGTTCCCTATTAAACCGATGAATAGCAGCAGACGCGAGCCGAGCAGTTGACATCCCCGAGTGGTACGCGCGATCCGGTTTTCTCTCGCGAAGTACGCATCGATCAAACCGGGGGCGTCGATCTTGCGCGGCGCTAGTTTCCCGATGCGCAATACTCTTTCGTCGCTGACTTGTCCTGCTCATCCATCCATTCGCCCGCAGTGGCGTCGAACATCCTGGATGGCACAGCGCGCAGTCGACGTGACCTCGTAGAGCCGGCAAGCTAGACGCGCTGCTTATAGCTACATCACCAGATGATATTTTTCTTGCGAAGCCAGAAGGCGCAGACTTCGTTTCGTTGCATCGGCGCGGAGAGCACATCGTCGTCAGATGAAACTGATCGCTGGTGCGTTTCACGACTTAATGACATACCGCGAGTCGTTAAGGTCAGATTGCATGCTCTCGATTTTAAATGTTTCTCAAAAATACTGAACGAGGCCAACACCCGTAGTGACCGTGCGATGGCCGGGGGTGCAGACCAGGAGCGCGGAGGCGGTCGTGCTCACCGCTGTCAGCGCGTTTGCGCCAACCTTTGCGTCGACCACTCCCGTGAAGCGACGCTCCAGCTTACACCTGCGTCAAGAACCTCCACATTTGAAGCGGGGGTGTTAAGTAGATATTATTTCCCAGCGGCTGGTCAAAGTCCGTGTAGCCCATGCGGAGAAATATCGGGCCGGTGTGATACCCGACCGACGTAGTATAGGTCCGCAAATCGCGCTGGCCATTTGCATTGTTCTTTTCCAGATATCCGGCTGTAACAGCCAGGCGCCCATTGTCGTACGCCGCTCCCGCAGCGATCGTCTGGTCGACGCTGATTTCACCGGGCATATTGCCGAAAGCATATAGCGCTTCGACTTTGAAGTCGCCCTTGAAAAGTCTGTAGCTAACGGCATTAGGAGTATAAATTATGCCGCCTAGTTCGACACTGTTTTCCTCATTCGCCAGCCAATAATTCACGCAACTAAAATAGTCGGCTGCGTCGTTTGGATCCCCTAGATGCTATGTGGGAGGGCAGCGGCAGTAAGCCCGACTGGAGTAAAACGGGAGTTGCACACTCGTTTTCTCCGAAGGAGCACGCAAATGGATACGGCTGACACAGCCCTCCGTGGGCAGAATACGACGGCAGGTGGCCGCCTGTACATGGCTTTTGAACTGGGCGAGAAGAACTGGAAGCTCTCACTGGGTGATGGCCAGCGCGCGCCCAGCCGCTGTACGGTCGCCGCCGGTGATACCACGGCGGTTCTCACCGCCATCGCCAACGCCAACGCCAGGGCGCGTTGCCATCTCGGTGCCGACGCACCCGTCTACAGCTGTTATGAAGCAGCTGTCAATCTCGTGGTGGATTCGGCCAGTATCGAGGTGAACCGCCGTGCACGTCGCGCCAAGACAGACCGGCTTGACAGCGACAAGCTGCTGTCGATGCTCATGCGCTATTACGCGGGCGAGCGGCGCGTGTGGGCGGTCGCCCGCATCCCCACGCCTGAGCAGGAAGACGACCGGAGCCTTCACCGCGAGCTCGAACGCCTGCGGCAAGAGCGTACCGTGCACACCAACCGGATCCGTTCCCTGCTGGTACTGCACAACCTTCGGGTCAGGTCTGTCGGCGGTCGCATCTGGACGCACTGGTGGACCCGTCAGCGCGAGCTGCTGGCGCCCGGTCTGCGCGCCGAGATTGACCGCGAATGTGATCGGCTCGCGCTGGTGCGCCAGCAGATCCGCCTGCTCGAAGTGCAGCAGGAGCGGCAGGTGCGCAGCGGCGCACATCCCGGCATGGCGCTGCTCGCACAGCTTGCCGGCATCGGTGCAGGCAGCGCATGGACGCTCGTCAGGGAACTGTTCGGCTGGCGGCAGTTTCGCAACCGCCGCGAAGTGGCCGGCTGTCTGGGCCTGACGCCCACGCCGTACGCCAGCGGCACCAGCGAGGTTGAACTCGGTATCAGCAAGGCGGGCAACCGGCGATGTCGCTGGCTGATGGTCGAGCTCGCCTGGAGCTGGCTGCGCCTGCAGCCCGGCAGCCAGCTCAGCCACTGGTTCAACGAGCGCTTTGCCGGTACCGGCAAGCGGATGCGGCGCATCGGTATCGTCGCGCTCGCACGCCGTCTGGCGATCGCCCTGTGGCGTTATCTCGAGCACGGCGAGATCCCCGTCGGTGCGATATTCAAGCCGCGCGACGTCAACACCTTGGGGGCCTGAATGACTGAATGACATCGGATACAGCAACAGCATGTAAAGGTCAACGCGCCCGGAACGGGCTCGGGATACCCATTGCGGGTGGCCGTTTCCCTAGATGGGGCGAGTCGGTAACAGGGTAGCTCCAGCGCTTCGCGAATGCGGCATGAGATGACCGGCCTGTCAGGCCGGCACGGATAGAAGGTCGACTCGGCACTGACCGGTCAACAGACACCCTGACCTGAATGACATTGACATGCCAGGCTGCAACAAGGTTTACGCGATGAGCGTCCGTACCGTGCTTTACGCACCGGCCTCTACGGCCAGCCTGTGCCTGGTCATGGTAGGTGACCGCGCAGGCTGGCCGTAGAGGCCGGACAAGGAGATTTACTTCGCATAACAGAATTTGTATCGTGAACCGGGCTTGACTTTCAGTTCCCCATAGAAGGGCCTGTTGACAATCACCGCCGAGGGGGCTGTTAACTTTTGAGGAAAACTGTTTACATCCTGTCTTTTGCGGAAGAACAGGATGCCAAGACTGATGCTCAGCGACGACCAATACGAACGGATCGCACTCTTGCTGCCGGGCAAATCCACCGACCCGGGTCGGACCGCAGCAGACAATCGACTGTTTGTCGAGGCCGTGCTATGGATCGCACGCACTGGTAGCCCATGGCGCGATTTGCCGCCCGATTTTGGACCGTGGAACAGCGTGTACCGACGCTTTGCCAGATGGTCTCGGGCAGAAATATGGCATGCGGTACTCGCCGGGCTTGCGGGTGACACTGACCTTGAGGAAGTCTTCATTGACAGTACGATTGTGCGTGCCCACCAGCATGCCGCCGGTGCGGCGAAAAAAAAGGCGAACAGGCGATCGGGCGCTCGCGCGGTGGATTGAGCACCAAGATTCACGCTCTGGTCGACGGTCTGGGTATGCTCGCTCGCTTTCATCTGACGGGCGGACAGGCTGGAGACAGCCCCGAGGCTCTGCCTTTGCTGGGCGAACTGAGACCCGCCAGTCTGGCTGCCGATAAGGCTTACGATACAAACGCGATCCTGCAGCATCTGGAATCAGCGGGCATTCAAGCTGTCATCCCCAGTCGCGCCAATCGTGTTGAGCAACGTCCTTTGGATGAACATCTTTACGCACCGGGTGGGTTGCCGGTCCGCGGAGAGGTCCGCCGACGAACACGAGAGCGGGCGGATCGGGTGATGCCGCGAAGCGTCGCATGCGCGAACGCTCCGCGGATTTCGCTGGTCTTGCGTCAGCGCGTCATGCTCAGGGTGCAGAGGCCGGCGCGGGGCTGGTGCGCTTGGTTTCCACGCCCTCGAGCGTGCGCGGGCCGCCCGTGGTAGTCGTATTGCCTTTGTTCAGCGTCCTGAGCTCGGCGTTCTTGCTTGCACGCCGCGCCTTGCGTGCGGCCTTGCGCTGGGCCCTGCGAACCTGACCGGAAGAGGACGCGGTGGCGCTCGTCGCACTGCTCTGCGCGAAGGCATCGGGCGCCGTCGCGAACCCGCACGCGATCGAAGCGACGACGGAAAGGGCGACCAATTTGAGTCGATACATTAAACACGCTCCGGGTTGAATCGTTGGGCAAAATGCCATCACAAGCGGTCCCGTCCGTGACTGCGTGCGCCGCCAGGGCGGCCACGGCAACGCTTGCGAACCTTGTCGATCGTCTGCCCGCGCGCTCAGGCACCGCGATTGGCATGGGCAGACCCGACGTCCGAATGATACGTTAAGCTACGGGCCGTTGACAATCAGCATATCTAAATGAAAGGGGCGGAGGGCGCAACAAATGATGAAAAACGTTCGCATAGCTTGTCGTATCACGTAGCAACACGACGAAATTATCAATGGCCGTCAAGTGCCCCACGCCAGCCCAGATCGACGACATCGCGGATTGATCTGAATGGCGGAATCAGGACGTAAAAGAAGCCGCAGTTTCCTTAGGATTATCCGAAGTTTATGGCGGCATTTGATCTACTCGCGCATCGATTGGCGGAGGAAACCTCCCCCTGTTACCGGCGTATTCGGACCCATCCACGCCTCTTCAAAATTTGCAGGAAAATTGTTCGGGCATATCTGCTCTAGGCGAATCCCACGAGACCATCTGAGCCCCAGAGCCGCACTGTGCAAGCCTTCGTGGATTGTTTAGATCCGACTAAGACCATTGCGCTAGACCCGGGACGTCTGCACCGATGCCTCGAATTTTCAACGCGAATTTTTTTTACAATCGCACCTAACCTATCCCAAGTATCGTGCTCCTAAGGACGTAAAACGCAACGAAAGGAGACAAGATTGAGCAAAGACCATGGCGATAACGTACACCCGGTTGTCCTTGCGAGCAGTGCGATGGCGCCCGGGCGGTCTGTCCAGGACGTCTTGAGGGCAGAAGCGCGTGAGAAAGGCATGACTCAGGCAGCCGCCAATGCCGCGGTGCTGAATAGTCCCGACAGCGTAGCCTCGGCATTCATCGCGTTCGGCGGTGTACTGGGCGGGATACTGAAGGTCGTGGCCCAATCGAAAGAACAGGTA
Source organism: Paraburkholderia sediminicola (assembly GCF_046027825.1). Classification (GTDB taxonomy): domain Bacteria; phylum Pseudomonadota; class Gammaproteobacteria; order Burkholderiales; family Burkholderiaceae; genus Paraburkholderia; species Paraburkholderia sediminicola_D. The sequence goes on from NZ_JAQQDU010000040.1 coordinate 14,988, forward strand.
CTTAACACGTATAGCTCGTCCCCGTCTCTAACGAGCCTTTCCGATTCGACCATCAATTGGCGTCCAGGCCGCATCACCTTCGTCGTACTTGCGAGTGTTGTCTCGGCGATGTTCCTCAGCGGATCGATTCTCAGCTGGTTCAACGCCTTTATCACGGTGCTTGGGGTTTTGATGATCTGCTACGCAGGGATCATCTTGGCGGACTATTTCATCGTCGCCCGCCGGCATCCCGCTGCCGCTACCCCCTCAGTAAACTGGCTAGGCGTTGCCAGCGCCGTGATTAGCTTCGTGCTCGCGCACTATGTCCTGAACACGCTTATCCCGATCGAGTTTTTTACTTCGCTGATTGGTGCGCTGGTGCTGTACCCGTTGCTCAGCCGTCTGGTTCCTCGCCGGCTCAGCTTGCAGACGCAGTGAATGCGCCGCCGGGGCAGTCTCCTCTAGTCCCGGCTATCCCCGATCGTCATGGAAGCTGCCGACGCGTTCGGTCGCCGGGACGACGCTCGTACTCACTTTCTTAAGAACCTGACAGCCGTGAAAAAGATCATTCTTGCAGCCATGTTGATGGGCCTTTCGTTTGCAGCCCAAGCACAGAGCTCTGTGACACTGTTCGGCCTGCTGGACGTGGGCATCACCTATACGAGTAACGCTGGCGGTCATAGCAGCATTGCTGAGCAAAGCGGGATTCAGGCGCCGGATCTGATTGGCGTGCGTGGAACCGAAGACCTTGGCGGTGGCTATGCCGCCATTTTTGTGATGGACGGCATGTTCTCCATCAATACCGGAGCGGCGGAGTCAGGCGGAGGCATATTTGGGCGCGAGTCGTACGTCGGTATCTCGACGCCAATGGGCACCGTCACGCTCGGTAATCAATTTGACTATATGAACGAGAGTCTGTCCGTCGCCCGATATGGCTACCAGCTTCCGTACGTCAGTCTATATCAGCTTCCAGGCGGGCCATTTTCTAAACTTGGCACGCCTCTAGGCACGTTCGACTACAGCCGCCTTGCAGGGGGCGAAGCGAGTCCGAACAGCATCAAGTTTACTTCCAAGACCTACGACGGCCTGGACTTCGGCGTCATGTACGGCTTTAGCAATATTGCCGGCGAGGGAGGCACCAACAACATGACCAGCTTTGGTATGAACTATGCGAGCGGTCCGTTGCGGCTCGAAGCAGCTTTTACGTTTGCGCACGACCAGACCTTGGGCAATGGAACGGGTGGCATTCGTAACTGGGGTGCAGGCGGTCGCTACGACTTCGGGCGCTTTGCCATCGATGCGCTCTATACGAACACGGATAACACCTTCAACGGCGCGCAGGTCAGCGCCATTGAGATCGGTGGGCTCTATTCATTTGCGCCCGACTTTTTTGCTTACGCACAGTATATCTACGCTAAAGGTAACGACGTTCTGACGGACAATCGCGCTAACCAGATTGGTCTGACGTTAGACTATCTGCTCTCGCGCCGCACTGATATCTATGTGAATGGTATCTACCAGCATGCAAGTGGAGGAGATGACGCATTCGCCGCCATTTCGGGCTCCTCCACGGCTTCGACAACCGGCAGCCAGACGATAGTGCGCGTCGGAATACGTCATCTTTTCTAATCGCATGCGCGGCGTAGACCCAATGTCCCGAATTAGAAATTCGTAGACAAAATCGCTTGACGCTGGCGAGGATGTCGTCGGCCGATTTGGTCCAGCCGAAAGGTCTCGGATCAGTGTTGTTGATCTGGATGTATTGGCGAATGGCCTGTTCGAGTTGCCGGGTGGAGCAATGAGTGCCACGGCGGATGTATGTCTCGCTGAGCGTGGCAAACCATCGTTCGACCTGGTTAATCCACGAAGCAGAGGTCGGGGTGAAATGCGTATGAAAACGCGGGTGGCGAGCCAGCCAGGTATTGATCGAGGAGGTCTTGTGCGTACCGTAGTTGTCCATCACCAGATGCACGTCCAGTTGGGGGGGGCACGTTGGCCTCGATGGTGCGCAGGAACTGCAGGAATTCACTGCTGCGATGACGTCGATGCAGTTCGCCAATGACTTCGCCCGTGGAGATGTCCAGCGCCGCGAACAGTGTGGTCGTGCCGTGGCGCACATCGTCGTGCGTGCGTCGCTCAGGGATGCCCGGGGCCAGCGGCAGCATGGGCTGGGCGCGGTCCAGCGCCTGGATCTGGCTCTTCTCATCCACGCACAACACCATGGCCTTGAGCGGCGGGTCCAGATACAGCCCAAAGATATCGCGCACCTTGTCCACAAACAATGGATCGCTGGAGAGCTTGAGGGTCTTCTGCCGGTGTGGCTGAAGCCCGAAGGCACGCCATATCCGCGTCACGGCCGTCTGCGACAGCCCCATCTCGCGGGCCATTGTGCGCGTGCTGGTGTCTCTCGCCGGATTTCGCCGAAACGATCAAGCCAGGTCCATGTGACCACGTCCTGGATTCGCGAGGCGGAGCGCGAATGCCGTCCCAGCCAGTCAACGGAGTAAATAGAGAGCTAACGTATGGAAAACCAAACCACCCGTCCGGAAGTTTCGACTGAATCGCAGCCGGGCGAAGAAATGATCATGAACTGCATTGCCGCCGGGATGGCGCCGGTACAGGCGGCTACTACGCGAGATCGCGGCACCGGGCCCTTCGGACGCCTGGTCCTTCGCGGCGCGACCATTATCGACGGCACCGGAGCTCCGCCATGGGGGCCGGCGGACATCGTCGTCGAGCGAGGGCGTATTTCAGAAATTGTCGCAGTGGGAACGCCTCACGTTCCGATCTCACCGTCGCGCAGACCCGCTGCCGGCGACTCAGAGATCGACTGTCATGGAAAGTTCGTGACGCCAGGCTTTATTGATTGCCACGCGCATATTGGCGTTTTCTATCACGCACTGTCCGGCCCCATGGCGCCGGCGGACTATGTCTACAAGCTCTGGCTTGCGCACGGTGTAACGACGGTACGCGAGATGGGCTGTTTCAACGGGCTCGGCTGGACGCTTGATCAGAAGGCGAAGTCCGAAAGCCACGACATTGCCGCCCCTCGATTGCTGGCTTACCCCTATTTCCCCGCGGTCAACGATTTCCTGAAGGTTATTCATACGCCCACTGAAGCGCGCGCTTGGCTTGAGGCAGTTAAGGCGCGAGGTGCAGATGGCGTTAAATTCTTCGGGGCACCCCCGGCGATTATGGCGGCTGCGCTCAAGGAGTGCGCGAATCTTGGTCTACGTTCTGGTTGTCACCATGCTCAGCAGTCAGTGGCTCGAATGAACACGCTGAAGACGGCGGGTTGGGGTTTAACCAGCCAGGAACACTACTACGGCTTACCTGAATCGCTTTTCGAAGACCATTTTCTACAGGACTACGCGCCGGACTACAACTATAACGACGAATACATGCGGTTCTCTGCTGCGGGTAAGGGCTTCCGAAGCGCCGCTAATCCTGGCAGTGCAAAGTGGAACGAAGTTCTCGATCGATTTTTGGAGCTTGACTTCACTTTCGTTCCTACCTTCACGGTATATGACGCGAATCGTGATCTGATGCGCGCGCGTCGGGCGGATTGGCACGACGACTATACGTGGGCAGGTCTTTGGAAGTACTTTCAGCCGTCGCGCGGTGGCCATGGCGCCTATTGGTATCGGTGGTCGAGTACCGACGAGATTGAATGGAAAGAGCAGTACAGGTTGTGGATGCAGTTCCTGAACGAATACAAGAATCGCGGCGGGCGTGTGTGTACCGGCAGCGACTCGGGCTTTGTTTTTCAGATCTACGGTTTTGGCTACGTGCGCGAGTTGGAGCTCCTGCAGGAAGCAGGCTTCACGCCGCTTGAAGTATTGCGTGCCGCGACATCACAAGGCGCCGAGTTGGTAGGTCTCAGCGAGGAGATTGGCAGCGTTGATGTCGGAAAGGCGGCTGACCTTCTAGTGCACGACATTAATCCTTTGTCGGATTTCAAACTGCTTTACGGCACGGGAGCGATGCGCCTAAACGACACCACCAACAGCACTGAATGGTCTCGAGGGTTGCGCTACACGATCAAGGGTGGCGTCGTGTACGACGTGGGCGAACTGCTCGCTGACGTGAGGGGGATTGTTGCGACAAGTAAGGAAGTTGAGCAGGCCGAAGACGGAGATCGACGCAATGACGCTTCGACTTGAAATTGTCATCGTCTGCGGGTTTCTGGGCAGCGGCAAGACGACACTGCTGATCGATTATCTGAATCAACCGGAAGCTGCTGGGACCGCGGTGATCGTGAATGAGGTGGGGGAGATCAATATCGACGGTGCGATCGTCGTCGAAGGGGCCGGCGTGCCTTCGATCATGTTGAGTAACGGCTGCGTTTGCTGTTCGTTGACCAGTGACTTTGTCGCGACGATACAAGGCTTGCTTGCCGACCGAGAAGCGGGCAAGGGCGAGCCATTCCATCGCATAGTCGTCGAGTGCAGCGGTTTGTCTCGTCCCGGCCCCATCGTTCGTGCATTAGCTCGTCTTGAACTCAGCCAGCTCGACGTGCATGTTGTTGCTACCTTTGACACGATGCAAGGTGAGCGCTGTGCGCGGCAGCATGATGAGGTGTTGGCCCAATTAGGGGCGGCCCACACAGTGGTTCTGACCAAGCTCGACCAGGCTAGCGAAGTGCAGAAGAGACAAGCCTACGACGCGGTGCGCAGTATTAATCCGCTGGCCACCGTCTGCAATACGGCAGACCCGCGTGAACGGGTTCGATTGAGTGTACTTGCGGGTGCGCCACGTGGACTGGACATCAGCGCTGTGCCGTCTGCAGGTCGAGTGTTGCAAAGTCTCAACCGGATGGGCCAATCGCGTCACGAGCGCGTGCAGGTCATGCTCGTGCAATTCACGAAGATTCTGCCATGGGGCGAGCTGGCAGACTGGCTCGACAACCTTGCTGCCTTTTGCGGCGAGCGCCTGTTGCGCTTAAAGGGTTTCGTTGAGGTCGCAGATTGCCACGATCTTCTACTGATACAAAGTGTAGGGACAGTCTTCAGCAATCCGACGCGCGTGCCGGAACGCGATGACATCGCCCGCAATGTGGTGCTCATCGCCCGTGACCTCAGCAAAGCGGACGTGCTGGGCATCGATCCATCGTTGGAATTGAGAGTTACCATGCATTGAAGTGCCAAGTGTGAGCAATAACTTTAGCGCTGGGATCAGGCGTTCGATTTCGATCGGACCGGGATAGCGCCCTAAAAGATTCTGGAAGTGGCGAAACCCAAGCGCACGGCGATTTATCTGACGAGTGCAAGTGCGCTCGCATACTAGGAGAGAAAGAGGGTGTTTAACGCGGATAAAGAATCAGCCCTGTTGGCACGCGCGATGGCGAAGATGGTCGCCGCGCAGGCCACGGCATTGGCACTGGACGAGGTCCTGAGCGAGTTGGCCGCGACGTTCCAGCAGCACGTCGGTTACCGCCTCTTCACTTTGTCGGTCTTCGAGAACGCGCCGGACTTTGTCGCACGGCGCATCTGGACGAGCCACCCGGCTGAATATCCGGTTGAAGGCACGAAGGGGAAGCCGTGCGGCGAGTGGGCGGAGCAGATTCTAGGGCGTCAGAAGGCATTCTTGTGCCGCGATGAGGCCGATGTCCGGCGCGTGTTGCCTGACCACGAAGCTCTCTTCAGGTTAGGCTGCGGGTCCGTTTTGAATTTGCCGGTACGGCTTTACGGTTCAGTAATGGGCACCGTCAACGTTCTTCACGAAGCGCACTGGTTTACGCCGGAGCGCATTGAGAAAGCTACGACCCTGCTGGCGCTGGCCTATACGCCGTTGTTACTGGACATTGGTCTTCGGTCCTCGCCAACGGGCTGGCTTGGCGGTCAGGTGTGACGTCGGCAATAAGACCAGTTTAATTAACTTTTACTCATGACCTCGGCTGTTGGCCGGAACTCATGATGCAAGGAGACGTGCTGTGACGATAAATAGGAAGACCGTACGCGTGGCAACCGATGTCGGTGGGACATTCACCGATCTTGTCTACTTTGAGACCGACCCGGTCAGTGGCAAGCAGACCATCCGAACCGCCAAATCGGATACGACGCCCCCCAATTTCGAGAAGGGCATTCTGAACGTATTGCGTAAGGCGGACGTGCGGCTCGAAGACGTAAGCTTTCTGGCGCACGGTACTACGGTCGTCATTAACGCATTGACGGAACGCAGAGGTGCGCGAACCGGGTTGATCACAACCACAGGATTTCGGGACGTATTGGAAATTGCACGAGCCAATCGCCCGGATTTCTTCAATCTCCGGTGGATCAAACCAGCGCCCTTTGTGTCGCGCCATCTGCGCCGCGAAATTGCCGGCCGCCTCCACTTCGATGGGCGGGAACGTGAGCCCCTGGATATGAAAGGGTTGAAGCAGATCCTCGACGATTTCCGGCGTGAAAACGTCGAAGCGGTGGCGATCTGCCTGTTGCATGCGTACGCGAATCCTGCACACGAACAGGCGGTACTGGCGGAGGTTCGCCGGCTCTGGCCGGAGGTGTCGGTCGTCGCTTCGCACCAGATCACGCGCGAATGGCGGGAATACGAAAGATCGAGTACGGCGGTGCTGTCCGCCTACGTGCAACCTATTGCTTCGCGCTATCTGAACAATCTCGAGCAGGGTCTGAGGGCGAACGGCTACAAAGCACCTTTGTACGTGATGCAGTCAAATTGTGGCGTCGATACCGTATCCCATGCGCGCGAGATTCCGATCACGATGGTCGAGTCTGGTCCGGCCAGCGGCTTCTGGGGGGCTGCCGAACTAGGGCGCCTGATCGGCGAGCCGAACGTACTGGCACTGGACATTGGCGGCACTACCGCCAAGTGTTCGCTGATCAAGAACGGGCAGGTCACGATTAAAACCGACTACTGGATTGAACGGGACCGTGTTAGCGCCGGCTATCCGATTATGGTGCCGGTGGTGGATCTCGTGGAGATTGGCAATGGCGGCGGTTCTATCGCGTGGATCGATGAATTCGACAAGTTGCACGTAGGCCCCCAGTCGGCTGGGGCATCGCCGGGGCCGGCCGCATACGGTCATGGCGGCACGAATGCAACCACCACGGATGCGAACCTCGTCCTTGGCCGCATCAACAAGGACTATTTCTGCGGCGGCGAACTCGTCGCCGATATGGCGGCCGTCGAGCGGGCGCTCGATCCGCTGGCAACGCAACTGCACCTGTCGCGCGAGGAAGTCGCGCGCGGGATCATCCGGATCGCCAACGACAATATGGTCAATGCGTTGAAGCTGGTGTCGCTCGGCCGCGGCCACGATCCGCGTGACTTCACGCTCGTCGCATTCGGCGGCGGCGGCGCGATGCACGCGGTCGCGCTCGGACAGGAGTTAGGCGTAAAGAAGGTGGTCATTCCGCGTGGCGCTTCGGTGTTCTCCGCGTGGGGCATGACAATGTCGGATCTGCGGCGCGACCTGTTCGTCAATCGCTTCTTCGACGCTGATCGCGAGGGTGCCATCAATGAAGCGCAGTCGTTGATGGAGGAACTCACTGCATCCGCGCTCGCACAGTTCACGGATGAGGACATTGCCCCAGACCGCGTCAAGCTGACGATCCATTGCAAGTTGCGTTACCAGAACCAGGAGCACGCAGTCGAGGTTCCGCTGCAGGCAGGCGAGCAGATCTCCACACACTGGGACCCGATCGCTGATCGCTTCCACGCAATGTACCAGCAGCAGTACACCTACCGTCTGGATGCGCCACTCGAGATCGTCGGCTTTCACCTTGTCACGGTCGCGGAGATCGGTAAGCTGGACCTTGATGAGATGCCTGTGACAGGAGCGACGGTGGAGGTGGCCGTGAAGGGACGTCGGTTCGTTGACTATGCGCTGGAGGGAAGCCACGAAGCACTCGTCTACGACAATGCGAAACTCGAACCCGGGATGTCATTTACAGGTCCCGCAATCATTGAAGACGCTGGCACGACGATCGTTGTACATCCGAACAACGGTGTCACCGTCGACCGTCTCGGCAACATCCATATCACGATTTGAGGACGACGGAGACCCGTAATGAGCCAGATTGACATTTTCACGCTTGAGATCATCCAGAATTCTCTTCAGGCAATCGCCGACGAGATGTTTGCTGCCATGCGCAAGACCGCGATGAGTCCCATCATCTACGAAGTTCTCGATATGGGGACCGGGGTCACTGACGCACGAGGAGAAATAGCGAGCTCAGGTTCCGGTCTCCCGGCATTGATCGGCGTCCTGGACAAGGCGGTCAAGCGGATCCGGGAGGACCATTCTGAACCGGGCGCAATTGAACCAGGTGATATTTTTATCACCAATGACCCGCATAGTGGCGGGGTAACGCATCTGAACGATGTGGTACTCGCGATGCCTGTTTTCGCGGATGGGCAGATCGTCGCGTGGACGGCCAACATCGCTCACTGGAACGATGTGGGCGGCATGGTACCGGGCTCGCTTTCCACAGACGCAACGGACATATTCCAGGAAGGACTGCGACTCGCGTCTGTTAAGTTGATTTCAAAGGGGCAGCCGATTCGCTCCGTTATGCAGATTCTACGCGCCAACACCCGCATGCCAGATTTTATGGAAGGCGACTTGTGGGCGGGCATCGCCGCGGTACGGAGCGGGGCGAGTCGTCTCGTTGAACTGACAGGCAAATACGGCACGGAGTTCTTTCTGCAGGCTCTCGAAGATTTTATGGACCACGGGGAGAAGGTATCCCTTAAGGCGCTTGAGGGGACGCCGCGCGGCCGTTTCACGATGGAGGAGCCTCAGGACGACGGACAGGTATTCAAGGTCTCGGTGGAAATCACGGAGGCCGAGATGATCGTCGATTTGCGCGATAACCCGGCCCAGGCAACAGGGCCGACCAATCTGAGTCGCGATGGGACGGTAGTCGCCGCGCAGGCGGCATTCAAGGCCGTGACTGCGCCTCAGGCTGCCACGAACGGAGGCACGTTTCGTCCGTTGAAGGTACTGACCAGCCCCGGTACCCTGTTCGATGCGCGGAGTCCGGCGGCCGAGGGGTTCTATTTCGAAAATCTGATTCGCGTTCACGATCTCATTTTGCGGTGCCTTGCGTTGCATCTGCCGGATCGCATGCCCGCCGGTAATTTTGGGTCAGTTTGCGTGACGATCATCGGCGGTGTGAATCCCGATACCGGCCGGATGTTCACGCTTGTCGAGCCTGAAAATGGCGGTTGGGGTGCGGAGCGCGAGCGCGACGGCAACAGCGCGGTCTATTCGGGCTTGAACGGCGAGACGTACAACTGCCCCGTCGAAGTTTGCGAGGCGCGCTATGGTCTGTTCGTCGACCGGATGGAACTAAACGACGAGCCGGGCGGACATGGTAAGCATCGCGGTGGGCGGGGTATTCGCCTCGATTATCGAGTTCGCTCGGACGGCACCTTCCTGACCTGCGGCTATACGCGGTCAAAGATTCTGCCATGGGGCCTCGAGGGAGGGCGGGACGGTTCCGCGAACTATGTAGAAGTGGTTCGCGCTGATGGTCATAGCGAGCGCCATTCCATGGTCAGCGGTTTGATGCTCAAGCAAGGCGACGTGATTCGGGTGCGGACGGGATCGGGCGGTGGTTACGGCGACCCGAGCGAACGCGGGCGTGAAGCGGTAATTGAAGACGTGCGTAACGGGTATCTCAGCGCGGAACTAGCAGACAAAATCTACGGTGTCCGGATCTGACGCGTTCGAACTTTTTGCGCAAGCAATCTTAATACCTGAAATTCGACGGAATGCCCCTCAGGGATGAGGTGCAGGTCGAAGACAACGAGTTTTGAGTCACGAGGTCAGGCGCGCCTAAATTCGTCGAAGAACGAGAAGGCGTGGTCGTGAACGATAGTCAGTAGCCCCCCGCGCGAACTGAAAACAGGCGATCTCAGATCGCTTTCAGGCGTGAAGTTCTTCAGGATCTGTAGGCAATATTTCGAGCTTCATTACCATCCCAATAACTTAGGATAACCTATTAAATAGAAGGGGACTGTGCTGTGGCGTATCGTATTAATTTTAGAATGACCGCGACCGTTTGAGCGCTGACGCTGATTTTGGCGCCCCTGCATGCACACGCGGACGCGTATATCGGCGTTAACCAGGGCGGCGCGCCTGGGTGGTCCCTCGAGACCTTTCCAATTTTCACTCACACCGGACCAAACTCGAATTCGATATCGACATTCTCGAACCCTGCATACTTTACCAAGACAGGATTCATAGGTACACATCGGACCAGCTAGAATTCTGGATGGGAACATTTACCGGCTATCACAACACTAACGGTATTTCAGGGGCGAGTGGCTTTGGCGTTTCCTATCCAGAGGTTGGGGTGGCGTACTATTACAACGTTGTCGTGCCCGATCAACCTGTGGGGCCGCTTGGATACAAAACATTTTGGACAGATCCGGCGCTTACTGTGAACTTCCCCAATGGCAGTAGCAAGAGCGCAGGCTTCGGAGCCGGGGCTAACCAGTATTCCTATGGCTTTAGCGTCGCGAACTACGTCCAGATTGGAAGAATTGGCGTCGCCGTTAATCCGGTTGAACTGACCTATGCATCGGCAAATTTAAATTCGACTGATGTGGGTAACGGGCAAATGGAGAAACTGCGAGGCGGCCTGAGTGTCACTTTTGCGGACATAAATGTTCGGAGTAAACGAATTTCACGATAGCGAGTCTGATGGGTAACCGAACCGGATGAGCTGCCGATGAAATACCTTGGTGAACTGAGTGAGCCGGAGAAAAAGACCTTGCAACAACTGTCGCGCAAGCATCCTCATCAGGACTTCCGTACCCGCGAACTGGCGCTGCTGCTGCTCGACGGCGGCCGACGGGTACATGGCACTGCGCTTGAGCTCGAAGTAAGCGACAAGTCCGTATACAACTGGATCCGCGCGTGGCACGACGGGTTGTGCGGTCTTCTGGTTGGCCATAAGGGCGGCCGCCCCCGGTCGCTGTCCGAGGTCATGATCGCCACGGCTATCGAGGCTGCAAGCGCCGAATTGATGACGCTCAAACAGATTGCGCAACGTGTCGAAGAAGTTCATGAGATGCCGTTTCCCTGTCGTCTGGAGGTGCTATCGGTCGCACTTAAACGCGCGGGGTTTTCCTATAAGCGCGGCCGTTACTCGTTGAAAAAAAACGTGACCCCGAGGAGTTCGCCGTGAAGGCCGACACCCTCGTGAAACTACGGCAGGCTGCACTCGACGGCGCGTGTCAGTTATCTATTTCGATCAATCCGGGTTCAGTGCTTCGCCCCCGGTGCAGTGGGGCTGGTCGCCCACCGGCAAGCCACACCGTGTCTTCCCGCTATCGCACTGCAGTCGCTCGGTCCTCGGTGCACTGGATTTCGGCGCCAATCTGCTGACGCTTCACACCAGCAAAACCACAATCAAACGGCACGATGTTGTGCAATTCCTCGATCAGATCACCCGGGAAAGCACACCTAGCCTGACGACGGTGGTGGTTCTCGACAACGCAAGGATCCATCACAACATCGACCAAGAAATCCTCGACCGGTGGCTTCTCGAACATCGTATGGTCCTGTTCTACCTGCCGCCGTACAGCCCCGAGCTCAATCTGATCGAAATCGTCTGGAAGCATGCCAAATATCACTTGCGACGTCTACCAGTCGAACTGGGCGAATTCATGGCGTATGCGCACACGCTGTCCATAGAGTGCCAAGAATGCACTCGCGAATATCGTCCGGCAACGGCCAATCCAGATGGCGGACATTGGATCGCTTACGGACTGCCTTGTGTTAGATCGATGATGAATGATGCGTCGTCCTTTATCTGCATCAGTGAAAAACTCGTGCGCAAGCCTGCGATACCTGGCAGTTTCCGAATCCGCTGGGTCAAAATGTTCGCATAGTGCTCTAGGTCACGAGCTATAACGATCATTACACAGTCTTCGGGCCCAGAGACGCCGTGACACATCACGACTTCTGGTATCAAACGCACTTCATCGGTAAATCGGACCGCTGTGTCTTCGTCATGGCGGTCGAGCACTATTGATACGAAAGCCAGTGTCTTAAGACCCAGCTTATGCCGGTTAAGGTGTGCTGCATATCCGGCGATAACGCCATCCTCCTCGAACTTTTTTAAACGCCTCCAGACGGGCGAATGAGACATGTTGACCAGCTCTCCTAGTTCTGTGCTGGTTAGCCTGCCATCGCGCTGTATGGCATCGAGTAGCGTCCGGTCAATCGCAGTAAGAGATTCCATTAAATTCTCTGGCTATTTCAAAAGTGGTGTGGGTAATGCGGTCTATGAGGTGTGTGGCGTGAAGGCTGGGAAGTCGAGCTTGCGGGCGATGAGGAACGGCACGGTTCGCATGGTTTTGAAGCTGGCGCGTCCCCGCGCCTTGCGCTTGGCAGCTTGAAACAGGCCGTTGATGATTTCAATGAAGACATTGGTCTGGCGCGTCTGGGTCCAGGCGACGACGCCGTCGAAATGACGAAGGATCACGCGTGCGACATTCTTCATTGGTTCGACCTTGGAACGCATGACTCCGGTATACCACTGGGGCACGTGGATCTGCTTGCGATTGAGAATCTCGCGCAGCCGTTCGCGGTACATCCAGGCACGGGCCGTGCGATTCGTACTGTACTGGCGGATCAGCGCCTCGAGATCGGTCTTCTGCTGCCCGCGGTGCACACCATCAAGCGCTTTGGACGCGTGCGCAACCACATGAAACTTGTCGAACGTCGCGCGCGCATCGGGCAGATGCTCGTCCACGCCATTGATGAAGGCGGGCGACATGTCGATGCTGACCGATTTAATCTGCGCGGGCCTTGCGTTGTGTTCCACCAGGTGATCGGCAAAGCGTTCTACAACGCCTGCATCCTTGTCGGGCGTGACGAACATCACGCGCCTGCGGTCCATGTCGGCGACCAGCGAGACATAGTCGTAGGCACGTCGGCACGAGGGTTCGTCAATGACTACCGCAGTGCCTTCGGACAAGTCAGTCGCGGACACGGCCATGTCCACGTAACGCTCACAGATGGCCTTCACGCGATACCACAACAGCTCCACCAGACGAGCCACCGCCTCGAATGTCATCTCCCGACACCGCATCAGCACGAGCGCTTCAAACAGCAGCGTAAAGCCATCCAGCTTGCCCATCCAGTCAGGCTCCACGAGCCGCGCCGAGCTGTCCGGCAAGTGGATACGCGGCACGCGCACCTCCAGATAACAGTCGAACCGGAAGAAATTCAAGCGGCGCAGCCGTTTGATGCCCGTGTCGTGCACCGCGTGTACGCCCGCTACGCCGGGGTAGGCAAAGCGGCTGCCCGCGGCAAAGTCCACGGCAATCGTCAGTTCCGCACCGAAATCGACACCTTGCACATACCACGGCGCCTTGATTCCGAGGGCGGCTTCAAACAGCTGGGTTAGGTTCGTCATAGGTTGCTTCGTCTCGCGGGGCGGGTCGCGGCGGAATACCGCGAGTCGCCCCGCCTGAGCATGTTTCCCCCACACGCGTCAAGTGTTCGCTTCGCTGGGCTTGCGCCCGCATTTGACCCGACAATTTACCCGCTCACTCAAGATTCGATGGAGTAAATTTTCTCATAAAAATTAATTTATCTGCAAAAATTTAGCTATTTATTAAAAATAAATGTCATTTTTGGAGAGAGATTGGCCATTTTTGTTTCGTATCATATTCCAAAAGCAGCGGAGACAGGCAATGCCATGGAGCACACTGGACGTCGCATCACCCGAACGGAAGTACTCGCCCGATTCATGTCCTGGCGGCATCTACAAACCGTTTATGTCCGACTACCGCTCTGAACGCAAGCGTGCACGCGCATCGCTGTGTCGCATGCTTAACCTGTCGTACGGAGCAGCTAGCACTGACCGCCTTGATTTCTTTCCTGCTTCATTCGCGGATACTCCCGCGTTGGTCTTTTTTCGCGGAGGCTATTGGCAGGAGCTTTCCAAAGGTGACTCGAGCTTTCCAGTGTCTAGCGTCCGCCATCATCGGTATCAAGAGATAACGTACTACAAACAGGTTCTTTTCGAGCGGAACCGCCTTTAGGAGACACAGCAATGAAACGACGGCAAGGGTTCGACGCTATCGTCGAACGTGAGAACGGACTGCACCGTGCACTATCTACTGGCCAATTATCGATGATTGCAATCGGTGGGGCGATTGGTACAGGACTATTCCTGGGGAGTGCTTTTGCGATCGGCTTCGCTGGGCCCAGCGTGTTGCTTAGCTACGCGGTCGGCGCGCTGATTGCGTTGCTTTTGATGGGATGTCTTGCAGAGATGACCGTAGCGCATCCGACGTCAGGATCGTTTGGCGCGTACGCTGAGTACTACATCAACCCGCTGGCGGGTTTTCTCGTGCGCTATGCCTATTGGTGTTCAATCGTCCTCGCGATTGGCACCGAGGTTACAGCAATAGCGATATACATGAAGTACTGGTTTCCGTCGCTTCCGGGATGGTATTGGATAGTCGGTTTTTCTGTTGCGCTGATTGGGGTTAACCTCGTAAGTGTAAAGGTCTTCGGTGCAGTCGAGTATGTGTTCTCAATGATCAAAATCGTCGCGATTTTGTTGTTCATCCTTCTCGGTGCCTACGTGGTGTTCACTGCCCCGCCGGCTTCGGGGATTGGATTCTCGAATTATTCCTCGCATGGTGGATTTTTCCCTAAAGGCGTATGGGGAATGTGGGAGGCAGTGATCGTCTCGATATTTAGTTATGTCGGTATTGAGATGATTGCGGTTGCGGCCGGCGAAGCGTGTGATCCACGGAAGAGCATTGCGCGGGCGTTTCGAGGGACGATGTTTCGGTTGGCGTTTTTCTATCTACTAACACTTGCTTTGATGCTCGCGATCGTCCCGTGGAACGTGGCTAGAACCGATGAAAGTCCCTTTGTGCGTGTAATGGGGGCTACGCATTTAGCTGGCGCGGCTTGGGCAATGAATGCGGTAATCCTTGTGGCAGCGCTGTCGGCAATGAATGGTCAACTTTATATTACTACTCGCATGATGTTCAGTTTGTCGCGTGCGGGGTTTGCGCCCCGCCGTCTAGGTCGTCTCAGCTCACGGGGCGTGCCCACGGCCGCATTATTTTTGTCATCCATTGGGATAGCCTTAGCAACCGTGCTCTACATAAATTATCCAGATGTATCATTCACGCTGATGATGTCCGTGTCGATGTTCGGTGCAATGTTTACCTGGTCAATGATATTCGTTACGCATCTGTTCTTTCGCAAGCAGCACAGCGGAAAGCCACTCCAGTTCAAAATGTGGGGTTTTCCGGCTACATCTCTCCTAGGCGCCGCGCTGATGATAGGAACAATGGTGACCACATACTTCACGCGGGAGTTCAAAATGACCATGGTTTGCGGCGTTCCGTTTATCTTGGGCTTATCTATTGTATATATCGTCTGCTATCGAAAGCCAATTAATCGGGAAAACTACATAGTTTATGACGAAAGGGCGGAATGACTTAATATGTAGTAAAATTTAAAACACGTCTCACCCTCCTTCAAATCGTCTCGATTATAGATGGTGGAGAAGGGTTATGCCTTGTTAATATGAAAATCTTGTAGCAACTGACCTCACTTGGAAGACTTTAGTCTGCCCGATCGCCTTAACATATTTTTCCTCAATAGGATCCGGTATGACCGTAAGCCGACCTCTCCCCCCTGCTGGTCTATGCAATGCAGTACCGAGCACGCGACATCATAAGTCTTGAGTTTCGTTACCGAATTACTTGTAGTCAGAAGGAATCCGCAAACGCTTTATCTAATTGGCGACCAAAGCAAGAATAAATTTCTTAAACCGGACGTACCGCAATGAAGTTGGTTACTAAAAAATTCACAAGCGCAACGTATCTAACCGGAGACAAGTCAATGAAAATTCGGACCATGCTGGCCGCATTCTGCGCGCTCGGCACTGTACTCGTTTGTCAAAATACATTCGCACAAAGTTCTGTCACGCTGTATGGCCTCGTCGACACGACTGTTCGTTATCTCTCGAATGCAGACGCGAACAACGACAGCCAGGTCGCGATGGGGGAAGGCGTTGAAACACCGAGCCGGTGGGGCTTGAAGGGTACTGAAGACCTCGGCGGCGGCCTGTCGGCGGTCTTCCGGTTGGAAAACCAGTTCCAGCTCTGGACGGGCAAGCTCGATAACAGCGACAACCAGCTGTTCCAGCGTCAGGCATACGTCGGTCTGGCGAGCAGCCAGTACGGCACGGTGACGGTCGGCCGGCAGCAGACTCCGTTCTTCGACCAGATGGGTAACACCTACGACCCGTTGACCGTCGCCGACTTCTGGCAGGACAGCTACGTGTATAACCCGGTCGGCCCGTTCCTGTCCACGAACAGTTCGGTCAAGTACAGCGGCACCTTCGCCGGCCTGACGGTCGAAGGTGTCTATGGCTTCGGCGGTGTGCCGGGCAGCGTCGGCTCGAACAGCATGTACGGCTTGACGGCTTCGTACTCGATTGGACCGCTGTCGGCCGACGCCGGCTTCCAGCAAAACGACGTCGAGGGCAAGAAATTCAACATCGTCAACGTGAGCACGGTGTACGCCTTCACCCCGGCCGTGAAGGTTCTCGCAGGCTGGCTGCATTCGCAGGACGAAACGGGTACGGCCGATCACGCCCAGCAGCAGGTAGGCGCGCCGGCGCTGGCGTTTGTGAGCCCGGACCGGATTGACGACAGCTTCTACGTCGGTTCGAGCTGGCAGGTCACTTCGCCGCTGACGTTGACGGTGGCGGGCTACTACGATCACGCTCGCAATGCGGCTACGCTCGACGGCACGCTCGGCGTGGGTATCAACTATTCGGCCACGGTGCTCGCCGAGTACGCGCTGTCCAAGCGCACCGAGGTCTACGGCACGGTTGACTTCACCCGCGGCAACGGCGCATTCCTCGCCGACTACCCGGGTCGCAACAACCAGACCGGCGTCGCGCTCGGCCTTCGCAACATATTCTGATGTGGGTGGGTGCCGAGAATAAGCAAGCCAGCAAGACTACCCGATATGAACATCGCTGGGACATTGCCAAAGGTGGGTGGCAATCCATAACGTATCGGCTCGCGTTTGGAGTGCCGTATGAGCGATCCACCCGATAGCAAGCCCCTTATCGCAAGGAGAAAGAAAATGGAAGCCAAAACATTTCAGCCGCCTAATCTCGATTGGAAAATCGTTGACGTCAGAGGTACCCCGATGGAAGAGGCTCGCGTTATGAACGGCGAGCAGGGCATCTACTCTGCATATTACCAGTTGCCTAAAGATACGGAGATAAAGCCCCACAAGCACGTAGCTTGGGTGCAAGTCATGGTCGTGCAAGGCGCAATGTCCGTAAGGGAAGGCGACGCGGTTGCACTTGTTAGATCGGGAGGTTGTTATTTCGTGCCGCCAGGCGGGCAACATTATGAGAAGGCGATCGAAGACACACTGGTATTGGTTACGAGCCCTGATCCGTAAAGGACGACTCATCGTGGGAACAGTACCATCGAAGGACAGCTCGCCTACACCGAATTCCTCGCCATGCTCCAGCATGATGAGGTCGCGCGGCGGGACCAGAAGAAACTATGCCTTCGATAGCCATCTGCGTGAGGAATTTTTCAACGCGACTGGTGTCGCACGGCGGTGCGGGCGCTTCAATCGACAGCGTCATTGGGCTTGTGCGTACCTATTTTCGGTAATGCTGCGCACCCCTCCGGAACCGCCCGGATGCTTACGTCGCCTGTCTCCATCGACCAATCGAGAGTGTTGTCATGAAATCACGTGCCGCAGTTGCATTCGCACCAGGAAAGCCCCTGGAAATCGTCGAGATCGACGTTGCGCCGCCGAAGAAAGGCGAAGTGCTGGTCAAAATCACACATACAGGTGTATGCCACACGGACGCCTTCACGCTATCGGGCGATGACCCGGAAGGGCTATTCCCCTGCGTTCTCGGTCATGAAGGCGCAGGGATCGTTGTGGAAGTCGGTGAAGGCGTGACGTCGGTCCAGCCCGGCGATCACGTCATTCCGCTGTACACCGCAGAATGCGGCGAATGTCTGTTCTGCAAGTCCGGCAAGACGAATTTGTGCGTCGCCGTGCGCGCCACGCAGGGCAAAGGTGTGATGCCAGATGGGACCTCGCGATTTTCCTATAACGGCCAGCCGATCTATCACTACATGGGTTGCTCGACCTTCAGCGAATACACCGTGGTGGCCGAGGTTTCGCTGGCAAAGGTCAATCCTGCGGCTAACCATGAGCAAGTCTGCCTGCTGGGGTGCGGTGTCACGACCGGCATCGGGGCTGTGCACAACACCGCGAAGGTGCAGCCTGGCGACAGCGTCGCTGTATTCGGTCTTGGCGGCATCGGTCTCGCGGTCGTCCAGGGTGCGCGTCAAGCCAAGGCTGGACGGATCATCGCGATTGATGCCAACCCTGCGAAATTCGATCTCGCGAAAGCGTTCGGCGCCACCGACTTCGTGAATCCGAAGGATCATGAAAAACCGATCCAGCAGGTGATCGTCGAAATGACTGGTTGGGGCGTCGACCATTCGTTTGAATGCATCGGCAATGTCAATGTGATGCGTGCTGCGTTGGAGTGTGCTCATCGCGGTTGGGGTCAGTCGATCGTCATCGGCGTCGCTGGAGCCGGTCAGGAGATATCCACGCGCCCATTCCAACTAGTCACCGGTCGCAGTTGGAAGGGCACAGCGTTCGGTGGCGTCAAGGGGCGCTCACAACTGCCGGGTATGGTGGAAGACGCGATGCGCGGCGATATCCAGCTAGCTCCGTTCGTCACGCACAAGTTACCGCTCGATCATATTAACGAAGCGTTTGATCTGATGCACGAGGGCAAGTCTATTCGCACTGTGATCAGCTATTAAGACGCGATGGTGCGTTCAGCACGTCGCAGCACTGATGCGCCAACTTTCTTGGAAACAATGGAGGATTCAAAAATGAGTACTGTGGCAATACACCCGTCGGTAGACTCAGGCGTAAGCAAAGGCGATCCGAACTTCGCCGGAGGTACGCTGAGCTGTCAATGCGAGAGCAATCAGGTAGAAGTGCATGTGCAGAGCAACGTTGCGCACAACCATGCATGCGGCTGCACGAAGTGCTGGAAACCTGGAGGCGCCCCCTTCTCAGTGGTCGGCGTTGTGCCGCGCGACAAGCTTGAGGTCACCAAACACGCCGATAAGCTGCAGGTTGTCGATCCGAATGCCGCTATCCAGCGTCATGCCTGCAAGGAATGCGACACGCACATGTACGGCCGTATCGAAAACCGTGCTCATCCGTTCTATGGTCTCGATTTCATTCACGTCGAGTTGTCGGCTGAAAAAGGTTGGGAAGAGCCTCGCTTCGCTGCTTTCGTATCTTCGGTCATCGAAGGCGGAGGTGCTCGACCGGAGCAGATGGACGGGTTGCGCACACGGCTCAATGAGCTTGGCCTGACACCGTACGATTCTCTCAACCCGCCGTTGATGGATGCGATGGCAACCCATATCGCGAAGCGCAGCGGCGTTCTCCAGTAAAAAAATCTTGGGCGGTTCGCCAGCTCGGAGCCGCCCTTCTCTGGAAATTGCAATGGAACGGATCGAACACCACGCCTGTTTCGACGGCCGGCAGGACGTCTACCGGCACCAGTCAGAATCGCTCGGCTGCGCCATGAACTTCTCCATTTTTCTGCCTGCACAGACGCAGAAGACGAAGCTGCCGGCCCTGTACTGGCTTTCCGGTTTAACCTGCACCGAGCAGAACTTCATCACGAAGGCTGGCGCGCAGCGGTATGCAGCGGAACACGGCTTGATAATCGTGGCGCCGGATACAAGTCCGCGCGGTGACGGTGTCGCCGACGACGCGGCTTATGACCTCGGCAAAGGCGCCGGCTTCTATGTCAATGCGACGAGGCAGCCTTGGGCGTCCCATTACCGGATGTACGACTATATCGTCAGCGAGCTACCCACTCTGATCGAAGCAAACTTCCCTGTTACAGACGCACGGTCGATCAGTGGGCACTCAATGGGTGGCCACGGCGCACTTGTATTGGCACTGCGAAATCCGGGTCATTACCGCAGCGTGTCGGCATTCTCGCCAATCGTTGCGCCTTCCGAGGTGCCGTGGGGTAGAAAAGCGTTCGAGGCCTATCTAGGGCAAGACCGTCAAGCGTGGAGCCGATATGATGCGTGCAAATTAGTCAGATCAGCCGAAGAAAAGCTGCCGATCCTGATAGATCAAGGAAATGAAGATGAGTTTCTGGAAACGCAACTCAGACCACACCTTTTAGAAGAGTCGTGCAAGGCAGCAGGACACCCTCTTACAGTTCGGCTCCGCCGTGGCTACGATCACAGCTATTACTTCATCGGGAGTTTCATCGGCGATCACATGGCGTTTCATGCCAGTGCACTCCTCGGATAGTCACGCTTAACTCGCCTCTAAGACGTGCCCCTACAGCTGCGCGAAAACACCATCAGCACGATTCAGCCTGTATCCACTAACCTGACAGTGCCATTTTCCCCGATAGATATTCTATATGAGTTTTGACAGGGATCAACTCGAGACATTTTCCGTAGTCGTTGAGACAGGTCATTTCGGCCGGGCGGCCCGAGTATTGAATGTGACTCGGGGTGCTGTGTCGCAGCGAATCATCGCACTGGAGGGAGCTCTTGGAACCCCACTGCTGATACGTGATGGCATTGCGCCGACACCTGCCGGGGAAGCGCTGCTTCGGCATATCCAGGCCCTCAAGCTTCTTGAGGCAGACACGCTCCAGAGAATCAAACCAGAGGAGAAAGGTAGGGCGAGGATTGCGATCGCTGTCAATGCAGATTCGTTGGCGACCTGGTTCGAGGCGGTGGCGTGTACTATCGCGAAAGGGAATTTCACGCTCGAATTAATCGTAGATGATCAAGACTATACTTTGCCTGTATTGACGCGCGGTGAGGCAATGGGCTGCGTTTCGACTGCGAGCAACGCGCCAACAGGTTTTGTAGCGGAACCCATTGGCGCCATGGAATATGAATGTGTCGCTGACCCGGAATTTGCTGGTGCGTACTTTCCCCAGGGACTTACGCTGCACGATATCCTGGCCGCGCCCGCTGTGCTTTTCAATCGCAAGGACGGGTTGCATACAGCGTTCCTTGAACGCCTGGTCGGTTTTCCCGTAAGCGGCTATTCCACGCACTTTTTCCCGTCGCCGGTGGCGTTGCTAATGGCGATTCGGGCAGGGGTCGGATACGGTCTGGTTCCATCCATACAGGTTCAGCCGCTGATCAATTCCGGCGACCTGATCTCTCTGGCACCACATAACAGCATTACGGTGAGTCTCTACTGGCACCATTGGGAGAAGGCGCCGCCAAACGCACAGGCGATCAGCGATCTGGTAATGCGTCACGCCCGTGAGACATTGACTCAACTGTCGTCAGCGTCACCTGATAAGCTAGGCGTCGGCATCGACGGTGACTGAGTACCAAGAGGAGTCGTCGTTTGATGAGGATCGCAAACCGGGTTGGATTTGCTCACTGAAATAGCGTTGTTCCGCCGAACTCCTAAAGTAACGACGAGCGATAGCGTAAGCGGAACAAGAAGGGAAGTCGCGTCGGGTATGAGTGTCGCTCCTGTCCATCGTATCAGGTAGCAGACCATGGTGATGCCGAAGCCGGCCGCGACTGTTGCTTTGGCGGTAGTATGAGAGACGGATGTACGCGTCAAGCTAAATAGTAGGAGAGGGCCCACCGAGGAGATGTAGACCGTATTGAGGTCGATCATCATGTCGACGAGGCTCTGTTCCCGGGTGGCGACGAGGGAACCCAGTGTGACCGGTAGAACGCGGGACCAGATTGGCGCTGTCGAGGAAGGTTGGCCGAGCGTGGTCGCGGCATCAGCCATTGCTCGCAGAATCGAGCATCCGGCGCCAAGTGCAGTCAGGCCTAGCATCGCGACAATGAAACCGCCCGTTGAACTCACTGCGTCACTCGAAAATGTGCGCATCAGTACAATGGGAACGATCTGTATGGGATCCATCAAGTGCTCGAGATGCCAGACCGGGGCAGCCGCGATTACAGCGGAGGCGGGTAGAAATCCGATAACGAATACGAGCGCTGCAGCCAGTAGACAACCAGCGCGGGCGGTCGCAGTAGCTCGGGCTGCGACCACGAATTGCTGATAATCCGCTCCGCATACGACCATCACTACGACCGAGATGACCGTGAGTGCCGTATGTACCGGTGGCATTGTGCGAAGCCCATCTAGGAACTCTATAGGCGCATTTAGCCAAACGGCGAACCCATTCATTTCGAATAGGGTGCGGACGAGCACGACATTGCACGCAAGCATGCAGATCGCGAATCCTGCAGCGAGCCACGAGAGTCGCATCAGCGAGAGCCCGATCAGAATACCGTCTATCAGAAGGAGTGCGAGCGTCGGTCTCAAGCCTGCCAGCGTCAGAATTGCGTATCCTCCTCGAATCTGTGTAGCGAGCACACCCGTCATCCAGATGAGTGACAGAAGCGCCACGCTGCGGCTTACCGAGGCGCCATAGAGTTGTTCAAAGCTGGCCCAGGGGGATTGCCGTCCAATCGACAGGGCGCGGGCACATGCGGCGAGCGCGATGAGACCCAAGGCGCTGGCGATTGCGTATAGACAGGCCGCCATTCCCTGGTGCAGGGCGAGTTCCCCCGTGCCGAGTAGAAAGCCAATACCGCAACTCGTGGAGACCAGCAAGCTCGCTACCTGTCCCGCATTCAATGTGCGTTCAGACATGAACTGCTCCCCAGCCACTTATGCTGGCATGTGCTCCACTCAGGTACTTATCGCAGACAATTGCGCGTTGATTGAATGCGGCGATTTGCTTGAGGATTGCGTGAGCGCGTGGCAGGTGGGAGTACGGAATGTGCGGGAAGAGGTGATGCGTTAGGTGGTAGCCGTTGTGATGGGGGTGAATCAAGACCGACAGGACCCCAAGATCGGGAGTCTCGCGGGTGTGTTGAAAGATCCCACCCGACTCCAGACCGTAGTGATCATTCATCTCCCGGAAGGTCGTGATGGCGTGAAAAACAGTCGCCTTCGCGGTTATCCATATTACGAGGAATAAAAGGGCAAAGTGTCTGCCGAAGAACAGGCATAGCACGGACTCGTGAGCGGTCCACCACAGAATGATCGTGAATCGCCGGGCGAGGGAAAGCCGTTTTCCCGCGAGGTGCCCGAGCAGTGAGCCCACCCACATCGAGGAGTTACCAACCATACGAGCGTAAACTTGGAGCCAGTGACGGAGGTCATGCGGGACGCGCGGGAGATAGTCGGGATCGCGAACTGGATCGCCGAGCCAGGCGTGGTGTCGGGCATGCTGAACGCGATAGACCGCGAAGTTCGCGAGGAGTGTGGGAGCGAGCAGGAATTGACCTATCAGGTCATTGAGGTTGCGCCGGGCGCTCAGGTTTTGATGGCTGGCATCATGTAGCAAATTGCCCAGTGCCCGTTGCCTGTTGCCGATGATGAAAATGGTGAGCACCATGATGCATGCGCCGATCCGATACTCGGCCCATGCAGCGACATATATGATTGTCCAATCGAACACGATGTCGAATAGCGATCGCAGCGTGCGAGGATGAGGTATCTGCCAGCCTGGATCAACCAGGGCGATGGCGGCATGCATTGCGGTCTGATCTGCAATGACGGATGATGATGCGGGGAAACTCATGATGGGGCCTCTCGAATAACATGATTCCCCCAGATGGTTTGGACGCTTGCGTTTATCGGATCAATGGCCTGATCTTAGGATCCCGGTTGTTCCAAAAGAAGTTGGTTAGTATTTTCAGATGGCGTCAATTTTTTTTAAATGCGGAGACAAGCTCGCGTCGAGCTGACCATTGTCTGCATCCTTGCGGAGGACAACGCCTTGGGCGAAAAAGATCTCGTGAAATTGTGCGCCAGACTTACTCCCGTCATGGCGCTGCCAGTCTATGTATTCTGTTCACTCCCAGACTTCAATTTGCCCGATGGGCTAGCGCCTTTCTGCACCGTTCGGGAGCTGGAGGGATTGACCGCAGTAATCGAGCAGTTTGATGCACACCGCCTCCGTCTGCCCTACACGTATGAGTCGCGGTTGATTACCTTGTCGGTCCATTCAAGTCTTGAGGCAGTTGGATTTCTTGCTGTGATTAGCCGCGCGCTCGCTCAGGCCGGCATCCCCTGCAATGCGGTTGCGGGCTATTGTCATGATCACATTTTCGTTCCAGTCGATAGGGCTGATGAATCGATGACACTTCTGAAGGCAATCGCGACCGGTGCTGGAGCATAACCATACTTCGATATGCACCGGGCAACGGGACGCTCTTAGGCCGTGTTAGGAACAGTCAATTTTTTTGTTACCCGGTGAATCTTAGTGGCAAGAGCTGAATGAACCTTGCACCGGTGCTATGTATTAAATAGATTAGAGAAAGCTGGCAAGAACCAGGTGGGTCATGAGAGAGATCCAGCTGGAGTTATCTGATCGTGCTGTGCCGTGATCTGTATCTGCGCCGACGTCGTGGGTCACGTGCGAGGATGAAGAGAAAGCAATATGAGCGAATCAAATGAGAATAATCCGGGCCAGCGATTTGACGAGACCGATGAACAGCACGAACCTGATCACCAGCGGCGGCGAACGGAGGAATCTCGCGCGTTGATCGGCCGCCTGACGGCCCGTCTGAGAGCGCGCGATCGACGTATCCGGTTGCTGGAACTCGCGATTGCCAGAACGGCGGTTATGCACCATGTGTGGACCTCACACCTTGAGCGCAAACTGGAACGGTTGCCAACAGCTGACACCACGGTTTCGGTCGGGGGCCCAGCGATCGCGTCCGCGCACGAGAACCGCGTAACCGTTCATCTTCCACACCTTACCCGCACTCTCGAGGCCCTGTTTGACGTGATGCGGGAGCATTGGTCGGAATGGGATCCGGAGCGTCTGCCCAAATCATCTACCGTTGCACGCGCCATCGACGAAAAGCTTGGCCTGAAAGGACAGGCTAACGGCGAAGCATCCCGGAGTGCCCAGACGTTTGCCGCGGCACTACGGCCGGACTCCGTCAACGAGGCGGATGGTCGGCATCGCTGAACGCATCTACCGACGGGATGCTCCGACGATATGACGGAATTGTCCGTCAGTCCCTCCTGCTGATTGAATAGGACCTGTTCAGCAAATCATTCAGCCAGGGCAGTGGGAGACGGATATGACAGTTCAATTGCGAGGAGCCGGGGCGATATTGAGACGCGGCCAGGTCGAACGGGAAGTCGGCCTGAAGCGCTCAACCATCTACCAACGGATGCAGGAAGGAACCTTCCCTCGCCCGATCCGTCTCGGTGAGCGCGCTGTTGGCTGGCGGGCATCGGATATTGAGCTATTTCTCCAGAACCCCACTGGCTATCGCGTTCCTAATCTTGATGACGAGGCACGTGATGGCTGAGCAGCACAAACAGCCTTCGCTCGACGCCCGGCTCGACAACTGGGCAAATGCGTCTCGGGGCTCCTATGACGCAATTGATGCTGCGCGCATCGAGCGGGCGTGGCAGAGACTTGCGATGCGTCAAAGGGACCTGCTGCGCATGGTGTATCTGTGGCGCGCCGGGCGTGAAGTCGTCTGCCGTCGGCTCAAGATTCCAAGGAATCCGTGGAGTCGATATGAGTTTGAACTTGCTTCCGCAAAGCAGGCGTTAGCGAGCCTGCTGGCGAGGACACCGTAAGGTCAAGCGCCATTAATTCGCTGGAGAAACGAAGGCGATGCCCCGCGAGATGCACCGCGCTTATTGACATTGAGGCTTCGTC
This sequence comes from Paraburkholderia sediminicola, assembly GCF_046027825.1. Classification (GTDB taxonomy): domain Bacteria; phylum Pseudomonadota; class Gammaproteobacteria; order Burkholderiales; family Burkholderiaceae; genus Paraburkholderia; species Paraburkholderia sediminicola_D. The sequence goes on from NZ_JAQQDU010000040.1 coordinate 40,727, forward strand.
AATAGTTTGAGAATCTGTTCCGGTCAACGTGCCGATTTGTTAATGGGCACGACCGAGTACGCGTAAGCGGCCCCGACGTATTGATGGATGCGTGCATGGGTCCGTGTCACAACCTTAGGCTGCGTTGGCGGCCTTTTTGTTTTCCGACTGATCCCCCTTGAGCCCGCGGTTAGCCTCCCGGCGCCGCGGGTTCCTTTTTCGCGCTTCCGCTTCCATACGTCGGTGCGGCATGGATGAAAGGAAGCGGATCATGAAGCGGTTTTGGTTGATGGTAGACGCGTGGTGGTCGCGAACGATGGGTGGCGTCGCGCGCCGGTGGTCGCCAGCCTTGGTGTTGTTCGCCGGTACCTCGATTCTCGCGCCCGGTGTGGCCCATGCAGACGACTGGGGCTGCCAGGTGATCCTGTGTCTCTCCAATCCGGGAGGCCCCGAACAGTACAGCGCGTGTGTGCCACCGATCGAGAAGCTATGGGGCGCACTGCGTCATGGCGATCCTTTTCCGACCTGTGATTTCGGTGCGGGCGGTTCGCAAGGGACGTTTGGATCCAACACATTCGCGAGCAGTGGTTACTGTCGGGAGGATCTGCTGTACTGGGGTGGTCCTGAGCAGAGCGAGCTGCTATGCCGCGCCACCGGGGCAATCAATCTCGATATCGACGACCACCTCTATACACGTGTCTGGTGGGACGTAGGCGGAGCAGGGCGGACGATAACCGAATTCTATGGTGTTGGCAGTACGCAGGTGCCTTATGACCCGTCGCAGTCTGCCACGCTGTTTTTGCAGAAGACCGAGCAGCAAAACGGGTTCGGCGGCGGAGGGCAATGATGATGCCAGTCGACTTCATCGCGCTCGCACAGCAGTGCGCACCTCAAGTCTCACCGGTCACGATGGCGGCAATCGTTCGGACAGAGTCGGGCTTCGATCCGTATGCGATCGGCGTCGTGAACGGTCGGCTCGTGCGTCAGCCGGCGAGTCTGAACGAAGCGGTGACGACAGCGCATGCACTCTCTGCCGCTGGCTGGAACTTTAGCGTCGGACTCGCGCAGGTGAACCGTGAGAACTGGTACGCGTACGGGTTGAACGAGCAGCGTGCATTCGATTCCTGTCGCAACCTGGCCGTGGGGGCCGCGATTTTGCTGGAGTGTTTCGAGTCAGCGCGACGCGCGCAGACCGATACCGGTGGTAACTCGCAGTCTGCGCTGCGCGCAAGCCTGTCCTGCTATGCGAGCGGCAATTTCTCGACCGGATATCGAACCGGCTACGTGCAGCGCGTGGTGAACAACGCCCGGATTGCTGCGCCGCCGTCGGTACCCGTCGTCGTGCCACCCATTGCGCCAATCGCTGTGGTGCCAGTCGATTCCCGGGAATCCTCATCGCCGCTTCGATTGCAGCCGACGGGAGATCCGATAGCACAACCGGCGGGGATCGTACCCGGTAGGCGGGACGCCGATACCGCCCGTAGTGCGGTGGTGTTCTAGCGCGCCGCAACGAACGAAGCAGAGTCATCCAAACAGGAAAAGGAGCTTTCCATGAAATCAGGACTACATATCAGTTTGTGGAGTCGTTCGAATCCTCCAGATTCGGGTTATGCCCGCAACAGGGCTGTACTGCGGGTCGTTGCCGCATGCGTGTCATTGCTGGTTACGTCTCCCGCCTGGGCGCAGCTCTCGCAGGTCAACACGCTCCTGAGCACCATCCAGACGACCCTGCTCGGCGTGGGTGGCGTGATCTGCTCGATCTCGATCATCTGGGCGGGTTTCCGGATGATGTTCCAGCACGCCCGGTTTGGCGATATCGCGAACGTGTTCATCGGCGGGTTGTTCGTTGGATGCGCGACGGTGATTGCCGGCATGCTGATTCCGACAACCTGACCCAGAGCAAGCGATCATGAATCCGCTTATTAACCCACTCAGGGATCCCGTCTTCAAGGGTTGCACGCGTCCCGCGATGCTGTGGGGCGTGCCGCTCGTGCCATTCCTAATGGTGGGTGGCGGCATGCTGGTCCCCGGGATCTGGGCGCTGCTCGCGAGTCCACCGCTTGGCGTCGCGCTGCTGTTCCTGATGATTCCGGTGTTCGTTGCAATGCGCGTCGTTACGCGTCGTGACGATCAGCGCCTCGCGCAATACGCGCTCCGCCTGCGTCTGGTGGTCCGCCAGGGTAACCGCCGGTTCTGGGGAATCCACGCCTATGTGCCTGTCCGCCTCAAGAGGAGGGCGTGACATGCAGACCAACCCGAAACATGGTGTCGTTGCAAACCGCGAAGTCGCACTGGCAGACACCATTCCCTACTCGACGCATGTGACGGATCACGTGATCAAGACGCGCGAAGGCGACTACCTGCGGAGCTGGAAACTGGCGGGCATCGCGTTCGAGGCCGCCGATCCGGTCGACATCATTGTACGCCACGATGGGTTCAACCAGCTGGTACGCGGTCTGCCTGGGGGCCACGCGTCACTCTGGTCGCATCGTCTTCGCCGGCAGGTGTCTGACCAGTTCGCCACGCCCTACGGTAACCGCTTCTGCCAGGAGCTGGCCACACGCTACTACGCGAGCTTTGCCGGCTACCGGATGATGGCCAATGAACTGTACCTGACGCTTGTCTACCGGCCCAATCGCACCAGAATCGGTCGAGTCTTCAGCCGCGCCGCGCGTCGTACGAGAGACGATATCAGGCGCGCCCAGCAGGACGCTCTCAAGGTCATGGACGAACTCGCCGCTCAGGTCGAGTCGAGCCTGAAACCCTATGATCCGATCGCGCTCGGGGTCTATCGAAAGCCGAGCTTGCACACGAAGCGGCTTCGCCGGTATTCGTCCGCGCTGGAGCTGCTCGGCTACCTCGTCAACGGCGTCTGGGAGCCGGAGCCTGTTCCCTCAGGACCTATCCGCGAATCGTTGCCGACTTCTCGCCTGTTTGTCGGCGTTGAAAAGGTCGAGATCCGCATGCCGGCCGCGACGCGGCATGCCGCGCTGCTCGACCTGAAGGACTATCCTGAAGAGACCGAGCCGGGGATGTTGAACGGCCTGCTGTACGGCGACTTCGAATATATTGAAACGCAGAGCTTCACGATTCTCGACAAGCCGGACGCGAAGGAAGCGCTTGAGCGGCAGCGCAACCAGCTCATTGCCGGCGAGGATGTGGCGGTCTCGCAGGTCGATGCCATGGATCAGGCGCTCAACGACCTGATCAACGGAGACTTCGTGCTTGGCGAATATCATTATTCGCTCGCGGTACTTGGCGATACGCCGGAGAAAGTGTCGAAGGCTGTCGCGAAGGCACGTACGCAACTCGCGGATGCCGGGTTCCAGACGGCCCTGATCGATCTCGTGGCGGATGCGGCGTGGTTCGCCCAGTTGCCGGGCAACTGGCGGTATCGGCCTCGAGAAGCCAAACTTACGTCACGTAATTTCTGCGGGCTGTCCAGCCTGCACAACTTCGCGACGGGCAAGCGCGACGGCAATCCATGGGGCGAGGCGATCACGATCGTCAAGACGCCGAGCGGCCAGCCGTTGTATCTCAACTTCCACGTGACGCCGGAGAAGCAGGATTCGGCCGACGAGAAGGCGCTTGCCAACACCCAGATCATCGGTCAGGCCGGGGCTGGCAAGACGGTGCTTGAACTGTTCCTGCTCGCGATGGCGATGAAGTTCGGTCTGACCGCCGTGCTGTACGACAAGGACCGTGGCACCGAGATCGCGATCCGGGCGATGGGCGGGATCTATACGGTGTTTCGCCGTGGGGAGCCTACCGGTCTGAATCCGTTCCAGTTGACGCCCACGGAATCCGTTGTCGACTTCTGGGAGCGGCTCGTGCGCAAGCTCGTCGATGCGGGAATGCCACTTTCCGCCAGGGATGAACTCGACATCTCGCGCGCAGTGCGTGAAGTCGCCCGCATGGACAAGTCCCTGCGGCGGCTCTCGATGGTGCGACAACTGCTGCCGAATGTAGGGGAGAACAGCCTGCACGCGCGGCTGGCCAAATGGTGTGCGGGCGGGCGTCTTGGGTGGGTACTGGACAATCCGGCTGATTGCGTGGATCTCACGCGCGCGAGTCTGTTTGGCTTCGACGACACCGAACTGCTGGACGACGTCGAAGTGTCAACGCCCGTCACGATGTACCTGCTGCATCTGACGGAAAGTCTGATCGACGGCCGGCGCTTCATCTACGTAATGACGGAATTCTGGAAGCGGCTCTCCGACCCCGTCTTCACTGATTTCGCGAAGAACAAGCAGAAGACGATCCGCAAGCAGAACGGGCTGGGGATTTTTGACACCCAGTCGCCAGCCGACGTGCTGCGCAGCGATATCGCACGCGCACTGATCGAGCAGAGCGCGACGTTCTTCTTCCTGCCGAACCCAAGGGCCGACTACGACGATTACGTGCACGGATTCAAGCTCACCGAAGCTGAGTTCAACATCGTACGCAATCTCGGCGAAAGCAGTCGCATGTTTCTTGTCAAGCAGGGCCATCGCTCGGCCATCGGCAAGCTCGATCTCGCGGGGCTGGGCGATGTGCTCGATGTACTGTCCGGCACGACCGATAACGTGGAACTGCTCGATACGATCCGCGCGCAGGTCGGAGACGACCCTGATGTGTGGTTACCGCTTTTCCACGCCGAGCTTGCGAAGCGCCGCGCGGCGCAGAAGGGAGGTACGCGATGAGTGGCCTCTTTACCGCGATTGGCGGCACGCTCGAAAACGGCATGTCGACCTACGTCACGAGCGTCTCGTCGGCGCTCTCCAGTGCACTCGTTCCCATCGTGACCACGGGCGTCACGATCTGGGTCATTGCCTACGGTTTGGCTATCGTGCGGGGCGAGGCGCACGAGGCGGTGCCGGCTTTCGCATGGCGTGGGCTCAAGGTTGCCGCGATCCTGGCGTTTGCACTCGGCTCCGGTATCTATCAGCAGCAGGTCGTGGCGGCGGTCAGCGGGGCCACGTCGGGTCTCGCCCAGACGATCCAGAACGCGGCGAACACGACGGGTGGCGGCAATCCTGGATGCGCGGCGGTCAGTGGCACTGGCGTGACGGCGGCGAGCGATACGAGTATCTACCAGACGCTCGACTGCTATGACCAGCAGATCGATCTCGTGCTGGACGCCTACTCGGAGAAGGCCACGCATGAGGGGTTCAGTCCGGGCGGGATCGCGGCCGCGATCGGCGACACGGCATGCGGGTTCGTGGCTGCGATTGGCGGCTCGATTTTCCTGATCGTGCTCGCGTTCGAGGTCGTGATGGGTCGCATGCTGCTCGACCTGGTGCTTGGACTCGGTCCGATCTTCATTGCCTGCGCGGCGTTCGCGCCGACTGCGCGCTTCTTCGAGGCGTGGACTGCGAAGGTCGCGAACTACGCGCTGCTGCAGGTGCTGGTGGCTGCCTTTCTGGGGATGGCCCTGACGGCTTTTTCGACCGAGCTTGCGCCTTTCCAGGTGACGACGTCATCGCCTGGTGCCAATGCCTCTTCACTTGTCGCGGCGGGGCAAGCGGCGCTGGAAGCATCGGCGGCGTGGGGTGCGGCACTCGGCATGTTTGCGACCGCGATTTTCCTGGCGATGGTCGGATGGCAGTTGCCGTCGGTCGCATCCGGACTGTCGGGTGGCGCCACGGTATCCGGGGTTGGTGCATTTGTGGCGGGTGTCGCATCTCGCCGCATCGCCACAGCGATAGGACAGGCACTGACCCGTGGGGGAAGCGATCCGCGCTCCGGCGGCAGGATTCGCGGCGGAACCGGGTCGGGGGGCGGTGGAACAGCTTCAGGGAGTGGCGCGTTACCCGCTTACCAGCGGGCCGCACGCGCCAATCTGGGACAGGACAGTTGAGAGTGAGGTGACGATCATGACAGGACGATTCAAGGTAACCGGTGCGGCAATCGTATGGGCGACGTTTTGCTCGGTTGGTCACGCGCAAGGGATTCCGGTATTCGACGCACAGAACGTGGTTCAGTCGATTGCGGCGGTGGTCCAGCTCGAGCAGCAGGTTCAGCAGGAGGTCCAGATTTACGAGTCGACGGTGGGGACACGCGGCTTTGGAGCGCTGTTGAGTAATCCAGTGATCGCAAAGTCCCTGCCGTCGAACTGGCAGAGTGTCTATACAGCGGTCCAGGACGGAGGCTACAGCGGGCTCACGGGCAGCGCCCAGGCGCTACGTTCGGCGAGCGAGATCTACAACTGCGCGGACCAGTCTGGCATCGACCAGCAGGTGTGCCAACGAGCGCTGAACAAGCCGTTCCAGGACAAGGCATTCGGTCAGCAGGCGTATCAGACCGAGTTGCAGGAACTGAACCAGATCCAGAGCCTGATGCAGCAGATCGACGTTACGCAGGATCCGAAAGGTGTGGCGGAACTGCAGGCGCGCATCCAGAGCGAGACGACGGCGGTCGGTAACGAGATGACGAAACTGCAGCTTTTCCGGATGCTGGCCGAGACGGAGGACAGGCTCATCGCCGAGCAGCAGAGCGAACTGGTGCTGAGCCGGGCGGGAAACACCGCCCGTTTGCAGGACCAGATGGTACCGGCCTCGTTCGGGAACTGAGGGACGATCATGTGCAAATTTCCTGCTGGATTGCTCGCATTAAATTTAGTCCTACTTATGAGTGGATGTTCTTCGGAACCACCGAAACCCGTGCTGCCGGATGGATCGCATCGCGTGCCAGTCAACCGCGTTCCCTCAGCTCCGGCGTCGTCTGTTCCGCCGGTACTGCCTACATCGTCGGTCGAAGGAGGTGGGCGATGACCGGCCCCGAGGATTACGGGCGCGTGCTCGATATTGAAGCGTCGCTCACGCTCCTGCAGGAGCGCTCCGAGCAGCGTGCCTGGATCGTTGCCTATGGTGCGCTCGCGGTGGCGGTACTCAGCGTGGTGGCGCTTGCTGTGATGGTCCCGTTCTATCGGGTCGTGCCACTGCCGATCGAGGTTGACCGGCTGACGGGCGAATCTCAGGTAATCGATGTGCTCGACGCACGTCACGTCGATACGAAGGAGATTCAGGACAAGCACTGGGTCGAGGCATATGTGCGTGCCCGTGAACGCTACGACTGGGGCCTGCTGCAGATGGATTACGACAGCGTGCTGACCATGAGCGATGACGTGGTGGCGCGGGATTTTCGCGGCGTCTACAGCGGTCCGGACGCGCTGGACCGGCAACTCGGCCCGAACACTGAGCGGCGGGTACGGATTATCTCGACGACGTTGCCGCCCGACGAACCGGGTCATGCTGTGGTCCATATTGAGCGCACGACATTCAAAAATGGCTTCGCGAATGCGGAGCCGCCGCAGCGCTTCGTGATCACGCTCGCGTATATCTACCGGCCGCCGGTCTTCACCCGCGAAAGCATTGCCGTTGCAAACCCGTTCGGCTTCAAGGTAACAGCTTATAGCCGCGATCCGGAATATACGCCGCCCGCCTCTTCCGCGGCTGCAGGGGGTACGCCATGAAACCGGTTGCTCTCATGGCGCCCTGGCTCGTCGGGCTACTGGTTCTGAGCCAGGCCGCCCGGGCCTATGACCTGCCTGGCTGGTCCGATGATTCGCGGGTCCGGCAGATTGTGTATGCGCCCGATGCCGTTGTCCGTATCCAGGCGCAGCGTGGCTTTGCCACCCATATTGCGCTTGATCCGCACGAGCAGATCCAGGTCGTGGCGCCAGGCGACCGCGATGGCTGGCAGGTCGTCGCGAACAGGGGCGACCATGACGTGTACCTGAAACCGCAACTTGCCGCCCACGATTCAAATCTCGAAATCCGGACCGACAAACGCAGCTACAGCTTCGATCTCCTGGTGCTGCCCCTGAAGGCGAAGTTTGGCAACGATGACGAGATGTATCGAGTCACCTTCGTCTACCCGGAGGAGGCGAAAGCGCAAGCGCACACCGAAACAGACGCGGAGCTCGTCGCGCAGCGCCTGGGCCAGCAACCCGTGGTCCGAAACACGCGGTATTCGATGCAGGTCATGCCGCATTCCGACGACATCGCGCCGACCACGGCGTGGGACGACGGGCGGTTTACCTATATCCGCATCCCGAACAACAGGCGCATTCCCGCGATCTTCCGGGTGGCGGATGACGGCACCGAAAGCGTGGTTGACCGGCACATGGAGGACGACGTGATTGTGGTCCACGAGGTGGCGAAGCGCTTCGTGCTGCGTCTCGGTGACGAGGTCGTCGGTATCTGGAACGACGCGTACGACATGGACGGCGTGCCGCCCCGTGATGGTACGACGGTCACGGGTGTGAAGCGTGTGCTGCGGAGTCACGGCGATGAATGACGAAACGCGTAACTCGATCGGGCCTGATGACTCCAGCGACCGTAGTCGGGCAACGAGCGACCGGGATTCCGCGGGTACGGCTGAGGTGGCCACCGATCGTGGCATGCCGGCACTTGGACAGTACCGGAGGGCGCGCCCGCGGGCCTGGTGGCTAACACCCCTGATCGTCGTCCTGGTGGCATGCGGCGGGGCGGTCTGGACGATCCATGCGTTCCTTGCCCGTCACGATGCGCAAGCCAAAGCGCGTCGCGATGCGATAGCGGAGACGTCAGCACAGGGCCGGGTGTTCAGGGACGGCCTGGGCACCGCGAGTGCCGCATCCATACCGGTTGTAGCGAGCGCACCTGTTCCGACGTCGGAGCCAGCGCGGGTGCCGGTCGCAGCCCAACCGTCTGCACCGGTTTCACGTCCGGTGTCGGTGCGCAGTTACTACGATGCGCCGCTGCTCGCTGCGGGTAACACGGCCGGAGCGGGTGTTCAGGCTGGAGGTGCTGCGGTCGGTCCCGGCGCGCTCTCGGCAGAAGGGGTTCTGGATGGTGTCGCCGGGGCAGCCTCGTCGGTGGCGGCACTCGCGCCCGGCCGGACCGTCATCGCACCCGGACAGGGTGGCGCCGGAACACTCGCCCAGGCGCTGACGCCGACGGCCACGCCGCGAGTCGCAGCGGGCACGCTCGGTAACCGCAGTCTGGTCCTCGCGCAGGGCGCCAAGATTGACTGCGCGGGGGACACCGCCTTCGATTCGACCGAGGCGGGACTGTCTACCTGCACCGTGACGAAGAATGTCTATTCCGACGACGGCCGGGTGGTGCTGATCGAACGGGGCTCGCAGATCAACAGCCAGTACCGGTCGAACCTGTCACCGGGGCAGAAGCGGACCTTCATTCTGGCGGCACGTATCGAAACGCCGCACGGCGTGACCGTCGAGATCGACTCGCCGGCGGCCGACGCGCTCGGCCGCATGGGAATCGACGGCTATGTGAACAACCACTGGGGCGAGCGTATCGGTGCGGCGATGCTGCTCGGCCTGACCCAGGATGCCATCGGGTATCTGGCCACGCGTGGCGGCAACAGCAACGGCTCGGTCGTCTACGAGAACACGCAGCAGCAGGGTAATGACATGGCAACCCGGGTACTCGACGGCACGATCAACATCCCGCCGACGCTCACGCAGAACCAGGGCGCCGAATTCACGATCGTGGTCGCGCGGGACCTGGATTTCGGATCGGTCTATGTGCTGCAGCCGGAGGGGGCGCGATGATTGTCCATACTGACATGCAGGACCAGTCCGCGGACACAGTGATGGCGCGACTTCCCGACGACGCATCCGTTCGGGAGCTGATGCGACCGTTCGCGCGACTGCTGGACGATGCCAACGTCACTGAGCTCGTGATCAACAAGCCACAGCGCGTGCTGACCGAATCGCATCGCGGCTGGCACGGTTACGACTACGCCGATCTCGACTACGAGCGCCTGATGTCGTTCGCAGTGGCCGTTGCCACGCTCACGAACCAGGAGGTTTCTGCGCAGCATCCGGTCCTGTCCGCATTGCTGCCGGGCGATGCCCGCATCCAGATCGTGGTACCACCGGTCGTGCCGCCGCGCACCGTTTCGGTCACGATCCGCCGGCCGTCCGCGCGCGAGAAAACGCTCGATGCATACCGGGAGGAAGGGCTCTTCGACGATACGCTCTGGCATCGTCCGGACGGCCTCGACACGGCATTGCCCATGCTTCGGCCCGCTGACCGGAAGCTCGTCCAGTGCCTGGAGGTGCGGGATTGGGGAGCGTTTTTCGAACTGGCCGTCACCGGGCGCCTGAACATCGTGATCGTCGGCAATACGGGTTCCGGCAAGACCAGTTTCATGAAGACCCTGTGCCGGTCGATTCCGACGACCGAGCGGATCGTGACGATCGAGGACGTGCGTGAGTTGTTTATCCGCCACATCGAGAACTGTGTTCATCTGCTCTACAGCAAGGGCGGTCATGGCCAGGCACGCGTGACACCGGCGGACCTCATCGCGAGCACGATGCGTATGCGGCCCGACCGGGTGCTCCTTGCCGAGCTGCGTGGCGCTGAAGCCTACGACTTCCTGAAGCTCCTGACGACAGGACACTCGGGTTCGATTACGAGCTATCACGCCTCGAGTGCCACGGTCGCGATCGAGCGCTTTGCGCTGATGGCGAAAGAACATTCCGAAGCTGCAGCCTATGACGATGCCGCATTGAAGCGCCTGCTGTTTCTGACCATCGATGTGGTGGCGCACATGGAAGCACATGCGCTCTACGACGAAGCGGGTGAACAGACAGCCAGGCGTTGGAGCATGACGGAAGTCTGGTTCGATCCGGTGCGCAAGGCGCGCACGACTTTCTCGTGAGGCCGGTATGGATATAAACCGTCGATCCCGGATTGATCCCGACGCCGCTAACGCCTTGGCGCGTCACGTGCGGCCGACCGCCATTACGGTTGCTGCGCTGGTGCTTCTCACCGGCGCCCTGCTAGCGTCGCTGTGGCTCGCGTCCTTCTTTCTGTACGCCAGCCTGCGGGTCAATCCTTTGTATGCCGGACTGTGGGGTTGGCCCGATGCGGTGCTCGCCTGGCACGATGGCCTGATGCCGAACGGTGGCCGGCGTCTGGCAGGTGCGGCGCTACTGGGTGTACTCTTCGCCGCCGGCGGCCCGGTAATGGGGCTGTACACGGTATGGGAGCGTACCGGGCGGCGGCGCCTCTACGGTAGTGCCCGCTTTGCCAGCGAAGCGGAAATCCGAGCAGCGGGGTTGCTATGAACGCGCGACTGAACATGGACGCCCCATCTATTGTCGTGGGTGTCTGGCGAGGCCGTTATCTGCGTTTCGCCGGACAGCAGTTCGTGTTGCTCGGCGCACCCGCGCGATCCGGCAAGGGCGTCGGTATCGTGATACCGAACCTGTTGAGCTACCCCGACTCCGTCGTGGTGCTCGACATCAAGCGTGAAAACTATGCACTGACCGCAGGATTCAGGCGCGCGCACGGGCAGGAAGTGTACCTGTTCGACCCGTTCGCAGAAGACGGCCGCACGCATCGGTACAACCCGCTGTCGGCGATCTCGGACGGACTGTTCCGTGTGGGGGACATCCTCGGGATCGGGTACGCCCTGTATCCGCCGGGCGGCCATGATGACTTCTGGAAGGATCAGGCACGCAACCTCTTTCTCGGCATCCTGTTGCTGCTGTGCGAATGGCGTGATGCGAAGCGGGCGGCCAAGGGAGCATCCATTCCTGACTATCCGGTCACGATGGGCGAGGTACTACGCCAGTCGTCCGGCAACGGTATGCCGGTCAAGGCGTATCTGCAGCGTGCGCTCGTCCAGCATCGCGACCTGCTGAGCGGGCCGTGTATCGACGCCCTGAACCGCTTTCTGTCGAACGACGACAAGGTGCTCGCAAGCATCCTGGCGACCTTCCACGCGCCGCTCACGATCTGGGCCAATCCTATCGTCGATGCGGCAACGAGCGCCAACGACTTCGACCTGCGCGACGTGCGTCGCCGCCGCATGTCGGTCTATATCGGGATCACACCCGATCACCTGTCCGAGGCGGCGCTGCTTGTGAATCTGGTGTTCTCACAGCTCGTCAATCTCAACACGAAGCAGTTGCCGGAGGCAGATCCCGCGCTCCGGTTCCAGTGCCTGCTGTTGCTCGACGAGATGACGGCGATCGGCAAGATTCACATCATCGCTCGCGCGGTCGCGTACATGGCGGGCTACAACCTGCGGCTACTGTCGGTTGTCCAGTCGGTGGCGCAACTCGAATCCGTGTACGGCCGGGCGGACGCCCGCACGTTCCTCACGAACCACGCGATGCAGATTCTCTATGCGCCACGCGAGCAGAAGGACGCGAACGAGTATTCCGAGATGCTCGGTACCTTCACCGATCACTCGCGTAGCGTCAGCCGGTCGAGCGCAATCTTTGGCGGCCGGGGTGGATCGAGCGAAAGCACGTCCGAGCAGCGCAGGGCTTTGCTGTTGCCGCAGGAGCTGAAGGAGCTCGGCCGCGACAAGCAAATCATCCTGCTGGAGAACACCAAGCCCATTCTGGCTGACCGGATCTGCTACTGGCGCGATCCCGAGTTTGCTTCGCGCGTATCGGCGGCGCCTGCCGTACCGGCGATGAATCTCGCGCGCTTCAGCGCCCAGGCTGAACGACGATTGCGGGAGGTACAGCCCGATGAGATTGACCCTGAAGGCGCGGGCGCCATCCAGGTACCGGCTGATTATCTGGAAGTCTTGCAGGCCTGGGATCCACGCGATCTCCCGCAACGGCTTTCTGACCTTAGCGAGGACGAGGCCGTGACGTATGTCGAGCGGCATTTCATGTTGCTGGGTGTCCCCGCCGCGCGTGTCGCGCGCGCGACACGTCGGCTGTCCGTGGCGGATATTGACGTGGCGGAACTGGTGCCGGCTAAATCTGTTCGCGTGAGGCGTGAACCTGCGCCGGTCGCCAGATCAAATGTCGCGCCGAGGCAGGGAGCACGGCAATGAGCACGAGCTGGGTGGATGAAGCTACGCGCGTGCGAGCCGCGCTGGCCGTCATTCCTGCGGATGACTACGGTACGTGGATCGACATGGCATTCGCGCTCAAGCACGGCTTCGGCGATGCTGGCTTCGACATCTGGGACGAATGGAGCCGCACGGCCGGCAATTACAACGAGCGCTCGGCGCGTACGACGTGGCGTTCGGCAAGGGAGTCCGGCGGCAAGACGCTCGCATCGCTTTACTGGCTTGCGCGGCAGCACGGCTTCGATCTGAAGCGTACCCACTATCCCGACCGGATGGCAACAGCGCTCGCGCCACATCCCGACGTGCTCGAACGCAGGGCACGCGATGAGGCCCGGCAGCAGGGGCGGCACGCGGCGGTGGCCCGGGAGGCACAGGAAATCTGGCAATGGGCACGACCGGTGGGTCCGCAACACCCGTATCTCGTTCGTAAGCAACTCGAACCGACACGCTCCCTGCGCGAGCTGGAGGCTCCCGAGCTGCACGCCTTGCTGGGGTACGTCGCGGCGAGCGAAGAGCAGCCGTTCAAGGGGCGTGTGCTGGTTGTGCCGTTCTGGATCGGAGAAGCGATCTCGACACTGGAGCTGATTGATGAGCAGGGCCGCAAGTCATCGCTGGCGGGAGGCGTCAAGCGAGGTGGGTACTGGATCGCAGGACCCGCGCCGAGAGAGAGTGAACCCACAACACCGATCCTGATTGGCGAAGGCATGGCGACGGTGCTATCCGCATACAGGGCGACGGGCTGGGTGGCACTTGCGACCCTTTCGAGCGGAACGCTGCTTGAGGTCGCCGGCGCGTTGCGCGAACGATATCCCGATGCTGATCTGGTTGTACTCGCAGACATCGGGCCTGGAGAAACCAAGGCCCGTCAGGCAGCCGAAGAGTCGCAGGCACGTCTGGCGCTGCCTGCGTTCGCCGGTGACGCACCGCTGGATGGCAAGCCCCCGACTGACTTCAATGACATGGCAGTGCTGCTGGGGACGGCGCGCGTCGGGGACCGTTTGCGCGAAATCGCATTCGGAAGCATTGGGCTGGCAGTCGATGGCATGGAACCGGCTGTGGCTATCGTAACCGACGCAGCCGACGCAAAGACGGACGAACCGAAGGAGGAAGTGATGAGCCGTGTGAAAGAAACCCTGGTGAACGAAGCAGAGGGCAGTTCGCGTCGCCGGTCGCCGAAACGGAGTGCCCCGAAGCAGTCCGATACGCCGGAGACTCACGTCCCGGCGAGCGCAGCGGCCGAGGTTAACGGGGCGGCGAAGGGGGCGGCGGTCGAGCCGTCCGCATTGCCGCCGGTGGTTGAGTCTCCGGCAGCCGGGACGACGCGGTCTGTGTCGACACGCCCGCCTGTTGGTGAACCGCTGTTCGCTGTGGGGGGCGTGCCCAACGAAGTCCGGGCGCTGGCCGAGCACCGCTTCGGCACACCGTTGCGCATGGGTACACCGCGCGAGAACGGCGGTCCGTACAGAGGAGAGGTGTTCAACACCGAGCACTATCTGATTCAGGAGGTCGCAACGCGCAGCGTCGTGTTTCATCCGAAAGAGCGGATGGAGTTTGCGTCGGACCGGCTCCGTTGGATGGATGAGAACGCACGCCTGAATGGATCGGAGTTGCAGATCGGATACGACGCAGACAGGCCGAAAGTTTATCCGTGGGATCGCGCGCGGGATCTGCTCGAGCGCACGGTCGGCTCGCTGAAGAAGTCGGCACGCGAGTTGAACTTCAGTCCAAATCTGGAGGGGATGCTGGATCAGTTGCAGGCGCGATCGTGGGCGCGCGTACGCGAGGCTCGAGCGGCGGCGCTGGAGCAGTCGAAGGAGCGGGCGGCATCGCAGGACCCTCCTGGGCCTGACCGTTGAACCTTCTCATGCGTCGCCAGCTGCGACGAGTCGTATCTGATCCGTAAGAGGTTCCTCCATGACTGAAACATCACTCTCTGCCGAGCCGGTCATCAACGTGATCGAGCAGGATATTCGTGGCTTGCCTGGCGCCGTGGAGCAATCCGGCAGCGCAGGTCGTACCCAACAACTGGACGCGGCGGCGATGGATGCCGTGTCAGCGCGGCGTCGACGCGAGTTCGATGCGGCCCGCTCGCGTCTGCACGATCAGGTGGCCCGTGACAATGTCGAATTGATCCGGCAGCCAGATGCGAGTCCTGGGACCAATACGCCGTCGAAGGGCAACGTTACTGCGCGTGCGCCGCTCGATCAGCCACCCGAGCGTGTG
Organism: Paraburkholderia sediminicola; assembly: GCF_046027825.1. Taxonomy (GTDB): domain Bacteria; phylum Pseudomonadota; class Gammaproteobacteria; order Burkholderiales; family Burkholderiaceae; genus Paraburkholderia; species Paraburkholderia sediminicola_D. Next base: position 55,742 of record NZ_JAQQDU010000040.1, read on the forward strand.
CGCAAGCGCTATCTGCGCACGGGCAACCAGTATTTTCTCAAGGATGCGCCGTATCAGCTCGCGTTTGAGGATCTGGGGCCGTACCTTGTCACCGAACATAACCGGCCGGACGTGGTGGAGTCGATGGTTGACATGGCTTCGGCCAAATCGTGGACAAGCGTTCGCGTATCGGGACATGAGGCATTCCGCAGTGAAGTGTGGTTGCAGGGGACACTGCTTGGCATCGAGGTGAGGGGTTATGAGCCGAAGGCAGCTGATCTCGCACGCCTGGCGGATGCGCGGCAGGCACTTCCGAAAAACCGGATGGAGGTTGACGCATCGATGCCTCTTGCCGGAACGGAATCGCCGTCGGCGGACAACAGCACATCGGCGAAGGCGTCCGCAACCCAGGCGGAAACACCAGGCGACAAGAGCGGTACGGCTCGCCCGGTGTCTGCACGCTCCGAACAGCAGCCACGACCCTACCGGGCAGAATTACAGATGATCAGTGACGAACCGGAGACCCCACGGCAGTACGCTGGCGAACTGCGCGAGCATGGCCGCGCGCCGTACCTGCACAACCCGGCACGAAGCGATTCCTACTACGTGGCGTTCGGAGACGCGAGGGGTACTGAGCGCGTCGTATGGGGAGTGGATCTGGAACGTACCATGCTTGTATCACGCGCTGAACCAAGAGATCACGTCACGCTGGAAAACCTGGGTCGGCGCATCGTCCCGGTCAAGGTGCCGATTCTCGATGACAACGGCACGGTGGTGGGCGAGAAAGAGAAAGACGTTTACCGGAATACCTGGCAGGTCGATGTGGTGCAGCGTGAACGATCGACTGCCGAATCTTGCGGGCACCCCGAACGTTCATCCGGAACAGCGGCTCCTGCTAACGCGCCAACGCATGAGGGTCGTCAGGCGCATCGACGTTCGACTGTATCCGATGAGGACAAGGTTCTGCACTTGGCTGTATTGGTCGGGGCCATGCGAGAGCAGGGCTTCAGTGCGCGTTCGATTGCGCGTGTGCAGCAGCGCGCGGAAGAGATGCTGGATGCGTTTGGCCTGGAAGGTATTCCGGTGCCTCGACCAAGAGTTTTCGATCCGAAGGCGCCGTCTGAGCGCGATCGCCGGGCACGTCCAGCTGCTGGGCGTGCGCCTGTGCGCGAGGTTGAGCGCGAGATTGAGCGCGCGCTGACCGAACCCTCGCCTGCACGCTAGGGGGAGCCATGCGTTTGCGTGAGCGCCTGTGCGTCGAACTCGCGGGTATGCGATCGGACTGGAATCTCCGGTGTATGCGCCGCGGCCTGACGCCAGGGGAGGGTGTGCGGCAACTTATTGCGGCGGCGCTGGATGTTGACGCTGACAAACTGCAGGCCGAATCAGAAGTTGATTGGATCACGATCAACGAGCCTCGCATACGAATCGAGATCAGGATAACGCATGCAGAGCTGGAAGCGGTGGAGCACCGCGCGGAGGCATCGGGCCTGACCAGTAACCGCTGGGTTGTCGCGTTGATCCGGGCGGAACTGATGCGTGAACCTCAGCTTGGCGTGCATGAGATGCGGTTGCTGTCGGACTCGAACCAGCAGCTTGCCGTGATCAGCCGGTGGCTGGGACACCTCGCGCGAGAAGGGAATGCGATGCATATGGTCGCCAATGTGGGGGGCGACATTGGAGCACTCCGGGACCACATCGACGTGCATCTGCGTGCCGTGGCGGCTCTCATTCGTGCGAACCTTGATCGATGGAGCCGGTGATATGGCTTACCCGAAAGCCTACATCGACGCGATGCTCCTGAACTGGGGCGACCGCCTGTTTCAGGAACCGTTCAGACATGTCGGTGCGCCGCGGCTTTCGCGTGCCGCCATGCGAGGTGCAGCCACTCGTGTACGGGAGCAGTTGGCCCGGACGCTCAGAGGTACGCCAGAGGTGATGGTCAAGATCACCAACAAGGCCTCGAGTGCCCAGGGTATGGGTGCGGTGCGCCGGCATCTCCGATATATCTCGCGCAACGGCCAGGTCGAACTGGAAGACCAGAACGGCGACCGGGTTACCGGTGCCGAGGCTGTCCGCGATCTCGCGCGAACTTGGCAACTCGGCGGGTGGGGAATACCGGAGACGAGTCATCGTCGTGAGGTATTCAATGTCCTGCTGTCCATGCCGCCGGGCACGAACCGGCAGGCCGTGCGCGATGCTGCGCGCGATTTCGCGGCACTCGAGTTCGGTGATGGTCGCGCTTATGTGTTTGCCGCACATGACGACGAGGCCCATCCGCATGTCCACCTCAGCGTGCAGGTGCGGGGCCAGGATGGTCGACGTCTCAATCCGCGCAAGCAGGATCTGCGGCGATGGCGCGAGCGATTCGCTGAGCAGTTGCGCACGAATGGTGTCGATGCGAATGCGACACCCCGGAAAGCACGCGGTGCCACACAGCGCTATCCGAAACCGTGCGTCAAGCATATGCTGGCGCGCGGTGAGGTGCCGATGTACTGGCAGGCTGTCGCAAATGCGGAGCAGCGACAGACAGGATGGCAGTCTCATGACGGCGTATTCGCCGCATGGCGGGAAATAGCACTGACGATGGCAGCGTCGCCAGCGAGGCCGGATCGTGAAATGGCGGTCGGCATTGCAGACTTCGTGCAGGCCATGCCGGTGCAACGGGATGCGCCAATGGTCGTCAATCGTGCACAGCAAAAAGAGCCTCCGCGACCCGAGCGCTTGCCGACAAAACAGGAAAATCGGCTGGGCGATCCTGGTCCGGAGGTCGATCGCTGACGCGGGGGCGGTGGCAGACGTGCTCGCGGCAAGCCGAGACTGGGAGATCAGAATCTTATGGCATTGATCAAGCGTATGGCGTGACGCTCGATGTCTTTATGGATCGACAAACCATCCGGGTGCGCCCTTGTATGACGCAAAGAGCAGGAAGATCATCGCGATCAAGAGAAGCGGAATACCGTAGACGGCCACTGGCAAAAATAGCATGAACTGGAGAAACGAACCGCCGACGCCGTGCAGGAGATCGGTATCCCCAATGTTCTCATAAATCAGCCACGCAGCAGCGGCAATGCCAATTGCCATGAGAATAAGTCCGCCAGATGGCGGCGTGTGACGCAACGGGGCGGTTACCCAGAAATAGTATCCCCACCAAAGGAAGTTGATAGCGATCGCCGCTCGCCAGAATCCGCGGGCCGTGAAGAAGCTGCAGCCGAAGATGCCTCGGGAACGGCGGTTGAATAGCCAGATTCCCCTGGCAACAATGAATAGAATAACTAAGCTGATGGTGAGGTTCAGCATACTCATGCTACGTTCTCCTTCGGTACTGGATGCGAGGTCCGCGCTGGATTTGCAGGCAAAGCGCAACTCGCTATCCTGTTTCCAAATATAGTCGGCTGTCTGGCGAATGCAACCAATCCCTTTACGCGATCAAGGACGGTACCGCTGGATAACGGATCCGATGTATCACTAGATCAGCCACTGCATGTTTAGCGCAGGGCCAACGCTCACCAGGACCGCAATTGCTGTTCGATGAGCGCGACATCGATGCACAGTGCCCCGATGCTCAACAGTTTGGCAGTGTCCCGCTGCAGAACCCGTTCATATAAGTTCAGCAAAAGCGGGTTCCAATCGCTGCGGCTTCGAACCGGGTCAGACACGTTGCTCAGATCTGGACAAGAGGAGCTTTCGTTGAAACTGGCCCTTGGCAAGATAGGGATATCGATTCGTGCGACGATGTTGTCGGACTCGGTGAGAAAAGAGGGATGGTCCTCACGCATCAGAAACAGCACAGTAGCGATCAGATTTACGTCTTCATCCAGGCTCCCGTTGTCGGCATGGCGTGCTTGTGCTGCCGCGAGACTGTACGCTGCCACCATGTCGCGACTCCGCTGATATAACCATCGTTGTGCCTGTTCAATCTGTTCGTTCAGCGCGAGCAGTCGGTCGTATTCCTGCTTGCTCAGATCAGCCCAGCGACCGGACCGTGGAAGTCCATCCGACATTTCTCCGTCCTGTACTCGTTGATGCTCCGAGGTGAAAAAGCCAACCCTACATTCCCTACTTCGCTTGTGAAAAGGTCTAACTCCACCGACGGCGGGTTTTGGAACCGACTGCCCGGCATTGTCGATGCTACGAAAATCGTAGTATCTAACGTGACGTTTTGCAACGATATTCGTAGCTTCGTTTGCAACGAGCTATTATTGAATGTCTGTGGCGCATTCGTCCGTCTTTGGAGCGCGATTGAAAGAGGCTCGTCTTGAGGCTGGGCTGTCGCAGAAGCAGCTTGGAATTGAGGCGGGCCTGGACGCTTTTGTTGCTAGCACTCGCATAAACCGATATGAACTCGGTATCCATAAGGCGGATTACGCATTTGCGAACCGCCTTGCGGCGGTGCTTGGGGTGCCTGTGGCGTTCTTCTATGCGGACGAGGCTGATATGGCTCGTCTAATTCTCCTGTTTGGCCGACTTCCGAAAAAAAAGCAGGGTGATCTTTTGTCTCATGCCGAGACCTTGATCGCTGGCTGAGCCTTGGGCCTGCTGTTCAGGCGATCCGCACACATTCAAGGACTAATCTGGGCTTGCTACTGGCTGTTCCGGTTGTGGCGAGTAAACGTAGTTGATCCAGAGGGCACAGGATTCGACCATCTGTAGTGCCATTCCGGCCGAGTGGATATCCGAAGTGCCGTGAGATAAGTCATTACGCAGTGAAATTAGGCCCTCAATTGGATCGATTGGTACGTTGGTACCTGGACTGGGCAAGGGGTGGGCGGCTTTCCTGGCGCGATCGACATGCTTTCGCAGAGTGCCGCGAGAAGTATGGCCACGACCATTGAGCCGATATTTCAGGGCCAACTCGAAAGCGCCAAAAGCTTGTACCTCGCCGACGACAAAGAGGTCGTAGTCAAAGAAGGGGAATCTCTGCAAAAGTCCTGGCATTGACGTGAGCATGGATTATCCTGGTAGCAGGAGAATTCAAGGGGCGACGTGATGACGCAAATGGATCTTGGCTTAAATCTGTCCACCAAGCGTACCCGCAAGCGCGAGTTTCTCGAGGAGATGACACGCGTGGTGCCGTGGCGGAAACTGATCGCGCTCATCGAGCCGCACTACCCTAAAGGCAAGACTGGGCGGCCGCCGTTTCCGATCGCGACGATGCTGCGTATTCATTTCCTTCAGCAGTGGTTCAGTCTCTCGGACCCGGCGATGGAGGAGGCGCTGCATGACATTCCGCTGTACCGGGAGTTCGCGCTGCTGGACGCTGGCATGACGCGGCTGCCCGATGAGAGCACGATCTTGCGCTTCCGGCACCTGCTTGAGGCCCATGGACTGTCCGTTGGAATGCTGGCGACGGTCAATGAGGTCTTGCAGGCGAAGGGCCTGATGCTCAAGGTGGGCTCGGCGGTCGACGCGACGCTGATTGCCGCGCCCAATTCGACGAAGAAGCCCGGCACGCGAGACCCCGAGATGAGGCAAACGCAAAAGGGAGGTAGCTGGTACTTCGGCCTGAAGGCGCATATCGGAGTCGATGCCGAATCGGGTCTGGTGCACACGGTGAAGTGCACGCCGGCGAATGTTCACGACATCACGGTGGCGCATGAACTGTTGCACGGGAAAGAAAAGATGGCGTTTGCTGATGCGGGCTATGTGGGCATTGAGAAGCGAGGCGAAACGGGAGCGGTTGAGTGGCACGTCGCGATGCGACCGAGCAAGCGGCGAAAGCTGGATAAGAGCAAGCGGCTCGACAGGATCTACGACGAGATCGAACGACTGAAAGCGGGTGTAAGAGCGAAGGTGGAGCATCTGTTTCGGGTGCTGAAGTGTCAGTTTGGATATCTGAAGGCGCGCTATCGGGGACTCGCAAAGAACACGGCTCAGATCGAAACGCAGTTCGCATTGGCTAACCTTTGGATGGCGCGCAAGATGTTGTGAGGCGCAAGGAAGGGCGAAGGTGGGCAGCAAAAGGTGTAGCGTTGGCCGTCAGGATGTTACTGGTGGCCATTCGACGCAGTGCAGATGACGATGCGATCTTCACGTTGAGTGGGTCAATTAGAGATCCAAAGCAGAAAACGGGTTGTTCAGACCTTCCAAGGCATAAATGATCGTGTTGCGTGCACGGTCGAACGCCACCTGAACCTCATCTGGCATAAGATCGGTCAGGGTGATGCCCGCGAGTGCCGAATGATGATCTGCGAGACTAACGGGACGAATAAGACCATTTTTGACAATACACAGATCGGCAAAGCGTGGATCCGGCTGCAGAATGCTGTCGACGGATTTGAAGGCCATTTCATCAATCCCGTGTTGAAGCAAGTTGAGGATCGGAATACAAGGCGCGATGGCCCGGCTGGCCCGAGCTGTCATTCACACCGCCTCTGGTACAACGATCGTTCATAGAGACTAGCGGTCCTGCATTTCGAGTTCTTGTTATAGCTACCTGAAGTTTACCCGTGCCTCTATCTTCTTAATAGCGTCTAACGCGCTAACACCATAGCCGGAATCATCGCAAAGTGCTCGGAGAGCTGGCAAATCGTCACTGTCTCCTGCTTCTCCCAGCACCTGAATGCAGAAGATCGCAATGCCGATCGGGTTACCGCGCATCCCAAGGTCGTAGTACGAGACCTGAGCCTGTGGCTTCTTGAGACCCTCGCGGCAGACCTGTAAGGCCAAATCGGGATATGTATCTATGATCGAGCGGCGTGTGTTGCGATCCCAACGGCGCACTGACATAACAAGATCGAGGGCACCGGCGCTTGCGCACTTGGAGTGATCAAGAAGGATGGACCTCGCACTGTAAGTATGGCTGGAAGTCTGGGGATCCTTGACGTGCGTTCGAGATGACCAATAAAGAAGTTCGCCGCAAGCAAGCAAGGCACGCTCCGTATCCGTCGTCACTTCCCCTCTCATGTGGGGAAGATCAACGCCTAGATCGCCCAAACACTCGTGTGCGGTAACAAAGACCTCGATTGCATCCTGTGGCATAAAAGCTTTTTTTTCGGGAAGCATTGTCCATGGTGCAATCGCTGATGCCGTGGTGGGATCGTTCAATTCACTTAACTGTCGAATAAGGATTCCAAGAAAGGAAAGATACGAGCGAGTCGCGCCACGACAGGCCTTCGTAAGGAGGGCCTTCTTGCGTACATCATCGAGTTGCTGTATTTCATCCCAGTATGCCGAATCGAAGGGGTGGTCGAACTGGCAGGAGAACACTCCCCATGCCGTTCTGTCTGCATCCTCGCCCTCGGTGTTCAGGGTTTCATCGATCTCACGGCGAACAACCTCGGAGTGATTGTACTCTTCCTCCTGCAATGCTCCGAGCGCCTGAAGCGCCTCAAAGATCATCGAGTTCATCATCACCCCGAGTTTGTCGAGGGACGCCTCAAGGGCTTCAATCATCTCCGTCCGATATGGCTCCTCCGCGTCACGAACGTACAGCACAATATTGAGCAGATCGAGTTGGAGATGATAGGGACATGACCGTATGTTCTGAAGCAAGGTTCGCACGTAAGGAACAACCTCGGCGACGTATTCTGTCGATCTCGTCAACCCGATCAGAAGATAGAACTGGCCCGGCGTTTTCGCGTCTGACCATGCTTTTCTGATCGCCGGACCGAAGTCCTGGCCTGGCTGACTACGCCGCAACAGGAAGCCGCTGTGAATGAACGAAATCAATTGCGATATTGCGGCAGTTCGGTCCATAACGTACGCCTGCGAGAACATCGCGTGGCGAAGAGGAATGTTCCTGTCCTTGGCTGCAGTCGAAAATTCTTTCGAAGCGGTTGATATGGCTTCGTCCATATAGCTACATGCAGCGAAGACGACATCGATATATTGCCCGTCTATCAGACCGTCGCCAATGGCCTCAAAGTAACGGGTGTAATCCTTGGCATTTTTCTGGATTGAGCTCTCTGCAATAGCTACGCCATCCCATCCTTCGCCGACCAATTCGAACCGGATTGTTTGCGCCTCAGCAACCATTGCGTCCAAGGTGGCCTCTATCCGTTCTTTCACAATTGAATGTGCAGCGGAGCCGCATTCGCCACGACGACAATCCGCCAAGAGATAGGCGTCCACTGTTTTCTCAAGCACGTCCCCGACCATGCGATCGTCCTCGAGGCCGCCAACGATGAATGAACGAGATGACTGAAAACGGGGAGATCTGATGGCCAACTCAATCTGCGAAGCATTGGCCCCAGAGTTTCGAATTGCAGATTCGGCCGCGAATGCGGCGTGGAAGAGCTCGTGCGAGAAGCTCACCCTGTCGCCACGCAAATAGAGAAGTTCCACACGAAACAGAATGTCTCGAGCCCCGTCGTCGATAGACATCGAGTCAGCAAGTCTGTCGAACTCCCGAATGGAGATACTGAAACACGTTCTTTCGGTAAAGACGCTGGCGAGCGTCGTCAGCAGCCGAATACCGTCTCGGGCAGCGCGCCCGAGCTTGCTGCGCGCATAGGCGTCGAAAAGTGCAAACATGCTCGCACCTGCCGGCAGTAACCAACCGGCTTCCCCAATGAGTGTCGCCTCGAGGCCTGAACGTGCGACGCGAAGCAGGGCTATGCAGTTGACAGCGTGATGGCATGGGTCCCCGATCCTGGCGAGAACTAGCTTGAGATCATCCGATGGGCGTTGGACGAAAATCCTCTTTAGCGATAGCAGGTCCGCACAGGACGGGTCATGCTGCGTGCTGATGACAAGACCTGCACCGAAGCGCAACGAAAAAGCCCTGAGGCTTCGAGTTAAGGCAATCTTGAGATCGTCACGACAGTCGTTGTAGCCGTCCAAGAAAAGGACAATTCGTTTTCCGAGAAGCCTGCAAGCGCTGACGATGCTGCTCGTCGATCGGCTGCCGAGCAGTGAAACCTCACGGTCTAGCAAGCCCTGAAGGCGGCCGTCGAAGTCCATTGCTGAAACGAATACCGGCAAGCAGTTGTGTGCAATGCAGGACATCGCACATGAGACAGTAAGCAATGTCTTTCCGCAACCGGATGGGCCAGAGATCAATACACAGTCACTCGTGCTGGCAACCATGGATTGAACATCTGCGACTGCAACAGCATCCTCTTCGGAACCGTACTTGTCGGCGATGAGTTTAGCGGCCTGGGAACCGTAAAACTCCGCAAAGGATGTCAGGTACGCAGCGCACAAGCGTTCAGACGACAGAATCCTTGGGTCCAAGGCACCATCAACGTTAGCGATAGCTTCCAGATGCAAGCGCCTGGCAAGTGCCTCGCACTGTTGAATTGTTAGGATGGCTCCGGAGCGCTGTGTCAGCATCTGCGCGATTTGTTCCGCGCCACCGACCGTAACCTTGAAATCGCCCGAGGTCACCTTCGAGTCACTCGGAATGGCCGGCATGACGGCGACCAGACCGTTGGGATACCCCTCAACGTGGGTAATGTCCTGAAGAGCGTCACGCAGACGGTTCTTTGCCCCGAGGGTCTGCTCGTAGGCGTTCCCGGTTTGCCGCGTGCCAAAGGGCCCAAGTTGAGTCCACACCCCGTTCATCCCACCCTGTACTGGGTGGCTATAGCTTTTTGCTTCAATAACGAGTGTCGTCGTCTCAGTAAAGATTGCAAGGTCAACCTGACGACCGCGGACATTGAAGTTGGCAAATATATAGGCCCAACTGTCAGACCGGGCTGCAGCGGCGTAGGCTATGCGAAGTGCGTCAAGCTCGGACGAGTGCTCGACCGGAGCACCAATATAGATGCGAAGGTGACCGTTTGGTCCGGGAGCAGGGTTCATCACGGATTCTCTGGCACTGTTCGCGCGAGATAGCGACAGAGCACGCCACTGAGACCCACCATCATTTCAGCCTCCTCGAACTGAGGAGGCCTCCCCTCGGTCAAGTGGCGGCCGTAGTTCGAGGTGTATCCCCACGCTTTCTCGACGATCTGATCAACAGGCGCCGGAAATAGCCCTGGATTCCGCTGGATCAGTTGTCCCAGTGTGTCTTTACTTCCGGTCACGTCGCGCGCTACGCATTCGAGAGCCGCCATGGCGTGCTGAATCGCACCGGTTGTTTCCGCCTGTGGCCGCCTGGAGAGATCATTCAGTGCCTCGTGCAGTTCGGTTGCAGCGGTTTTCCTACCTCGTCGACGCAATTCCGTCTGACCTTGACGAACCGCAGCTTCAAAAACTTCGGTGCCTCGGGTCTCGACACGGTTGTCGACAAGCTGCCAACCAACGCCTGCGGCTCGAAAAAACCTGTTCATTCCATCTGCGTAGCTTTGCCCCCGGCGTTCACTTTCTACCGCGAGCATTTCGATCAAGTCGTAGACCTCAAACCATTCGCAATCGCCGATTAGATCTCTGACCTCGTCATCGATATTGGGAAACTCCGACCAATTGTTTCTGTCAGGCGAGCGGTAAAGGACTTGGCACAGGCGTTCCCGTATGTCGCTTGGCCGCAGGCCGCATCGATATGCAATTTGGATCAGCGCATCACGCACTTGTGGTGGTGCATCATTCCTGATCGTGATTTCTGCGTCCGGACGGACGAGGCCTTGACGTTGTGAGAACGAGTCCATGCGATTCTGCTCCAAGGTTCATCGTAATAGCATACCGCTCCAGGTACATCCCGAGCAGACGTCCTCACTACGTAATTTGGAGCCCGCATCCACTCGCCGCGAATGAAGTCACCCTCGCGTCCGTCGCACCGAGAACGCAGATTTATCTACCGTCGGTCACAAAGCTTCCGTCGAACGCACAACAGGACCGAATGGTTCTAGCCCGAAACGCTTTCGTCGTGATACTGCATCAGAACGGCCACGCAACCTTCTGGAAGTCAACGAGTTTCCGCGCGCCAAACCCTGGCTCGACCTGCGTCGCGTAGGCAATGAGTCCTCTAACAGGCCGTTGAAATATCCGTCGTTGATGCGCTCAGGTGCATTACGACGGATGCTCGGTTCGCATTTTTGAAACGCGGAACACGTTTGCGGGCATTCGACGTTGCTCGCGGGTTCGCCATATCGGTGTTATCCATTGCTTCCTGCTCCTCAACCGGCAAGTGTGCGCATACGCGTCAGGTTGTAGCCGACCTGCGTCAACACGAAGAGCTGGTCTACGCGTTCAAGTCCTCGATACATCGCTTGTCGAATTCGTCCGACCGTCTTGCCCCATCCGAACACCTGCTCAATGCGTTTACGTTTTTGCTGGCTGACCGCGTAGCCCGGCCAGCGCGTAGTTCGCTCGTCAATTGCTGAACCTCCTGGACGCCCATCGTTTTGCGCCACATGCGGCGTCACACGGTTCGCTCGACAACTGGCCACGAAACCGGCGGTGTCGTAGTTCTTGTCCGCGCCGACTGTGATGCCGAGCGGCGCAACACTTGCGGCATAGGCAAGCATCAGTTCGGCCGCGTCGCGCTCGGCGGTGCCCGTCGCCAGCGTCACCTGTGCGTTGACCACCAGGCCATGCCGGTTGTCGGTCAGCACGTGGCCCATATAACAGAGCATCGCTCCGGTTCCTTTGCTCTTGCGAAACAGGCGCGCCTGCTCGTCCGTCGTGGATTGGTGCGTCTCGTTACTGCGCTTCTGGCCGTGCCAGTTGTCATTCGGCGCGGGCGGTTCGTCAGGAGGCGTGTCGTCTTTGTCCGGACTTGCCTTGGGCACAAAGCTCTTGTGCCCGGCCCATGCCTGAATCAACGTGCCGTCGACGCTAAAGTGCTCCCCGGAAAGATATCCGCGCTCGCGCGCGGTCTCGACTGTCTCGTTGAAGAGCAACACCAGCACATCGTGTTCGAGCAACCGGTCGCGGTTCTTGCTGAACGTCGAGTGGTCCCACACGGTCCCGTCCATCGGCAGGCCGACGAACCAGCGGAACAACATGTTGTAGGAAATCTGTTCCACCAGCATGCGCTCGCTACGAACTGAGTACAGCACCTGCAGCAAAAGAGCTCGCACCAGCTTCTCCGGCGCGATGCTCGGCCGGCCACCTTTCGCGTCAGCTTCGTACATCCGCGCGAAAACGTCGTCCATGCGCTTGAGCGCATCATTGAGCCAACTGCGAATCGGACGCAACGGATGGTCCTTCGGCACGAAATCATCCAGCTTCAACACGGTGAACATTGACTCGGTAAAACCATCTGGCCCACGCATCCGTTCCATTTCGCTCTCATTGATGACATCAGTTCAACGTTTACGCCTTCGTCCCGGATGACCGCTACATGAGGTATTTCACCGGCCTGCTAAGGTGGTGCTTGAACCCGAGCACCGCGGAGAAGCCTCTCTTGCGCGCATGAGCGACAGGGCCTACGTCGGGGTGTAGGCAAAAATGCAGATGTTGCTCGAGTCGTGATCGGAATTCGCGCGTCAACCGTGGGGTGCCTTGATCAACGTACAGTCCCAGTACGACCTTCCGGGTACCGGGAGGGGCAATGACTGTCTTGGCCGTGTTCGGCGACAGGTCACATTGCCTCATTGCTGAGTACACCCGCTGGATTACCTTCCGGACGTCCGATCGAGAGAAATCTGGGTTGGTCGTCGACAAGGCGATATCGTCGGCGTAACGGGTATAGGCCATGCCATATTCGGTCGCGATATCGGCCACCATCGTATCAAGCCGAAACGAACAGAGATTGGCGAGCAGGGGGCTCGAAGGAGCCCCTTGCGGCAGTGAACCTTGACGCCAGTTCCAATAGGCCTCAATGGAGTACCGGGACGCGCGTGCAGGCGTCTGAACGGGGGGGCCTTCGTCTCGATTCATAGGCACGATTCTCGTGCACAGTCTTGCCATCTCGAACGAGACCAGGGCTGGATAGCCTGCGTCCCTGAAGACACGATATACCGCACGCTCCGAGATGGCCTCAAAAAAATTTTGGACATCCAGTTTGATGAGCCACCGGCACCCACAGTGAATGCCAATCTCCTCAACGGGGCGAGTGTTCTGCGAATACGCGATGCTGGCCGGATGTACCGGCAAATGAGACAGAACGTTATCGTGAATGAATCGTTGTGCCGTACGCAGGCCAGGCGCCGGAGCACAAATCGTCCGCAGCCGGGTAGGTTCACCGGGTCTGCTCCGTTTCTTGATCCGGAAGAGTCGATAAGGGTGAATTGCCTCGTCATTTTTTCGACCCGCGTAGGCACGCAACGCCGGGTAGCTCGCCCCGCACAGAAACGCGAGATGGCGCAGCGTGAAAATCGGAGTGAGATTACGGTTTGCACCCGTAATCGCATCGCCGTACTGTATTGCACGGTTCAATAGAAGAGGATCTATACCCTCCCGAAGGCCGTTTTGCCGATAGTGCTGAGCGCGCCAGATAGCCATCTACTTTGACACCCGAAGGGTGAGGATCGTCGCGGTTCGCAGCAAGACTAGCGCAGTGGTACACAGCGTAGCGGATCGCGACGATGCTTACACGTTTGCGCCTGCTGCCTCGAAGGAGCACAAAATATGTGTCCCATGGCCGCCCCGAAGGGCAGTCGCCGGGCATGTTGCCATGCCATTTCTAGATGGCTAATCCGACGCCCTCAGCGACTGTGGATAGTACGGCAAGTCGTTCGGCGTGTGTAGTATTTCCTGTGACGTTGTCTGCGCGCGCAGACGCTGTAGCTGTTTCATTCCGTCATCCGTGAGACGATGCTGCCCGGTGATCCACCCGTAGTGAATTGCCGAGTTCAGCAGGCGGCGGACCTCCACCCGACGGAGTCCCGTGCGGGTGGATACCGCGTTTTCACTTCGTGGAGAGCGCGAGAGGGATGCAAGGACGAGCACCAAGCTTCTGGCCTCAGCGTCCAGCCGATCAAGCCAGCCTGAGGCCGCAAGACGCGACTGCCCCATTCTGATCAATTGGGCAGCGGCATCCACTTCATGAAAGCCTGTTGTGAGAGCGTCGGTAACGTCCCCGATTGCCCGTCCCGGGAAGATCGGCTTCCACGTTGCGCCTGCCTTGTAAAGGATTGCCGGAGCATTGTTCGGTACGCCGTGCGGGTACGCGATCAGAACGCCCTCTCCTCCGAAGCCGAACGCCTGGGAAGCACGCACCGGGTTGTACCTTGCACATAAGCCCATAAGTCGTTGTGCGTCCAGTTCTCCGAATCTGTTGCCAATCGTCGGGCAAGTCAGTGACCAGATCACCTTGGGCTTCATCGGATGAGACATTAAAAGCTTCTCGCCGACTCTCGTCGACGCAAACGCAATGACATGGCACGAGACCAACCGCGACGAAAACCAGCTCCTCACCGATGCGGCACGCCAGAGCGACGACAGGAAATCAGTCGCCTGGGTTCCCGTTCCTATGGTGTCCGTGAGAATGAAGAAAGCGCGGATCTTGCATTTGCGAATGTCCTCAGCCGTTGGATGAAGAAGAAATCTGGACGGATTTGCGCGAGCCATCGATGTCGCGAGCGTTGCAATGACGCCTTCGCTGCCCACTTCATGGGCATACGCTCGGATGCTCTCCACCGGCTGAAGGGGCGCACCGTAAGCGCGCTTTGGCTTCGTAGGACTTTCCTTGTAAAACCGTTGGAGATGTCCACCCGGATTACGTAGCTCGCGCTCGATAAAGAGTGCGATCGGGCCGCTGATTTTGGCAGCCTCCGCCTCGATACTGGCACGTAGCGACGACGTGAACTCCGCCGAGGAAACCCAGCGGATAGCGTCTAGCAAGAGGATTGCATCAGGCTGATCAGGGATGGCGAACTGGCTAATCCAGGCCGAGCCCTCTTCCGTTTGGGACAGTTGCATGCTTTTGCTGCCTTGATTTAGACAAAACGCCCTAATCAGAGGCGGTCCGACATTTCGGGCGCACCGATATCGGCGGCAACGCTCGCCGGTCGGAAAGCCCAATCCTCCAGCCCCAAATTGTTCGGCTGTACGCCGCTGGCCAGAACAACGTCAGCGGAGCATTAAAACATAGCATATGGTGCACCCGATGACGCGTCTGGTAAAGCCGATCGATGGGGACCGATTGTGATTTTCCGGAGGGAAAACTCAAATCAATGGATTATGGACCTTCGCTCGCGCGATGTCGGGCCGACATTGAATTCGTCGTTATCCGGTCCTTTTAGGCTCGAGATAAACGCTGCACCAAGTCATGTGCGCCATCGGCGCCCACAACCGGCGAGAGCCAATCCTGCCATCCCTCGTTTTTATGTCTTTAAATTTGCAGTCCGCAAATCCCGTGAGCGGGGTTAACCTTGGTCGCGCAAATAAATCAACATCCGCCGCAGGATAGTATGTTCGTCCGAGCGGGAAGGCCGCGCACCTCGCGCAGCAAGATGAACCGTCCTGGTTGAAAAGAATGGCGTATCGCGTGAACAGGTATCCCTACCCGCGCAAATAGAAGTTCGATCGGCGCACGAAGGTACGACTCACGGCGCAACACGCATGAGTATGGGTGACCGTACTCCTCGCGGAAAAAATAAAATACTGTGTTGATTCCCCGCGCGTGGGTGCCAATGCCTGCGCAACTTGCACATAGAGGCTTTCACGGGCAGCGCAACAAGAATTGTGTCGGGTGGGTACGCCACATCAAGGTTCGCGATTGTCCGGCGCAATATAGCGAGCGATGGATTTCGTGTGCTGCCTGTTGCCAACGCACAACCGTTGATTGCTTGATTCGAGGGGCGATGTGGCTGGGTCCGCCGCGCGCAAATCCCGGTACGTTGCCCGGATTCGATAGCGCAAATAAATTTCTTGTTCCGGGGAAATCCCGTTCATTCCAGTGTGTTCCATCGACCCGAGATGAGTCTGTTTCGGGGTATTGACGACCATTATTCCCTTTAGCAAGATGGCATGAAAGCAGTACGCAGGAGCGAATCATGCCGGTGGT
Source organism: Paraburkholderia sediminicola (assembly GCF_046027825.1). GTDB lineage: Bacteria > Pseudomonadota > Gammaproteobacteria > Burkholderiales > Burkholderiaceae > Paraburkholderia > Paraburkholderia sediminicola_D. Next base: position 71,499 of record NZ_JAQQDU010000040.1, read on the forward strand.
GAAGAGCTTTACCCAGGCGCAATGGGACGCAGCCGCGCGCCGTCTCGACGCACTGCCGGAAAAGCCCGCGCATGAGCATCGCGTCAATGTCCGCGATGGAACGAAATCCATGCAGCCTCAAATTATTGATGCCCAGAGGAAGGGCTACACGCAGGAAGAAATCGTCCAGCAGATCGCGCAGGACGGCGTGATGATTAGCGCCAGCACGTTGCGATACGCGATGCAACGCGCTGGGAAAGAGGACCAGTCTACGCAGGTGGAGCGACACGTCAAAACGCACGCCGCCACGGCATCACCTCGCGGAAAGAAAGTCAATCAGGCGACGCCGTCACATAACGGCCATGCACAAGCAGGACCACAGCAGAAAGGGGATGGGGGAGTAACCAAGACGAAACTCACACAGGTACAAGGCTTCCTCGGATTTCCGATCAGGCCGGATACCGAAAACTTGTAGAGGTATGACATGACAACGAAAGATCACCCTATCTATATGGTCGGCGGCAGCAAGGGCGGCGTCGGCAAGAGCTTCGTCACGCTGGCGCTGGTCGATTATCTGCGGCGCGCGGATGTCCATGTCGTGCTGGTAGAGACGGATACATCCAATCCCGATGTCATGAAAGCTGTTCATGACGAAATCGAGTGTGGGTCATGTGACCTGGATGATCCGGGAGGCTGGATCGATTTTGTCAATTTCTGCGATACGCATCGGGACGCGACGGTCGTCGTTAACACAGCGGCGCGGAGTCAGACAGGCGTTGCGCAGTACGGCGGGACGCTTGCCAATACGCTGGCCGAGTTGGCGCGGCGTCTCGTCGTGCTATGGGTCATTAACCGGCAGCGTGACAGCCTCGAACTGTTGATCGAGTTTGGCGAGACGTTCCCGCATGCACTGACGCATGTCGTGCGCAACGGTTATTTCGGCACACCGGACAAGTTCACGATGTACCGGGAGTCGAAACTCCGCAAGACTGTCGAGGCGCAGGGCCAGTCGCTGGACTTTCCCGATCTCGCGGATCGGGTCGCCGATGAACTTCGCAGCCAGCGCCTGTCAATCCAAAAGGCGGCGGAGACGATGCATATCGGCGAGCGGGCGGAACTGCTGCGCTGGCGCGCGCTATATAGCGACATGTTCGCCAGGGTGGCTGCCGATGCGTAATCGACGGGCGAAGTCGCCTGATGCGCTCGCCCGTCTGTTCCTCGACGTCACAGGCGAATTGCCCGACGATGCCAGTCTCCTGCGCATGCGGCGGGTTTCCGGTGCGTTGAGCCTGCGGGACAACGATGCGCTGTGGTCGATGATCGCCGTGCTTGAATACTATGCACGGCTTTACGAGGCGATGCCGGATCGTATCCGGCGAGCCGGTGATGGTAGTTTTGACGCAGTGCGTCGAGAAGCTGAAGCGGCAACCGACGCCCTGATGCGTCAGCATCGGGACGCGCTCGCGCGTTGCAAGGCGACGATCCAGTTGGCTGAGGACATGACCCGGGAGCACGAAGCGAGGTACCAGGCCGCGCTGGCAAAGCTCAACGAAGCATCAATCGCTGTGCTGGCTGATAGATTGGCCAATCGGGTCGCGGGGATCACCTGCAATCGTTTCATTGGTGCGGCGGCGGTGGCGGCAAGGGAACAGCGGGCGCGGATGGACGGGGCGGTCGGCCTGTTCGAACGCGCGATGCTGGAAACGGCGACACGGGCGCAAGCGAGCATCGCAGTAACTGAGGGACGTTTGATTCGGACGCTGCATCGTTCATTGATCGTCGCGGCCAGCCTGTGTGTACTGTTGGTCGCTGCTGCATTCTGGATGGGCGAGCAGGCCAAGTAGGTGATAGGCCCCGCCTACGGGCGAGCGCAGGCGGGGAGTGGACGATCACGCGGTGTGCTGCACGGCGTCCGAAGTTGCCACGCTGGCGGCGGTCGGGAAGGGCCATGCCGGGAGGTTGTCGTCTGCCTCTGCGGTGCCGGTTGCGGAAGCAGGTTCCGGTGAACCTGCCGTATACGCTTCGACTTTCTGCGGGTTCTCCGCATCGTGCTCATCGTCCGGGTCATTCACCACGCCGAGGGCGCGAATGGCCGGCACTTCCCGGTCGGTGAGCATTTCCGGGAGCCATGCGGATTTCGCCAGTCGCATTTCGGCAAAAGCGGCGGCATCGCCCTTCTTCATCTTGCTGAGGTCGAGGGCGATCTTGGGCGAAACCGCCTGCATGGCAATGTCCACGATGCGTGCCTTGCTGACATGATCCAGATACGAAGTGCGGGTCGGCGTCCAGTACCGGGTCATGTCGAGTTGCAGCGCATTGCTCAGGGCATTGATGGCGTGTGGCCCCTCCGTGCCGGTGACGCCATCCAATAGGGTGCCGGTGCAGAAGGCGAGCAGGTCGAGCAATGTCGTGCCGGGGTCCTGTTCGATCAGCCACGGCAGCAGGTCGGCCAGTTGCTTCGGCAGGGTGGCGAGCCATTGCTGGCGCTGCGCGTTGATGATGCCCCATGCGGTGCTGGCGGATAGGTCGTCCGCCGCCTTGAGCAGGGCATCATGGTTGCTGGTGGCGTTCAGTTCGAGACAATCCCGGCTTGCGTGGCCGTACCGCTCGGGAAAAGCCACCGGCGCGAGCCGGAACAGCAGGGCGGCGAGAGCGACGGACGGCTGCGCGATCAGTTCCGCGTGAATGGCTGCGGTGCGATGGGCGCTCAGGCGCTGGCAGAGTTTCGCGCTGTGGACCGGTTTGGCTTTCCGGTTTGCTTCCTTGAGCGCGGCGACGGCCTGTCCAACCGGGATTGCGCCTTCGCCATGTCCGTCATCGCTTTCGCGGCGTACCAGTCCGCGCTCGATGATCAGGTTGCCCTGCGGGTCGAGGATGACGAACGCGCCCGCTTCGGCCATCTGTTGCGCATCCCATGCCTGTGTGCGGATTTCCAGCGCCTGAATCGCGGCGGTCACTTCGTTCATTTCGGCTTCGAGCTTTTCGCCTTCCTCATAGGCATCCTCGTCGTCCTCCGCGAGCGCATCGTACCGTTCTGCCAGTTCGTCCTGCCGTGCGGTCAGGGCATCCATTTCGCGCTGCTCGTCCTCCGTATAGGGGCGCTCGAGCGGATCGAGTCTGCCGAAGCGGTTCAGTTCGAACACGTCGCGTTCGATGCGCGTCTCCGTCCAGTTCCACCCTTCGGCACGGACGGCCTCCGCAGCGGCTTCGAGCTTTTCGCCCGCGAGACGCTGCAGCAGTTCGGCGTCGGCGATGAATCCGGCGTTTTCGGTGTCGCTGAACAGGTCGCGTCGCACGTACCCGCCTGCTGCCTCGTAGGCCGCGAGCCCGACGAAGCGCACCAGACGGCTGCGGCTCGCATCGATTTCGGCTCGCGTGATCGCCTGCCGCAGATATTGCGGCGCGCGCTGCCAGTCGTTCGGTGCATCGAACCAGACGCGTTCCTGAGTTTCGTGGTCGTCGGCCAGCGCGAGCGCGGCCAACTGGTCGAGGGTAATTCCATCCTCGCGCAGCAGGGCGAGCAGTTTGGGCGACACGTTGGCGAGTTTGAGACGCCGTCTGACCGTGATCGGCGCAGCAGAAAAGAGCGCCGCGATATAGTCCACGCTGCGTCCTTCTTCGGCCAGCATCCTGAACGAGCGCAGCACATCGAACGGGTCGAGACCTTCGCGGTGACTGTTTTCGATCAGCGAAATGGCAAGGGCTTCCCCTTCGCTGACGATCCGCACAGGAACCGGGTAATCGTTCCCGATGCGCTTGTCTCCGTGCAGCAGGTCGAGTGCCGCATGGCGGCGCTGACCGGCGCAGACGCCGAGCTTGCGCTGCTTGCCACGCGAACCGCGCAGTTCATGCACGACGAGATTCTGCAACAGTCCCTTCGCGGCGATGTTGTCCGCAAGACTGGGAATTCCGGTGAGCGGTTCCGTACGCGCATTGAGTGGTGAGCGTCGCAGGCACGACCAGGGCACCGCGACAATCGGCTGCTCGTTGCCGAAATTGTTTTCGAGCAGAGGCGATTTCGCGGCGTCGGCGGGTTCAACGGCTTGGATGATGGTTTGGGCTTCCATGATTTGCTCCAGATAGAAGGAAAGGTTCCGGGTCACGCTTCGCTGGATTCGATCAGGAATAGACACGGATAGGATTCCTGATCGAATGATGGAGGGGGTGCCTGTCGGCGTTCCCCTCCGGGAGGGGGTTACGCCTTTATCTGACGCATGGCATCCGCAAGCATCCACAGTGCGCGGTTCAGCTTGACGTTCTGGTCGATGCCGGTTACGGGCCGGGTGGACATCGCGCGCCCGCTTGCTGAGCGTCCGTGCAATCCGCCTTTCGTGAGGTTTTCCTGAACGCGGTTAAAGATCGTCCAGAGATCGTCGCGGCGATCCTCGAAGCGGCGCGGGGCGAGCAACTGGTTGTCGGTGATCGGCGCGGGGGCGGTGGCATCGGTCGGGTCATACCGCAGGGCGAGCGCGGAGCGGGCAAAGACGGTTTGCTCGTCGCGGTTCAGGGTCACGGCCTGCATGCCGTCCTTCTGTTCGCGGATCAGGTCGAAGCCGTCGAGCACGTCGAAAGCGCCGTTGATGACGTTCTGCACGATGTTGCCCTTGTGGGGCACGCGGACATCCCGGACGTTTTCGCCTGCGACCATGCCGTTCTGGCACACAAATCTCAGTATTCCGGCGAGCATCTGGTAACTGCTGGTGCCA
>NZ_JAQQDU010000041.1:0-73114 GCF_046027825.1 Paraburkholderia sediminicola
TTATGATGCATTTTGGGTTTTAAACGCGTTGTTTACAGATTATTTCTCTTGCCGTTCAAGCCAATAATCTGGTCCCCCGGTTTTTGCTGATAAGCCGCGTCGGTGCGCCACCTAACGGAACGCGAAGATTCACCGCAGTATCCTCATCTGGCGGTCATACAGATAAAAACAACGCGCAGGTTTTGCTGGTTTCAAAGTACTGAAATTAACGCTTAAGAAAAATTTTCCGTTTAGATCAAGTGCAGAAAGTAATTGCGGCACGTTTTATGCTCTCTGATCGAGTTCAACAAGTAATTCCGGGGACGGCAATGAATCATCACCAACTCGAAAAAGATATTGAACATCTGGAACATGTAATTTCGCATATTTCCGCTGAGGACCGCATCCCGCTGTCATATTGGCGCAACCGTATCGACTCGGTGTCCGGCGCGGCACTGGTGCCGGCCCAGGCTAGTCGCGTCAAACGGCTCAATGCCGCCCTGCTGGCATTGGAGCAACGGCAGAAAGCGTGATCGCTCGCCATGGCGCGTGGCTACGTGTACCGTCTGATCGGGTAACATTTTCTGAAAAAGTGACGGAACGTAACGCGCGCAGACGCTCAGGACAATCATGCAACCAGCAGGACTTTCAGCGACTCGGCTGACGGCGTTGACGAACGCCTTGCAAGGCTATGTGGAACGAGGCGACGTGGCGGGCGTCGTTTCGCTGGTCTGGCGGCGCGGTGAAATTGGTTATTTCGAGCCGCTCGGCTTGCGCGACGAAGCCGGGCAGTTGCCCATGGCGCGCGACACCCTGTTTCGCATCGCGTCGATGACCAAGCCGGTTACCAGCGCCGCGATCCTGATGCTGATCGAAGAGGATCGGCTCGCGCTCGACACGCCGATCTCATTGTGGCTGCCGGAACTGGCCGCGCCACGCGTGCTGCGCGATCCCGCCGGCCCGCTCGACGAGACCGACCCGCTCCGGGCGCCGCTAACCGTGCTCGATCTGCTCACGCATCGTGCGGGTTTTGCTTATCACTTCACGGCCACCGGGCCATTGGCCGAAGCGTATGCGGCGGCTTTCAACGGCATTGAAGCGCGCACCGATGCAAACTCGTGGCTGGGTCGCATGGCGGGCTTGCCGCTGATGTTCCAGCCCGGCTCGCGCTGGCATTACGGCATTGCGACGGACGTGCTCGGTGTGCTGATCGAACGCGTCAGCGGCATGCCACTCGGCGAGTTCTTCAGGACACGGATTTTCGAGCCGCTCGGCATGCATGACACCGCTTTCTGGGTGCCTGACGCGCAACTCGAGCGCCTGGCCACCGCTTATGGCGTTGAGCCGGGCACGGGGCGGCGCGTGGTCGAGGATCATCCGTCGGCGAGCCGGTGGGCGAGACCCGATCGATTTCAGAGCGGCGGCGGTGGCCTCGTTTCGACGGCGCAAGACTATCTGCAGTTCGCGCAACTGCTGCTCGGGCGTGGACGTGTCGGCTCGACGCGTTTGTTGTCGCGTCGCTCGGTCGATTTGATGCGGTCGAATTTTCTGACCCGCGACCAGCGCCGCGTGCCGGCGTTCGGCCAGGTTCTATGGGCAGGCCAGGGCTTCGGCCTCGGCCTGTCCATCGTCGACGATCCGGCGCAGCAACTGCCGCTCGGCTATCGCTCGATGGGGTCGTTCGGCTGGCCGGGCGCGTATGGCACCAGTTGGTTCGCCGATCCAGTGGAAGACCTGATCGGTCTGATGCTGATTCAGCGACGTGCTGTCGAACCCTTTCCGATGGCAGTCGAATTTGAGCGCCGCGTGTACGATGCAATTGATGATTGAGTGTGATGCCGAGGCGATTGGCAGCCTTAAGTTGGCTTGTCAAACGCCCGATTAAGCTCTGGGCAGTTGGGGCAGCCCAGCTCAGGCCGCCCTATTCGGCACTTTATTCGTCTGATACTGTCCCGCAATCCCCCAAAGGGACTTCCTTCGGGGCGTGGGACTTCCTCTGAGTCGTCCGCACTGTAAGTTCGTGAAATCGATCGGAGCACCCGTCATGCCCTCATACAAGCAGTTAACTGCCCAGCTCGAAAAACTCCACAAGGAAGTTGCGGTGGCGCGCGAGAAGGAAATTGCGCAGGCGATCACTGACATCAAACACAAGATCGCTGAATATGACCTGACTGCGGAAGAGTTGGGTTTTTCGAGCAAGCGCCCCGCTGGGCGCAAAACCGTCTCTGTCGCCAAGTATCGCAACCCGAAAACCGGTGAGACGTGGAGCGGCCGTGGCCGCTCGCCCGGCTGGCTGGCTGGTAAGAATCGCGAGCGGTTTCTGATCGAAGTCTGAAACCCCGCTGTGCAGCGGTGCTTTCGCTCGCCACGCGCGCGAACTTTCTGCTGAAGTGAAGCCTTGCCCGGTTTTTCACGCACCGCTGCGGGGTCCCGAAAACGCTCACCTTTCGTGTGGACGCGCTGCGCGGACCGTGGGTTTTGCTGAGCACCTTGCGCCGGACTTCGTTGTTTCGGTGAGCCTGGTTTCGTCGCATGACGCACCGAACGGTGCGATTGTCTCTACTCCCCATCACGCGTGCCCAATCTCTCGTGAAACCCGCGCCAGCCTTAGCTGGCGGGCGTTCCCAGGCTCTACGAAGAATCGCTGAGCCCGCCAGCCGGTGCTCACCGCCCCTTTTCTACGGACATTGACTCACCGCTGAGCGCCACCGTCTCGGTGCGTGCGTCACGTTGGGCGTGATCACCTTTCGCCGCGATTCGGCGTCGGCAATCGCGAGTCCCGAAAACGCTCACCTTTACGCGCTTCCCTCCGTTCCGGTCGATCCGCTCGGGACAAACCCGGAGTTGAGTTCGCGTCATACCCCGCATCAAAACTCATCGATACAGGGTCGCGGATGCCGGACAGCACAATCGGTCATCCACTCAACCCCGACGGAAAGACCATGAGCGTATCGACGGACAAACAACTCTTTATCGGTGAAGGATTCGAAGGCCCCGGCGTCAACCTCGCCCATATCAACGTACTGGTCGGTCCGCGCAACGGTCCGGCGGGTCAGGCCTTCGCGACAGCGTTGGCGACGCCGTCAGCGGGCCATGCGCCGTTTGTCGTGATCGCGCGTCCCGGCGTGCCGACCAAGCCGCTCACGCTGTACGTGAACAAGGCGCAGATCGGCAGCGACTTCCACGGCAACGCGACGTGGGGCGCTTCGCAAGCCGGCATCGCCAGGGCGGTGGCCGAGTCGCTGGAGAACGGCACGCTGCCGCCCGAAGCGGAAAACGATTGGGTCGTAGTGTCGGCGAACTGGGTCAACCCGGGCACCGACGATCTCGACGCCGTGTTCGAGAACAACTACCGCGCGTGCAAGAACGCGATCCTCGCGGCGATGAAGGGCTTGCCGCATCGCGACGAGGTGTTTGCCGCGGCGCGCGATGTCTCGAACCCGTTCTACACCCCCAAACAACGTTAATCACGCGCAAGGCAGTTCGCGTGCGTGACGTGTTATCAGGCCGACGCCACCGCGCGCGCAACTGGATGCGATCAGGAAGGAGACAAACACTATGGAATACATTCGCCTCGGCCAATCGGGCCTGAAGGTATCGCGTCTGTGCCTCGGCACGATGAACATGGGCACGCCGCAATGGAAGCCCTGGATTTTCGACGAAGCGCAAAGCGAGCCGATCGTGCGCCACGCGCTGGACGCCGGTGTCAATTTCATCGACCTCGCCGATTTCTATTCGACCGGCGTCGGCGAAGAAGTGGTGGGACGGATTCTCAAGCGCATCGCGCGCCGCGAGGAAATCGTCGTAACGACCAAGGTCGGCTACGACATGGGCGCGTATCAGAACGCCGGCGGTCACTCGCGCAAGCACATCATGGATGGCATCGACGCTTCGCTTAAACGTCTCGGCATGGACTACGTCGACATCTACATGCTGCATTTCTTCGACGTGAATACGCCGGTCGAAGAAACCATGGGCGCGCTGAACGATATCGTGTGCGCGGGTAAGGCTCGCTACATCGGCGTATCGACGATGTACACGTGGCAGTTCGCGAAGATCATGCAGGTCTGCGAGCGCAACGGCTGGCACAAGCCCATCAACATGCAGTTGCAGTTGAACCTGGCGTACCGGGAGGAAGAGCGCGAAATGATCCCGTATTGCCAGGATCAGGGCGTGGGCGTTTCCGTGTTCAGCCCGCTCGCTCGTGGTCTCTTGACCTGCGATCCGAACTCGACGCGCAACCAGACCGATTTCTTTACCGCGCAGATGTATGGCGACGTGGCGTCGCGTGAGATTGCTGCTTCGGTGGCGCGCGTGGCGGCGCGGCGTGGTGTGTCGGCTGCGCAGATCGCGCAAGCGTGGGTCCTCAATCACGGCGGGGTGGCGAGCATGCTGGTCGGCGCCGATACGCCCGCGCAATTCGACAGCGCGCTCGCCGCGCTCGGCACAAAGCTTTCCGCCGACGAACTGTTCGAGCTCGAGCGCAATTACACGCCCTGCGATCTGATCAACGACTACACCGCGGGCAAGCGCATTGCCCGCGAACCGCGGCTCGCCCAGGGCCTGTTCGTCGACAACCTGGAGAAGGCAGCATGAACGCATTGCTTCGAACCGGGCATTACATCGGCGGCGAGTGGTATGAAAGCGCGAGTACGTATGCCGTTCTGAATCCTGCAACCGGCGAAGTTATCGCTCAAGTGGCCAAGGGCGGCGCAGCGGAGACGACGCGGGCCGTTGCCGCCGCGGAGCGCGCTTTTCCGGCATGGCGCAGATTGACAGCGAAAGAGCGCGGCGCGCGCGTCAAACGCTGGGGCGAACTGATGCTCGAGAACCGCGACGCGCTCGCCGAACTGCTCTCGCGCGAGCAAGGCAAGCCGCTTGCCGAAGCGCGTGGTGAAGTCGGCTATGCGGCGAGCTTCTTCGAATGGTTTGCCGAGGAAGCCAAGCGCAGTTACGGCGACGTGATTCCAAGTCCGAATCCGAACGCGAAGATCATCGTGACACGCGAACCGGTCGGCGTGGTCGCGGCCATTACGCCGTGGAATTTCCCGCTCGCGATGATCACGCGCAAGGCCGGTCCCGCGCTTGCAGCCGGTTGCACGATGGTGCTCAAGCCGTCGGAGGAAACACCGTTGTCGGCTTTTGCACTAGCCGTGCTGGCAGAGCAGGCGGGCATTCCGCCGGGCGTGTTCAACATCGTCTCCGGCGACGCGGTGGCGATCGGCAGTGTGCTGACCGCGTCGGACGTGGTGCGCAAGCTCTCGTTCACCGGCTCGACGCGCGTCGGCAAGCTGCTCGCAAAGCAGTCGGCGGATACGCTGAAGAAGGTGTCGCTTGAACTGGGTGGCAACGCGCCGTTCATCGTGTTCGACGACGCTGACCTCGAAGCCGCTGTGCAAGGCGCGATGGCCTCGAAGTTTCGTAATACCGGGCAGACCTGCGTGTGCGTGAACCGCTTCTACGTGCAGGACGGCATCTACGACGCGTTCACCCAGGCGCTGACACAAGCCGTGCGGAAGATGCGCGTAGGCAACGCGTTGCAAGGTGAAGTCGAACAGGGTCCGCTGATCAATCCCGCAGCGCTGAAGAAAGTGGAAACCCATGTCGCCGACGCGCTGCAAAAAGGCGCGAAGGTGCTCACGGGCGGCAAGCCGCATGCACTCGGCGGAACGTTCTATGAGCCGACGGTGCTGATCGACGCCTCGGAGTCGATGCTGATTGCCGAAGAAGAAACCTTCGGGCCGGTGGCAGCGTGTTTTCGCTTCAAGACTGAAGACGAAGCGGTCGCCGCGGCCAACGACACGCCCTTCGGCCTCTCCGCGTACTTCTACACACGTGATCTCGCACGTGCATGGCGCGTCGCTGAGGCACTGGAGAGCGGCATGGTCGCGATCAACGAGGGCATCCTGTCGACCGAAGTCGCGCCGTTCGGCGGTGTCAAGCAATCGGGTCTCGGCCGCGAAGGCTCGAAGTACGGGCTCGATGAATACACCGAACTGAAATACATGATGATGGGCGGCCTCGGGCGCTAGCCCCCCGAATCGCCAGTTTATGCGTGCGCCCCGCGTTGCATCTGCTAGACGGGGCGCACGAAGCAGTGTTACGCATCTAGGGCCGGGCTATGCGCCGGCGCTTGGATGCGCAACACACTGCCCACACCAAGAAGGAGACAGCGTGAGCAATCAGGATATTCAGGCCACCCCTCTCGGCCTCGCACCCGTATTGCCGTCCGCGGCTACTGCAGCCATGCGCGGCCCCGTTCCTCTCGACGATGTTCCGCTCAATGCGTTTCACGTCAAGATCGCCGGGCTGACGTTCGGCGCGCACTTCACCGAAGGGTTCGCGCTCGGCACGATCGGCTACGCGCTCGCCTCGCTGAACCGCCAGATGCCGCTCGACGCGTTCTGGATGGGCATGATCGGCAGTTCCGCGCTGATGGGCATCTTTGTCGGCAGCCTTGTGTTTGGCTGGCTGTCGGATCGTCTGGGCCGGCAGAAGATCTTTCTGCTGAGCTTCCTGATCATTACCGCGGCGGCGTTCGCGCAGTTCTATGTGACGTCGCCGATGGAGTTGTGCCTCTTGCGCGTGCTCATCGGTTTCGGCATGGGCGGCGATTTCGCGGTCGGGCATGCGATTCTCGCGGAGTTCTCGCCGCGCAAACATCGCGGCACGCTGCTGGGATCGTTCAGCGTCGTATGGACGATCGGCTACGTGGTGGCGAACCTGCTCGGCATGCAATACGCGGATAGTTCGCCGGATGCCTGGCGGTGGCTGCTCGCCTCGGCGGGGATTCCAGCGCTGATCGTGCTGGTGCTGCGCATGGGCACGCCGGAGTCGCCGCGCTGGCTGCATAGCAAAGGGCGTGTCGCCGAGGCGAAGGCGATCGTGCTCAAGTACTTCGGTCCGAACGTCACACTCGACAACGGCGAAGACGAGCATGCGCGCATGCCCGGCGGTTTCGCGCGCCTGTTCAAAAAGGATCTGATTCGGCGGACGATTTTCAACTGCGGGTTCTTCGTGTGCCTCGTCATTCCGTATTTCGCCATTTACACGTTCTTGCCGACGATCCTGAAGGCGATCCATCTTAACGACGGTTCGGGCGCGGATTTTCTGTTGAACGGATTCCTCGTGCTCGGTGCGTTGATCGGTATCTGGTTCACGATCAAGCTGCCGCGCCGTGTGTTTCTGATTGGGTCGTTCGCGGTGACGTGCGTGTCCTTGATTGCGCTGAGCGTGTTGCCCGAGTCGGCAATGCTGGCGACGATCGTTGCGTTCGCAATTTTTACGCTGACGATGTCGGCGTTCTCGAATCTCGTCGGCGTGTTCCCGCCGGAATGCTTTCCAACGGAAGTGCGCGCGTGCGGCGTTGGGTTGGCGATTGCGTGTAGTCGGCTCGGATCGGCGGTCGGTACGTTCCTGTTACCGCTCGGCATTCTTCATCTGGGCTTCCACGCGACCATGATGGTGCTGGCCGCCGTGTTGCTGGTTGGCATGGTGGTGTCGATTGCCTGGGCGCCGGAAACGAAGCACCTGACCTTGAACGAAGCTAGCGGCGCGTAGTCCGCATTTAACGCTGTTTAGAAACCCCGCCGCATCGGCAACGATGCGGCGGGGTTTTCTTTTGGGCAACGGATTCGAGATGAGCTGGCCTCGGCGGGAAGAGTGAGCCGGAACGGCGCAACGCGCTCGCTGCGCATTTACCGAATTTAAGAAAAATCCGAACCGACTGTCCTGCTAGATGCAGCTTTGTCTGAATCACTCCGACAGCAGCGTAGGGAAAGTCCTATCTAAATAAGAGTTGTCCTAGGTACTTACGTTTCGCCGAGCAATAACATTGTTTTGCGCCTGAACGATAGGCCAATAGTTCAAAACAAAGACCGCCATTTCCCGGCGATGAACATTGGAGCGCCCAGGGGCGAATGGCGAGTCTTACCGGATTCCGATTCGTCGTTGATGCAACAAATTTCTTAACTCACTGGAGCAGCAAACATGAAATCAATTTTCCCCGCAATCGCGATCGCAACCGGCGGTCTGTTGGGTCTCGCATCGTTTGGCGCCAACGCGGCGGACGGCACGATCACGTTCACCGGCTCTGTGTCGAACACCACGTGCTCGATCAATGGCGTGGCATCGGGCTCGTCGGCCGACGTGGCCGTACCCATGAAGGAAGTCACCGCAAGCTCGCTGGCGGCTGCAGGTGCAACGGGCGGTGCGGCGTCCACGCCGTTCAATTTCAAGTTGACGAACTGCACGGGTGGCGCGACCAAGGCTATCGCCAATTTCGAAAACGGCCCGACGGTTGATCAAACCACCGGCAATCTGACGAACACCGCCGGTACCGCGAAAAACGTTCAGGTTCAACTGTTGAACGCAAAGCGTATGCCGATCAACGTCGTGACGGCCGCTAACAACGATATTGCCACTGACGGTACGGCTATCGACGCGGGTACGGGCGATCTGCAGTACTACTCGCAGTACTACTCGACCGGCGCAGCGCAAGCGGGTTCGGTGAACACGTCTGTGCAATACACGATGCAGTATCAGTAAGCAATAAGCCGAGGCGTTCGCTCAGGCGAACGCCTTTTTAACGGCCATTTTTCGAGATTATTTTCAAAGGTGATTGTGATGAAGTTGCTAAACAAAATGACGATGGAAATCGGTTTTGCATGTGCGCTGCTCGCTGGCAGCGCACATGCAAGCGTGACGATCGGCGGTACGCGAGTGGTGTATCCGCTCGAGCAACGCGAAGTCACAGTCAAGCTGGATAACGACAGCAAGAATCCGTCGCTCGCGCAGGTATGGATGGACGACGGTAACGCGGACGCGAAACCCGGCGAGATCAAGGTGCCGTTTGTGATTACGCCGCCGATCTTCCGTATGGATCCGAAGAAAGCGCAGACGCTGCGGGTGATGTATAGCGGCGAAGCGTTGCCGCAGGATCGCGAGTCGGTCTACCGAGCTCAACGTACTGGATATTCCGCCGAAGGCCAACGCCACGCCCGACACCAATGTGTTGCAGCTTGCCTACCGCACCCGCATCAAGGTGTTTGTGCGGCCGGCCAAGTTGCCGGGCAAGGCCGAAGACGCACCGGCGCAACTGAGCTGGAAGATTGCCGCGTCGCCGAGTGGCAACGGTCAGGCGGTGAGCGTATCGAATCCGACGCCGTACTACGTGTCGTTTAGCGAAGTCGATGTGGAAAGCGGTGGTCACACGTTCAAGAACGAACGGGGCGGCATGGTGGCGCCCCACGCGACGGAAGTGCTGCCCGTCGCACAGATGAATGCAGTACCGGCAGGCGCGAAGGTTCACTACACCGCAATCAGCGATTACGGCGGCGCCATTACCGGCGACGCGACGCTGGGCCAATAGACCGCAGTCGTTCGCCGCTCGGGCGGCAGCTTCCCGCCCATCACTCATTCCCTGTACATGGCGTGCGTTGCACAAGCAACGCACAGGGATGACGCACGCCTTTTTGCAGGACTTTTTTAAATCGATCAGATCATGAAAACTTCACCTCGTCATCAGTCGCATGTTCGCACCAGCGTTTCCTCTGGTCCGTTCGGCCTGAACCCCGTAACCGCCGTCGTACTGTCGGTTTTCGCGGTGTTGGGCGGGCTCGAGCCGGCGAGCGTGAATGCGGCAGAAGTCAGTAGCACTGGCGACACCGTCCAGTTCGACTCAACCTTTCTGCGCACCGACCCCAAGCAGACCGTGGACGTCACGCGTTTCGCGCGCGGCAACATGGTGTCGTCGGGCGTGTATTCGGTAGATATCTGGTTGAACGATCTGCGTGTGGCACGTCAGGATGTGCGCTTCGTGGCCGCTCGCGAAGGCGATACTGCGCGCCCGTGCTTCAGTCACCAGATGCTGGAAAGCCTCGGTGTCGATTTCGCCAAGGTGGCTGCGGATACTGGTGCGAAGGTGCCGGAGCGGGCGCATGCCGACGCAGCCGCGAACGGTGAAGCTGCAGGAAGCAAACCATCCGCCGAATCAGCGGGCGCCCCCGCGCCTGCCGACGAATGTGTCGACCTGGGCGCAGTCGTACCGGGCGCTAGCGTCGAGTTCGACTTCACTGAACAGAAGCTCACGCTCTCCGTCCCGCAGAAATACCTGCGCAATGCGGCGCGCGGCTATGTGCCGCCGGAAATGTGGCGACAAGGCGTGAACGCGGGCTTTATCAGCTACAACGCGAATACGTATCACACGTCCGGCTCGGGCTCGCAGTCGACCCAGAGCTATCTGGGTCTGAACGCTGGCGTGAATGTGGGCAGTTGGCATTTCCGCCATCAATCGTCGATCTCGCAGACGACCGGCCAGGGCACGCAGTTCGACAACATCGCCACTTATGTTCAGCACGATTTGACCAGGCTGAAATCGCAGGTGACGTTGGGCGACGGCTACACGACCGGTGATGTGTTCGACAGCGTGTCGTTCCGCGGTGCGCAGATCGCCACCGACGACCGCATGCTGCCAGAGTCGCTGCGAGGCTATGCGCCGGTGGTGCGTGGCACGGCGGACTCGAATGCGCGCGTCACGGTCCGGCAGAACAATCAGGTGATCTATGAAACCAGCGTGTCGCCGGGTCCGTTCGAAATCAACGACCTGTATGCGACTGGCTACGGTGGCAATCTTGATGTGACCGTCACCGAAGCCGACGGCCGCACCAAGACCTTTACCGTGCCGTACGCCTCGGTGGCGCAGTCACTGCGCGCGGGCACGACACGCTTCTCGGTGACCGCCGGGCAATTGCGTAACGACTCGCTCGAAACGAAGCCGAACTTTGCTCAGTTCACGTTGCAACGCGGTCTCACGAACCTGGTGACGCCCTACGGCGGCGGTGTGGCCGCAAACGGCTATGTGGCAGCCGACGTGGGCGCTGCGCTCAACACGAAATACGGCGCATTTTCCGCCGACGTGACGGGTGCGCAGACACAGGTGCCGGGACAGAGCGCGATGCGTGGCACCAGCTTGCGCGTCGGCTATAGCAAGTTCTTCGATCCGACCGATACCAGCATTTCGGTTGCTGCGTACCGTTATTCGACGGCTGGTTTCATGAGTCTTTCTGATGCGGCTTCAGTGCGTGATCTGGCAATGCATGGTGGCGACACGAACTCGGTTTATCGGCAGCGCAACCGTTTTCAGCTCACGGTCAACCAGAACTTCAAGGAACACGGCACCGTGTTTCTGAGCGCATCGTCGCAGCAGTACTGGAATCACGACGGCAGCGACATGTTTTATCAGGCCGGCTATACCAACAGCTTCAAATACGGCACGTACAGCGTTACTGCAGGTCGCACGCGTAACTCGGATGGCTCGATGTCGAACCAGTTCATGCTCAGCACGACGCTTCCGCTGGGCCACAGCCAGCATGCGCCGCTGATGTCGACGAACCTGTCGTCCGGGAGCGGCTCGACGAACCTGCAGGCCAGCCTGAGCGGCTCGCTTGGCGATAACAACCAGTACTCGTACAACGCGTACGGCGCGTATGGCAGCGGCAACGGCAGCAGTTCGTCGAACACCGGCGTGAGCGGGACATGGCGCGCGCCGTATGCGCAGATAACGACGTCGGCAAGCGCGGGCTCGGGTTCGCGCCAGGTGTCTGCCGGTATCAGCGGATCGGTCGTCGCGCATCCTGGCGGCGTGACGTTCTCGCAGACGGTCGGCGATACGTTCGGCATCGTCGAAGCGCCGGGTGCAGCCGGCGCAAGTGTGACCAGTGCGCGGGGCGTCAAGCTCAACAGCCGCGGCTATGCCGTGGTGCCGTACCTGACGCCTTACGGCATGAACACCGTCGGTATCGACCCGAAGGGCACGTCGACCGACGTCGAATTCGAATCGACTTCGGAGCAGGCTGTGCCGCGGCTCGGTTCGGTGGTGATGCTGAAGTACAAGACGGTGAACGGACGTGCTGCATTGATTCGTGCGCCGCAACTCGGCGATAAGGCGTTGCTGTTCGGCGCCGATGTGACCGATGGAAATGGCCGTACGGTCGGCGTCGTGGCGCAGGACAGCCGGATTTTTGCGCGCGGTCTGGAAGACCAGGGTTCGTTGGTCGTTAAATGGGGCGCGGCGGCGGCTGAGCAGTGCCGGATTGACTATGTGATGCCGAAGTCGACGGGGAAGGCTGGGACTGCGTATCTGTCAGTGGAAGGGCATTGCGTGGGCGGAATGCTGGAGCAGGCAGCGGACAAGTCGTCTCTGGTTGCGCCCAACCCGAACTGAGTCTCGCACCGGGTTCGTCCGCGACGGGCACCGTCAGCCCTGGGACGGTGAAAGGCATGACTACTTTCACGATGTCGTATCAGTAGCGCTCGGCAAACGCTGACTTATCTTCCCCACGCAGGCGGGCGATCGTTGCTTGCCTGCTTCATCTGCCCCCCAAATCCCCCATTTCCATACGTCCGTCCCCATGACGTGTATCATTCGTTCCCTGCGCTGTTCTGCGCTGGCGATTCCCGTATTGTCGAACGCTCGTTCGTGACCTGGTTCCGACGCGGTCGAGTTGCCATTGTGATGCGGGTTTCCGACCCAACTCCCGCAGCTCGACGCCGCCGCGCCCGACGTGGCAGGCCGGAAGCCACAAGCCTCCGGAGATCGCCCGAACCTCTATCTGTGACCGCCCGACCCGATGTCAGTCTCCGAACTCAACCGCCGCCGCACGTTCGCGGTCATTTCCCACCCGGACGCGGGCAAGACCACGCTTACTGAAAAGCTGCTGCTGTTCTCCGGCGCGATCCAGATCGCCGGTACCGTGAAGGGCCGCAAGAGCAATCGTTACGCGACGTCCGACTGGATGGAGATCGAAAAGCAGCGCGGTATTTCGGTGGCCAGCTCGGTCATGCAGTTCGAGTACGGCAACGCCGTCATCAATCTGCTCGACACCCCGGGCCACGAAGACTTCTCCGAAGATACCTACCGTGTGTTGACCGCGGTTGACGCCGCGGTGATGGTGATCGACGGCGCGAACGGCGTCGAAGCGCAAACGCTCAAGCTGCTCGAAGTCTGCCGCAGCCGCAAGACGCCGATCGTCACCTTCATCAACAAGCTCGACCGCGAAGTGCGCGAGCCGCTGGAACTGCTCGATGAAATCGAACAGCATCTGGGTGTGGCCGCCGTGCCGTTCACGTGGCCGATCGGTATGGGCAAGGACTTCCAGGGCGTCTACGACATCCAGCGCGACCAGGTGCGCCTGTTCCGCGCCGGGCAGGATAAGGCTGGCGGCGAGGTCGAAACGCTGCACGCACTTAGCAACGAAGAAGGCGAACGCCGCTTCGGTCATGCCTGGGTCAAGGCGAAGGAAGAGATCGACCTGATCACTGGCGCCTCGCCCGATTTCGATCGTGAGCAGTTCCTCGCCGGCCAGCAATCGCCGGTGCTGTTCGGCTCGGCGATCAATAACTTCGGCGTGAAGGAAATTCTCGACGCGCTGGTCGACCTGGCGCCGCCGCCGTCGATGCGGATGACCGTGCAGCGTCCGGTGATGCCGGACGAGCCGAAATTCACCGGCGTCGTGTTCAAGGTGCAGGCGAACATGGATCTGGCGCACCGCGACCGCGTGGCGTTCATCCGTGTGTGCTCGGGGCATTTCGAACGCGGCATGGCGGTCAAGGTGACGCGCACGAACAAGACGTTCCGCGCGAACAACGTGGTGACGTTCCTGTCACAGCGTCGTGAGACGGTGAGCGAGGCGTATCCGGGCGACATCATCGGTATTCCCAATCACGGCACGTTGAGTCTCGGCGATACGCTGACCGAAGGCGAATTGCTGCAATTCGTCGGCCTGCCGTTCTTTGCACCGGAAATTTTCCAGACCGTCGAAGTGGTCGATCCGATGCGCGCCAAGCAGCTCGGCGAAGCGCTGAAGCAGCTCGGCGAGGAAGGGGCGATTCAGGTGTTCCGTCCGGAAGTCGGCGGCTTGATGATTCTCGGCGCGGTCGGCCAACTGCAGTTCGAAGTGGTCTCGCACCGGTTGTCGACGGAATACAAGGTCGACGTGCGGATGGCGCCGGCACGCTATCGGATGTCGCGTTGGGTGACCTGCGACGATGCGGCCGAACTGCGCCGTTTCACCGATTCGTATGCGGCGCGGATCGCGCTCGATGCATCGGATGCGCCGACTTATCTGGCATCGCATGTGTCCGAAATCGAAGTCGCGCAGAAGGCGTGGCCGAAGATTGTCTTTAACGAACTGCGCGAGCATTCGGGCGCACCGTTTAAGAAGTCGATGTAGGCAACGGTTCTCCAGGCCGGGAGGTTTAACAGCCCTCATATGGGCCACTAACGGATATAGCGGCCCATATGAGGGTCTTTATGTAAGTTAGGCGGGCGGGGATGCCAACCGTTCTTAGAATAGCCGGGGGCTGGGTGCGGCCCGGCTGGCATGTCGATGCAACCCATCAAGCAAAAGGCCCTGTGGAAAACACAGGGCCTTTTTTCGTCGAGGGTTGGGTTGTCACTGATCATCTGGGCAAACAGAAGCTTATGCAGGACCGTGATGGCCCTTGATGGTTCAGTGCCGCACCACACCTTCCTCCTGCGCGTCCTCGTCTTCACTTGTTGCGCTTTCAGTGGATGCATCTTTGCCCTCTGCGGCGTTTGCCGTGGGCGACGCTTTCTCAGCCGCTTTTGACGCTTCTTCAAGAAGGCGTGCCGCACGGCTCGCGGTGATGCGGCTTTGAGCGACGCCCTTCGCATCGAGCGCAATCACCTGGTACAGTTGGCGGTCACATTCAGGCTCCTGCTGATATTGCTCTGCCGTGTCGACAAGCAATTCAAGCATCGTCTGTTGACGTCGTCTTTCCTCGTCGGGCGAAAGGCTCAACGTGGTCGAAGTGTTGGAAATGTCCGATGCGTCGGTGAGCGTCACGTTAACGTTTGTACCCTTCGTACAATTGAGGCCGAGGCGGAAAGAAGTTGCCCCGGCTGACCCGCTGTTGAGGCTGCCCACGGCGACTGTTGGCAGCGTCACGGAAACCGAAGGGGTGCTCACAGTGCCGGTGGGCGTAGTCACCGTTGCGGTCAGCGCGAGGTTCGCGATGACCATCTGACCTGAGCCGTCATTGGCTGCGACCGAGATCCACGGTGCGACGTTGTAGGACAGCGCGTTGGTCGCACTGATGTCGAGCGGCCCGGTAACAACAAGGTCGAATTGAAACCGTTGATAACCGAATCCGTAGGCGCCGCTCGACGAATAGAAAAAAGTCCACGAATTGGGCGCCAACGTGGGCGTCTTCGGTGAATTGTAGTAGCCCTGGCTGGACCAGTCGTAAATGCGGATGCCGATACCGGGGATATTTGTCGGGTAAAGACCCGACGCACCGGATTCCGACATGGCGAGGGAAATGGTCGAGGTCACGCTTTGTCCGCACGTGAAACTCATCTGCCCGATGACGCTATCGGAAGTTAGCTGTTTGGTCGCAAGGACGGTCCCGACCGGCGTGTTCGGGCGCACCATGATGCTGCCCATGTCCACGCTGCCTGTATTGAATGAACCCGAAGTGAACCAGCAGGCTGCGTTGGCTGGCATTGCTGCGGATATTCCCAAGGCGCACGTGACGATCACGAGCACACGCGTTATCTGTCTGCGTGGAGCGTTGACCTTACTCGCGTCTCGACGCATCTTGGCGCGAAAGAGTTTGATTAATCGATTCATGATTCATTCATCCGTTTTGGCCTCGCGCAAAACGGTGAGCTTCGAGATGTAAGCCACCGTGGCACGACGATTCACTGTGTCGCTACGCGCAATCAACATTGCCGGTGAAACGAATAGCAGAATGACGACGAGCGCCTGGATGGGCACTAACGCGTGATGGCACAGATGAAATGTTCGCCGAACGGCATCTCAGAAAGAATCGGAGCATTCTTAATTCGCTCGGAATACGCCTACTTGGACTGAAAGAAAATCTGATCCGGGGCGAGCGGATTGCAGCCGTGACTCGCGTCCAGGAAGGGCGATGCTAAGAAGGCACGTTTTTTTAGAGTGACAAGTGGTGCGCTCATCGTTGTGTAGGGGGGGCGTAGCATTACACGGCCGGACTGCATCTTTGATACAGCCGCCCCCTTCACCCCATCGTCAACACTTCTTCCCGCATCCATCCGGCAAACGCCTGCACATGCTCAAGCGCCGCGTGGCGTTGCGCCACGTCGAGCCAATAGCCGAAAGGCCCGGTCACTTCGATATCGGAGAACTGCGCAAGACTCCCATCCGCGAGCTCTTCGACGATCATATTCCTGTCGACGATCGCCAGCCCCGCGCCCTTGCGTGCCGCGCGAATCGCCTGCTCCAGTGTCGAAAATTCGATGCCGTTCTCCGCATAGTGCGCGGGCTTGCCGGCCTTCGCGAGCCAGTTCGGCCATAGATCGAGCCTGGCGTCGTTATGCAGCACATGCAGCGCGGGCATATGCTCAAGCAGCGTGTCGAGCGGCTGGGCGAGCAGACGCGGTGCACCGACCAGGATGTGCCGCTCGATCATCAACAATTCGGAATGTGCATCGGGCAATGCGTGACGACCGAAGCGGATGTTGCAATGACAGTCGTCAGTCTGCCCGGTACGGATCGACAGTTCGACGTCCGGCAATTCCACCGCCAGCGAATTGAGCCGCGGCGAGAACCATTGCGTCGCGAAAGTGGGCGGGACGGCGAGCACGAGGCGGCGTCGGCCTTTGATCGCGGTGATCTGACGGAAGCCGCTTTCGATCGTGTCGAAGGCGTCAGTGAGGCAGGGCAGCAATTGAACCCCGACAGGTGTCAGCCGGATACCCTTGTGATCGCGCTCGAACAGTTTGGCGCCAAGCGACTCCTCGAGCAGCTTGATCTGGCGGCTGACCGCGCCTTGTGTCACGCACAGTGCGGTGGCCGCGCGATTGAAGCTCATGTGACGGGCCGTCTCTTCGAAAAAACGCAACGCGATCAGCGATGGCAAGCGCCGCATAAATCACCTTCTGTCTCTTTTGATCATCCGGTACAGGCGCGATGGGTGGCGTGCCTGGGCCGAATGGATGCTGGTGCTGCCGCGCGTTGTCTCCGACGCGCGTTGTTAGCCGAAATCGGCCGGCATTTTCAATGCAAAGACGCCGTTTGGCGTCTCGAGGATTGTCGCACTCCGGCTCGATATTTTTCCTGCGCAAGCTAAAAAAATTCTGGTGCGCGTTGGCGCGGATCAAGCGGAATCTCGCGCCTGTCACGTCGCGGATTCTTAAGCGCCGCGTAAGACCTCGACTTCGCCTATCCTGACGAAGACGCGCCTGACCGCTTGCCCCCCCCTTCGATCTGCGGAGAACCCGTGACCGTACGTAATCTCGACGCCTTGTTCCGTCCCAAATCCGTCGCCGTGATCGGCGCTTCCAAGCGGCCGGGCAGCACTGGCGAGATGGTGTGGTCGCGCGTGCTGGAAGGCGGCTTCGAGGGCCCCGTCTGGCCAGTCAATCCGAAGTACCAAACGCTCGACGGCCGCGCAGTGTTCGGCGATGCAGGCGATTTGCCGCAGGCGCCCACCGTCGCGCTAATCTGCACGCCGCCCGACACCTGGCCGGGCATCATCCACAAGCTCGGTGGACTGGGCACACGGGCGGCGATCATCGTCGGCGAGGTGCGCAGCGACGAAGACCGGCTGGCGATGCGGCACGCGCTCTCGGCGGCGCGGCCGCATCTGTTGCGCATCGTCGGCCCCGGGAGCCTGGGCGTGGTGTCGCCGGCGTTGCACGCGCATCTGGGTGCGCCGTCGTGCACGGTGAAGGCGGGCGGTGTGGCGTGGGTGTCGCAGTCGAATGCGCTGACCAATGCCGTGCTCGGGTGGGCGCACGCGCGCGGGCTCGGCTTCTCGCACGCGGTGGCGCTGGGCGGCGAGGCCGACGTGGATGCCGGCGACGTGCTCGACTATCTGGCGAGCGATCCCGGCACGCGCGCGATCCTGCTTGAACTGGATACGGTGCGCGCGGCGCGCAAATTCATGTCGGCGGCCCGCGCGGCGGCGCGCAACAAGCCGGTGCTGGCGCTTCGCTCGGGCCGCGCCGATCCCGCCGATGCGTTGTACACCGCCGCGTTCCGTCGCGCGGGCATGGTGCGCGTCGATTCGCTCGACGATCTGCTCGATGAAATCGAAACGCTCGGCGTGGGCCGGGTGGCGGCGGGCGCGACAGCGACGTTGATCACCAGCGACAGTGGCCTCGCCACGCTCGCCTGCGACGCCTTCGCCGCCGCGGGTGACACGCTGGCGCCATGGCCCGACGAAGCCAGCGACGCGCTCAAGCAAACCTTGCCGCACGCGGTGCCCGGCAATCCGCTGCAACTCGGCGACGACGCGCGGCCCGAGCATTTCGGCATCGCGCTCAAGCTGCTTGCCGAGCATCGCAGTACCGGTACGGCCTTCGTGGTCCACGCGTCGACACATGGCGCGCCGGTCGGCGAAGTCGCGCAAGCGTTGATCGCCAATCAGCGCTTTGCGTATCGCGGCTTGCTGGCGTGTTTCTTCGGCGGCGTGGATGCGGCGACGCGCGACGCACTGCACGCGCAAGGTATTCCGGTTCATACGACGCCCCAGCGGCTCGCCCGCGGGTTCGCCCGGCTGGTCGACTACCGGATGGGCCGTGAATTGCTGATGCAGACGCCTGAAGACCTGCCGGGGCAGATTCCCGAAGAGATCGACGCGGCCCAGGCGCAGGCACGCGACGCGCTCGCTGCAGGTGAGCACCAACTAACCGGCGAAGCGGCGGCACGGCTTCTCGAACGATTCGGGCTGCGCGTCGAGCCGCAAGAACAGGGACAACAGGCCGCAAAAGATGCGAAACAGGGTGCAGAACGGGCAACCGACCCATGCGCGGACCAGGCCGCCGCGCAGTCGCAAAAACCGGTTGTCGACATCGCCGTCGAACTCCATGACGATGACAACTTCGGCCCGGTCTTCTGCTTTACCGCGCCATCGGTGGACGGCGTGTCTGACCCGCTGCGCGTCTACGGTTTGCCGCCGCTCAACCCCATGCTCGCACGCGACATCGTCACGCGTTCGCGTTACGCGCGCCTCGTTAGCCCGGAGCCCGCGCTGGCCGCCTTGACGGCGCTTTCGCAGGCGGTCTGCGACGTCAAGGAGATCGTCGGCCTCTCGCTGACGCTGAGGGTGTTCAGGGACCATGTGGTGGTTGTCGCGCCCACCCTGAAGATCGCATCGAAGCGCAGCCGGCTCGCGATCGTGCCCTATCCACGACGCTTCGAAGAGACGCTCGACTGGCAGGGCCTGCGCGTCACAGTGCGGCCGATCCGGCCGGAAGACGAAGCCGCGCATCACGATTTCGTCGAAGCGATGACGCCCGAAGATCTACGTCTGCGTTTCTTCGGCGCGGTGGGCAGCTTCGACCACTCGCAACTCGCGCGCATGACGCAGATCGACTACGACCGCGAAATGGCGCTGATTGCGACGGTGACGAGCGAGGAGGGTTTCACGCGGACGCTCGGCGTGGTGCGTGCAGTGGCCGATCCGGATAACGAGACAGCGGAGTTTGCCGCCGCGGTGCGTTCCGACCAGAAAGGCCGGCACCTTGGGCATTTGCTGATGGATCGGATCATCAAGTACGCGCGGGCGCGCGGCACCCATTGGCTGGTCGGCGAGGCGTTGCGGGAAAATACGCCCATGATCGCGCTGGCCAGATCCTGCGGCTTCACCATCACGCCGACGGAAGATCCGGGCGTGGTCGGTTTCAGAATGGCGCTGGATGAACCGGCGCAGGGTTAAGCGACGGGACGGGCGTTTGTCGAAGCGGCCCAATCTGGCGGGTGCGGCGAATATGGGTGCTTGAGGCAGAAGTACGTGCGGCCACGGTGAAGCTATAGCGCGCTGCGCGCAGCCGCCACCGGCTAGATGGCGGCCATCGCGCAAGAGGCCGAGCGCCTGTGCCGCTTACGCGGCAAAACGATCGGCCAAACCGGGGCGTTAAGACTTGAGCGTTAAGCCGGCAGCTTCGTCGCGGCTTCGTCGACCTGGGTACGGGTCACCGACAACTCTTCCAGCAAGGCTTCAGCGTAGACAGCACCAGTCTCGCGTTCCAGACGCGCGATGGTCGCGGCGCAACGGTTGGCGTCCTTCAGCGTCGCGATGAACGACTTCACCGATTCACCCGCCTTGAAGGCGTCGAACAGCGGCACGCGGATGTCGTCCGGCAGCGGACGCGCCGCCCATTGATACGGCTTGCCGTTGTAGGTGAACGATGGCGGCAGCACGCGCTCTTTCTTCGCGGCCGGAATCAGGCCGAAGGTGCGCGCGGCGTCGCCGATCTGCTCGGCCGAAAACAGCTCGTCCGGGCTGATGTCGAATTGCTGAATGAAGGTCTCGATGCTGTGCATCGCCGCGGCTCGGTCGTCGCGGCGCTTTTGCGCATGAGCGACGATGTCGCGCAGTTCGTCGGCTTCTTCAGGCGTGATCGTGAAGCTCGACTGCTTCTGCTGGAGTTCGGAAAAACGCAGGAATTCGGAATCGGTCAGAAGTTTCGCCATTGCTTGTCGATGAGCGCGCATGAGTGACCCCATGCGGCGTGATTTTTGAGAGGGTCGCCATTCTAAACCATGCGCGGAACCGGACGATTTGTGCAGCGGTCTGCCGCACACATTCGCTCTCCGGCAACGGCGCGCTAGACGGCCTCTTCCCGAAACATCGACAACGCCTCCACCGTCTCGCGCAGTAGCGCCGTCGCCGCTTCCAGCGTCGGTGCAACGTACTCGTCGATGCGCCGCAGGTACGGGCAGGTCAGCACCGCGATCGCCTGGCCTGACGGTCCCTGGATCGGAACCGTGACGTCGGTCACACCAAACGTCTGCTGACTGTCCTTCTGCGAAAATCCGGCGGCGCGAATCCGCTCGCAGGCCTGTTCCAGCGCATCACGATCGATCGTGACTTCGCCCTTCACCTTGGTGTGCTCGGCCAGCATCTGTTCGCGCTGCTCGATGCTTTGGAACGCCAGGATCACGCGGCCTGAACCCGTGTCGATCAGACCCACCCGTGAACCGAGCCGCACGGACATCCCCCACGTGCCGGGTCCATCCACCTGCGCGATCACCAGCAGATTGCCGCGGTCATACACCACCAGATGACACGATTGCTCGGCAGCATCGGCAAAGCGCTGCATCAGGGGCAGCGCCTCGGAGATCAGCCGGTGCATCGGCGGATGACGATGCGCGAGCGCATACAGCTTCAGACTCAGCGAGTAACGGTCGCCCGCCGCCGAGCGCACCACGTACTGCCGCGCGACCAGCCGCTCCAGCATCCGGTACATCTCGCTCGCATTGCGTCCCAGCAGCTTGGTGATTTCGGCGCGCGTCAGCCCTTCCTTCTGCTCGGCGAGCAGTTCGAGGATGTCGAGGCCCTTGTCCAGCGCGGGGGCGCGGTAGCGGTCGTCGTCTTTGTCGTCTGCGTCCATCGTGGGCGAGGTTCCGAGTGTTGTTCTCATTATCTGGCGCATGAGTGTAAGTGCGTGGTGAATCTGGTGCGAGAGGGCGCGGGTCCAGGGGAAACACCGACGCATGGTGCAGTGCACATTCCTTGACTTCGGAAAGTTCGTATATGAATAATACGTTCATTGGTGAATGATCGCACGCCAATACTCGATAAGAAAGCGCAGGACGAAGTGCCCGCCACTCGCATGGCGGGTTCACGCAGTTCCCACAACGCATGTATGGAGACAACAACCATGTCGTTCGCTAAAGGGCCGCACGCGGCTCGCCGTATCTTCCAGAGTTCGCTATTTGCCGTTGCGGCGGCAGCTTGCGTCGCCGGCCTAGCCGTCAGTGGTGCAGCACAAGCCGCTGACGCCGGCAAGGTCGGCCTCGGTCTGCCGCTCCTCACCTCGCCGTTCTGGCAGTCGTACAACAACTATCTGCCCAAATACGCGAAGGACATGGGCATCGATATCCTCGCGCCGGTCAATTCGAACGGCGATCCGGCCCAGCAGATCACCGACATGAACAACCTGCTGAACCTCGGTGCGAAGGGCATCGTGGTCGGCCCGTTGGATTCGGCCGCTATCAGCCGTGCGCTCGATGCCGCCGCCGCGAAGAACGTGCCGGTGGTCGCCGTCGACGTCGCGCCGACGCAAGGCAAGGTGGCGATGGTGGTGCGCGCCGACAATCGCGCCTACGGCGAGAAAGCGTGCAAGTACATCGGCGAGCATGTGAAGTCGGGCAAAGTCGTGCAGATCATGGGCGATCTGGCGTCGGTGAACGGGCGTGACCGGTCCGAAGCGTTCCGCTCGTGTTTGAAGGGCTTTCCGGGTTTGTCGCTGCTGGAGATTCCGGCCGCCTGGAAGGGCGATGTCGCTGCTACCGCGCTCGACAGTCTGCTCACCGCAAATCCTGACGTGAAGGCAATCTACATGCAGGCAGGCGGCGTCTATCTGTCGCCCACGCTGCAAACGCTGCGTCGCAAGCAGATGCTGTTTCCTGCCGGCAACGCGAAGCATGTCGTGATCGTCAGTAACGATGGCATTCCTCAGGAGTTCGACGCAATCCGCCGCGGTGATATCGACGCGACCATTTCGCAGCCGGCCGATTCCTACGCGAAATACGGTCTGTTCTATATCAAGGCCGCGTTGGCGGGGCAAACCTTCAAGCCGGGTCCGACGGATCATGGCAGCACCATCGTCCAGTTGTCGCCGGGCGTTCTTGAAGATCAATTGCCCGCGCCGCTCGTCACGAAGGCGAATGTCGACGACAAGGCCTTGTGGGGCAACACCGTTAAATGAGCGAGCCGACGCCCTCCGTGCCGGTGGTCGAAGCGTTTGAGGTCACCAAACGCTTCGGTTCCACACCCGCGCTGAAAGACGTGAGCATCCGCGTGATGCCCGGCGAGTCGCATGCGCTCGTCGGGCGCAACGGGGCGGGTAAATCGACGCTGGTGTCGATCCTCACCGGCCTGCGCAAGCCCGATACAGGCGAGGTGCGTTTCGGCGGCGCGGCGGCGCCGTCGATCGCCGATCGCGATGCGTGGCGCGAGCGCGTCGCCTGCGTTTATCAGCATTCGACGATCATCCGCGATCTGAGCGTCGCGGAGAATCTGTTCATCAACCGGCAACCGTCGCGCGGCGGCGTGATT
Source organism: Paraburkholderia sediminicola (assembly GCF_046027825.1). GTDB lineage: Bacteria > Pseudomonadota > Gammaproteobacteria > Burkholderiales > Burkholderiaceae > Paraburkholderia > Paraburkholderia sediminicola_D. The sequence goes on from NZ_JAQQDU010000041.1 coordinate 23,053, forward strand.
GATTGGCGCGCGATGCGCCGCGACGCGCGTGAGTTGCTCGATCACTGGAAGATCGACGTGCGAGAGGACGCGCGCGCCGGCGATCTGTCCGTGGAAGCGCGGCAACTCGTGGAGATCGCGCGGGCGCTGTCGTACGGCGCGCGCTTCATCATTCTCGACGAACCCACCGCGCAGCTCGATGGTGACGAGATCAAGCGCCTGTTTCGCCGCATCAGCGAGTTGCAGCGCGAAGGGGTGACGTTCCTCTTTATTTCTCATCATCTGCAGGAGGTCTATGAAATCTGCCAGGCCGTGACGGTGCTGCGTGACGCGCGGCATATCGTCAGTGCGCCGGTTTCCGCCTTGCCGCGCGAGCAACTGATCGAAGCGATGACCGGCGAGCGCGGCGGCCTTGCCGTCGCCGATGCGGCGGCGCGCGCTGCGTTGCCTGCGGACACGGCTATCGCGCTTGAAGTCAAGGAACTGGGCGGCGCCGATTATGAAGGCGTGTCGTTCACGGTGAAGCGTGGCGAAGTCGTGGGGCTGACTGGCGCAACGAGCAGCGGCCGCACGAGCGTGGCCGAAGCGATTGCCGGTTTGCGCGCGGCTAAACATGGCTCGATCAGCGTGGATGGCACAACGTTGCCACCTGGTGACGTACCCGCTGCGCTGGCGCATGGCATTGGCTGCGTGCCGAAGGATCGCCATCACGAAGGGCTGGTGCTGACGCAATCGGTTGCCGAAAACGCCTCGATGACGATCACGCGTCTGCTCGGCAAATTCGGCATCGCGCCACCGGCGAAGAAAAACGCCTTCGGTCAGAAGATGATCGACGCGCTTGGCATCGTCGCGCAAGGCCCCGAGCATATCGTGTCAGGGCTATCGGGCGGCAACCAGCAAAAGGTCGTGATGGCGCGCGCGCTCGCCACCGATCCCAATGTGCTCGTACTGATCGACCCTACAGCAGGCGTCGATGTGAAATCGAAAGAAGCGTTGCTGTCAGTCGTGGATCGTGTGCGCGAAGACGGCAAAGCCGTGCTGGTCGTGTCCGGCGAACTCGACGATCTGCGCACCTGTGACCGTGTTCTGGTCATGTTCCGTGGCCGTGTCGCGGCCGAATTTCCCGCGGGTTGGCAGGACCACGACCTGATCGCATCCGTTGAAGGAGTCAGTCTCCATGAAGAATAGTGTGCCCAGCCCTGCATTCGGCACCGCGCAAGGTCAAGCGCAACCCCAGCCCGTCGCCCAGGCGACGCGCGGCAAACGCGCTCGCAGCGAACTCGCCCGGCTGCGCGAACTGGCTTTGCTGCCCGCGCTTGCCTTGTTGCTCGTGATAGGCGCGTTTGTCAGCCCGAGCTTTCTGACGAAGGCGAATCTGATCAGTGTGTTGGGTGCGTCCGCGGCGTTGGCCTTGGTGGTGCTCGCCGAATCGCTGATCGTGTTGACCGGCAAGTTCGATTTGTCGCTGGAATCGACGGTGGGCATCGCGCCCGCTATCGGGGCGATGCTGGTGATGCCGGCGGCGTCCGCGGGCTTCGGCATGCAATGGCCGGCTGCGACGGGCCTGCTGGCCATTCTCGTGGTTGGCGCGGTAATCGGCTTCGTCAACGGTTTCCTGGTGGTGCGTCTGCGGCTGAACGCCTTCATCGTCACGCTGGCGATGCTGATCGTGTTGCGCGGCATGCTGGTCGGCGCGACCAAAGGCGGCACGCTGTTCGATATGCCGCCGTCGTTCTTCTCGCTCGCCACCACCATCGTGTTTGGCTTGCCGTTGTCTGTGTGGCTCGCGGCGGCCGCGTTCGCGATCGCTGCGTTCGTGCTGCGCTATCACCGTTTGGGCCGCGCGTTGTACGCGATTGGTGGCAATCCGGAAGCGGCACGTGCGGCGGGGATTCGCGTGGAGCGCATCACGTGGGGCGTGTTCGTGCTTGGCAGCATGCTGGCCTCGGTGGGTGGCCTGATCGTGACCGGTTATGTCGGCGCGATCAACGCGAACCAGGGCAACGGCATGATTTTTACGGTGTTTGCAGCCGCGGTGATCGGCGGTATTTCGCTCGATGGAGGCAAGGGCTCGATGCTCGGCGCCCTCACCGGCGTGCTGCTGCTCGGCGTCGTGCAGAACCTGCTGACGCTGGCCCAGGTGCCGTCGTTCTGGATTCAGGCGATCTACGGCGCGATCATCCTCGGCTCGCTGATGGTGGCACGGCTCGCCAGCGGTGAAGGCCAGAACTGATGCACACGCATCACGGAGAACTCACTTGACCAGCCGCCCGTTGCAAATGCCCGAAACATCGCAAACCGACTCACGCCTGATCCTGCTTAGCCCCGCGGATAACTGCCTGATCGCGGCGGCGCGTCTCGATGCGGGTACGCAAGTCGAGATCGAAGGTGAGCGCGTGACGCTCACCAAAACCATCGACCTCGGCCATAAGGTCGCGCGCCATGAACTCGCGAAAGACGACAAGGTGCTGCGTTACGGCGCGGTGATCGGTCACGTGACCGGGGCGGTGACGCGCGGTGCGCATCTGCATACGCATAACCTCGAAAGCGATTATCTGCCCACTTATACGCACGACGCGGGCCACGAGTTCGTCCATCACTGAGTTGAGCACAATGACGTGGCCTCGCGCCGCGCTGGATTGATCATGACTGACACTTCCGCAGCATCCGCCGTCGCGCAGCAGCCCATGCTGCAAGGCTATCTGCGCCGCGATGGCCGCAAAGGCATCCGCAATGTGGTCGCGGTAGCGTATCTGGTCGAGTGCGCGCATCACGTCGCGCGCGAGATCGTCACGCAGTTTCGCGAACCGCTCGATGCGTTCGACGATCCTTCAGCCGAGCGCGAGCCGCCGGTGCATCTGATCGGCTTCCCCGGTTGCTATCCGAATGGGTATGCCGAAAAGATGCTTGAGCGGCTCACCACGCATCCCAATGTGGGCGCGGTGCTGTTCGTGTCGCTCGGATGCGAGAGCATGAACAAACATTACCTCGTCGACGTCGTGCGCGCGAGCGGCCGTCCCGTCGAAGTCCTGACGATCCAGGAGAAAGGCGGCACACGCAGCACGATTCAATACGGCGTCGACTGGATTCGTGGTGCACGCCAGCAACTTGCCGCACAGCAGAAAGTGCCGATGGCGCTGAGCGAGCTGGTGATCGGCACGATTTGCGGCGGCTCGGACGGCACCAGCGGCATCACGGCGAATCCCGCGGTGGGCCGCGCGTTCGATCATCTGATCGATGCGGGTGCAACTTGCATCTTCGAAGAAACCGGTGAGCTGGTGGGTTGCGAGTTTCATATGAAAACGCGCGCCGCGAGACCGGAACTCGGGGATGAAATTGTCGCGTGCGTGGCGAAGGCGGCGCGTTATTACTCGATCCTCGGGCATGGCAGTTTTGCCGTCGGCAATGCGGATGGTGGCCTCACCACGCAGGAAGAGAAATCTCTGGGCGCGTATGCGAAAAGCGGTGCATCGCCGATTGTCGGCATTATCAAACCCGGTGACGTTCCGCCGACCGGTGGCCTCTATCTCCTCGACGTCGTACCTGACGGTGAACCGCGCTTCGGCTTTCCGAACATCAGCGACAACGCGGAAATCGGCGAACTGATCGCCTGCGGCGCGCATGTGATTCTGTTCACGACCGGGCGCGGATCGGTGGTCGGCTCGGCGATTTCGCCGGTCATCAAGGTGTGCGCGAATCCGGCGACGTACCGCAATCTCGCCGGCGATATGGACGTCGATGCAGGCCGCATTCTCGAAGGCCGCGGCACGCTGGATGAAGTCGGCCGCGAAGTGTTCGAGCAAACGGTGGCGGTGTCGCTCGGTGCGGCGTCGAAATCGGAAACGCTTGGTCATCAGGAGTTCATCCTGACGTACAAGACCTTTGAGCCGGTGGGCCCGGCTTGTTTGCCGTCGAACGCTGCACCGCCGCATCGGGTTGTCGCGATCGAGCCGCGTTGAGGGGTCTATCATCGGTGAATCCGTGATCGATTCGGCGGATAGTGGCGCGGCATCAATGCGGCGGGCAAACATCGTCAGCACGTGCTAAAAACATAAATGGGATCGGGGTAAGCGCTTTGCATGGGACCGGAATAAGCGTGAAGCGCTAACCCCGCTCGACAGCTAAAGTGCTAACTCGGATTGACAGCTTTGCATGGGATCCGAGTAACCGCTAAAGCGCTAACTCGGATCGACAAAGGAGACGCGGTCCATGACGGCAAGGGTTGGTTCCAAGATCGAACAGCGGCGCGGCATCGGCCGCAGCGCATTAAAAGTGACCGGATTGGGGCTCGGTACTGCGCCCCTGGGCGGCCTCTACCACGATCTGTCCGAAGAAGAAGCGCACGCGACCATTGCCGCCGCGTGGGACGCTGGCGTGCGCTACTTCGATACCGCGCCGCATTACGGTCACACGAAAGCCGAGCACCGTCTGGGCGATGCGTTGCGCGGCTATCCGCGCAGTGAATACGTGCTCTCCACCAAGGTCGGGCGCCGTTTCGTACCGCGCACCACGCCCTACGACGGCAGCGAAGGCTGGCAAGACCCGCTGCCGTTCCAGGCGATCTACGACTACACGCGTGACGGCATTCTGCGTTCGTTCGAAGACAGCCAGCAGCGTCTTGGCATCATCGATATCGATATTCTTCTCATACACGACATCGGCCGCGTCACCCATGGTGACAAGAACTCCCATTACTGGCAGCAACTGACCGAAGGCGGCGGCTTTCGTGCGCTCGACGATTTGCGCTCCTCGGGCGCGGTCAAGGCGGTTGGGCTCGGCGTCAATGAAGGCGCGGCCATACTCGACACGATGGCCGAATTCGATATCGATTGCGCGTTGCTCGCGGGCCGTTATACGCTGCTCGAACAGACCACGCTCGACGACCTGCTCCCAGCATGTGAACAACGCGGCGTCAGCCTCCTGTTAGGCGGCGCGTTCAATTCGGGCATTCTGGCGCGCGGCGTCGAAGGCGATCTGAAGTTCAACTATGGCGACGCGCCGCGTGAAATCATCGAGCGTGTCGCGCGGCTCGAAACGGTGTGCCGGGTGCATGGCGTGCCGCTTGCCGCCGCGGCTTTGCAGTTTCCGTATGCGCATCCGGCGGTCGCAACCGTGTTGACCGGCGCGCGCAGTGCCGACGAATTGCGTGAGAACGCCGCGTCGTTCGAGTTGCCGATCCCCGCGGACCTGTGGTCCGCGTTGCGTGATAAAGGCTTGCTCGACAGCCGCGCGCCCGTGCCAGAGGATTGATTTGACGATGCCTATCGACGCCCACCAGCACTATTGGGACCCCGCTCGCGGCGACTACGGGTGGCTCACGCCGGAACTGAAAATCCTGTACCGGCCGTTCGGTCCCGCCGATCTCAAACCGCTGCGCGAAAGAGCGGGCATCGAGCGGACGGTGGTGGTGCAGGCGGCGGCGACGATCGACGAAACACGTTATTTGCTGGACGTCGCGCGGCATGAGCCGTCGATCGCCGGTGTGGTCGGCTGGGTGCCGTTGCTGTTGCCCACGGCGCCGGCTGTGATCGAGGCGCTCGCGCATGAGCCGAAATTCAAAGGCGTGCGGCCGATGCTGCAGGATTTACCGGACGACTCGTGGATTGCCAACCCGGATCTCGCACCCGCGATCGAAGCGCTGATCGCGCACGACCTCGCGTTCGACGCGTTGATTTACGCGCGGCACGTTGAACATATCGAAACATTCGCCGCGCGGTTTCCTGCGCTGCGCATTGTTGTCGATCACGGCGCGAAGCCGCCGATCCGTTACGGTCGCGCGGGTTGGCCCACCTGGGCCGATGCGATCACGCGGCTCGCCAAGTTACCGCAAGTGCACTGCAAGCTGTCGGGGCTCGTCACGGAAGCGTCGCCTGGCTGGACTGAAACAACGCTTCATCCGTATGTCGGGCATCTGCTGAAGTCATTCGGTCCGGCGCGCTTGATGTGGGGCAGCGACTGGCCGGTGCTCGATCTGAACGGCGACTACCTGCTCTGGCACTCAGTGGCGAACACCTTGCTCGCGTCCTTGAGCGACGCCGAGCGTGAGGCGGTTTTCGGCGGCAACGCCGCTGCGTTTTATCGACTTTGATGTGACGAAGACGCGTGACGAACACGAATGACGAAGACGAATGACGAACACAAGCGAAAGCCCATTCAACTGGAGTTGAGATGACACAAAGACTGGCCGGCAAGACGGCCCTGATCACCGCGGCAGGACAAGGTATTGGTCTCGCCACCGCGGAACTGTTCGCGCGCGAAGGCGCCCGCGTGATCGCCACCGATATCCGCATCGACGGACTCGCCGGCAAGCCGGTCGAAGCGCGCAAGCTCGACGTGCGCGACGGCGCGGCGATCAAGGCGCTGGCCGCCGAGGTCGGTGCGATCGACGTGCTGTTCAACTGCGCGGGCTTCGTGCACGCCGGTAACATCCTGGAATGCAGCGAAGAAGATTGGGACTTCGCCTTCGATCTGAACGCGAAAGCGATGTACCGCATGATCCGCGCGTTTTTGCCGGCCATGCTGGAGAAGGGCGGCGGGTCGATCATCAATATGTCGTCGGCGGCGTCGAGCGTGAAGGGCGTGCCGAACCGCTTTGCGTATAGCGCGTCGAAAGCCGCAGTGATCGGGCTGACCAAGTCCGTTGCTGCAGACTTCATCACGCGTGGTGTACGCTGTAACGCGATCTGCCCGGGTACGGTAGCTTCGCCCTCGCTCGAACAGCGGATCGTCGAGCAAGCCAAGGCGCAAGGCGCGACGCTCGAGGCCGTGCAGGCGGCCTTTGTCGCGCGTCAGCCGATGGGCCGCATCGGCAAGCCGGAAGAGATCGCCGCGTTGGCGCTGTATCTCGCGTCTGACGAATCGTCGTTTACCACCGGTCACGCGCATGTGATCGACGGCGGCTGGTCGAACTGACACACAGATAAACGCTGAAACACGAACCGAATACCACTGAACGTAAAGGGAAGTGCAAGATGAAACTGCTTCGTTACGGCCCGAAAGGCCAGGAAAAACCGGGCTTGCTCGACGCGCAAGGCAAGATTCGCGATCTGTCGAAAGTGGTGGGCGATATCGACGGCGCCACGCTGAGCGACGACAGCCTCGCCAAACTGCGCGCGATCGATCCGGCCTCGCTGCCGGTCGTGGAAGGCAATCCGCGCATTGGTCCGTGCGTCGGCAAGATCGGCAAGTTCATCTGCATCGGGCTGAACTACGCGGACCACGCCGCCGAATCGAATCTGCCGGTGCCGTCGGAACCGGTGATTTTCAACAAGTGGACGAGCGCGATCTGTGGCCCGAACGACGACGTCGAAATTCCGCGCGGCTCGAAGAAGACTGACTGGGAAGTCGAACTCGGCGTGGTGATCGGCAAGCCCGCGAAATATATCGACGAAGCCAACGCGCTCGATTACGTCGCCGGTTACTGTGTGATCAACGACGTGTCGGAACGCGAATGGCAGATCGAACGCGGCGGCACGTGGGACAAGGGCAAAGGCTTCGATACGTTCGGTCCGATCGGCCCGTGGGTCGTGACGCGCGACGAAGTCGCCGATCCGCAGAACCTGAGCCTGTGGCTCGAAGTGGACGGCCACCGCTATCAGAACGGCAGCACGAAGACCATGGTGTTCGGCGTCGCGAAGCTGGTGTCGTATGTGTCGCAGTGCATGAGCCTGCAGCCGGGCGACGTGATTTCGACCGGCACGCCACCGGGCGTCGGCATGGGCGTGAAGCCGAATCCGGTGTTCCTGAAGCCGGGCCAGACGATACGTCTCGGTATCGAAGGTCTAGGCGAGCAGACGCAGAAGACTTACGCGGCGGAATGATTCGCCGGGCTGGTTGAAAGAAAGGCGTTGTTGACGTGAAAAGTGAAGAGGCCGTTCCTGCTTGATGCGGGAACGGCCTTTTTTTATGCGGCAGTCTCAATAGGTATCCAGGCGCAGGAGTCCGCGGGCGACCTGTTGATAGAGATGCCTGCCTTCGGTATGCCGTCACTACGCGCTGACACGAAACGCGCTCATTCAGCTCGCCTGTTCGTGCTCGCCGTTGTCCTGGATGCGATTGATCGTGCCTTGTGCAACCGCGACGAGCTTCTCGCGATTCCCCTCCATCACATACACGTTGCACTGGCAGGTGGCTTGAAGCCGGCCCGCGTAGACGACCTTCGCCCGCGCGATCAGCGTGCCGTTCACCACCGGCCGCAGATAGTTGATCTTGTACTCACCGGTCACGACTTTCGGCCCGAGCGACAGCGCGCCGGCGAACGTCAGCGCATTGTCGGCGAGATAACTGATGACGCCGCCATGCACAAAGCCATGCTGTTGGCGCAGCTCATCGCGGATCGGCAGGCATAGCGTCAGTTCGTCGGGGCCCGTGTGCATCAGCTCGGCGCCTAGCAGCATGCTGAACGGCTGGGCATGCAGTGCGCCGCGCGCCCGGTCGAGGATGTCTGTCATCGTGAGTCCTTCGGGCGTGGCCCGCAGTGGCATCTGCACTGGCGTGCGGTGTGCAGTCCCTACCCACTCTAGGAAGCACCGATGCATCACGTCAAGGTGAATCCAAAATATCTGCGCGGCATTGTTGCGCAATTTGCAGGGAATTGAGGAGTTGGCCGATGAAAAGGGGATGTAAGACGATCTTTACCGACTTTGATCTCAAGCAAAGTTCAGCCTTGCCGTTAACCCTGACGTAGCTTCCGTCATTCTTTGCATTCAGGTGTTCACGATGTTCAGCAAGATCAAGGTCGCATCCGGCCTGTTGTGTGTTCTGGCCGCGTTCTGCGTTTTCCAGCTTGTTACGGTGGGTTTGGGGTTCTGGTCGCTTACGCGGACTCACGACGACGTGGGCGATCTGTCGAACATCGCCTTGAAGCAGGTCGATGCGGTCAATGAAACGACCCAGCATCTGATGGACGCGCGCATCAACCTGTCGCGCGCCGGTACGCGCATGGTGCGCGGCGGCGCTGAGCCGACCGACATCGTGCAGCACGCCCGCGAACAGCTGACGGCGGCCGATCAGTCATTCGGCGCGTTCATGAGCGCGGAGAAGACCAGCGACGAAAACAGCACCCGCGCTGCGGCGCTCGCTGAGCGCTATAAAAAGTTGCACGACGCGCTTGCGGAACTGGTGCAGTTTCTCGATTCGAACAATATCCAGGCCTTCCTCGACCAGCCGACCCAGGGCTTCCAGGACGCGTACCTCACCGAGTCGCACAACTTCGTGCAATTCGGCGACGCCGCGAGCCGTGCGTCGCTCGATTCGATCGATGCCCGCATGACCCTGTTCCGTGGCGTCAGTATCGCAATCCTGTTGCTGCTGGTCGTCGGGACGTTTGCGGTGTATGCGGCACTGCGCCGGGGCGTGGTGGCGCCGCTCGAAGAAGCCGGCCGTCACTTCGACCGTATTGCGCTGGGGCGTCTCGACCAGCCGATCGCCTCGCGCGGTACCAACGAAATCGGTCGCCTGTTCTCGGGCCTCGCAAAAATGCAGGCGAGCGTGGCGCGCACCGTGCAGACCGTGCGTGAATCCGCCGACTCGATCCACCTCGGCGCGGACGAAATCGCCACCGGCAATGCCGATCTGTCGGCTCGCACCGAGAACCAGGCGGCGTCGCTCGAAGAAACCGCCTCGAGCATGGAGGAGCTGACCGCTACGGTACGCCAGAACGCCGATCATGCCCGGGAGGCCAATGCCCTCGCCGAAACCGCTCTGGAGGCGACCTCGCGCGGCAGCGAGGTGGTCAACGAGGTGGTGGACAAGATGCGCGGCATCGCGCAAAGCTCGGACAAGATCGCCGAGATCATTTCGGTGATCGACGGCATCGCGTTCCAGACCAATATCCTCGCGCTGAATGCGGCCGTCGAAGCGGCGCGCGCAGGCGAACAGGGCCGCGGCTTCGCCGTGGTGGCGGGCGAAGTGCGCGGCCTCGCCCAGCGCAGCGCGCAGTCGGCGAAGGAAATCAAGACGCTGATCAGCGAATCGGTCGCCGAGATTCAGGGCGGCTCGACGCTGGTCGAGCATGCCGGCGAGGCGATGCGCAACGTTTCCGCGTCGATTTCGCGGGTCACGCAGATGATGGCGGAAATCAGCGCGTCGTCGCTCGAGCAGAGCACGGGCATCGAGCAGGTCAACCAGGCGGTGGTGCAGATGGACGAGATGACGCAGCAGAACGCGGCGCTGGTCGAGGAAGCCGCCGCAGCGGCAGCCTCACTGCATCAGCAGACGCAGCAACTGAAGGAGGCTGTTTCCGTGTTCGAAATTTCGGAAACTGTGTTGCGGATGCAACAAATGGACGACACGCAAGGGCAAACGGCGGGGTTTGGGCAGTCGGCGATGCGTGCCATTTAACCCGCACAGACACCGCGTGGGTGCCCCAAAATAGGGCATCTGCAAAAGAAAATGGCCCGCCAAAGCGGGCCATTTTGCATCAGACGCAAGCGCCTAAGCGTGCCTCAAAGTACCTGTTGGTACTTAGGCCGGCTGGATGTTCGCAGCTTGCTTGCCCTTCGGGCCTTGCTTGACTTCGAACGTCACTTTTTGGTTTTCCTGCAGGGACTTGAAGCCGCTGCCTTGAACTTCCGAAAAGTGTGCAAACAGGTCTTCGCCGCCGTCGTCCGGGGTGATGAAGCCAAAGCCCTTTGCATCGTTAAACCACTTCACAGTACCTGTTGCCATTTTTAATCCAGTAAATGTTGTGTGTTGCATTCGCGACCGCTATTTCTCAACACGAGATCGAGCGCGAAGTACGAGTTGTATCACGTCTTTATGATGGACGCCAATCAACAAGTATTCGGGTATTCCCCTGATAGGGCCCTTTTGGGGCCTAGAAAGCATTTTGGAGGGGTGCCCCAGCCGGTAGGGTAAACTGCTTGTATTACACGTCCAGGAAAAACATTGACACATTATCAGCAAGAAGAACTCACCTCGTTCTGGAGTCGTTTGACCCCCTATCTCGCGATACTGGAGTCGAAATTACCTCAAGAAGACGCTCCGGACCCGGTCGGCCGTATTACGGTCGATACCGACGACCACCAGGCTTTCGCCCTTCACACCACCGATAAAAAGCCGCATGGCGACACATCGGACACCCCCACCGGACAAAGCGCGACCTACACGCGATTTAAAACTGCCGACGCCGATTGGGGCCCTTGGCAACGCGAAGCATATTGAATGACCGGTCAGTCGGCTTTTAACGCCGATGCCGGGGAGACGGTGGCCGGCGCTTAGCCCGGCAACGCGTCATAGGCGGTCGCGAGGTGATAGGGGGTGGTCGACGGCATGTCGGCGCGCGCCACGTCCCCAGCGGCCGTTTTGCATTCGAACCAGCCTTGCGGACGCAGGAAGCGTTGCCGGAAAAGCTCGATTTGGCGCGGCAGCGCGGCAAGCGCAGCGGGGTCGTCGTGGCTTGCCAGGGCGCGCAGATATTCGGTCTGAGCCCAGATCCGCTGGGTGGCGTCCTTGATGCGTCCGGTTTCGTCGAGCGAGGCGCACACGCCGCCCGTTTGCGGGTCCACGCCGTATTCTTGCGCGAAGTTGAACGCGCGCCCCAGCGATTCGTCGAGCCCCGTGGCTTCGAACAATGCGCCCGCCTGCTTGACCAGCCAGAACCATTCGAACTGGTGCCCGGGTTCCAGACGGTTGTCGTCCGCGCCGATCGGCAATTCGGCGATGCAGCCGGTCGGCGCATGCACGAAGTGATGGGCGATCGCGCCGGCAAGACGGCGCAACGCGGCGTCGAAGCTGTTGTCGCGCGTGGCGTCGCGGGCGGCCAGCCAGGCTTCCGTCAGGTGCATCAGGGGATTCTGGATCGGCGTGCCGGTCACGCCAGCGAAGTCCGCGGTGAGCGCGGCGTTGAACAGATCACCGTCGGCCGCGAACTGCGACTGGATCAGCGCCGACGTGCGATGCACGACGTCCAGCGCGTCACGATTGCCGGAACGGCCACCGTATTCGGCGCAGGCGAACACCACGAATGCATGCGTGTACAGGTCTTTGGTGGTGTCGAGCGGTGCGCCCTCCGCATCGACGCTATAGAACCATCCGCCGTGGCGCGTGTCCTGAAAGGTGTGCATCAGCGAATCGAATAGCACCTGGGCATGCGCCGCATCGCCTGCTTGCGAGAACACGAACAGTTGCCGCGCGCACGCCATCGCCCGATAGCGTTCCGCAGGCATCGGCTCGGGACCCTCGGCGCTCACCGCTTCGTATGGCAGCTTCAGCGCCGTATTGAAACCGGGCCCGCGCCATAGCGGCAGCACCACATCAGTGAAGTGATCACGCAGTGTGGTAGCGAGAGTGGTCGTCGAAGCGGCGGAAGGGGGCATGCTCTGCATAGTTCGGTTGGTCAAATGCGGTCAGTCGAAACGCCTGCGGACTTTGGCTATGGTTGCGGCGTGCGGCCAAGGATAAAGCAAATGGCTGCTGCTGGCACTGCGTCACAGGTGCGGAATACGCTTCAAATCATTTCAGATAAGGAGGAAAAACAATGTTGGGAAACCTTGAACTCATTTCCCGTCTGGTGCTGGCCGCTGCGCTCGGCAGCGTGATCGGCTTCGAGCGCGAACGGCTTTCATGGGCCGCGGGGTTGCGCACGCATATGCTGGTCTGCGTCGGTTCGACGCTGATCATGATCGTGTCGGCCTACGGTTTTGCCGAAGTGCTGTCGGGCGAACACGTTGTGCTCGATCCGTCGCGGATGGCCGCCCAGGTGGTCTCCGGCATCGGCTTTCTCGGTGCGGGCTCGATTCTGCTGCGCGGCGAAATCGTGCGCGGGCTGACGACGGCGGCAAGCCTCTGGTCGGTCGCAGCGATTGGGCTCGCGGTCGGCGGTGGGCTGTATACGGCATCGATCGCCGCGACCATCATCATTCTGATCATCCTCGCCGGGATCAAGCCGCTTGAGCGCCGCTTCATCACGACGAAGCAACGGCGCCAACTGACGATGATCGTCGAGCGCGGTGCCATGACATTCCATTCGCTACACGACGAACTCGGCGTTGCGAGCCCGCGCGTCAAGCAGTTCGTGATGCAGCAAAGCGATGACGCGCCGGAGTGCGATGAAGTGGTGATCACGTTGAGTCGCGTGTCGACTGCCGAATATGAAGCGATCTGCGCACGCTTGCGTCAGCTGCGTGGCGTCAGGCAGTTCCGGCAGGACGAGGTGTCGTCTTAAAAACGGAAAAACGTCGGCGAATGGCTTCGGCAGGGGCGGGCGGCCATGCGACAATGCGGTCTCGAAAAATTCCAATGGCTTTGACGAGCGGTGCTCGGCGCCCGCTTTCCGGCGACGACCGCTTTTTTCTCTATGGCAGATTCCGCAGCATCCACGCAGTCCCGGCCTCAGCGCGCCGCTTCGAAGAAGCGGCGTCAGGCCACCGTCTCGACCGAAACTGAAAACAAGCTGGCGCGCGCCGCGCGCTCGGCACAACGTCTCGCGCAACTGAGCGATGCCTCACGCGACGACAGCACGCTCGACCTGTTCCCCGACGATCCCACCCGCGCTACGCTGGAAGCGATGAATATCGACGTTCGGCAAGGCACGCTGCATGGTTTTGAATTACCCGATGTCGTGCTGGCCGCGGTTGGCGCGATTGATGCCGATGGCGTGCCGCTGGAGGCAAGGGCGGCGCGCCGCGCGCCTCGTGCCACGAAGTCCGATGAACCGGCGCCGGTGAACGCGCAATTGAGCGGGTTGGAGACGGAGGCCGTGGAGGTGGCGGCATCGCCCGTTGGTGAGCTGGCTTTCGAGGACGTGAGCGTGGCAGCAGAGGCGCCGGCCGAAGAGAAGCCGGCGGCATCGGCACGTGACGCGGCAGTGCCGCTCACGCCTGCGATGGCGGCGGCGACCGTGGCGCGCAGCGTGACCGCGCTGCGCCAGGCGGCTGAGCCGGGTGCCACGACGACAGAGACAACGGCTGTTTCGACCTCGGGCGGTGCCAAGCCGCCTATGCCGCCGCAGCGCTTCGCGGCGACCTTCGTGAAGGCGACGACGGCTTCGCGAGAAGCGGCCGGCGCCGAAGGCGTGGGTGCGGGAGCGGAGCGCGGGTCGGCTTCGTCGGAATCTGGGACCGGGGTGGCGGCTTCTGAGCTGAAGCCGTCAGGGAATGCGTCTGCTTCTGCGTCCGCGCCTGCACCTGCACCTGCACCTGCGTCTGAGTCCGCACCTGCATCCGCATCCGCGCACGCCGCTTTCGCTACGCCCTCCTTCCGCGAAGCCCAGCGCGCCGAGGCTGCCGCGGCAGCGCTGCGTGCCGCGCCTGAACTCGACCGCGCGCGAGCGACGGCCTTCGCCGATACGGTCGACGCTTTATATGGCGTGATCTCCGATCAACGCCTTGCCGCGACTGACCATTCACGCCGCATGAAATGGATGCTGTCGATCGTGGTGGGCGCGTTGTTGATGACGGTCGCGATCGGCATCACGCAGACCGTGCTCCTGATGCGCCTGACGCGTGAAACCACCGCCCAGCAGCACCGCATCGAACAGATGATGCAGAACCAGCAGGCCGCCATGGCCAGCTTGCTCGACACTCACCTCGCGATGGCGAACGCGGCGGCAGCCACTGCGGCTTCTGGCGCAACCGCAAGCGCAGCGCCTCAGCCAGCCGCGGCGACGCCCGCCCATGCCAAACGTGGCGCGCGCGCACAGCACGCGCACAAGCCGAAAGCAGCCACCTCGCACTGATCTTCAGCGACCGCCGCGCCGGCGTTAGCCGGCCGCGGCGGCGCGTTTCGCCGGCGCAAACGACCGGGTGCATACTTCCCGCTTCCCGCTTCCCGCTTCCCGCTTCCCGGCTCCCGGCTCCCGGCTCCCGGCTCCCGGCTCCGAGGCTGCCTCCCGTCCCCCCGCCTCCCCCGGATAGGCGCCGTAAGGCACCTCCCGGCGCTGCCCCGTCGCAAGCCAAACCTCGCGTTCTACACTCCCGTTGCTGTTGCGAAGCCGGACCGGATACGCCAGCGCATCTTCTGGCGGGAGCCACCATGCCGACCAGCGAGCACAAATACTCCATCGAGGAACTGCTTGGCGCGCTTTTGCGCGATCAGGGCATACACGAAGGGCACTGGGCATTGAATGTGGAGTTTTCGGCGACGGGCGCGTCCGTCAAACCGCAAGAGAATCCGGCGCGCACGCTGCCGGGGCTGATCGTGTCTGTCAACAGCGCGACGCTGGTGCGGGCGGAGAGCGCCGCGGCAGGCGCTGTCGATGCCGCCGTGGTCAACCCTCGCAAAAACATGACGAGCCCGAAACCCACGCGCAGCAGGAAGCCGCAGTCGACTACGCTTCAGTAAGCGGAGGCTTTTGACCCTGAAATATGAAAAACAGGGACGTTGTCGTGATGCGACGCACCATGGACAAAAATCCTGTGACAACACACCACACCCGAGAAATTGCTGCATTGCACTAGCTTTTGCATAGGGAAAACCCTATAATTCTTCTTAAGGGAAAACCCTAGCAAGCACAGTAACCAACCGGGAGTCGCCATGAGCTTCATTCTTGCATTGTTCCAAAAGGCCCGGGGCCTCTTTGCGTCGCCCCATCTGGAAATGGATTTGGACTATTCGTATGCAGCACGCTGCAGCGAAGCCGAGCGTCAGCGCAAAGCGCAAGCTACGTTTTTCGGCATCAAGCTGATTGACTAAAAAGCAAAGTTGTATGGCCTGAGCGCGGACCGCCGCGCATGGGCGCGCACGTCGAGTGCGCCTCGCATCATTGAAGCCACCGCCCGCGAAACGCGTGCCGTGGCTTTTGTTTTTGGTGCCGTCCTGGACTGTTACCGCCCAATTCCCCGTCTTTCCGAATATTTCCAGGCCGAAATGAATGTAACGGCGGCTGACACGGTGCTTTCGCGCCATTCCGTCGATCTACCGCGCGTGCGCTGCAGACGGGCGGCGAACGCCGAAAATGCAGCTAATCATCAGTCCCTTTCTACGAAACGTGTGCTTACAAGTGCTCACGTCTTCAAGCGGTTCGCGCCGCTAAAGTTGGTCTCAAGCGTACGGCGTCTGGTCCGAACCCAAAATCGCGGTTCGATGCTGACCGAACACGGGCGCTGGCTTGACACAAAACTTTGCACGGGAGGTCACTATGAAAACCTTTAACAAGACATCGCGGTCGATTATTGCAACCTTGCTGGCGGGCGGCGCGTTGCTCGCAGCCGGCAGCGCTTTCGCCCAGGAACGGGTGGTCATCGAGGGTGGTCCGGGACCGGTGGTTTACGGTCAGCCGCATATGATGCCGGTGGACATATCGATCAACATCGGCTGGCATGGCGATCGTTACTGGGACGGCCATCGTTACTGGGCTCATGACGACTGGATGCGTCATCACCCGCACGACTACGATCCGCATCACCACGGCGACGACCATCGCCCGCCGCCCCCGCGCTATTAATGCGCACATGACGGCGCCGCATGACGCGGCGTGAAGTCCACAAAGCCGGTCCTTCCTCACGGAAGACCGGCTTTGTCACGTTCGGCCTGGGAAAACGGCACGCTGCGCTATGCTTCGAAGCTTTCATCGACGGTAGCAGGGGAGCGGCGTGGACAAGGCAGTCATAGGCGTAGTGGGCACGGGATTGATGGGCGTCGGTATTGCGACGCAAAGTGCATTGCACGGGCACCGGACGATCGTTCACGACGTCGACCCGGCGCGCCTCACGAGCGTTGTGCCGAAGGCGGAAGCGGTACTCGATGAACTGATCGACGCCGGACGTATCGACCACACTGCCAGGCAGGCGGCGCTCGCGCGCATCGAGACGCATGCGCAGCTCGACGTCATGGCGTCGGCGCAATTCGTGATCGAGGCCATTCCCGAAGTACTCGAACTGAAGCATCGCCTGTATGCGTCACTGGCCGGGTTGATGGCAGACGATGCGATTCTCGCGAGCAACACCAGCGGTTTTCCGCCCGATCAACTGGTTGCTCCGCTGCGCGCGAAGGAGCGTTTTCTGATCGCGCATTTCTGGAATCCGCCGCACATGATCCCGCTCGTCGAAGTCGTGCCGGGTACCGCGACCGCGCCGGAAGTCACTGAGCAGACCGCTGCGTTGATGAGCGCGATCGGCATGGAGCCGGTGGTGCTGGCGAAGGCGATTCCGGGTTTTGTCGGCAACCGGTTGCAGTTCGCGGTGCTGCGCGAGGCGTTGAACATCGTGCGCTCGGGCGCGGCGACACCAGATGTGGTCGATCGGGTCATGAAGGCGTCGCTCGGGCGCCGGTGGGGAATCGTCGGGCCGCTCGAGGGCGCGGACATGGGTGGGCTGGACACTTTCCTCGACATCTCTACGCATCTGATGCCGGAACTTGCTAAGGACGAAGATGTCCTTGAGCTGTTGCGAGAGCAGGTGAACGCGGGGCGGGTGGGGGTGCGCAGTGGTGCGGGTTTTTATGATTGGGACGAGGCGCATTTGGCGCGAGTTAAGGAAGGCCGCAAGCGGGTGATTAGTCGCGGGTAAGGCTATCTATCAGATGCGCGGCGACAGGGCATCTTTCCTGGGTCTCGACGCCGCGATCAATCTATCCCGCTGCCTCCCAATCCCACCCAGAAGCGATTCCGCCAGCCCGTCCGGAAATCCCGAGGGCACCAGTGCATCCACCGTGCTGATCACATGATCAGTCGCATCAACTACTTCGCCAATAATGTCCTGCGCCGTCTCACTTCCCAGCCCAACCAGGCGAGCCTGTTCGATCCAGTGCCGCCGTTGAATCTTGTCGATTAGATAGTGATTGGTACTACCGCGAACAGCCATCGCCATTTTTGCCTTCTGACGCGCAATCTGATTTCTCCCCGGGCCGATGATCGGATGCGCGGATAGCACGTCGTAAAGCGGCGTCGACCGGTACAACCCACCGGGCAGATGAAAAATACTGAAGTTCTTCGCATGCCCATCCGTTGCGGCCAGTAGCCAGAACACGAGTTGGGTCTTGAAGAAGTGTCGCCGATCCTGATCCGCGTTGTCGGATCCGAGCAATACGTCCATGATCTCGGTGATGCCCGGGCCGCCGTCGGCTTGGTACTTCAGATGGGAGGGCCTTCCGGTGGCCTGGCACATGTCTTCCTGCGGAAGACGCACGATCCAGCTCGCATCGCTCGACAGCCTACGGTCGAAACGCTCGACCACGAGCGCTTTCTGATCCTCGAACGTTGCAATCTCGCAGTTCGCTGCGGGGAGTCCATACGCCGATACGATTTTTGAGCACAGCCATTCGTTCTCAATCGAGGTCCGCATGTCCGCCTGCATGTTCCCGACCAGGCCGAGCGGGAGCTTGAAGATATGCGTGGTCGGCGTGCTACCTGTCGGGTAGATCCACTGCTCATCGTGGCGTAGCAGCGCCGTTTTCTCCTGCGCGCCGGCAATCGATAACCTTAAATCCGCACCGCTATCGTATTGGCCGAGCGGCGCCGCTGAGGTGGCATTGCGCAGTAACTGCGCAATCTGCAACTCGGATAAAGGCGTCCCAGAGATGTCGTAAAGATCGGTGGGCTGCTCGTCAGGCGGGAGTAGTTGGATTGCACCGACGCAGTCACGGCCAAGCGCTACCAGCAGGTCAAAAGCATTCGTGCTGCCCGTGCGATGCCGTTGAGCTAATCGTCGGCGGATCGCATCGCTATCGGGAAGCAAATTGTCGAAGAATGCGCTGACCACGTCCCCGCGGTACGGTTGATTCCCGGGCGTGAACGGCATCGACAGTGAAAGGGGACGCCCCTGTTCATCTTCGATCCACTCGTCGAGATAGCTCAGGCGATCACCTTCCCGTGCTTTTTCCCAGTAGCCGACGGGCAGGCCGTTCATCCAGATGTCGAGTCGTTGCGTCTGAGAGCGGCGCGCCATGATTACCAGTTTTCCCTTTTCTTTTTGGTCGTGATTGCCCCGCGAGGCTGTTTTGAACTCGGCGCCTGCTGGGTTCGTCCTGCGCGGTTGGTCGTAGACGGAGGGTCCGCTTTCCTGGCAGCGGGGACGTGCCGTTGAAGCCTCGGCGTGTCGGCCTGCGCTGGTTGACTGCTTGGCGCGGACGACGCCTGGCTCATGCGCAGTTCCACGTTCAGCAAACGCATGACCTTAAAAAGCCGCTCGACGCTTGCTGTTGCTGGATTGGCTTCCAGTTGCGCGTAGCTTTGCTGGGTGATGCCTAACAGTTCGGCCACGGCAGCCTGTGTGAGCCCTGCTGACTTGCGGAAGCCCAGGAGAATGGGGCGGAGCTGACTCAGCGTCTTGATAGCGTAATCCATCGGATTTTCTTCAGGCTCGTACAGTCTTTGGACTGTAACACACAAATACAGGCAATAAGCTGTAAATTAATTAAACAGGTTATAGGCTGTAATTTGTATTAACAGCCTCAAGCCTGTTAAGTCGGACCGCGAAGCCAATCGATCAAACGGAATCCACGGAAGGGCCAACAACAGCAACCCCGCCAATCCCGCTTCCAGCAGCCCCAGCGAGTCTGCGGTATAAATACCTCCCGCCTCACCCGCAAACGCCCAACACAAACCATGTCCCACTACTTCTACGATCCCGCTGCCGGTCACGGTCTCCCGCATGATCCGTTCAAGGCCATCGTCGCCCCGCGTCTGATCGGCTGGATTTCCTCACGTGCCACCGATGGCACTTTGAACCTCGCGCCCTACAGCTTCTTTGGCGCGTTCGCCAGCTTTCCGCCGATCATCGGCTTCTGCAGCGAAGGCCGTAAAGACAGCATCGCCAACATCGAGGCCACCGGCGAATTCGTCTGGAATCTGTCCAGCAAGCCGCTCGCCGAGCAGATGAACCGTTCCTCCGCACCAGTCCCGTCCCACGTCGACGAATTCGAACTCGCTGGCCTCACGCCTGCGCCGGGTCGCAACGTCGCTGTACCGCACGTTGCCGAATCGCCGGCCGCGCTCGAATGCAAACTGCTGCAAGTGGTCCGTTTGCATACCCTCGACGGCAAGCCGATGGACAACTACCTGTCGCTCGGACAAGTGGTCGGCGTCCATATCAACGAGGCCTATCTGAAAGACGGTCTGTTCGACACCCACGCCGCGCAGCCAATCATGCGTGCCGGCTACCGCGCCGACTACGCGGGAATCGGCGAGATGTTCCAGATGTTCCGCCCGACCGCATAAAAGTCCACATTAGCCGAAACGTTTGAAGCAAGACGCGCCGCGTAATGCGTGGTGCGTCCTTAGCCTGATCGCCTGCAGGCAACGCAACGTTGCTCGCGCAAACTGGCCCGCTTGATGCTTGCAACCGACGCTCCAACGCGTCGTTTTCAACTGCCGGCTCACTCTCCAGGAGCGCGATCATGTCCACCGAATTCGCCACGCAGTTCAGCCATGTCCGTCCGCAAGACACGTCCTACGTGGATCAGGGCCTACGCGACTTTTTTCTCTACCGTGATTTAGGCATCGCCCAAGCAACCGGCGGCAAGGTGCTCGCGCAACTCGTCAAGGCGAATCACGCACCAGAGCAAGGCACCGGTTGGCACCGTCATGAGGCCGATTTCCACATTGTGATCATGTTGAAGGGCTGGGCGCGCTTCATGTACGGCGACAAGGAGACGCTCGTCGCCGCCGGCGATTGTGTGCATCAGGCGCCGGGCATCGTCCACTATCTGTTCGATTACTCTGAAGATATGGAGTACATCGAAATCGTGTCACCGGCCGATTTCAAATCGATCGAAGTCGAAGGTCCATGCGAAGTGCCGGCGGTACAGCCGTGGAAAAGTGTCGCGGCTTAATAAGCGGATCTGCGCCAAGGCGCCCGCATAACGGGGCCGCCTGCGGCTCGCACAGAGAGCGGCCGAGTCATCATCGGTGCATGCGACTGTCTAAAGAAGAAGTCGCGCCGTTCGCGCATGCTGCTATCTGAAGAAACGACTGAGTTTTTCGCGCGATGAACTCGCCTGAACGACCCGCTTATTGCGTCGCCGGGGGCCGCCTGCGCGGCGCCCGTGACGCCGGCTGAGGCTTGGCGACGCCGCCGGAGCCGGCTCCGTTCGGCGAGCCAGTCGTCACGTTGGTATCTATCTCGACATCAACGACCGCCGACGCGGCCGGCGCTGCCGCCACCACCTCCGTTGCCGCAGCGACCGACACCCGGCTTGATCGTCTGCGCCCGCGAACTCACCAGCACCGCGCGCGGTTCGTTGTCGTAAATCACGGCCCGCACGCGCGGATAAATCTGCCGCTCCCACCGATGTCCGTTGAACACGCCATAGTGCCCCACACCGGTTTGCACATGATGCGTCTTCAGATAGGGCCGTAACTT
Organism: Paraburkholderia sediminicola; assembly: GCF_046027825.1. Taxonomy (GTDB): domain Bacteria; phylum Pseudomonadota; class Gammaproteobacteria; order Burkholderiales; family Burkholderiaceae; genus Paraburkholderia; species Paraburkholderia sediminicola_D. Next base: position 44,271 of record NZ_JAQQDU010000041.1, read on the forward strand.
GTCGCACATGTCCTGCGCGGCGAGCGTCTGCCCCACGGCGCAGATATCGTCCTTTTCACCCTCCACGGTCAGCAGCGCAGTGCGGCGAATCTTCGAAGGCTCCACAAGACGCCCCTCCACCTCGAGCTCATGCAAGGGCAGCGCATGCCGCTGAAAAACCGTATCGACGGTCTCCAGATAGAAATCGGCCGTCAGGTCCATCGTCGCGAAGTATTCTTCGTAGAAAGTGTGGATCGTGTCGGCCTTCGCCGGATCGCCTTTGGCACGCTCGTAATACATCGTCTCGAACGAGTCGAGATGGCGGCTGAGGTTCATCGACATGAACGCGGTCAACTGCACGAAGCCGGGATACACGCGACGGTGCGCGCCCGCAAAACCAAACGGCACCGCACTGATCAGGTTCTGCTCGAACCACTCGATCGGCTTGCTCTTCGCCAGTTCGTTGACGCGCGTCGGGTTGATGCGCGTGTCGATCGGACCCGCCATCAGCGTCATGCTGGCGGGCTGCGCGGGGTTATCGTCGGCGGCCATCAGCGCGACCGCGGCCAAAGCGGCGACCGTCGGCTGACATACCGCCAGCAGGTGTGCACCCGGTCCGATTGTTTCGGTGAAGTCGATCACATGCTGCACGAATTCATTGAAGCCGAAACGGCCCTGGCTCAGCGGCACGTCGCGCGGGTTGTGCCAATCGGTGATGTAGACGTCGTGCTCGGCCAGCATCGTGCACACGGTGCCGCGCAGCAGCGTCGCGAAGTGGCCGGACATGGGCGCGATCACCAGCACGCGCGGCTGCGGATGCGAAAGCGTGGTGTCCTTACGGAAATGCACCAGCGAACAGAACGGCGTGTGCGCTGCCACTTCCTCGACGATCCGCACGGGATTGCCTTCCGTCACCACGCTATCGATGCCGAACGGCGGCCTCACCGGCGTGAGTCCAGCGAGGGTCAACAACTCGCAGGCGGCGCGTATCGAGCGTCCATGCGACGTGTCGCCAAACGCGGGCCAGGCGTCGAGCGAATGATTCACCAGCGCAGCGCCGTGCCGCATCGGCAGCATCATGTCGGCGAAAGCCTGGTATGTGGGATATGCGAACAGGTTCATAACCTTCGCACGAGGGCAGGAAAGGAAGGAACCCGAATAGAGGCAAGTCATGTGCCAATCATGCCGTCGCACTGGCGCGGCCGTCCCTGCACGTTGGCATAGCATTTGCGCGAGTCATCGAAGCGGGCCGAAATTGCCGCGCTTTGGTGCGCCCGCGCACGGCAACGTGCATGCGCATCGCCAGGCGTCGGACGAACGCCCCATCTGGAGGAGAATCGTATGGCGAATACCACGCTCACTATCAGCAGCAAGAATTATTCGTCGTGGTCGCTGCGCGGCTGGTTGCTGACCAAATTCAGCGGCCTGCCGTTCGAAGAGATCGTGACGTCGATCGACGATCCCGCCGCGCGCGCCGAATTGCTGCTGCTGTCGCCCTCGATTCTGGTGCCGTGTCTCTTTCACGACGACATCAAGATCTGGGACACCATGGCGATTGCCGAATATCTGAACGAGCTGAAACCGGAAGCGGCGTTGTTGCCGAAAGACATTCGCGCGCGCGCACATTGCCGTTCGATTTGCGGTGAGATGCATTCGGGTTTTAGTTCGCTGCGCTCGGCATTGCCGATGAACCTGAAAGCGCATTTCCCGGGCTTCAAGGTGTGGGCGCGGGCGCAATCGGATATCGACCGCATCGTGACGATCTGGAGCGAGTGCCTGAAGCAGTACGGCGGGCCATTTCTGTTTGGCGAGCGTAGCGCGGCAGACGCGATGTACGCGCCGGTGGTGACGCGTTTCGTGACCTACGACGTGAAACTGGATCCTGAGATTGTCGAGTATGGGCAGCGCATCATGGCGCTGCCTGAAATGCAGCAGTGGATCGCGGACGCGCAGCAGGAAGTGGAGGAGATCGACGAACTGGATGTGGAGTTTTGATGACGGCGCACGGCGGCGCCCTTAGCGTTGCCACTGCCACTGCCACTGCCACTGCCACTGCTAGTGCTAGTGCTAGTGCTAGTGCTAGTGCTAGTGCGATCACCGTCGCCACCAACGATGGCGCTTCCAGTGACGGCGCGGCAAGACGCCGCGCCGTTACAAAGGCAGCGCGTTAATCCCGCCCAGCCTCCAGCTTGAACACGCTCACCACCTGCGCAAGCCGCGCAGCCTGATCGCGCAACTCGGCTGCGGCGAGTTCCGCCTCGCCGACGATCGTCGCATTCTGCTGGGTCGCTTCACCAATCTGCGTGACCGCAAGGTTGACCTGCTCGATGCCGCCCGATTGCTCGCGCGACGCAACGCTGATTTCCGCCATGATCGCGCGCACCTGGCCGACCTGTTGAACGATGCCCTGCATCGTCGCGCTGGCTTCCTCAGCGATCCGGAAACCGCTTTGAACGGTCGCCGTGGAGGCGGCGATCACGCCTTCAATCTCCTTCACCGAAGCCGCACTGCGCTGCGCGAGCGCGCGCACTTCCGACGCCACGACGGCAAAACCCTTGCCGTGCTCGCCCGCGCGCGCCGCTTCGACGGCGGCATTCAGCGCGAGGATATTGGTCTGGAATGCGATGCCTTCGATCACGCTGGTGATCTCAGCGATCTTCTGCGACGAGCGGCTGATCTCGCCCATCGTCGAGACCACGCGTTCGACGGCGCGGCCGCCTTCGAGCGCGGCATCGGCGGCATGCGTGACGAGCGTGTTGGCCTGCGCGGCATGGTCGGCGTTCTGCTGCACGGTCGACGTGATCTGCTCCATGCTGGCCGCCGTTTCTTCAAGGCTGCTCGCCTGGGTGGCGATACGCGCAGCGATGTTGCCGCTGCCGGTAGCGATCTTTTCGGTGCCCTCCGACATATCCGTCGACGCATTGCGCACTTGCGAAACAATGCGCGCGAGGCCTTCGCCGATGCCGTCGATGGACTGCATCAGGCGGCCAATTTCGTCCGCACGTGCATGCCCACCCCTGGCCACGCGTACGCTCAGATCGCCTGAGGCGAAACGCTCGGACGCCTTTGCGGCTTCATCGAGCGGACGGCTCACAAGGCGGCGCACGGCGATCAGGAACACGATCGCGAACGCGCCGACCAGCGCGAGACCGATCAGCAGGAATTCATCGCGCGTCCTGGTGACATCTGCCATCACTTCGTCGCGCGGTGCGATGCCGCCCACCAGCCATTGCCACTGCGGCACGGTGATGAACGACACGAATTTGTCGTGCGCGTTGCGCTCGCCGAGCGTCGCGTCGGCGGAACTGAATTCGAGCTGACCTTCCTTCATGTCGAGCATTTGCTGATACGGCGCGTTCGCGTCGTCCGCTTTCTGGCCGGCGGCGGCCGGATGCACGATCAGCTTGCCGCGATCCGCGCCTTTCGAGGCGTTAAGTACGAAGTAGTAACCGCTGTCGCTGATTTTCAGTTTGCTGATGCCGTCTTCGACCGACTGGATTTCCTTGTCCACGTTCACGCCCACGAACAGCGCGCCGATTACGCGCCCGCTCGCGTCCGTGATCGGTTGATATTGCGTAATCAAACGCTTGCCGAAGAGGGCAGCCAGTCCCGTATAGGATTTGTTCGCGAGGATCAGCGCGTACGCCGGCGCCTTGCGGTCGAGCAGCGTGCCGATCGCGCGGGAGCCGTCCTGTTTCTTCAGCGACGTCGTCACGCGGACGAAATCGTCGCCGCTACGTGCGAACACGGTGGCGACCGCACCGCTGCGTTCGAGAAACTGGTCGGGAACCGAGAAGTCCATGTTGAGGACTTTGTCGCCGGCCTTGATGGTGGGGGTGGCGACGCCGTTGATGTCGACGTTCTGGGTCTCGTCGAGTGTGTAGCCGGCGGGCATGAAGCTCGCAAACAGGGACATCGAGCGATCGACTTCGGACGACAGCGCCTTGTCGAACAGTGTGATCATCGCGGCGATCGAGCGGTCCTTATCGGCGATGCGCTCGAGCACCTGATCGCTGACCTGCTTGCCGGCGGTGCGTGTGAGCGCCCATGTAAAGGCGGCGAAAATCAATGCCACCAGCACGCACGAGAGCACGGCAAGCCGGGCGCCAACGCTGGCGCGGCGCAAAGAGAGAAATTCCATGGGCGTTCGGAGTAAGGAGAGACATGTGACGCGCAAACCATGCGGATGCATGGTTTACACCTATGTCAGGATTACGGCCGATTTGCCCATATCTTTAGCGTTTTCGAAAGCTTTTCGTAATATGACGACGTATATATCGTTACCGTGTCGACGCGCCTCGCCAGGTGCGCAGCAGGAGCGCATTGGTCACGACGCTGACGCTCGAAAACGCCATCGCCGCGCCGGCCAGCATCGGGTTCAGCAAGCCGAAGGCCGCGAGCGGAATACCGATCAGGTTGTAGACGAACGCCCAGAACAGGTTCTGCTGGATCTTGCGCCAGGTTCTGCGCGAAATGTCGATGGCGTCGGCCACCAGCGCCGGGTCGCCACGCATTAGCGTGATGCCGGCCGCCTGCATCGCGACATCGGTGCCGGTCGCCATGGCGATGCCGATATCGGCGGCAGCGAGCGCGGGGGCGTCGTTGATGCCGTCGCCCACCATCGCGACGATACCGGCGCTGCGGATTTTCAGATCGCGGATCACGCGGGCTTTGTCGTCGGGCAGAACTTCGGCATGGAATTCAGCGATGCCGAGCGCCTCGGCGACGCTCGCTGCGCTGCCGTGGTTGTCGCCGGTGACGAGCACGCTTTTGATGCCCATCTGGGCGAGCCGTTCGACGGCCGCGCGGGCGGTCGGTTTGACGGTGTCGCCGAAGGCGATCAGTGCGAGCGCGGTGGCTGCAAGCGGCGCGCGCTGCATCAGCCAGGAAACCGTGTTGCCGGCCGCTTCGAGTTCTTTTGCGCGCTCGGCGAGTTGCGGCGATAACTGAATGCCGAGTTCGTTGAGCCAGCGCGTGCTGCCGAGCGCCAGGGTACGGCCATTCGCGTCGGCTTCCACGCCGCGCCCCGGTACCGCGCGGGCGGCGCTTGCTGCAAGTGTCGCAACCTTCGCTACTGCAGCTGAAGCTGAAGCTGAAGCGCCCGGCGTGCTTTCCCCCAGCGTTTCAATCCCGCCATTCGCCGACGAGTCCGCAACTGCGGTGTCGTCTCCAAGGTTGCCCGTTTGTGCCGCTTTATACGCCCTTACCACGGCCCGCGCCAACGGATGATCACTATGCCGCTGGACGGCCGCGGCGAGCGCCAGGGCCTCATCGCGCCCGATGTCGCCGATTGCCTCGAAAGCCGTCACCGACGGTTGCCCGAGCGTCAGCGTGCCGGTCTTATCGAACGCGACGATAGTCACCCGATGCGCGGTTTCCAGCGCCTCGGCGTCCTTGATCAGCACACCGCGCCGCGCGGCGACGCCGGTGCCCGCCATGATGGCCGCGGGCGTCGCCAGTCCGAGCGCGCACGGGCAGGCGATCACCAGCACGGCGACCGCATTCAGAATGGCCGTTTCGCCACCCGCGCCGGCAATCAGCCAGCCCACCAGCGTGAGCGCGGCAATCGCCAGAATCGCGGGCACGAAGATCTCGCTGACGCGGTCGACCAGACGTTGGATCGGCGCCTTCTCGGCCTGCGCGCTTTCCACCAGGCGGATGATTCGTGCGAGGGTCGTTTCCGCGCCAGTCGCAGTGGTCGTTACCGCAATCGCGCCTTCGCCGTTGATCGAACCGGCGGTGACCGGATCGGCTGCCTGCTTCGCTACCGGCAGGCTCTCGCCGGTAATCAGCGATTCGTCGATATGAGTGCGGCCTTCGAGCACCGCGCCGTCGACCGGCACGCGTTCGCCGGGGCGCACGATCACCACCGTGCCGACTCGCACTTGCGCGAGCGGGACTTCGCGTTCGTCCGCGCCGATGCGAATTCGTGCGCGGTCGGGACGCAGCGCGTTGAGTGCGCGGATCGCATCCGTGGTCTGGCGCTTGGCGCGCGCCTCGAGCCATTTGCCGAAGCGCACCAGCGTAATCACCACCGCCGACGCTTCGAAATACAGATGCATCATGTCGCCCGGATGGCTCGCCAGTTCATAGACGCTGATGCCATAAGCCGCCGACGTGCCGAGCGCCACCAGCAAGTCCATGTTCCCGGCGCCGGCCCGCACGGCACGGTAGGCCGCGCGATAGAAGCGCGCGCCGAACACGAACTGCACGATCGAGGCGAGAACGAACTGTAGCCACGGTGCAAGCATTGTGTGCAAGCCGAACCATTCACCGACCATCGGCAGGACGAGCGGCAGCGTCAGCACGGCGGAGGCGAGGACGGCCGCCAGTTCGCGGCGGGTCTGGTTGCGTTTGCTGTCTGCGGCGGTGGCCAGGGCGGCAGTATCGGAGACGGACGCCGGTGCGTCCGGGGGCGCTATCAGCGTCGCTTCGTAACCGGCCTTCTTGACCGCTGCGATCAGCGCGTCGGTGTCGGCGCCTGCACCCGAGGCCGCGTCTCCTGGATTGACCGTTGCCGTTTCGGTCGCCAGATTCACCGACACGCTCGCGACACCCGGCACCTTCGCGAGCGCCTTCTCCACGCGCATCGCGCAGGAGGCGCAGGTCATTCCGCCGATCGCGAGTTCCGTGGCGTGCGACGTTTGCGCTGGCGGGACGTCCGGGCGCGCCGAAGGCGTGGCTTCGTAGCCCGCCTTGCGTACAGCGTTGACGAGCGTTTCGCGGTCGACGGCAGCGTCGCTGTCGATGCTGGCTTTTTCGGTGGCGAGATTGACCGACGCGCGCGTGACGCCCTGCACTTTGGCCAGCGCCTTTTCGACGCGCATCGCGCACGAGGCGCAGGTCATCCCGCCGATGTCGAGTTCGGTGGTTATGGGGGGCGTAGCGTCCGCGGGACGCAGCGGCGTGGCAAGTTCGGTCATGGTAGGCAAGGCTCGTAACGGCATTGGGCCGCATCATGAACCGAGTATTGACCTTCCCATGATGGGAAGGTCAAGGATGTTTTTGTGACACGCTACGGTTGTTGAGCAATCCGTCGAGCAATCCGGCTCAGAACGCCGGCGGCGCGTCCAGCATGGCCTGGCCGACTGCCTGCTGTTCGTCGCTGGAGCGCGCCAGCAGCGCTTCGGCCGCGCCGCGCCGGTCGGCGGCTTCCTTGTTCTGGCCGAGTTTCCACTTGCCGACCAGTCGCGTGACCTCGATCTCGAGCCCGACGATCGCCCCTAGCATCTGGGCGATATAGTCGGCCGGCGCGTCGCCCATCTTCCACGGCACCGGTTCGCCCGCTTCCATCTTGCGCGTGAGCCGTGCGACCAGGCCGCGCACGAACGCCTCGTCGTCGCGCACGACGATCCGGCCGTGCGCGTGCACCACCATATAGTTATAAGTCGGCACCTGACGATGCGTCTCGTGTTTGCTCGGATACCAGGTCGGCGAGATGTAGGCGGCCGGGCCCTGGAAAATGACGAGGGTTTCCGGGTTGGCGGCGACTTCCTGCCAGACAGGGTTGGCCCGGGCGACGTGGGCGCGGAGGATGCCGTGCGAATGCACGGCCTTCGCGTCGCCCGCTCCGGGGACTGGCTTCGCGTCGAACTCGAACGGCAAATGATTCGCATCGAGCCCATGCGGCCCGTGGGTAATCAGCGCGCCGAACGGCTGCTCGGCGATCAGTCGGTGGAGAACCTCTGGACGGTTCTCTTCAAAATGGGCGGGCATATACATAAAACGCTCCGGATACAAAAGGGCGGTGAGTGATCGGGAAGGGCGGCCAGCAAGGCAAGAACCCGCGCGCGAAGGATCAAAATCGCCAACCGTACTGCAAATGGTGTCCGTACGCTCACTACAACGCGCTATTCCTGCCTTTGCGCTTGCCTGGTGAGCAAGGATACGATACAACCCGATGTTGTCGGCATCGCGAGCCGCAGACTGGTTGCGCCCGGCTTAGGGAGGCCACGCAACCAGGTTTCGCTGCGCACCGACGTTTTCCCTGGGACCGCACGTTCTGCCACCTGAACGAATGATAAAAAATCGCCAAGAACTGTTTTCGCTTCACTGGACCTGCGCATCGCTCGCAGGCCTCGCATTTCTGGCTGGTTGCGCGTCGACACCGTCCACGACGCAAAAAACCACCGGTTGGATCAAAGACGAAGTCGCCGATTCGTATGTGTTCGGCTATCCGCTGGTGCTGATGGGCGTCGCGCGCGACGCGGCGGTCGGCACGGATCCGGGCCAGGCGCCGATCAATACACTGCGTCACGCGCAGGCCTTGCCGCCGATCGGCGCAGCCAATCCGCTCCAACCGAGTCTCGACACGTTCGACTCGACCGGCTGGCTGGACGTCGGCAGCGAGCCGGTGATCGTGTCGCTGCCCGACTCGCATGGCCGCTACGTCGACGCCCGCGTGCTCGACATGTGGACCAATGTCGTCTGGTCGATCAGCTCACAGTTCGCCACCCGCGCAGTGGGCATCAAAGCGCAAACGATTGCCTTCGTCGGCCCCGGCTGGCAGGGCGATCTGCCCAAGGGCGTGAAGCGCGTCGACGTGCCGACCCGCAACGCGTGGGTGAGCGTGCGCATCCAGTCGAACGGCACCCGCGACCTGACAGCGGTGCGCAAACTGCAGCACGCTATCCGCGTCGCGCCGCTGAGCGTCTTTGTCGGCGACACGCGCTCGGCATCGATTACACCGCCGCGCAGCAATGCCGCCGATGCCGCCGCGGCTGCTTCCGGCACGCCGGCCGCGCGAGTCGCCGCGCTCGACGCGAATGACTTCTTCAGCCGCCTCGCGCAGGCGTTGCCGGACAATCCGCCGACGCCCGCCGATCCGCATGCACTGAAAATCCTGTCTGACTTCGGCGTGACGCCTGGCGATCCGGTGAAGCTGCCGAGCGCGCCCGAGGCGATCGCCGCGGGTCTTGCAGACGGCCACCAGCGTGTCGTCACGCCGCCGTCCAATCTGCTGAGCGGCAACGGCTGGAGCTGGTTCGGCGACGGCGTGGGCAGCTACGGTCCTGACTACGCAATGCGCGCTTACGCCGCCGCGACCCAACCGGGCATCGGCACGAAGGACGATGAAGTGCGCGCGGTTGTCACCCAGGACAGCGACGGTCATGCGCTCAACGGCGCAAACCGCTACGTGATTCACTTCGCGCCGAACCAGTTGCCGCCGGTGCGCGGCTTCTGGTCGATCACCGCTTATACGAAAGACGGCGCGTTAGGGGAAAGCGCGCCAGCGCGTCTGGCGGTCGGCGATCGTAACGGCGCGCGCCGCAATCGCGATGGCTCGCTCGATGTGACGGTGTCGTCGACGCGCGGCAAGAGCGGCAACTGGTTGCCGGCGCCGCGTACCGATCTGCAACTGATGCTGCGTCTGTACGCACCGAAGCCGGAAGCGACCGATGGCAGCTGGCAACCGCCGGCGGTGATCCGTCAGTAAAGTCCGCCAATGAAATGCTTCAGTAAAGTGCACCTGTAAAGCGCATGAGTAATATGCGTCACTGCTGTGACAGCAAAACATGAGTCACGCATAAATCAGCCCATGTCCGCCGCTTCATGCTGGCGGACATCGGGCGCTGTAGCGTGAAACAATGTGTAAGTCGCGACTGACATTTATATCCCGCGTAAGATTCACCACTTATACTGCCGCTTGCGGGATTTTCGTTTCGCGGCGGGCTTGCCGCCGCATTACCCAAGACCGAGCATGGCAAGCCTCAATAAAGCATCAATCGCCTCTTCCATGCAGACCGTGCGCGACGTCGCGCAGTCACGCCGCACCCGGCGTGTCATCACGGGTCTGCTGATTTTCCTCGTATTGTTCGGTCTGCTGGGCTTTTTCGCGGCGCCGCCGTTGATTCGCCACATTGCCGAGCAGCAACTCAGCAAGCAACTCGACCGGCCTGCCACGATCGGCCGCATTGCGCTTAATCCCTACACGCTCAAACTCGAAGCCGATAGCGTGCATATCGGCGAGCGGGGCGGTGCGGGCGATTTTGTCGATATAGCGCGGCTTATTGTGAAGCCGTCATGGAGCTCGCTGTTTCGCGGGGCGCCGATTATCGACGAGGTGCAACTCGATTCGCCACGTTTTCATATCGTTCGCTACGATGCGCAGCGCTTTAATTTTACCGACCTGATCGAGAAGTTCTCGAAGCAGCCGGCCAAGCCCGATAGCAAGCCGACGTTATTCTCGGTGTCGAACATTCGTCTGGAAAACGGTCAGATCACGTTCGACGACAAATTGCTCGGCGCAACCCACGTGATCGATCAATGGAAGCTCGGCATTCCGTTTATCGCCACGCTGCCTTCGAAAACCGATATCTTCGTGGAGCCGTTGCTGCGTGCGCGCATCGACGGCAGTCCGCTTGCCATTGACGGCAAGACCAAGCCGTTTGCTGCGTCGCGCGAATCGGAAGTGTCGCTGCGCTTCGACGGGCTCGACGTGCCCCAGCTCTTGTCCTACGCGCCGGCCAAGCTGCCCGTGATTGTGCAGAGCGGCAAGCTGTCCACCGATCTCAAGCTCAACTTCGTGATGTCCAACGACGCGCCGTCATTGCGCGTGGCGGGCACCGTCGATTTGAACGATGTGGACGTGCGCGATCAGAGCAAGGCGCCGTTCTTCGCGGCGCGCGCGGTGCATGTGGCTGCCGCGACGCTGGAGCCGTTGAAGAGCCTGTATCACTTCGACGATATCCGCATTGACGCGCCAACCGCCAATCTCGCGCGTGATAAAGACGGCGTGTTGAGTGTCGAGCGGATGTTCTCGACTGCGCCCGCGGCGGAGGCTTCTGCATCCACACCGGCGTCCCCTGCGGCCGCGTCGGCGGCCACAACGGCTGAAAACGCGGCGAGCGCACCCGCGGCGGCATCCGGCGCAACCGCCACGGAAAAGACCGCACAGCCTCTGGACCTGTCGATCAAGCGTTTCGCGCTTAACGACGGCACCGTCAACGTTCACGACGAAGCCGCTTCGCGTCCGGTCGACGCTGGCCTGGAGAAACTGGCCGTCACGCTGACCGATTTCTCGACGCTCGCTACGGCCCCCGCGCATTACACGATCAATAGCGACTTCAAGGACGCCGGCGGCTCGCTCGGCGTAGCCGGCGCGTTCGGCCTTGTCGCGAAGACCGCCACCGCAAAGCTCGATCTGAAGTCATTGAAGTTGCCGCTGCTGCAACCGTATCTTGACACCGCGACCGCGGCGCAAGTCGTCGATGGCGCGTTGTCCGCCAACGCGAACGTCGATGCGAACTGGTCGAAGTCGCCGACCGCTGTGATGGTCACCGACACCCAACTCGATCTCGAATCGCTCAAGCTCGCGGCGCGCGGCAGCAAGACGCAGGTGGTTTCGCTCGCGCAAGGCCAGGTGACGGTCAAGCAGGTGGACGTCGTGGGACGCACAGCCGATATCACCGGCGTCGACACGACCGGCCTGGTGATCAATGCGCAGCGTCTGAAAGACGGCAGCATCGACCTCGCCGCGCTCGCCGGTCCGCACCAGACCGAGCAGCAGCGTACGGCGATCCACGCGGTCAAGAAGGCGCAGGCGGAAGGGCCCGCGTGGCACTACAGGATTGGCGAACTCAACCTGAAAGACGCGACCGCCAATTTCACTGACAACACCACGCCGCACCCCGTGAAGCTGAGCGTGACGCCGCTGCAACTGAAGGTGCAGCAGATCAGCGACGATTTGAGTAAGCCGCTGCCGGTCGATCTGCAAGCCACGCTCAACAAGAAGGGCACCCTCGGCATAAAAGGCGACGTTACGGCGACGCCGCTCAAGGTGGCCGTCAAGGTGAACGCGAACCGCCTGGATGCGGCGGCCTTCGAACCGTACTTCGGCAGCAAGCTGAATGCGCTGATCGCGAGCGCGTTGCTCAATGCGAACGGCGACCTCGCGCTGAGTCAGACGAAGGCGCTCAAAGCGACATACCGCGGCGACGTGGCGCTCGTCGACGTGCGGATGCTCGACAAGGCGACGTCTGACCCGTTCGCGGGTTGGGGCTCACTCGCGCTGACCAACCTGAAGGCCGACTACGACGAACACGGCACGGTGGTCGACGCGGGCCGCGTCACGTTCACGAAGTTCTATGGGCGTGTGCTGCTCGACGCGCAAGGCAAGCTGAATCTCAAGGACGTGGTCGCGCATGAAAGCGGCGCCGCACAATCGCTGACACGCGACAAGAGCGGCGCTGAACCTGTGCCGCTGACGCCGCAAGCTGCATCGGCACCCCAGGTGGCGTCCGCGCCGGTGCCGGCGTCGTCCGCTACGCCTGCGACGGTGACGGCCGCTACGCCGCCGCAAAGCCCCGTCAAACTGCACTTCGGTCAACTGGTGCTGCAACAGGGCCGCGTGACCTACACCGATAACTTTATCAAGCCGAACTTCACCGCGGACCTGGTCAGCATTCAAGGCACGGTCGGCGCGTTCGGCACGCAATCGACCACGTCTGCGCCTGTGGACATCGCCGCGAAACTGGCGGCCAATGGTCCGCTGTCGATTCGCGGTACGGTCAACCCGCTGATCGCGAAACCGGCACTTGATTTGACCGCGAGCGCGCACGATATCGAACTCACCAACCTCACGCCCTATTCGGCGAAATACGCTGGCTATCCGATCACCAAGGGCAAGCTGAACGTCGATCTGCACTACAAGCTCGATAACGATCAGTTGAACGCGAACAATCATATTTTCATCGACCAGCTCACGTTCGGCGATCACGTCGAGAACAATACGGCGACCAAGCTGCCGGTGCGTCTCGCGATCTCGCTCTTGAAGAACTCAAAAGGTGAAATCGATGTGAATCTGCCGGTGTCGGGCTCGTTGTCGAATCCCGAGTTCAGCATCGGCGGGCTCATCTGGCATGCCGTGCTCAACCTCCTGGAGAAGGCCGTGACCGCGCCGTTCTCGCTGATCGCCAATGCATTCGGCGGCGGGGGTGAGGAATTGGGCTATGTTGAGTTCGACCCGGGTTCAGCGAAGCTTTCGGATGCCGCCGACAAGAAGCTCGACACCATTGTGAAGGCGCTGGCCGACAAGAGTTCGATCCGGATCGATCTGATTGGCCGCGTCGATCCGGCGGTCGACGGACCGGGCCTGCGTGCCCAATACGTCGAGCGTGAGGTCAAGCAGCAGAAGATCAAGGACGTGGTGGGCAACGGCGAGAGCGTCGATCTGTCAACCGTCACCGTTGATCCGAAGGAATACGACAAGTACCTGACCAAGGCCTACAAGGCAGCCGACTTCAAGAAGCCGCGCAATTTTGTCGGCTTGACCAAGAGCCTGCCGGACGACGAGATGAAGAGCGCGATGGCCGCCAATGCGCCGATCGACGACGCCAGTTTGCGTCAGCTCGCGCAGCAACGGGCGCAGGCGGTGCAGCAGTATTTCGAAGGCAAGATCGATAGCAGCCGGGTGTTTATCGTCGCGCCGAAGCTGAACGCGGGCGGTATTAAGGACAAGGGTGCGACGACGCGGGTGGACTTCGGTTTGAAGTGATGCGTTGTTGTGTTGCAAGGCGAGCCGGTTCGTTATTGGCGTCTCGCCTTCGTCACGTGATGTGACGTATTGCCTTGTGGACGCACGCCGCTACTTGCGTGCCAGGTAGCGGCGGCGGGTGATCAAGCGGCGCGCGTCGGCTTCTTCTTCAACACCGTCTGCTCGATCACACGCGCGAGCGTGTCGAATGCCGGGCCGATCTTCTCGTTCGCCACGCAGGCGTATCCCAGTAGCAGTCCACGTCGCGCGGGCGTCTCGCTGCTGTAGTAGGCGGCGAGCGGCCGAACGATCACGCCGGCATCGTAAGCGGCTGCTGTGACCGCGCGATCGTTCGCGTGGTCAGGCAGGCCGAGCACCAGATGCAAACCGGCCTCGTCGCCCATGACCGGAAGCTCGTTGCCGAAACGCGCGGTGATCGCGTCGATCAGAATCTGCCGGCGCTCGCCGTAGAGCGCACGCATACGCCGAACATGCGATGTGAGATGGCCGTCCATGATGAAGTCGGTCATCACCGCCTGCTGCATCAACTGTCCCTCGCGATACAACTCCGCAACGCCCGTGCGGAACGTATCGACCAGATGCTCCGGCGCGATCATGTAGCCGATCCGCAAACCTGGAAACAGCATCTTTCCCAAGCTACCCACGTAGATCACCTGACCGGCGTCGTCGAGTCCTTGCAGCGACGCGAGCGGCCGGCTGCCGTAGCGGAACTCGCTGTCGTAGTCGTCCTCGATGATCCAGACGTTATGCTGGCGCGCATATTCGAGCAGCGTGCGGCGGCGCGCGAGACTCATCACCATGCCGAGCGGATATTGATGCGACGGTGTGACGAGCGCGAGGCGCGGTGGATGTTGTAGATCCTGTTCGCGTGGGTTGAGACCCTCGGCATCAACCGGCACGGGTACCAACGTGATCCCCGACGATTGCAGCACGCTGCGCGCGCCCCAATAGCACGGCTCTTCCACCCACGCGCGATCGCCGACGTCGGTCAATAAACGCACTGCCAGGTCGATCGATTGATGAATACCCGTCGTGATGATGATCTGGTCCGGCGTGCAATTCACCGAGCGGGCGACCCGCAGGTAATCGGACAACGCGCGCCTTAAAGGCCGATAGCCGCCGCCAGGCGCATAGGTCAGCAGATCGGGATTGGCCTCCTTCCACAATCTTGCCTGCAAGCGGCTCCATGTACGCGCTGGAAATTCGGCGACATCGGGTACGCCCGGCATGAACGCGCCCCACTGTTTGGCGGATACGCCAGCCTGATCGATCAGCCTTCGTCCGCGCGTGGAGAGGTCGCCGAGATCGCGTTTTGGCGGCTTCGCGGTCTCGCCAGCCTGATTGGCACTGTCCGCATCGACGCTCGCCACCGCCGGCTTCTTGCGCGTATTCATGGCCGCCGCGTCCGGCCGCGTGTCGGCGACATAGGTGCCGCTGCCAGTGGTCGAGATCACATAGCCTTCGGCGGTCAACTGATCGTAGACGTGCAGCACCGTATTGCGCGCGATGCCGAGGTCTTCGGCGAGCGTGCGCGAGCTCGGCAACTTGGTACCCGGCGGTAGCTGGCCGGTCAGGATGGCCTGCTGCATCAGCCGCAACGTCTGTCTGTAGACCGGTTCGGCGGCGGCGCGGTCGAGCCGCGCGGCAAGCCAATCCGACAAGATCACGGTGTCCAAGTGGTTCTATCCGGAATAATGAAATGGTTCCATATTGTAGAACCGTAAGGGTCTATAGTGAGCCACGAATTTGACACAATCCCGCTGTTTTGCAGGGGGAGCCGGCCGGACCGCAGAGGAGACCAGGGCATGAAAACCGATGACGTGATCGTCAGCTTTCGAGGTGTGCGCAAGACGTACGACGGCGAAACGCTGGTCGTTAAACAACTCGATCTGGATATCTATCAGGGCGAATTCCTGACGCTACTCGGACCGTCGGGATCAGGGAAAACCACGTGTCTGATGATGCTGGCGGGCTTTGAATTTCCCACTGGCGGCGAGATCTGGCTCGATGGCACGCTGCTCAATACCGTGCCGCCGCACAAGCGCAACATCGGCATGGTGTTCCAGAACTACGCGCTGTTTCCGCATTTGACGGTCGAGCAGAACGTCGCGTATCCACTTACCGTGCGCAAACTTTCCGCGGAAGAGCGCGCCCATCGCACGAATAACGCGCTGAAGATGGTGCGCATGGAGAGCTTCGCGAAGCGTTATCCGGCGCAGCTTTCCGGCGGTCAGCAGCAACGTATCGCGTTGGCGCGGGCGCTCGTGTTCGAGCCGAAGCTCGTGCTGATGGACGAGCCGCTCGGTGCGCTCGACAAGCAGTTGCGCGAACATATGCAGTACGAACTGAAATCCTTGCACGAAAAGCTCGGCGTCACGTTTGTGTACGTCACGCACGATCAGGGCGAAGCGCTGACCATGTCCGACCGCGTTGCCGTGTTCGATAAAGGCATCGTGCAGCAACTCGATACCGTGGACCGTCTGTACGAATCGCCGTGCAACGAGTTCGTCGCGAACTTCATTGGCGACAGCAACAAGCTGCGCGGCACGATCGCGAATGTCGAGGGCGAGTACTGCGAGTTTCATCTGATCGACGGCACGCGACTCAGCGGCCGCAATATTAGCGGCGCGCGGGCGGGCACGCCGGCGGTTGCGTGCATCCGGCCCGAGCGCATGAAGCTCGCCAATGGCGTGTCACGGCCCGGTGCCAATGCGCTCAGCGGTGAGGCCCGCGGGCTGATCTATTTCGGCGACCACGTGCGTATGCGTTGTGGCCTGCCGGAGCAGGACGAGTGCTTCGTCAAGGTGCCGCTCGGTACCGACGCACTCGAAACCTTCGCGCCCGGTGCGCCGGTCGCGCTGGAGTTTGCGCCTGAGCATCTGCGGGTGTTTGCAGGGGCGTAAGCGCGTCTCAAGTCGTATCAGGCGTGAGTCGTTCAACGCATGAAAGAAGCAGTTCACGTAAGCAGCACATAAAAAGTCGCACCGTACCTAGCTGAAAGTTGAAAGCACACCACCAAAGGAGAGCAACACACCATGAGCAAGATCGGGAAATCGCGCTGCGCCATCGCTGTCGGTGCTGTGGCGCTCGCGCTGGGCGCCGCGCAGGTCAATGCAGCCGAACTGACAGTCGTCAATTTCGGCGGCGCGAATGGCGACGCGCAGAAGGTCGCATTTAACCAGCCGTTCGAAACGCAAACCAGCAACAAGGTGACCGCCGTTGAATACAACGGTGAGCAGGCCAAAATCAAAGCGATGGTTGAAGCGAAGCATGTGAACTGGGACGTGGTGGAAGTCGAATCGGGCGACATCGGCCGCGGTTGTGACGAAGGGCTGTTCGAGAAACTCGACTGGTCAAAGATCGGCAAGAAATCGGATCTGATTCCGGAAGCACCGCAAACCTGTGGCGTGGGTTTCTTCGTGTGGTCGACGGCGCTGGCCTATAACGCCGACAAGCTGAAAACCGCGCCGACCGGCTGGGCCGACTTCTGGGACGTGAAGAAATTCCCGGGCAAGCGCGCGATGCGCAAGGGGGCGCGTTACAACCTCGAATTCGCACTGATGGCTGACGGCGTGCCGCCGAAGGACGTCTACAAGGTGCTCGCCACCAAGGAAGGCCAGGACCGCGCATTCAAGAAGCTCGACGAACTGAAGCCGAACATCCAGTGGTGGGAAGCGGGTGCGCAGCCGCCGCAATTCCTCGTCGCGGGTGATGTGGTGATGTCTACTGCGTACAACGGCCGTATCGATGCCGCGCAGAAGGAAGGCAAGAACCTCAAGGTCGTGTGGAACGGCAGCATTTACGACCTCGACTATTGGGCGATTCCGAAGGGCACGCCGAACAAGGCGCTGGCTGAGAAGTACATCGCGTATTCGCTTTCGTCGAAGCCGCAGCAGGACTACGCGCATAACATCGCGTACGGTCCGGTGAACGTGGCGGCTATCAAGGCGCTCGATCCCAAGACGCTGGCGAATCTGCCGAACTCGCCGGCCAATGGCAAGAACGCAGTGTTGCAGAACCTCGCGTTCTGGACTGATCATGGCGATGAGTTGGAGCAGCGTTTTGCGTCTTGGGCTTCGAAGTAAGTAGCTGGGTGTGAGATGGCGCGGCTTTTCTTGGTAGTGAAGCCGCGCCGCATCGATGCCATGAAACGTAAGCGCATGTCTTCGCGATGTGCGCGAACGATCGGATGTGAAGTGGGAGACAGGTGTGACTACGATGACGATCGCCACCGATTCGACGCCTGAGTCGAGTGTTCGGCTCAAGCGTGAGCTGAAAGCCGCGGAAGCGAAGAAGCGCGCCATGGCGCTGCTGCTGATCGCGCCGCTCGCCATTTTTCTGCTGCTGATTTTTGTCGTGCCGATTGGTGCGCTGTTGACGCGCGCCGCGCAGAATCCGGAAGTGGTCAACGCCTTGCCGCATACGCTGAATGCATTGAACGGCTGGGATCGCAAGACGCCGCCGCCTGATGCTGCTTATGCCGCATTAGCTGCGGACCTCACGGTGGTCGCCGATAGCGACGGTATGGGCGCGCTGGCACGGCGCCTGAACGTCGAAATTCCCGGCTACCGCTCTCTGGTAGCGAAATCGGCGCGAGCGATGCCGTTCGCCGACGACAACAGCAAGCCATTGAACCTCACGCCTGCCCAGGTCCATGCGAAGTTCGCCGAACTCGACGAGCGCTGGAACGACATCACCTACTGGCAGGCCATTGCAAAGAATTCAGGCGCGTATTCGCCGTTTTATCTACTGGCATCTTTAGACCACAAGCAGGACGCGTTCGGCCACATTATTCAGACCGATCCCGACCAACAGATCTATCTCCACGTGTTCAGCCGCACCTTTGTGATCGGCGCGGCCGTGACGTTGTTCGCGCTGCTGCTCGGCTATCCGCTCGCTTACTGGATCTCGACGCTCTCCGACCGTCGCGCGAATCTGGTGATGATCCTTGTGCTGATTCCGTTCTGGACGTCGATCCTTGTGCGCGTTGCCGCGTGGATCGTGATTCTGCAAAGCGAGGGCCTGGTGAACAAGGCGTTGATGGCCACCGGGTTATTGCACGATCCGCTGTCGCTGCTGTTCAACCGCACGGGCGTGTACATCTCGATGACGCACATTCTGCTGCCGTTCATGATCCTGCCGCTGTACAGCGTGATGAAGTCGATCCCGCCGACCTATCAGCGCGCCGCGATCTCGCTCGGCAGTCATCCGTTCGCGGCGTTCTGGCGTGTTTATGTGCCGCAGACTTATCCGGGTATCGGCGCGGGCGCACTGCTGGTGTTCATTCTGGCGATCGGCTACTACATCACGCCGGCGTTGCTCGGTGGCCCGAACGATCAGATGGTCAGCTACTACGTCGCGTACTTCACCAACGTCACGATCAACTGGGGCATGGCGTGTGCGCTCGGCGGCTTGCTGCTCGCCGCGACGCTCGTGCTGTATGTCATCTACGGGCGCTTCACGCGTTCGTCCCTGAGCCTCGGCTGATTGGCTGAACGGAGCTTACTCGCGATGAAACTTGCCAAGCCTTTGTTTGCGCCGCATACGTCCGTGATTGAACGCGTGTGGTATTTCGCGTTGCGCGCGCTTGCCGTGCTCACGCTGCTGTATCTGATTCTGCCGGTGCTGGCGATTGTGCCGCTGTCGTTCTCATCCAGCACGTTCCTCGTATATCCGATTCCGGGTTGGTCACTGCGCTGGTATCAGAACCTGATCGCGTCCGATGAATGGCGCATGGCGGCGAAGAACAGCTTTATCGTGGCGCCGTCGGCGACAGTGGTCGCGACGGTGCTCGGCACCTTGGCCGCGATCGGGTTGACCAAAGCGAACTTCCGCGGCAAGGGTCTGCTGATGGCGATCCTGATTTCACCGATGATCGTGCCGGTCGTCGTGGTCGGCGTCGGTATGTATCTGTTCTTTGCGCCGTTGGGGCTGGCGAATACGTATATCGGGCTGATTCTCGCGCATGCGTCGCTGGGCGTACCGTTTGTCGTGACGACGGTGGCGGCGACCTTGCAAGGCTTCAACTACAACCTTGTGCGGGCCAGCCTTTCGCTCGGCGCGAATCCGGTCGAGACGTTTTTCCGCATCACCTTGCCCGTGATTGCGCCGGGTGTGATTTCGGGCGCGCTGTTCGCGTTCGCGACGTCGTTCGATGAAGTGGTGGTCACGCTGTTTCTTGCGGGCGCAGATCAGACGACGCTGCCCCGGCAGATGTTCACCGGCATCCGCGAAAATATCAGCCCGACGATCGCGGCATTGGCGACGATTCTGATCGTGTTCTCAACGTGCCTGTTGCTGGCACTCGAATGGCTGCGTGGGCGGAATGCGGCACGGGCGATAGCGGCGTAACGCAGGTTCGACGGCGCGACCACCGCGTCGAGTAGTTTCTCAAAGTGACCGTTGGTTTATGCGATTCGATTGGCAATGGTTAAGACTTCTTAGGCAGATCTAAGAGTTTTCCCATTCCATGCTCGGACGTGTCTATCCATACTCAACATATTCTTAATGTTGAGGCCTTCGACGAAGGGGCACTATGAAATTTCGATTGACGGTACTGGCGTTCGCGCTGGTTTTGGCAGGTTGTGCGGGGCAAGCTGAGCGCGACCGGCTGGGCATTGAAGATCCAACGGTACTAAAAACCGGGCTGGGTGCGGTGCAGGATACGGCCGCTGGCGCGCCGACCTCTCAATGGGTCAGCACCTATGCACCGATCGCCAGCGCAGGTGATGCGCTCACCGCACTACAACAGCGGCTCAACACATTGCCAGGGGACAGGGATAGCTATTTCCACGCCAAGGCGCAATGCTGGATCAACGCCGCGCAGCAGGCACGGCAGGCGCACGACAAGTGGGGATTTGTCGAAGAGGCCATCGGCCAGGCCGCGCTGATTACCACCAGTCTTGAAAACGGCACGCCGCTGTCCGCGGCCAATCCGGAGTTGCGCACGGTATCGACGGTGCGCCCTGACTTGTGGAATATCGTCAACGTGATCAAGAGCGATCCCGCCACGGCAAGGTGCCCGCAGGCGCTGCAGCCGCTCGCCTGTGCCGAGGTCGAATTGATTCATGCCGGACATTACGCGTGGACGCGCAATTTCTCCGCGGCGGAGAAGCTGCTGCCGGAAATTCACAGCAACCTCCAGAAGTCGGCTGAAACGGCCATGCAATGTGCACAGCAGCAACCCGCGCAGCAGCAAACCGCTTCGGCCGTTCCGCCACAAGTTACGCTCAGAGCCGACTCGGCGTTTCGCTTCAATGGCGGCGACGAGGCGGCATTGCTGCCGCGCGGCAAGGCGCAACTCGACGCGGTGGTGGACGGCTTGCAACAGGCGCCCGCCATTCGCAGACTGAACATCAACGGCTATACGGACAGTCTGGGCAGCGACGCGTACAACAGCGCGCTCTCGCTGCAGCGCGCGCAAACAGTACGTGACTACCTGCGCAAGCACGGCGTGACGATGCCGATCTCCGTGCAAGGGCGCGGAAAGACAAATCCGCTGGTGACCTGCACACAGACGAAACGCGATGAGCTCGTGCAATGTCTGGCGCCGAATCGCCGCGTCGAAATCGATTTTGCGCGTGATTGAGGTAACGCACGTCGGCTACATCTGGCGGATCGCATCGCCGTCAGCGTGATGTTCAATGCAATATACACCGCCTGATTGGCGGCCTGAAAACGCAACGCCTGTCTACGACAACTCGCGCACGTGGGTGTTTCAAGGATCAGGATATGTTTAGGAAAACTACAAAATTACTACAGTATTGATCGTGGATGATCATCCAGCATTTCGACTGGTGGTCAAGACTCAGATTTCGCAGTTGTCGGGTGTCAGCGATGTCATCGAGGCCGATAACGGCCAGGCCGCTGTTGAACTCGCCCGGCAACACCTGCCGGATCTCGTCATTCTCGATCTCGATATTCCACGCATCAATGGACTCGATGTCGTCCCGCGTCTGAAACTGGCCCACCCGGGAATCCGCGTACTGGTTCTATCGGGGCATGATCCGGCGGCTTTCTCGCCGCGCGTCATGCGCTCGGGCGCCCAGGGTTTCGTCGGTAAATCGCAGGAACTGAAGGAGATCGTGCGCGGGATCGAGGCCGTGCTGGCCGGTTACACCGTGTTCCCCATGACGTCCGGCGGGGCCGGTATGGGCGTGCCGTTAGAGACAGGGGATGAAGAGGGGAAACTCAAGCTCCTGTCCGATAAGGAGATTGTGATCCTGCAAATGCTCTCGAAGGGTATGTCTAACAAAGCCATTGGCGACGCACTGTTCATCAGTGACAAGACGGTGAGCACGTACAAGAGCCGGATCCAGGAAAAGCTTGGGTTGTCGTCGTTGGCCGCTCTGATCGAGTTTGCCTCGTTGCATAGACTGAATGACTGAGCTTTGCGCGCTATGAATAAGGTGGGTTTGGTTGATTTATCAGCGCAGGGTTGCGGTCGCGTGCCGCGTATAGCTTGCGCCGCATGGCTTGCTTCGATTCGATCCAACGCGGCGTCGTTGGGCGATGGTGCATCGCTCGTCGACAATTCGCGCCCAATCGCAGCGGTGATCGCGCACAACACCCCCGGGGCAACCTATGCAGCAGGCCCACAACCTGAAAGACGCGGAGGAACAGTGGGTCCGCCGCAGCCACACAACCAGAGGAAATCTTCGTGAGTAGCTCGACTGAACCCTTCGACCGCAGTTATCTCGACGCATTGTCGCGAGAGGGTATCGATCTTCCTACGTTCCTGCGCGGTTGGCACTCTTCGATGGACGAAGATCTGGCGCGGCTGCACGGCTTGCGTGAACAATCCGACATCGAAGGATTGCGCGCATCACTGCACAGATTGAGTGGGACGGTCGGTCTTGTTGGCGCGCGCAGTTTGATGGAGGCACTGCAGACTCTGAACGCCACTTTACCGCAATGCGAAGCAGGCGCAATCGAGGCGCTTGCAAAGCGTGCGAGGAACCTGATGATGCAACTCGACGAAGCGATCGGTCCACACCGGAGCGCAGCACGATGAACCGACCGTTGGCCTTGATCGAAGGCGATCTTGCCATCCCGAAGCCGCTGCCATTCGACAGATTGCCCCCGCCTTTTGGTTTGGGACGGCGGGCGGCACATTCGCCCTATGCGCTGAAGCAGGGCGCCGCGCGGCTGGCGCGAACCAATCGGTTTCCTCCGGACACGAAGCACATCCTGTTCTACAAGGTGCCGCCGAAACCTGTGGATTCCCATCGTTTCGATACTGCGATGGCGGAAGCGAAGCGCTATCTTGATCGTAACAACGCACCCCCGCGGTCATCGCGTTCGGATCACATACTCGGTGCGGCGATTTTCGCAGGTTGCAGCCTCGCGTTGGCGTGGCTGCTCGTGACGTGCACGATGCGAGACGTCGACAAAGCCAAGGAGCTGCCGGCGAAGCTTCCGGCGGCGCCTGCGCGCGGCAGCGCGCTCGCGGATCATCCGCAACGGCCGGCCCAGTTGGCCGTTGAAGACAAGCAACTGGTTCCGCCGAGTGTGGCTTCGGTGGCAAGCGCGGCGCAGAAGACAGCGATAGCAAGCTCTACTGCGGCAGCAACGGTGCCTACTGCAAGCTCGGCGACACGCTACGCCGCTGCAACGGTCGCACCAGCGAGTGTGGCGGCAAGCAATGTAGCGCCTACACCGGCGTCAGGGAGCCGCGCCAAGACTGATGACCGCACTCCGGCGGTGCCTCGAAATCAGCGGACCCAACGTTCGCGGGAAATCATGGCGCGGTCGAGCGCGTCAGCCTCGACCCGCGAACCAACGAAGAATTACTCCGAGAGGGTGGGACACAAAGTTGCAGTCGCTCGCATGACTACGGCGCATGTCGATGATCGGCTTGCGTTGAGCCGCACTGTTGGTCCGGCCACGCGGCCCGCTGTCTCTAAGCAGGCTGAATGGGCAGCACCTCAGTCGGCTGGAGATAGCACAGTCGGAGATGCAGCATGGTCCAACTGGGCCGCCCAGCAGCCGCGTACGCACGTCACAACGCGTGCATCAACGGCGGTGGGCACCGACTGGAACGCTCACATGACCCAGCGCCGGGTCACCGACAATCCCGACGCTTTCCGTGCGGGCGCAGGCACACCGCAGAAATAAAAAAAAGCCCGGCCAAAGCCGGGCTCTCAAATCGGCTGCGTCCTCCACAGGACGCAGCACCTGCAAAACAGCTAAGCCGTTTGCTCAACCGCTAGATTAGTAACCTCAAGCAGCCAGCAGCGAACGCAGCACGAACGGCAGAATCCCGCCGTGCTTGTAGTAGTCGACTTCGATCGGCGTATCGATACGCAGCAGCACCTGCACGCGCTTCTCTTTACCGTCCTTACCGCGAATCACCAGCGTCACTTCCTGCTGCGGCTTGAAGTCTGAACCCAGGCCTTCCACGTCGAACGTTTCTTCGCCGGTAATACCGAGCGATTGCACGCTATCCGAGCCCTTGAACTGCAGCGGCAGAACGCCCATGCCGACCAGGTTCGAACGGTGAATCCGCTCGAAGCTGCGTGCGACCACAGCCTTCACACCCAGCAGTTGCGTACCCTTAGCTGCCCAGTCACGCGACGAACCCGTGCCGTATTCTTCGCCCGCGAACACAACCGTCGGCGTGCCTGCGTCGATGTACTTCATCGCTGCGTCATAGATCGACTCTTGTTCGCCGCTCGGCTGATGAATCGTCAGGCCGCCTTCCACACGCGTACCGTCTGCCTTCGCCGGGATCATCAGGTTCTTGATCCGGACGTTCGCGAACGTGCCGCGCATCATCACGTCGTGGTTGCCGCGGCGCGAGCCGTAGCTGTTGAAGTCGGCCTTCTGCACGCCGTTTGCCTTCAGCCACTTGCCTGCCGGCGAGTCTTCCTTGATCGAGCCAGCCGGGCTGATGTGGTCGGTCGTGACCGAGTCACCGAAGATGCCCAGTGCGCGCGCGTTCGTCACAGCAGCGATGCTGTCGGCCGGCGTCATCGAGAAGTCCTTGCCGAAGAACGGCGGCTCAGCGATGTAGGTCGACTTCGGCCAGTCGTAGACTTGACCTTCTTCGCCTTCGATCTTGCTCCACAGGTCGCCTTTCTTGGTCAGGTGCGCGTAGTTCTTGCGGAACGCATCTGCGTCCAGTGCGAACTTGAGCAGCGCGTCGACTTCTTCGCTGGTCGGCCAAATGTCGCCCAGATAGATGTCCTTGCCGCCCTTGCCCTTGCCGACCGGTTCGGTCATCAGGTCGCGCGTGATGTTGCCGGCGATCGCGTAAGCGACAACCAGCGGCGGCGAGGCCAGGAAGTTCGCGCGGATGTTCGGGTGAATACGCGCTTCGAAGTTACGGTTGCCCGACAGAACCGCTGCCGCGACGATGTCGTTCTTCGTAATCGCTTCGTTCAGTTCCGGCGTCAGGTCGCCCGCGTTACCGATACAGGTCGTGCAACCGTAAGCGGCCAGCGTGAAACCGAGCTTGTCGAGGTACTTCATCAAGTCGGTCTTCGTCAGGTATTCCGTGACGATGCGCGATCCCGGAGCCAGCGAGGTCTTGATGTGCGGAGCGACCGTCAGGCCGGCTTCCACCGCCTTCTTCGCCAGCAGGCCAGCCGCCAGCAGCACGCTCGGGTTCGACGTGTTCGTGCACGACGTGATGGCAGCGATCAGGATGTCGCCGTTCTTCACGTCGACGCCGTTGCTCGTCGTGTATTGCGCGTCGAGGTCTTCCGACTTCTTCGCAAAGCCGTTTTCTGCCACCGGCTTCGAGAACAGATCGCTGAAGGTCGACTTCACATGACCGATTTCGATACGGTCTTGCGGGCGCTTCGGACCTGCCAGCGACGGCGTCACCGTGCCAAGATCCAGCGTGACGACCTTGGTGTAGTCGATCTGGCCGGCCTTCGGAATACCGAACAGACCCTGCGCCTTGAAGTAGTTTTCGAAAGCGGAGATTTCTGCGTCGGTGCGGCCCGTGCCCTTGAAGTAGTCGATGGTTTTTTCGTCGACCGGGAAGAAGCCCATGGTTGCGCCGTATTCCGGTGCCATGTTGCCGATCGTTGCACGGTCCGGCAGCGACAGCGACTTCGTGCCTTCGCCGAAGAACTCGACGAACTTGCCGACAACCTTTTCCTTACGCAGCAGTTCGGTCACGGTCAGGACCAGGTCGGTCGCCGTCAGGCCTTCGCGCAGCTTGCCCTTCAGTTCGACGCCCACCACGTCCGGCGTCAGGAAGTACACCGGCTGGCCAAGCATGCCGGCTTCCGCTTCAATACCGCCCACGCCCCAGCCCACCACGCCGATACCGTTGATCATCGTCGTGTGGCTGTCGGTGCCGACCAGCGAATCCGGGTAGTACACGGTGTCCGCGCCTTCAGCCTTCTTGTGCACGCCGCGTGCGAGGTATTCCAGGTTCACCTGGTGAACGATACCCACGCCCGGCGGCACGACCTTGAACGTGTCGAATGCCTGCATGCCCCACTTCATGAACTGGTAGCGCTCGTTGTTGCGCTGGAATTCCAGTTTCATGTTCAGATCGAGCGCGTTCTTTTCGCGGAAGTGATCGATCTGCACCGAGTGATCGACAACCAGATCGACCGGGACCAGCGGTTCGATCGACTTCGGATCCTTGCCCATTTGTTTCGCGACACCGCGCATGGCAGCGATGTCGGCGAGCAGCGGCACGCCGGTAAAGTCTTGCAGCACGACGCGCGACACGACGAACGGGATTTCGTCGACGCGCGCTGCGGTCGGCTTCCAGTTCGCGAGTTGCGTGATGTGTTCTTCGGCGATCTTCTTGCCGTCGTAGTTACGCAGCACCGATTCCAGCACGATACGGATCGAAACCGGCAGGCGGTCGATCTTGATGTTCAGTGCCTTGCCGAGTTGCGGCAGGGAGTAGAACTTGCCTTTGCCGGAACCGCTGTCGAATTCCTTGAGCGTTTTGTGGAGGTTGTGGGCCATGGTGTTTTCCTTGGTTTGATCGCGGAACTACTGTACTTAACTAGATGACGTACAAATCGACGTACTCATTGACCGGCATGGCTTCGAGCCTTGCCTGATCCAGCGACACGTCGAGAATCGCCAGTTGTTGCTTGACCGGAAAGCGGCGCGCGAGGTTGGTCTTGAACTTCTCGACCAGCAACGGAATCCCGTCTTCGCGACGACGTTTATGACCGATCGGGTATTCGACTACAACTTCGTCGAACGTCGACCCATCGTTGAATTCGACCGTCAGTGCATTGGCGATCGAACGCTTCTCCGGATCGTGGTAATCCTTCGTGAACTGCGCGTCTTCGACACATTCCATCCTGGCGCGCAGCACATCGATACGCGCGTCCTGCGCGATCGAATCTTCATAGTCCGCAGCCGTCAGGCGGCCATGGATCAGCGGCACGGCGATCATGTACTGAATGCAATGATCACGGTCGGCCGGATTGTTCAGGGGGCCTTTCTTGTCGATGATGCGGATCGCGGCTTCGTGGGTGCGGATCGTGATCTTCTTGATGTCTTCCACGCGCTTGCCTGCTGCGTTGAGTTGCGCATGCAGCGTCATGGCCGCTTCCACCGCCGTCTGCGCGTGGAATTCTGCCGGAAACGAAATTTTGAAGAGTACGTTTTCCATCACGTACGAGCCGTACGGGCGCTGAAACTTGAACGCGTTGCCCTTGAAGAGGACGTCGTAAAAGCCCCACGTCTTCGCCGTCAGCACCGACGGATAGCCCATCTCGCCGGTCTTTGCGATCAGCGCGAGCCGCACGGCACGCGACGTCGCATCGCCCGCGGCCCACGACTTGCGCGAGCCGGTATTCGGCGCATGGCGGTAGGTGCGCAGCGCATGTCCATCGACAAACGCCTGCGATACCGCGTTGATCAACTCGTCGCGCGTCAAACCGATCAGCTGGCCGACCACCGCGGTCGAAGCCAGCTTCACGAGCAATACATGATCGAGCCCGACCTTGTTGAACGAGTTCTCGAGCGCGATACAGCCTTGAATTTCGTGCGCCTTGATCATGCCGATCAACACGTCTTTCATCGTCAGCGGCTGTTTGCCCGCTGCGATGGCACTGCGCGAGAGCCAGTCGGCGGTCGCCAGAATGCCGCCGAGGTTGTCCGACGGGTGGCCCCATTCGGCAGCCAGCCAGGTGTCGTTGAAGTCCAGCCAGCGGATCATGGCGCCGATGTTGAAGGCGGCCTGAACCGGGTCCAGCTGGAACGACGTGCCCGGCACCTTGGCGCCATTGGGGACGATCGTGCCGGGCACGATCGGTCCCATCAGCTTGGTGCAGGCCGGGTAGGTGAGCGCCTCGAGTCCGCAACCGAGCGTATCGATCAGGCAGTTACGCGCGGTGTCCAGCGCGAGCGTGCTGTCGACCGGAAAATCCAGAACGTAGTCGACGATATCGACCAGGACTGGGTCCGGGTCGGGTCGCACGTTGGAAATCGGAGCGGACATCGGGGAGCTTTCCTGATGTAACTGATTAGTTGGTTTTGTTGATCGCGTTCGATTGCGTCGGAGCCGGCGCACCTTGCACCATTTCTGCCGTCTTGCACTCGTCGGCCAGACGCGAGCTGTCCTTATCCGAGAACAGCATTGCCTTCGTCGGGATCACGACCAGGTCCATACCCGATGCGGCGTCGTGGAAACGGTCTGCGCCCGTGGTGGTTGCTTCGCGCGGCAGATTGTAGTTTTTGTTCGCCCAGTGAACCGTGACGATCTGGTCACGCTTCATGTCGCCCTTCAGGTCGAATGCCAGACCTTCGTTGCACGACCACTTGACCGAGCCGTCCGGCACCGGATCAACCTTCGCTTCCTTAGCCGGGTTCGGCTTGCGCTTGATCAGGCGTTTCGGCTGCGGCTTCTTCGGCACAGCCTTGACGGCCGGCTTCGTGGTCGTGGTGGTCGCCGTTTGCGCGGCGGCGTCAGTCGCGACGGTCAGCATCGTCGTGGACAGGGCGCCAATCACGGCGGCGATCATCAGCTTTTTCATGGAGAAAACCTTTCTATCTAGTTTCAGTTGAACAGTGCGCGGTTGGCCATCTGGAGAACCGCGAGGGTTGAACTGCACGCGCCTCGAAAGCGCACAGCGACCGCTATTTTCTCCTATTTAGCGGCACGTACTTCAAATTCTCAGGACCGGTGTAATTTGCGCTCGGCCGGATGATCTTGTTGTCGATCCGTTGCTCGATGATGTGCGCGCTCCAGCCTGCCGTACGGGCGATCACGAACAGCGGGGTGAACATCGCCGTCGGCACGCCCATCATGTGATACGAGACCGCGCTGAACCAGTCGAGATTTGGAAACATCTTTTTCACATCTGCCATCACTGTTTCAAGTCGCTCGGCGATATTGAACAGTTTCAGGTTGCCTGCTGCCTTCGAAAGCTTCTTCGCG
>NZ_JAQQDU010000042.1:0-72822 GCF_046027825.1 Paraburkholderia sediminicola
GGCGGTTTGAGCCGCTTTCTCTTGCCTACTTCTCTTTGCGGCGGCAAAGAGAAGTAGGTGCCTGCCCCGCACAGGGGCGACGCTAATAGACCACTAACAAAACAAGGAAAGGCCAACGCCACAGGCAAACAGACAATAAGCGCCGCGAAGGCAAAAAGAACAAGCAAAGCCCAACGCCGCAGGCAACCAACCACGAGCGCCGAGCAGGCAAACAGCTCAAAAAAGTCCAAAGAGGCGAAAATAAGAAAAGGCCAAACGAGAACCAGGCACAACCACATACGCCGTAGGTAACAAACCCCGCCCACGGCGGCCCCTCCCCGGCATAGGCCTTGCTGCGATTCACAGGAACGCAAACACGAGGACAACCGTCATGCCGGAACACGCTGCCACCAACGCGCCCGCGAGCGCTCTCCCGAAACACGCTCACCGTCCGGAGCCAATCGAGCCGCCGACGCCGGATCCTGCCGAACCCGACACGACTCCGAACCCAAGTCCAACACCAGACCCGATGGAACCAGTCGCTCCACCAATCGGCGATCCGCCCCCCCAGCCCACGCAAACGCCCCAAGCCAGTCGCCGCCAGCCGTCACAGACCGCACGCATGCAACTCTGACATGTTCAGTACGCTGAGCCACAGTCCGACACATCGAATTTATGTACTTGTTACAAAACCGGCGCATCTTTTACCGGCAATTTGCCGTCGTGACCCCTAGACTGTATTGATGCCGCTCCCGATGGCGGCGGGCTTCCCCAAGAGGCATCGATCATGAGACATCCAGCACTGCGACGTTCCGCGCGCCACTCGAAGCGCGATGCCCGGCCAGGCACCAGCAACAGCAGTCCGCCGGAATCGCCAGACCCGGCAGCACAGAACCGCGTCGCGCCCAATGCGCCGCCAGACGGCGAGCACAACCAGGGCGGCGTGCGTCAGGAAGGGCTGGAGTACCAGCGCGATCTCGGCTCGGAGCAGGACGCCTGAACCCGTCTGACGGCCGGTAAGAAGGGTCCCGGTTTCGTCATACAAAGCGGAAAAAAATTCTTCGCGGTGCTTCGATGTCGCGCGTTTCTGCTCGTCCGTCACATTTGCACACATTTTTATTTCTGGCATCTCAAAAAACGGCACGCGACTTGCATGCACCTTTTTGGCACATATCCGTATGCAACGAAACAACTGACCAGGTGGAGTATCAATGAGCAGACTGATCGTGGTATCGAATCGTGTGGCGCCGATCCAGGAAGGCCGTCCCGCGGCAGGTGGCCTCGCGATCGGCGTGCTGGACGCGTTGAAGGAAACCGGCGGAGTCTGGTTCGGCTGGAGCGGTGAGACGGTGAGCGAGCCGTCCTCGCCAGTGATTGAGAAGCAGGGCAATGTGACGTACGCGACGGTGGGACTCACCAAGCGCGACTATGACCAGTACTATCGCGGCTTTTCCAACGCGACACTGTGGCCGACGTTCCACTATCGCAACGATCTGTCGCGCTACGACCGGCAGGAATACGCGGGCTATCAGCGCGTCAACGCGACGCTCGCCAAACAGCTCAAAGAGCTGCTCAAACCCGATGACATCATCTGGGTGCACGACTATCATCTGCTGCCGTTCGCGCGCTGTCTGCGTGAGCTAGGTGTGAAGAATCCGATCGGCTTCTTCCTGCATATTCCGTTTCCGGTTCCGGAAGTACTCCGCACGATTCCGCCGCACGACGAACTGGTCAAGGCAATGTGCAGCTATGACGTGGTCGGTTTCCAGACCGAAGCGGACCGCCAGTCGTTCGTCGACTTTATCGAGCGCGGCCAGCACGGCACCTCGAGCGAAGACGGCATGGTGCACGCCTACAACCGTTTCCTGAAAGTGGGCGCGTACCCGATCGGTATCTATCCCGATGCAATCGCCAAGGCCGCCGAGCAATTCACCGACCGTAAGCCGGTGCGCAGCCTGCGTGACGGCATGCGCGGGCGCAAGCTGATCATGAGCGTCGACCGGCTCGATTATTCGAAGGGTCTGGTGGAGCGCTTTCAGGCGTTCGAACGGCTGCTGCTGAATGCACCAGGGTGGCACGGGCGCGTTTCGCTGGTGCAGATCGCGCCTCCGACACGCGCTGACGTGGCGACCTACCAGCGCATTCGTCAGACGCTAGAGGGCGAAGCCGGCCGCATCAACGGCCGGTTCGCGCAACTCGACTGGACGCCGATCCAGTATCTGAACCGCAAGTACGAGCGCAATCTGCTGATGGCGCTGTTCCGTCAATCGCAGGTCGGCTATGTGACGCCGCTGCGCGACGGCATGAACCTGGTTGCCAAGGAGTACGTTGCATCGCAGGATCCGGCCGATCCGGGCGTACTCGTGTTGTCGCAATTTGCCGGCGCGGCCGAGCAACTGCCGGGGGCGCTGGTCGTCAATCCGTTCGATCTGTCGCAGATGGCCGAGGCGCTGGAGCGCGCGCTGTCGATGTCGCTCGCCGAGCGTCAGGCGCGTCATGCGGACATGATGGCACCGATGCGTGAGAACAATCTGTCGGTCTGGCGCGATACGTTCCTGGGCGATCTGCGCAACGTCACGACTGCCGCTTCGGTGACGGCCAAAGCGGTAAAGCTCGCTGACGTGACGGCATCGTCGTCGTAGCCGCATCATCGACGGCGGCGTGGATGCCTTCAAGGGCCGCGCGCGCTGATCACGTCGAACTGTTTGGAAAAGAACGACTGAAGCATTAAAAAGGGCGCGGACCGCAGCGTGCGATTCGCGCCCTTGTTGTATCGGGGTTCAGGCGGATAACCTGCTCAGACCGATTATGCGCGTAGGCTTGAAACGTATTCTGGCAGCCACGCATTCAGATCGGCGAGCGGTGAAGCCTGCCATGCGCTTACGCCGCTTACGCCGCTCACGCCGCTCACGCCGCTCACGCCGCTTGCACGGTGACAGGCTGGATCACGCGCAGCGTGCTGACCACGGCAGCGACCGCTGAAAAGCACGCGGCCACATACAGCACGATAGTCGGCCCATGCTGCGGTGCGATGCCGAAGATCAGCGCGACCAGCGCTGCGCCCAGCGTCTGTCCGGTCAGGCGCGCGGTGCCGAGCATGCCGCTCGCGCCGCCGCTGCGCTCACGCGGCGCGGCGGATAACATGGTCCGGTTGTTGGGCGACTGGAAGATGCCGAACCCCGCACCGCACAGCGCCATGCGCCACGCGATCTGCATGGGCTCAGGATGCGCGCCGAGGGTGGCGAGCAGCAGCAGGCCCGCCGTCATCGCAACGAGTCCGACGCCGCCCAGCCATCCGGACGACACCTTGTCCGACAGCATACCGGCAATCGGTGCGGCGATGATAATCACCGCCGGCCACGGCGTCATCAGCAAACCCGTGTCTACCTGCGAAAAACCCAGCGTGTCCTGCAGCAGAAACGGCAACGACACGAAGGCCAGCATCTGCGCGCAGAACGAACAGATCGAGGTGCCGACCGACAGGGCGAACACCGGAATTTTCAGCAAATCGATTGGCAGCAAGGGCGCGGACTGGGTCAACTGACGGCGCACGAAGAAGTAACCGATCACCACCGCGCCGAGTGCCTGCGCGACAACCCAGCCGAAGCGCTCGCCGTGGCCGAGACCGTCGACGGCGAAAATCAGCAGACCGAACACGAACGCGTTCATCACCGCGCTCAGATAGTCATAGGGCGAATCGTGGCCGGGATTCATCGGCAGCGCCTTGAAGCCGCCGACGATCGCCGCGATCCCGATCGGCACATTGATCGCGAACAGCCACGGCCACGAGGCGACGGCGAGCACGCCGGAAGCGACTGTCGGCCCGACCGCGGACGACACCGCGACCACCATCGCGTTGATTGCAACGCCGCGGCCGAGCTGCGCGGGCGGATAGATCATGCGCACGAGCGCGGTGTTTACGCTCATGATCCCCGCCGCGCCGAAGCCCTGGACCACGCGGGCGAGTGCGAGCGTCGGCAGCGAGGTGGATAACGCGCAACCGAACGACGACACGGTGAACAGGATCAGCCCGCCCAGGTAAATCCGCCGGTAGCCGATGCGATCGCCGAGCGACGCGAGCGGCAGCAGTGAAATGGTGATGGCGAGCTGGTAAGCGTTGACGACCCAGATCGAGCCGGCTGCGCTCGCATGCAGATTGCGCGCGATGGTCGGCAGCGCCACGTTGGCGATCGCGCTGTCGAGCACTGCGAGTGTGAGGGCGAGGGCGATAACCAGCATCGCCCAGTAGCGTTGCGGAATCGGCAAGCCTTGTTCGGTGCTGTCCGCGAACTGGGTGCCGGCGGCGGCTGGAGCAACAGGGGCGGCATCAGCCGGCATCGGACTGTCCTTGCGCGATGGTTGTGCGTGCATCGTTCTTTTGATTTGGCGTGCGGTGGCTCATCGTTTCTGCGATGAGCCACGCGCGCTGCTTACCGTCCTGGAAAAGCAGGACGGCAAGCAGCGACGATACCGGCGCTGCGACAGCACACCGGCATCGCATCTCACGCGTTACTTGAGTTCGTACAGACCGGTGTGCGTGGTCGAGTCGAGTTCGTTGAGATGCGTCATGAAGCGCGCGACCGCATTGGTGGTGTCCGCGTTGATCGGCAGATGCGGCACCTTCAGCGCGTGCAGGCGGAAGATGTAGCGATGCGTCCTGTCGCCACGCGGCGGCGCGGCGCCGCCGAAGCCGACCGTGCCGTAGTCGTTGCGCAACTGCAGCGCGCCTTGCGGCAGCAGCGAGCCATCGGCCTTGCCGGCGTTGCGCGGTAGTGAGCGGACGTCAGCCGGAATGTTGACGACGACCCAGTGCCAGAAGCCGCTGCCGGTGGGCGCGTCGGGATCGTGAACGGTGAGTGCGAAGCTTTGGGTGTCGGCCGGCGGCGCATCCCACTGCAACGTGGGCGAGATGTTCTCGCCGTCCACACCGAAGGCCTTGTCGTGGTATTCGTGGGCTTTCGGCATAAAGCCGTTGGTGGGGAAATCGTCGGACCAGAGACGGAAATCAGCCATTGTGTGCCTCCCTTCTTGAGTGGTTCTGGGATAGTCGGGGGCGTGTCTTTTTGCTGCAGGCCTGCAACTGGACTGTTGCGGGATTGCTGGCGGATGATGGCCGCGCCGGCACGCAAAAAATACCCCGAGTTAGCCAATCGAGTGTATCACCAGCGGCGTCAAGATTCGCTCGAGCCGGGCAGGCTACAGGCAGCTTTCAGCCGCGCTCCTCGAAACGCGGCGCGTCGCTCTTCAACCACTCGACGAGCCGCTGCAACACGCCCTCGATATCGCGATTCGCGCCACGCAAAGCACATTCCCACACCACGCCGACGCGCCACCCGCCTGCGAGCAGCGCCGCCTGAACCTTGTCGTCGTTGCTGCGATTACGGCCGATCTTGTCGCGCCAGAACTCAGGCCGCGTTTGCGGCCATTTGAAAAGATGACAGTCGTGGCCGTGCCAGAAGCAGCCGTGCACCAGCACGACGGCGCGGTAGCGCGGCAGCACGATGTCCGGGCGTCCCGGCAGATCGCGCGCGTCCAGCCGGAAACGAAAGCCCTGGCCATGCAGCAGGCTGCGGATCAGGATTTCCGGTTTCGTGTTGCGGCCGCGTATGCCGGACATCATCCGGCTGCGCGTGGCGCTGTCGACGATATCGACCATCGTCAGCGCCTGGGTAACGGATCAGGCCGCTCAGGAATAGAGCGAAAGGGTTTGCTTCGAACCATGGCGCGTTTCCTCGGCGAGCAGGGTTTGCACATGCGGCAGCATGATGCGCGCCACTTCGCGCATCACCGGCATCACGACACTGTTGCCGAATTGCCGGTAAGCCTGCGTATCGCTGACCGGAATCCTGAAGGTGTCGGGAAAACCCATCAGCCGGGCGCATTCGCGCGGCGTGAGGCGCCGCGGCCGCAACTGCTCGCCCTGATAGACCAGAATCTCCGAGCCGTCCTTGTGATACCGCGCGGAGAGTGTGCGCGTGACGCTGTCGGGATAAGCCATGCCGAAGCCAAAGCCGTTCCCCGCTGCGCGATGCTTTGCCGCGTAGTTTTGCAGATAGGTCCAGAGATTGGGCGTGAGCGTGTACTTCGGTTGCACGCGTTTGCCGGCGTGGTCGAAGAAGCGATCGTGATCCCACGGCAGCACCGGTTCGCTGCCATCCGTACGATGCAGGATCGAGCCTAGGCGCGGGCCGCTTTCCGGCAGACGCAGATCGTCCCAGGAGAACGACGTCTTGCCGCGAAAACCGACAATGATGATGCGCTCCCGATGCTGCGGCGTGAAATGCTGGCCGTCGACCACGCGGTAGTGCACTTCGTAGCCGAGCTCGTCGCGCAAGGTCTGCAGGATGACGTCGAAGGTTCGGCCTTTATCGTGCGAGAGCAGATTCTTCACGTTCTCCAGCAGGAACGCGGCGGGGCGCTTTGCCGCGATGATTCGCGCGACATCGAAAAACAGGGTGCCCTGCGTCGTGCACTCGAAACCGTGCGGCCGGCCCATCGCGTTTTTCTTGCTGACGCCGGCAATCGAGAACGGCTGGCACGGAAAGCCGCCGAGCAGCACGTCGTGGCTCGGCACCTCTTCCGCGGGAAACGAGACGATATCGCCGATCAGCGCGTGTTCGCCGCCGGCAGGGTAGTTCTCGCGATAGGTCTTGGTGGAGAAATCGTTCCACTCGCTTGTAAAGACGCAGTCGCCGCCGTGCGCCTCGAAACCCATGCGAATGCCGCCGATGCCCGCAAACAGATCGACGAAGCGGAACTGGGCGTCGCCCGTCGCCGCACCGGCTTTGGCACGACCGCTACTGTGCAGCAGGTCGCGCAGCGCCGGTTCGAGCATCGACGGACACGGTGTTTCGCCTTTTTCCCAGCGGCGTACCGTCTTGATGTCCTTACCGACGTGCGCGGCGATTTCGCGTTGAGTGAAGCGGGCGCGCGCCTGTTTAAGCAGGTCGAGCGGTGCGGCGAGGGTCACGGATGTCCTTGCTGGGAATTTTTGCGGACATTATGACCTAAGGTCGTCCCTTTTCCCTATTTTCACTGACCGCGAGCAGAAAATTTCTGCTTACTCAAAGACTGTCCCGGCCTAAATGCGAGTGTCACAGTTGGACGTGTAGGCTTGTGGTGTGACGCGAATTCCCCGCGTTGCGACGTGTTCCGGCCGCGACATCGTTCGCGGCCTCTTTTTAGCGGGGAGTAGTCGGGCTGGCCGGCGCGGAAGGCCGGGCCATCAAGGCTTGCAGCGCGTCAGATATGACGGCTGACGGGCACAGGGCGTAGCGGCTGGAACGGCGCGGCGGCTGCCGGAGCCAGCCCATCCCATGCCGGCGGGGGTTCGGCGTCGAACTGGTCGAGTTGCAGCAGGAGGCTGTCCACTGCGCACAGTTGCGCGTGGGACAGGCTGCCGGCGTCGAGCAACTGGTGCAGACGTTTGCGCCAATAGGTGGCCGGCAGAATCGGTCCGCCCAGGTCGCCGTGTAAAGACGGCCGCATGACGCGCCGGATGTGCGCGATATCCTGATCGATCAGCGCCGCCTGGGATGACCCGTTCAGTGCAATGAGTGTGCGTTCCATAGCCCCTCCATGGCACCTTTACGGCAAGCTGCGACGGGACTTTAGGGTCTTTTTAAAATATTTATTGCCATTGGCTTCATAGGGAAAAACGGGCTGGCGCGAGGCGCGGGCACACCCGTTGCTGAATAGAGATACTGGCGTAACGTCGCGCTGGCATTTCCAATATCGGAGCCGAACATGAACAAGGACCAGGTAAAGGGTGTAGGCGAGCAGATCAAGGGCAAGGTCAACGAAGTAGTGGGTAAGGCCACCAACAACCCGGGGAAGGAGCTTAAGGGCGACCTTCAGCAAGGCGCCGGCAAAGTGCAAAAGGCTTATGGCGACGCCAAGGAACAAGCCAAAGACAATGCAAAGCACAAGGCGCCGTAATTTGGTTTGCGGTGTCGCTTGCCGGGAAAAGGCGCTTCGGCGCCTTTTTTGTTTTTGCAGGGCTTCGGGGGCCGGGTTTTAGGGGGTGTCAGGCGTCAGGAATCGGCTGCCGGGCGCCGCGCGGTTTTCGCCTGGGAGTAACCCGGGTTCGGCGCTGTGGATGCTCCACACACCGTGCGTCGCCTTTAGACTTGGCGCATCCAACAGGGAGGAGGCGCGCATGACACCCGGAAAAGTGCTTTCGATGTTTGAGCGGCAGTACCTGGAGGGCAAAACGCCTGTCGACCTCGAACCCACCTGTGCGAGTTTTGCCAGTTGGCTGGCGGCGACGTGGGAGCAACTCGACGGCGAGCAGAGGACGCTGCTGTTGACGGTCGGTGCGGCCTTGTGGCGCGAAGGGTATGACCTGCGCGCCGGTGCGGCGACCAAAGATTTGTGGTGAAGGGTGCCTTCGTGAGGCTATGCGGTAGGGATGAGTGTCGAGTGGCCCCATTCGCGTTGGGGTGAACTGAGGCGGCCGCGCACGCGTTGTGCTGAGTCGGTTTATATTTGGCGGTCGCGCGTTCGGGTCTTGCTTTTCGGTCTTCTGGCCGATTGCTGATTCCCCGTTCCGATTTCCAGCCGCAGCTCTCGCACAAGGGTTACACCGTTACCATGACCGATCTCTCCGCCTTCCCGATCACGAAGAAATGGCCTGCCGAGCATCCGGACCGGATTCAGCTGTATTCGCTGCCGACGCCCAATGGCGTGAAGGTGTCGATCATGCTCGAAGAGACCGGTTTGCCGTATGAGCCGCATCTCGTGCGCTTCGATACCAACGATCAGATGTCTGCTGAGTTTTTGTCGCTGAATCCGAACAACAAGATTCCGGCGATCATCGATCCGAACGGCCCTGACGGCAAACCGCTTCCGTTGTTCGAATCCGGCGCGATTCTGATTTACCTCGCGGACAAGAGCGGCAAATTGATGCCGCAGGATGCCGCTGGCCGTTATGAAGCGATCCAGTGGGTGATGTTCCAGATGGGCGGCATCGGCCCGATGTTCGGGCAGGTCGGTTTCTTCCACAAGTTCGCGGGCAAGGAATACGAAGACAAACGCCCGCGCGATCGTTATATCGCCGAGTCGAAGCGGCTGCTTGGAGTGCTGGATCAGCAGCTCGCAGGGCGCAACTGGATTTTGGGCGATGCTTACTCGATTGCTGATATCGCGACTTTTCCGTGGGTGCGTAATCTGATTGGTTTCTACGAAGCAGGGGATCTGGTCGGGATTGACGAGTTTTCGAATGTGAAGCGGGTGCTGGCTGCGTTCGTTGCGCGTCCGGCCGTGGCGAGGGGATTGGAGATTCCGAAGCGGCCTTCGTGATGGGGTGAGGGCGGTTTGTACGTCGATGACGAGCGAGGCCTAGGTTCGATCAAGGCAACTCGGCCGGATTGCCACCCATCGCTCGAAAAAGGTCGCGCACAAACTCCTCGCTGACAACGTCCCACTCAGGTGACGCATAGAGAACGTCTTCGGGATTCTTCTTGCCCCGTGCGTGACGCAGCGTGCGCACGGTCAATTCGAGAGCCATCGCTTCCTCATATAGAGGGTGGCCGGGGCGGAGGCGGTCGTCGTTTTCCATGCCTGATTTTCGGCATGCACCGAGAATACTTTAGAGGCGCTCGTGTAAGTCGCAACGGTATGAACGGTATGGAAAGCCGGGCTGCACGGGTTGTCCGGAAGGATGTTCGGTATGCAGATGCCTTCAAGTAGACCGACTGCGCACACGAATAGATTGGTACGTTTCGCAACTGTGGGCCATGACGACAGCAAAAAGCCCCGCAGCGCAAGGCTATACGGGGCTTTTGGGCAAAATATGGGAGACGCTGGGCGCTGATTGGTCCCCCCGACAGGAATCGAACCTGTATCTAGCGCTTAGGAGGCACTTGTTCTATCCATTGAACTACGGGGAGAGGACCGAACCCAAATAATCGCTGCAATCCCGCCGACTCACAACCCCAGGCAGGATCCGGCGAGTCCAAATTCGCCAGCGAGCGCAGAGTATATCAAACACGCTCAGCCGCGAGGAGGGCTGCAAAGCCCGTCCCACAAAGCAAACGGCCCAGCAGGCATCACCCACTGGGCCGCGCGAACCGCCCGGCGCACTACGTCAAGCAGCGCACCCCCGGCTCAATCGAGCTAACTCAGAATTCCACCACCGCAAACTCCGCCTTGCCTACATCGCACAGCGGGCAGCGCCAGTCGTCCGGAATCGCGGCGAAGCGCGTGCCCGGGGCGATACCTTCTTCGGGAATACCTTCTTCTTCGTTGTAGATCCAGCCGCAAATCAGGCAGACCCAGCTCTTATATTCAGTCACTTCAATTACTTCGCTCACGACGTACTCTTCTTTGGTTCAGTGCATTGATCCGCCCAGTCTGCCCCTTTTTTGGGCACGGCGGCGACCCGCAATATTACCGGAATTTGACAAACGGACCGCTAATTACCCATGCGGCATCGCCGCAAAGTGCCTGAGACGTGTGCGGGCCCGCGTGACGGACCCCGTCATACACAGCGTGTATGCTTTGATCCGTCGCCCATCTTTTGGACAGGCGCGCCGGGCGCCTGGCATGCGTTGCGACGATCGGCCTCAGGCAACCCGAGCCACAATCGACGCCTGGATGGCCCGCGCATGACTCTCGTTTCCCAAAAAAGGAGAAAAACAATGTTTAAGAACAAATGGTTGGCCGGTACGGTACTGGCCGGGTTGGTCGCCGTAGCGAGCGCGGCGCAGGCCGCTAGTGTGTCTTTCGTGCGGCCGGCGGACGGCGCAACCGTCACCAATCCGGTGCACGTGGTATTCGGCGTCGAAGGAATGACGATCGCGCCGGCCGGCACGATGACGGAAGGCACGGGCCACCATCATCTGCTGATCGACGGTCAGCCGCTCCCAAAGGGCCAAGTGATCCCCGCTAACGACAAATCGCTCCACTTCGGCAAAGGCCAGACCGAAACCGACCTGACGCTGCCGCCGGGTGACCATACGCTGACGTTGCAATTCGGCGACGGCGCACATCGTTCGTACGGCCCGGAGATGAGCAAGACCATCACGGTGCACGTGAAGTAAGCTGGACGTCCAAGCGGACCGGGCGTGTGCACGCACCGCCCGGCCGCGTTTTCCCGCTCAGAATCCGTTTTGCAAGCCGGCCATTTGGCCTATCTCTTCCGGCATACAGGCACCCGCCCGTGCGCCCGGTACAATGAGCAGTTCCGACTCATCGCTGTCTTCTCCAATTCTCCATGTCGCTTTACACCATTACCGGGGCCCAACTGGCGTTCGGTCACGTCGCGTTGCTCGATCACGCGGATTTCTCTCTCGAAGCGGGCGAGCGCGTTGGGCTGATCGGCCGTAACGGCGCGGGCAAGTCGTCGCTGCTGAAAATCGTCGCCGATCTGACCAAGCCTGACGATGGTCTCGTCACGCGTCAGCAGGGCCTGACTTCGGTCTATGTGCCGCAGGAGCCGGAGTTCGATACGGACGACACGGTGTTCGAAGCGGTCGCTGCCGGCTTGACTCACGCCCGCGAGCTGCTGGATCAATACGATGTGGTCGCCAATCAGCTTGCCGACGAGCCGGAAGGCCCGGAGCACGACGCGCTGATGTCGCGCATGAATACGCTGCAATCGGCGCTCGATCATTCGGACGCCTGGAACTGGAGCACGCGCGTGGCCACCACGCTGCAGCAGATCGGTCTGAACGGCGAGGCGCGCGTCGGCTCACTGTCGGGCGGGATGCAAAAGCGCGTCGCGCTGGCGCGCGCGCTGGTCGTGCAGCCGGACGTGCTGCTGCTCGACGAACCAACCAATCACCTCGACTTCGACGGCATCCGCTGGCTCGAGGAACTGTTGGTCTCGCTGCGCGCGGGTCTGCTCTTCATCACCCATGATCGCGCGTTTCTCGACCGTGTCGCTACCCGCATCGTCGAACTGGATCGCGGGCGTCTGCTGTCGTATCCGGGCAATTTCAGCGCTTACCAGACCCGCAAGGCGCAGCAGCTTGAAATCGAGCAAGTCGAAGCAGCCAAGTTCGACAAGCTGCTCGCGCAGGAAGAAGTTTGGATTCGCAAGGGCGTGGAAGCGCGCCGTACGCGCAGCGTCGGCCGGATCGCGCGGCTCGTGGAGATGCGCAACGAGCGTGCCGAGCGCCGCAACGTGCAGGGCAACGTCAAGCTCGACGTGGGTCAAGGTGAGAAGTCCGGCAAGATCGTCGCCGAACTGACCGACGTCACCAAGCGCTACGGTTCGCGCACGGTGGTCTACAACTTCACAGCCACGGTGATGCGCGGCGACAAGATCGGTTTCGTCGGTCCGAACGGTGCGGGCAAGACGACGCTGCTGAAGATGATCCTCGCCGAATTGGCGCCGGATGAAGGCACGGTGCGTGTCGGCACCAATCTGCAGGTCGCCTACTTCGACCAGATGCGCGCGCAACTCGATCTGGATAAGAGTCTCGCCGATACGATCAGCCCGGGCAGCGAGTGGGTCGAAGTCAACGGCCAGAAGAAGCACGTGATGAGCTATCTGGGCGACTTCCTGTTCGCGCCGGAACGCGCGCGTTCGCCGGTCAAGTCGTTGTCGGGCGGCGAGCGCAATCGCCTGCTGCTGGCGCGTCTGTTCGCGCGGCCGGCCAACGTGCTGGTGCTCGACGAACCGACCAACGACCTTGACATCCCGACGCTCGAATTGCTCGAAGAGCTGCTCACCGAGTATGACGGCACCGTGCTGCTGGTCAGCCACGATCGTGCGTTTCTGGATAACGTCGCGACCTCGGTGATCGCTTCGGAAGGCGCGGGCAAGTGGCGCGAGTATGTCGGCGGCTTTACCGACTGGCAGATTCAGCGCGACCGCTCGCAGCAGATGGCGCAGGAAGCGCAGAAAGAAGCGGCCAAAGAAGTGGCGGCGAAAGACGGTGGCGCGGGCCGCAATACGCAGCGCGCCGCCAAGCTGTCGTTCAAGGACCAGCGCGAACTCGAGGCATTGCCGGCGAAAATTGCCGCGCTCGAAGCTGAGCAGAAAACCATCGGCGCTCAACTCGAAGACGGTTCGGTTTTCGCGAAAGACGCTCAGGAAGGTACGCGTCTGACCGAGCGCTACGCCGCTATCGACGAAGAATTGCTGATCGCGCTGGAACGCTGGGACGAGCTGGAAAACAAGCGCAAGTGAGGCGCGGGGGCGGCGCGATCCGAGGTTGCGCCGACGTCACGTCCATGTCAGGGGCCGGGGCTGCGCGGCAGTCTCGTAGCGGTCTCATAATAGGCCGCACGCGAGCGCCGTCCCTTATCCAAACGGCCAGTTCCGCACGTCGTGAATTGCCGCCCGTATCGAAATCAGTAAAATACCCCGCGAACAGGCTTCCCCCGGCGTTCGCACCGGCTGGCCGTTGCCGCGCAGTTGAGCCGGCATCGAGCCACCGTCGAGCGCGCCCATGGGAAGCCAGGCGACAAAACAGCTTGCCCGCACTGCGGGCACCCCATCTAACCCCGTTGTTTCGTTTCGCTTTTTTTGAAAACTCAACGCATTGTCCACGGACCTGTCCACAGGACCTGTGGACAACGATGAACCGACGCACCCGAGTCAACCATGTCTACGAAAAAGCCAAACGCCGCGTATAGCGAAGCGTCGATCAAGGTGTTGAAGGGCCTGGAGCCGGTCAAGCAACGGCCCGGGATGTACACCCGCACCGAAAATCCGCTGCACATCATTCAGGAAGTTATCGACAACGCGTCGGACGAGGCCCTTGGCGGCCACGGCCGGCAAATCACGGTCACGCTGCACGCGGACCATTCGGTCTCGGTCGAAGACGATGGCCGTGGCATTCCGTTCGGCCTGCATCCGGAAGAAGGCGTGCCGGTTGTCGAAATCGTTTTCACGCGCCTGCACGCAGGCGGTAAGTTCGATAAAGCCGCCGGCGGCGCCTACACGTTCTCGGGCGGCCTGCACGGCGTCGGCGTGTCGGTCACCAACGCGCTGTCCACCCGCCTCGACGTCACCGTGTGGCGCGACGGCAAAATCGCCGAATTGAGCTTTGCCAACGGCGACGTCGCGAAGCAGCTTGAAGTACGCCCCGCGACCAAAGGCGACAAGAAGTCCGGCACGCGTGTCACGGCGTGGGCCAATCCGAAGTACTTCGATTCGCCGAACCTGCCGCTCGGCGAGCTGCAACGTCTGCTGCGCTCGAAAGCGGTGCTGCTGCCGGGCGTCGAAGTCACGCTGATCAACGAGAAAACCGGCGAAACGCAAACCTGGAAATACGAAGACGGTTTGCGCGGCTACCTGCTCGAAGGCATGAACGGCAGCGATCTGCTGATCCCGCTGTTCGAAGGCGAGCGCTTTGTCGAAAACTCGCGCACCAGCGAAGAGACGTTTGCTGAAGGTGAGGGCGCCACGTGGGTCGTCGCGTGGAGCGAAGAAGGTCCGCTCATGCGCGAGTCGTACGTCAATCTGATTCCGACGCCCGCGGGCGGTACGCACGAATCGGGTTTGCGTGACGGTCTGTTCCAGGCGGTGAAGAGCTTTGTCGAGTTGCATAACCTGCAGCCGAAGGGCGTCAAACTGCTGGCGGAAGACGTGTTCGCGCGCGTGTCGTTCGTGCTGTCGGCGAAGGTGCTCGATCCGCAATTCCAAGGGCAGATCAAGGAGCGCCTGAATAGCCGCGATGCGGTGAAACTGGTGTCGTCGTTCTCGCGGCCGGCTTTGGAGCTGTGGCTGAATCAGCACGTCGAGCACGGCAAGAAACTCGCCGACCTCGTCATCAAGCAGGCGCAGGCGCGTACGCGTGCCGGCCAGAAGGTTGAAAAGCGCAAGAGCTCGGGCGTGGCCGTTCTGCCGGGCAAGCTGACCGATTGCGAATCGACGGAAATCGGCCGCAACGAGCTGTTCCTGGTCGAGGGTGACTCGGCGGGTGGTTCGGCAAAGATGGGCCGCGACAAGGAATATCAGGCGATCCTGCCGCTGCGCGGCAAGGTGCTGAACACGTGGGAAACCGAGCGCGACCGGCTGTTCGCCAACAACGAAGTGCACGACATTTCGGTGGCGATCGGCGTCGATCCGCATAGCCCGGACGATAAAGTCGATCTGTCGAATCTGCGTTACGGCAAGATCTGTATCTTGTCGGACGCTGACGTCGACGGTTCGCACATCCAGGTGCTGCTGCTCACGCTGTTCTTCAAGCATTTCCCGCAACTGATCGAGCGCGGCCATGTGTGCGTGGCGCGTCCGCCGCTGTTCCGGGTCGACGCACCCGCGCGCGGCAAGAAGCCGGCCCAAAAACTCTACGCACTCGATGAAGGCGAACTCGAGGCGATTCTCGACAAGCTGCGCAAGGACGGTGTGCGCGAGACGCAGTGGTCTATCAGCCGCTTCAAAGGCCTCGGCGAAATGAGCGCCGAGCAGTTGTGGGACACGACGATGAACCCCGACACGCGGCGCCTGACGCCGGTGGCACTCGGCGAACTCGACTACGACGCCACGGTGGCGCGTATGACGATGCTGATGGGCAAGGGCGAAGCGGCGTCGCGGCGCAGCTGGCTGGAAGAAAAGGGCAACGACGTGGAAGCGGATATCTGAGCGCGCTAACAGCGCCTTAGTTGAACCACTCACATCACGCCAAACACGGATACGGAATCTAGATGGACGACGATAACACTCTCGACCTTTTCACCGAGCCGCCGCCCCCGGAAGGCGACTTCCTGACGCTCGGCAATTATGCGGAACGCCAGTACCTTGACTACGCCGTGAGCGTGGTCAAGGGCCGCGCGTTGCCGGATGTATGCGACGGCCAGAAGCCGGTGCAGCGCCGGATCCTGTACGCCATGAACGACATGGGCCTCGGCGACAACGCCAAGCCCGTGAAGTCGGCGCGCGTGGTCGGCGACGTGTTGGGTAAGTACCACCCGCACGGCGACCAGTCAGCGTACGACGCGTTGGTGCGTCTCGCGCAAGACTTCTCGA
The DNA here is from genome assembly GCF_046027825.1 of Paraburkholderia sediminicola. Lineage (GTDB taxonomy): Bacteria > Pseudomonadota > Gammaproteobacteria > Burkholderiales > Burkholderiaceae > Paraburkholderia > Paraburkholderia sediminicola_D. Next base: position 15,905 of record NZ_JAQQDU010000042.1, read on the forward strand.
TGCGCTATCCGCTGATCGACGGCCAGGGCAACTTCGGTTCGCGCGACGGCGACGGCGCAGCGGCGATGCGGTACACCGAAGCGCGTCTGACGCCGATCGCGAAGCTGCTGCTCGATGAGATTGACCAGGGCACGGTCGATTTCATGAAGAACTACGACGGCGAGTTCGAAGAACCGAGGCTGTTGCCTGGGCGCTTGCCGTTCGTCTTGTTGAACGGCGCATCCGGCATTGCGGTGGGATTGGCCACGGAAATCCCGTCGCACAACCTGCGCGAAGTGGCGGCCGCGGCAGTCGCGACGATCCGTAATCCGAAGATCGAGCACGCCGAGTTGATGCAACACATCGCCGGGCCGGACTTCCCGGGCGGCGGCCAGATCATTTCGAGCGACGCCGAGATTTCCGCGGCCTATGAAAGTGGCCGCGGCAGTCTGAAGGTACGCGCCCGCTGGAAGATCGAAGAGCTCGCGCGTGGCCAGTGGCAACTGGTGATCACCGAACTGCCGCCGAACACCGCCGCTCAGAAGGTGCTTGAAGAAATCGAAGAGCAGACCAACCCGAAAATCAAGCTCGGCAAGAAGGCGCTCACGCCCGAACAGTTGCAGACCAAGCAGACCATGCTCGCGCTACTCGACGCGGTGCGCGACGAGTCGGGCAGGGACGCACCGGTGCGTCTCGTGTTCGAGCCGAAGTCGAGCCGCATCGATCAGACCGATTTCGTCAACACGTTGCTCGCGCATACAAGCCTCGAATCGAACGCGTCGCTCAATATGGTGATGGTGGGCGGCGATGGCCGGCCGCGTCAGAAGGGCTTGAGCGAAATCATCCACGAGTGGATCGCGTTCCGTTTCGCGACGGTCACGCGCCGTACGCGTCATCGGTTGAGCAAGGTCGACGACCGGATCCATATCCTCGAAGGCCGGATGATCGTCTTCCTGAATATCGACGAGGTGATCCGCATCATCCGCGAATCGGACGAACCGAAGGCCGCGCTGATGGCGGCGTTCGGCTTGTCGGATCGCCAGACCGAAGACATTCTCGAAATCCGCTTGCGTCAGTTGGCGCGACTCGAGAAGATCAAGATCGAGAAGGAACTGTCCGAACTGCGCGACGAGAAGGCCAAGCTCGAAGAACTGCTCGGCAGCGAATCCGCGATGAAGCGTCTGCTCATCAAGGAAATTGAAGGCGACGCGAAGCAATACGGCGACGAGCGTCGCACGCTAATCCAGCAGGAAAAGCGCGCCACGTTCGAAGCACGGGTGGTCGACGAGCCGGTTACGGTGGTGGTGTCACAGAAGGGCTGGGTACGCGCGCTGAAGGGCCACGGTCTGGATGTGGCCGGCTTCACGTTCAAGGCCGGCGACGGGCTCTATGCAGCGTTCCAGTGCCGCACGCCGGATACGCTGGTCGCGTGGGGTAGCAATGGTCGCGTCTATTCGGTGGCGGTGGCCTTGCTGCCCGGCGGGCGGGGCGATGGCGTGCCGGTCACGTCGCTGATCGAACTTGAGTCGGGCAGCCATCTGATGCATTACTACGCGGCTTCCGCGGATCAGGCGTTGCTGCTCGCATCGAGCAACGGTTTCGGCTTTATCGCCAAAGTCGGTGATATGGTGAGCCGCGTGAAGGCCGGCAAGTCGTTCATGACGATCGACGCGGGCGCCGCGCCGCTTGCACCCATGCCGATGTTGCCGGATGCGACGCATATCGCCTGTTTGTCTTCGGGTGGACGCCTGCTGGTGTTCGGCCTCGACGAGATGAAGACGCTCTCGGGCGGCGGACGCGGCGTCACGCTGATGGCGCTCGACGATAACGAAACGTTGGTGCAGGCGCTGTCCATCAACAAGGCGGGCGTGGTGTTGATCGGCACGCGCCGCGGCGGTCGTGTCGACGAAGAGAAGGTGAGCGGTGCCACACTCACGCCGCATATTGGCAAGCGGGCGCGCAAGGGGCGTGCGCCGGAGAGCAAGATGAAGCTCGACGGTATGCGTCCGGTGCCCGCTGCTTAATAGAAGAAGCAGTAGAAGCAGCAGAAGCAGTAGCTAGAAGTAGTTGGAAGCAGGGTAGAGTCAGGCATGAACGCGGCGTGTGCGTCGAAGCGCAAACAGCAACATCGCGCGCTTTAAAGCGCGCGCCGCGCGTAGCAAAAATCCGGGGTGCAGCACCGTCGCGATATCGGGCGCGCTGCAATAACAACTACAAAGAATGTTAAGACACTGCCGGCACATGGAACTGCACGCATAGCGCGCGGTCGAATGCGCTCAATAGCCGCTACAAATATCACTCGTCATAAGCGGTGTGGCATCGTCGGGAGAGGAAAACAACATGAACAAAGCTATCGAACTCGCGCTCTTTTTACATCTGCTCGCCGTCGCGGTTTGGGTCGGTGGGATGGTGTTTGCGCATTTCTGCCTGCGCCCAGCGATTGCCGATCTTTCGCCGCAACTGCGCTTGCCCTTGTGGGAATCGGTGTTCGGCCGCTTCTTCAATTGGGTCGCCGCAGCCGTGCTGGTGATTCTCATCACCGGCGGCTTCCTGCTGATGCAATTCGGCGGCGGTCACGCCACGTGGCCGTTGCATGCCATGGCCGGCCTCGGCATCGTGATGATGCTGATCTTCGGGCACATTCGCTTCGCCGTGTTCCCGCGTATTCGCCGCGCGGTGCAGGCGCAGAAGTGGCCGGACGGCGCGCAGGCGGTCGGCACGATCCGGCGTCTGGTGCTGGTGAATATCGTGCTGGGCGTGGTGACGATCGGTGTGGCAGTGCTGTCACGCGGGTTCTGAAGCGCGGCCACCCCACCTGCCTACGGCATAGCGCCGTAGGCCAGCCACAGCCCACACACGACCGCCACGGTCCCGTACACCACATACACCGGCAGCTTGAGCTTCGCGAAGCACATGCCGGAGAACAGTGCCGTCACCAGATACACCGGTTTGAACGGCACATGCCCTGCAATGCGCAGCACGGCCACCGCAAGAAAAGCGGTGGTGACCGCGCGCAAGATCCGCATGCCATGCTCGAAACGCGGATTGGCCTTCAACTGATGCAGATGCCGCTGCGCCAGCACCACCAGGCAGCCTGACGGCACGAAAAGCGCGAGCGTCGCGATCAGCGCGCCGACCCAGCCATCCACCAGATAGCCGAAGAACGGCACCACATTCAGCAGCGGTCCGGGCGACAGCGGGGATAGCGAAAACGCCAGGGTGAAGTCGTTATCCGACACACCGATCGCCGGCGTAACGAACAGCGTCTTGAGTACCGGCAACGCCGAGAAACCGCCACCGAACAACGTCATGCCTGCACCGGCCAGCCGCGGCCATAGCAGCGCCAGTTCATAGCGATGCGGCAACGGCATGGCGAACAACACCAGCAACACACATAATCCAGTCAGCAACTGCCAGTCGCCCCGGCCGATCGTCACGACGATGCGCGAATCGCGAACCGGACTGACCAGCCAGCCGGTGCCGAAGGCCGCGCCGAGCATGACCACGTAAGCCGCGGGACTGTGCGCATAGAAGAGCGCCACGCAACCGAGCACCGCCGCGATCCATTCGAGCTTGCCGCGCACCAGCGCGCGCGTCTGTTTGTACCAGGTGATCGCGATCAGCGTAGCCAGCACCACACTGAAGTGATTGAGCAAGGTTTGAGAGGCGGCGGCGCGCACGAGCGGCGTGCGATAGAAGATCGCGAACAGCGTCATCAGCGTGAAAAAGGGCAGCACACTCGCAATGCCCGCGACCCAGGCGCCAGCGCGTCCGCGCAGCGCATGTCCCAGTTGTACGGCGACATTGCAGCCCACCGGCCCGGGCACCATCCAGGCCAGCGCGATCAGATCGGAAAAGGCCACGCGCGAGAGCCGTCCCTCGCGTTCTACATAGTGGTTTTCAAGTTGCGCCATCAGCGCGAGGCCGCCCCACGACAGCGCCGACAGGCCGAACACGACCCTGAACAACGTCCATAGTGGTTCCCGTTTTCCTCGCCTGGCGGCATCGTGGCTCGTGATCGTCTGCATGGTGCCGCGGGCCCCCGCATGCAGGCGGCCCGCCCTCTGAGATCATCATTGTGTGTATTCGCGCGGCCGGCAGCCGGCATCGTGCTGTGATGCAGTACAGCGTGAATGTAGCCGGTTTTGTGATGCTGCGGTGGGATATGCGCGGCGCGCTACGTATACGCTTAGCGGCCGCGCGCGGCGCGCATGTGGGTGACACACGCGCCACCGCCGCCGGATCGCGATCAGCTATCGGCGCTCGTGCTGGCGCTTGACACACTGCGGGTGCTGTCGGGTTCACGCGCGGTGCGGTGACCCTTCATGCCGCAGACGCCGAAGCGTTCGAGAAGCGCCGGAATCGCCTCGACCGGCACCGGGCGCGAGAACAGGAAACCCTGCGCCTCGATATGGCCGAGCGCGGCGAGCCATGCAATCTGCTCTTCAGTCTCGGTGCCTTCGACCACCACCGTGAGTCCGAGCGAGCGCGCCAGATTCACAATTGCGGTAACCATCACGCACACGCTGCGGTCGCCGGGAATCGCCTGGATGAACGAACGGTCCACCTTCAGCGTGTCGACGGAGAAACGGTTCAGGTAGGAGAGCGAGGAATAGCCTGTGCCGAAATCGTCGAGCGCGATCCGCACGCCGAGGCGCTTCAACGCGAAGATCTTCTCCGAGACGAGTTCGGGATATTCCATCATCGCCGTCTCGGTGATTTCGAGTTCGAGACGGCGCGCGGAGATGCCGCTTTCCTCGATCGCGTGGGAGATGGTTTCGTACAGATCGCCGCGCCAGAACTGCACCGCGGAGATGTTCACCGCGAGCGACAGCGTGTCGTAACCCTGTTGCTGCCACAACGCCAGTTGACGGCAGGCGGTCTCGATCACGAAGTCGCCGATCGGCACGATCAGTCCGGTGGATTCGGCGACGGGAATGAATTCGTTGGCCGGAATCAGACCGTGTTGCGGATGATTCCAGCGCACCAGCGCTTCAAAGCCGGTGATACAACGGCGCGTCAGATCGATCTTCGGCTGATAGGTGAGAAACAGTTGACCTTCGGCGAGCGCGACGCGCAACTGCTGCTCCCATTTCATCAAATGGTCCGCGCGGTGCGACAACTGCGGCGAATAGAACTGGTAGCAGTTCTTGCCCGCGTCCTTCGCGCTGTACATGGCGAGGTCGGCTTTTTTCAGCAGGTCGATCTCGTTCTCGTTGGCGACCGAGTAGAGCGCGATGCCGATGCTCGCATGCAACACGAACGAACTGCCGCGCACTTCGAAAGGCTTGGAGAACGCGTCGGCCGCCGCTTCGGCGAGTGTGACCGCGCGCTTCTCGACGTCGTCGCCCTTGATCACCACGACGAACTCGTCGCCACCGATGCGGCTCAACGAACCGCCGTCGCCAACCGCGGTGGCGAGACGCGAGGCCGTCATTTGCAGCACGATGTCGCCGGCGTTGTGGCCGAGCGTGTCGTTGACGGTCTTGAAGTTGTCGAGGTCGATGAAGAGAATCGCGAGGCGCCCGAGATTGGTAGGCTGCGCCACGTCATGCCGTAGTGTTTGCAGCGTCGCGTAGCGATTGCGCAACCCGGTCAGCAGATCGTACTCGACCAGATGCGTCATCTCCCGTTCGCGCCCGAGCAGCTTGCCGATCAACCCGGTGGCCACCGCGAAGAAGCTCAGCATCGCGAGCGAGATAAAACCCGCCATCAGCAGGTAGACGTTGCGCGTGTGGTTGTAGTCGGCGAATTCTTCGGCTTGCGAGAGGCCCACCAGCACACCGAGCGGATAGCCGTCAATATGCCGGTACGAGACGATGCGCGTGACGTTGTCGATCGAGTCGACGTAGGTGCCCGACACATGCTCCGAGGTCGGATACGAGCCGCTCGCCGAGAATGAGCCGTTGGCACTGTCGACGCTGCCCGTGCGGCGCGCCAATACCGTGCCGTTGTCCGAGATTACCGCGATCACGCCTTCGCGGCCGATGGCCGCGTTGTTATAGAAGTCGCTGGTGAAATAGCTCGGGTCTTCGGAGACCACCACGACGCCCGCGAACGAGCCGTCGGGATGATTCAAACGCCGCGTCATCTGCAAGGTCCAGTGGCCGGATACGCGGCCGAGCACCGGCTTGCTGATATACAACTGGTCGTCGTTTTCGTGTTCGTGGACCTTGAAGTGTTCACGGTCCGACAGGTCGATGTGTTTGGGATTGAGCTCGGCCGTATTGGCGATCAGCGTGCCGTGCTCGTCGATCAGCGACACCTGTACCAGCGTTTCGCTTTGCACCACGCCTTTTTCCACCGTGCTGGCGAGATCGAAATGATTCGGCGTTTTCTCGAACTCGTATTTGACGAAGCGGGTGATCTGGTCGACCTGGTGAATCGCCTTGACCGTGTGCTGCTCCAGCGCCGCGGAGAGTATCGCGGCAGAGGCCATGGCTTCACGATTAGTGGCTTCTTTCTCAACCGACAGGCGCGCGAAGATAACGGTCCAAAGCAGGATCAGGACCAGCACGCCGAGCGCGGGAATGGCGAGCAAAGCGCGGCGGCGCGGCAGGGCGGAAGCGCGGCGGGGTTTGGCTTCGCGCGGGTCGGAGAAGCGGGGCTGACTCATTGGGTAGCCCGTTCCCTGGCGCCGGCCATTTGCAACTGCGCGAGCATTGACTGCGCTAATTTCATGGGTGGCTGCATGGTGACCAAGGTGCCGCAACTACTGCGCAGGGGAAGGGAGCGTGGCGTCGTGCGTGATCGTCCGCAGGTCACCGGGTACATTTCGATATTACTGAATGCCACTGGATTAAGGAAGCGTCCGCGCATCGGGTATACGCGGGCGCAACATACCGTCCCAGCCGGCTGGGTTCGCAGCCGGCGCGGCCAGCCGTGGGGCCATGACCCGGCAGTTGTTTTCGAATATTTCATCGGGATCCGGAATTCAGGTGTACCAGGCCTCTCGTCATGCATGGCGCATTAATCACGCTAACGGTGCGGCGTTTTGTGCTCAAGCGAGGCCGGAAGCGGCGAGACACGGCCGGCCTGCAACCGGGATCCTTGCCCTCATGGCAACCGGAACGTGCCGTCGATAATCGTTACCGACGGCCCACCGATCCAGGTCTTGCCGGCTGCGTCGTCGTAGTGCACCGAAACGTTGCCGGCGCGGCCCAGCACGGTGCCCTGGCGAGCTGTGTAGTGTGAGCCGGGGCGCAACTGCTGGGCGCTCAGGAGACCCGCGAGCGCGGCGTTCGCGCTACCCGTGACCGGATCTTCGCCGACGCCGAAGCGGCCGCCTGCCATCAGGCAGCGCACTTCAAAAGTGGCGGGGCCATCGCTGTCGTGCGGACCGTAGACGGCGAGACCATGGGTATCCATCGCATGCACGATATCGGCGAGTGCAGCGGCATCGGGTTCGAGCGCGAGGCAGTCGCGCGCCGAATTGACGCGCACCACGAGCCATGGCGCCCCATTGTCGACCGCGCAGGGTGGCGCGTTGAAATCGATTGCATCACTACGTAATGCCGTAGTAAGTGCCGCGTACCGATCTTGGGGAAGCGCTGTGACGCGCGCGGGCGGTGCGGCGAATGCCCATGTGTCTGGGGCCTCGCCGTTCGATTCAGCCGGCGCCTTCAGCGCCTTCAATTCGACGAGACCTACGCCGCACTGCTGCACCAGCTTGCCAGCCTGCTTCGGCTGATAGCCGCTTTCGAGCAATGCATGGGCGGTGCCGAGCGTTGGATGACCGGCAAACGGCAATTCGCCGTGCGTCGTGAAGATGCGCACGCGATAGTCGGCCGCCTGGTCGGTCGGCTTTAGCAGGAAGGTTGTTTCGGACAGATTGGTCCAATGCGCGATGGCCTGCATCTGATTCGCATCAAGTGCATCGGCATCGAACACGACTGCAAGCGGATTGCCTTTGAACGGCACCGACGTGAATACGTCGACCTGTTTAAAACGAACGGTGTTGGCGGGCATCGGGCGCGGTCCGGCGAATCCAGCAGATGGGTATGGTTCAGGGATTCTACCTGGTGACAACGGAACGATCTACCTCGCCACAAAAGCAAAGCGCGCCGCGGGTGGCAGACACCTCGCGACGCGTTCAGACCGTTCAGGACGACTAGCCGGGCCTACCGGCAGTTCGTTCTGTTTGAGTTCGTTATTCGACTTCGGCGATCATCTCGATCTCGACGCATGCGCCGAGCGGAATCTGCGCCACGCCGAACGCCGAGCGCGCATGCTTGCCGCGCTCGCCGAACACGTCCGCGATCAGTTCGGAGGCACCGTTGGTGACCAGATGCTGCTCGGTGAACTCGAGTGTCGAGTTGACGAGGCTCATCAACTTGACGATGCGCGTGACACGGTTCAGATCGCCCACATGCGTATGCAGCGTGGCGAGCAGATCGATCGCGATCGAGCGCGCGGCGAGCTTGCCTTCTTCGGTGGTGACGGTGGCGCCGAGCTTGCCGGCCCACACCTTGCCGTCCTTCTTCGCGATGTGGCCCGACAGGTACACCGTGTTGCCGCTTTGCGCGCTCATCACATAGGCGGCTGCCGGCGCGCCTGCGCTCGGCAGTTCGATACCCAGTTCCTTGAGCTTGTCGTACACATTTGTTTGAGCCATGGTGTGTCCTTGGTCAGTAGTGAAATTCGGTAACCCGGCGGGCGGCCGGGATCGCTTAGATCTTCGTGCGGATCAGCGCTGCGAGACGCGACACGCCTTCGTCGATCTTCGCCGGCGGCACCGTGACGAACGACAGGCGCAGCGTGTTGTGCTGGGCTTCGCTCGCGAAGAACGGACCACCCGGCACGAACGCGACATTCTGTGCGACGGCTTCTTCGAGCAGCTTCATGCTGTCGATCTGCGCGGGCAGATTCACCCACACGAACATGCCGCCTTCCGGACGGTTCCAGGTGACGCCTTCCGGCATGTAGCGTTCGAGCGAAGCGAGCATCGCCGCGCATTGATCGCGGTACAGCTCGCGAATGGTCGGCACGTGCGTGTCGAGGAAACCGTCCTTGATCACTTCGTACACGATGCGTTGCGTGAAGCTCGGCGTGTGCAGATCGGTGGCTTGCTTGGCCTGCACGAGCTTGAAGATCAACTCTTCGGGCGCAATGATGTAGCCGACCCGCAGGCCCGGCGCCAGCACTTTCGAGAACGAGCCGAGATGGACGATGTGGTCCGGCGCCATGGACAGCATGGTGGGCAGCGGCTCACCTGCGTAGTCGAGCGCGCCGTAGGGATCGTCTTCGATCACCGGGAACGGTGCGGTCTTCGCAAACGCTGCCAACGCACGGCGGCGTTCGAGCGGCAGGCGTCGGCCCGTCGGATTCTGGAAGTTCGGTTGTGCGTACAGGAGGCGCGCGCCGGCCGTCAGCTCGGGCGTGAGCGCCTCGGGAATCAGGCCTTGCTCGTCGGTCGGCACCTGCACGTAGCGCGGTTCGTACATCGAGAACGATTGCAGCGCACCGAGGTAGGTCGGCGTTTCGACCAGCACGGGGCTGTCCGGGCACACCAGCACTTTGCCGAGCAGGTCGAGTGCTTGTTGTGAACCGGTCGTGATCAGTACCTGCGAAGGGCGAATCTGCGCGCCATTCACCGAGTAGCGCTTGGCGATCCATTCGCGCAGCGGCAGGTAGCCTTCAGTCGCGCTGTATTGCAAAGCCGCGGCGGGCGCGTCGCGCAAAATGCGGTCGGATGCTTCGCGCATACGTTCGGCCGGGAAAGTAGCCGGCGAGGGCAGGCCGCCCGCGAACGAAATGACTTCGGGCCGTTCCGTGACCTTCAGGATCTCGCGGATCGCCGAGCTAGTGAGCTTGCGCGCGCGTTCGGACAGTTGCCACGTGGGGGCTTTCAAGTCGCTTTGGTCCATGGTCTCCTCTGCTGGTATGTCTGGAACCGGTCAAAACTTCAATTATCGCGCGAGTTGGCGACCCGCGCGCGCTGCTTATTTAAGGGTCCGTAGACCCTCGGGTGTTTCAAACTCGGCGACGAGCACCGCTGCGCCTTCCGTGGGCTCTAGCGCGATCAGGTGCGCCGCGCCCAGCCAGTGCAATTGCGCGGCAATTGTGTCGGCTTGCGGATGTGTTGCTTTCAAAGCTTTCAGTGCAATGTCCGTTTCCGGCAAGGCGGTCGACGGATGCCGCGGCGTGTCCCACTGGATTAGCGACGGCAGCACGCCGTCGCCGGCGCCTTGCCACGCGGGGAATGCGCCATCGTCAGGTACCGACAGCGCCCAGCTGAAATCACCTCGTGTCATCGGCACGATCGGTGCGATGCGCTGCGGATACTGCGTCTGCCACGCTGCGAGCCGCTTCGGGCGGTCGACCCGGGCGACCCAGTGCGCCAGGTACGGTCCTTTTTCGAGCCGCGCGCGCGTCGCCGGGTCGTCGAGGGCGAACAGGCGGGCACGAGGCGCGGCACCCTCCGCGGGTTCCGCGGCCTGAGGATCGACCGCGATCACCTCCAGATACACACCGCCCCACAGGTTCAGCAGGCGATTGTGCGTGCGCATCAGCGGATGCGCGCCACCGCCGGCCGGTGCGACGCCGAGTGTGTCGGCGACGTACTGCGTGCCCTCGTCGAGGGTGCGGGCGGAAATCACGAGGTGATCGAGATGGAGCGAATGGGCGGTCATGGCGGATCGGGAAAGCGGTTTCTGCGGTAAGCCGGAACGCGTGCCGGATGCGGCAGCAGCGTTGCCGGGGTCGTAAGCATAACCGTTTGCCGGGTCGGCGGGCCAGACGGATGGCGTTTGGGCTGGTCTTGCCCGAGGTCGCTCGTGAGCGGCATGGTGTAACCCGAGCCGCTTCATCATCCGTTGCTTATCTTAAATGTAGCCTTAAATGTAGCGGTGGTGACCGGCACAGTAACGGTACAATCGACTCGATACCGTTCGGTACAGTTGGAGCCCGTTATGTCCGTCCCGCTTGCCCAGATTCCCACTCCGCACGATACGGCGTCGCTGACGCTGGTCGAGCAACTCGTCCAGTGGGCGCGCCGCCGCATCGAGGAGCGCGTATTCCGTCCCGGCATGCGTATGCCGTCGATCCGCAAGCTGGCGCTGGACAAGGGCGTGTCGCGCTTCACTGTGGTCGAGGCTTATGAGCGGCTGGTGGCGCAGGGCTACCTGGAGTCGCGGCGCGGTTCGGGTTTCTATGTGCGGGAACGATTGGGCGGCGCGCCGACGGCTGAGATCCGCACAATCGCCGCAGCGGCGCCCGCGCCGGCCATGATTGACGTCGTCTGGCTGCTGCGCAATATGCTGCATACGGGCGCGCGCCCCGAGCGCAGCCCGGGCCTGGGCTACCTGCCGGCGCGCTGGCTCGACGGCGATCTGATCACCAATGCGCTGCGCACGCTCGGCCGGCAAAGCGGGGCGCAGATGCTCGGCATCGGCACGCCGCAGGGTTTTTTGCCGCTGCGCCAGCAGTTGCAGACGCGGCTGGAGGAGCTGGAAATCGGCGCTTCGCCGGATCAGATCGTGATGACCTCTGGCATTACCCAGGCGATTGACCTGATTTCGCGGATTTACGTGAAGCCGGGCGATGCGGTGATCGTCGGCGATCCGGCCTGGTTTCAGATGTTCGGGCGCTTCGCGTCGCAAGGCGCGCGGCTGGTCGGCATGCCGTACACGCCCGATGGGCCGGACCTCGACGCGCTCGAGTCGCTGGTAGAGACGTGGCGGCCGAAAATGCTGGTGATCAATTCGGTGCTGCAGAATCCGACCGGCACATCACTCACGGCCGCGCAGGCGTTCCGCATTTTGCGTCTCGCCGAAGCGTACGACTTCATCCTCGTCGAAGATGATATTTACGGCGATCTTTGCCCGCCGAGCCATCCCGGCACGCGGCTCGCGAGCCTCGACCAGTTGAAGCGGGTGATCTACCTGGGCAGTTTTTCGAAGACGCTCGCGCCCAATCTCCGCGTGGGTTTTATCGCCTGCGCGCCGGAAGTGGCGAGAGCCGTCAGCGATCAGAAAATGCTGGTCGGTATGACGAGCCCCGAGCTGAATGAGCGCGTGCTCTACAAGATTCTTACCGAAGGCCATTACCGCCGGCATGTCGAGCGGCTGCGCGCGCGGCTCGACGGCGTGCGCGAAAAGTCCGTGCGGATGCTCGAAAAGACCGGCCTGAAGCTGTTCCTGACGCCCGCGGCGGGCATGTTCCTGTGGGCCGATACCGGCGTCGATGCGAGCGCGCTCGCGGCCGCCGGGCACGAAGAAGGCTTTCTGCTGACGCCAGGGAGTCTGTTCTCTCCCCAGCAGTCGCCGACCACGTGGATGCGTTTCAATATCGCCAACTGCGGCGATCCCGAGCTATCGACGTTTCTGTGCCGCTATCTGGACAGCGTCGCGCGGCGCGCCTCTTGAAACTGCGCTGGCTTGCCCCAATTTAGGCGGACGATCCAGCAGTCCGGCGATCCAGCGACACGGTCTCGGCGGCCCACGTGGCCCGCGGCCGTGCGCCACGCCTGACTAGAACCCCAATTCGTAACAGAGAGGAAGTCCGACCATGGCACAAGAAACCATGAGCTTTCAGGCAGAAGTTAAACAACTTCTGCACCTGATGATCCATTCGCTGTACAGCAACAAGGAAATCTTTCTGCGCGAGCTGATTTCGAATGCGTCCGACGCTGCCGACAAGCTGCGTTTCGAAGCGATCGAAAACAGCGCGCTGTACGAAAACGATCCGAACCTGCGGATTCGCGTCTCGTACGACAAGGCTGCGCGCACCATTACGCTCGACGACAACGGCATCGGCATGAGCCGCGACGAAGCGATCGCCAACCTCGGCACGATCGCGCGCTCGGGCACCAAGGAATTCTTCGGCAAGCTCTCCGGCGACCAGCAGAAAGATGCGGCGTTGATCGGCCAGTTTGGCGTGGGCTTTTACTCGGGCTTTATCGTCGCGGACAAGATCACGGTCGAAACGCGCCGTGCCGGCTTGCCGGCCTCGGAAGGCGTGCGCTGGGAAAGCGCGGGCGAGGGCGATTTCGCGGTGGAGCAGATCGAACGCGCCGCGCGCGGCACGACCATCACGCTGCATCTGCGTGCCGATGAGGACGAACTGCTGTCGTCGCATCGTCTGAAGTCGATCATCCAGAAGTACTCGGACCACGTCGCGCTGCCCATCCTGATGGCGAAGGAAGAGTGGGACGCTGAAAAGAGCGAGATGGTCACGAAGGACGAGGACGAGACCGTCAACCAGGCGAGCGCGCTGTGGACCCGTTCGAAGAACGACATCACCGAAGAGCAGTACAAGCAGTTCTACCAGCACCTCTCGCACGATCATCAGGATCCGCTGACATGGACGCATAACCGCGTCGAAGGCCGCAGCGAATACACGCAACTGCTGTACGTGCCGACGCATGCGCCGTTCGACATGTTCAACCGCGATCATCGCGGCGGGCTGAAGCTGTATGTGAAGCGTGTGTTCATCATGGACGACGCCGAACAACTCCTGCCGGCGTATCTGCGCTTCGTGAAGGGTGTGGTCGATTCGGCTGATCTGCCGTTGAACGTGTCGCGCGAAATCCTGCAGGAAAGCCGCGATGTGAAGGCGATCCGCGAAGGCGTGACCAAGCGTTCGCTGTCGATGCTCGAAGAACTGGCGAACTCGGAGAACGAAGCCGACAAGGAAAAGTACGCCGGTTTCTGGAAGGAATTCGGTCAGGTGCTGAAGGAAGGCATCGGCGAAGACTTCGCCAATCGCGAGCGTATTGCGAAGCTGGTGCGTTTTGCGTCGACGCATACGGAGTCGCCGGAGCAGACCGTGTCGCTGGCCGATTACGTCGCACGGATGAAGCCCGAGCAGACCAAGATTTACTACGTGACCGCCGACACCTGGCAGGCCGCGACCCACAGCCCGCATCTCGAAGTGTTCCGCAAGAAGGGCGTGGAAGTACTGCTGCTGACCGATCGCGTCGATGAATGGATGCTGTCGTTCCTGAACGAATTTGACGGTAAGCCGCTGCAAAGCGTCGCGCGTGGCGACCTCGATCTGGGCGCGTTGAATGACGAAGAAAAGCAGGCTCAGGAGAAGGTCGGCGAAGAGTTCAAGCCGCTCGTCGAGAAGATGAAGGAAGCGCTGAAGGACAAGGCCAAGGACGTGCGCCTGACGTTCCGTCTGACCGACTCGCCGTCCTGCCTCGTGGCTGACGATGGCGAAATGAGCGGCTATCTGCAACGTATGCTGAAGGCCGCTGGCCAGGACGCGCCGTCGTTCCACCCGATTCTCGAAGTGAATCCGGAGCATGCGCTGGTGAAGGGCTTGCACGCGGACAACGCGAGTTTCGACGACTGGTGCCATCTGCTGTTCGATCAGGCGTTGCTTGCTGAAGGCGGCGCGCTGGAAGATCCGGCGAGTTTCGTGAAGCGGACTAACGCGTTGTTGTTGGCGCGTGCGGGTTGAGTTTGCGAGTTTGAATTGAGCTCGGACCGGCGTCGTTTTGACGCCTGTGGTTGAAAAATGCGCTGCCTTGGCAGCGCATTTTTTTTGGGGGCCGGTTGTACGTTTTCCCGGCCACTGACTTTCCCGGCACGGGGATTCGCGCCGGCTTCTTTAGCTGGGCGTCGGTGAGCGCTTAGTGCGCGGGCGCTTGCCCATGCAAATGACGCACTTGCGATAGCACGGAGCCGGCCAGTTCCTTCTCCTGATACAAAGCGCCCGGCCGTCGCAATACGACGGCGGCCAGATGTGCAATTCGGTCAGATGTTTCCTTCGAGTTTGTAGTATTCAAGCCTAAGCTCCTTTGAAGTTTGTTGTTGATCCAGACGATATTCGGGTCCGCGAAAGTCGCCTGGAAAATAATTATGGTTAACTAATTAAAATTATTCAACGGCTGCAAATTGAGATTGGTTTATGAGATGTAAAAGCGCAGTTTTGTCTTATGCTCTCGTGTTCGAAATTCGGATGTTGGAAGGGATTCTTTGCAATATCTAAGCCGTTTACGCATCCGATCCTAATTCTGCGATTGCGCATTCACGCGTTGCGATAACTCTCTGTATTTCCATGTCCGATTCCACACTGCTAACTCTTGCAGATCCCGTGCATCTCCTGTGGGTCACCTTGCGTGAGCAAGGCTTCGATGCTGCCGCGCGGCGAGCCGTCCAGCTAACCGCAGAAGGCGTCACGCCACAGTTGCACGCCGGCCTGTGCGCGAGCGCGGGACGTTTCGAAGCGGCCTATCACAGTGCGTCCCAGGCACAAGCCGAAGTGAACGGTGCGCGTCATGCACGAATGGCGCTTTTCGCCGACGCGCTCGGCAATATCGAGGCGGCGCAGCGCAACAGTGAACTGGCGGTGGGTAGGCAGCCGCTAGCGGCGACGGTTGAATGGATCGTCTGGCTTATCAACCGCTGCGGTGCGCCTTCGGCAGCGGCGCACATGTTGCGCGCGTATGAAGCGTACGCGCCGCTGGACGCGCGGGCGTCATGGTGGCTGGCGATCTCGCTTGCGGCGTTAACGGATGCGAATGCGCGGGCCGAGCGGCGCGCAGCGCTGTTGCGGGCCTATGCGCTCGATCCGGCGATCCATCCCGCGTTGCCATTGCAGCTCGTGCTGGCATTCCGGGAGATTCGTGATTGGCCCACGGTTGAACGCGTTTGCCGCGAGGTGCTGGCGCGCCATCCCGCCGACGCCGAGATCGCCTGGCAACTGAGCCACGCGCAATGGCAGTGCAACGACGCCGCCGCGGCAGAGGCGACCATGCGCGCTGTCGATGCCGCCACGCCCGGCAATGCCCACGTGCTGGCCGCAATCGGTATGTATCTCGCCGAGCAGGCGCATTTTGCCGACAGCGAAACGGCGCTGCATGCAGCCCTCAAGCTCGACCCGTCCGCGCCGCAGGCGGCCGTCGATCTGGCCGATCTGAAGTTGCGGCGCGGCGACTGGCCGAGCGCATGGCCGCACTTCGCCGCGCGTCTGACGCGCGACGACCGGGAGCCGAACAACGTCGTGACGGTGATGGAGCGGTTGTGTCCGCGATGGCAGGGTGAACCGTTCGCCGGCAAGACCTTGATCGTGCACAGCGAACAGGGCAACGGCGACGATATCCAGATGGTGCGCTTTGTGCCCGAGTTGGCAGCGCGCGTACGCGACGAGGGCGGCCGCCTGGTGCTTGCGGTGCGACGGCCGTTACAGCCGCTGTTCGCGCGCTTTTACGCGGATTGCGTGTCCATCGAGGAGGGTTCGCTCGGCAAGCCGCACTTTGGTCTGCCGATGATGAGCGTGCCGTCGGTGCTTGGCTTACTGCCGGACCATGTGCGCGGCGCGGCCTATCTGTGCGCCGATGCAAGCCGCGTGACCGCATGGCGCGAGCGGGTCAGCGCAGGTGACGGAGAGGCGGCGCGGTTGCATGTCGGCCTCGTATGGTCGGGCAGCCCGACGCATCGTCGCGATGCGAAGCGGTCGATTCCGCTTGCGGCGCTGGCGCCAATGTTCACGGTACCCAATGTGGTGTTCCATCCGCTGACGCCGGGCCGTCATGCCGACGTGGCGGCTTTGCGCACGCAAGGGTATCGCATTTGCGATCTGACTGCGCACTACCAGGCCGGTTTCGACGACGTGGCCGCGCACGTGAGCGCGCTCGATGCCGTGGTGACCATCGACAGCGCACCTTTGCATCTGGGCGGCGCGCTGGGGCGCCCGGTGCTGGCGATGCTCGATCACGTGTCGCACTGGGCGTGGGGCAATGAGGAGGCGCAACCATGGTACGACTCGGTCGCGTTGTTCCGGCAACCGCAGCCGGGCGATTGGGCCCCTGTGGTTACGCGGGTGACTGACAGATTGCAGGCGATGATGCATTCCCGCGAGCCGGTTCCGGAGAACACACCGGCGCTATCTGACGGAAACGGGCTTTAAACATGTCGATTCGCAATATGACCCGCTCATCGGACCTTCCCAGCGGCGGGGAATCGGTTAATACCCTGGTCGCAAGCGCCGACGCCCACTTCGCCGCGGGGCGCACGCAGGAAGCGATGCTCGAATACGAACGGGCACTGGAACAACATCCGCAGCATGTGCACGCGCTGCACCGCATGGGACTCGCCTGTTTTCGGGAGGATCAGGTCGAACTGTCACGGCAGTACCTGGACGAGGCGTTGACGGTTGCGCCTGAACGCGCGGACATCTGGGAGCATCGTGGATTACTTGCGGCGCTCCAGGGTGAGCCCGTGGCGGCCGAAGCGTTCTACCATCGCGCGCTCGATCTGAGCGGCGATACGGCGAGCCTGCATCGGAATCTTGCCGATTGTCTGAAGCTCTCTGGCCGTCTGGCTGAAGCCAGAATGCACTACGAAAAGGCCCTCGAACTCGATCCGGGATTACAACATGCCGTGCGCGCTTTGGCCCGAATCAGCACGGAATGCGAACGGTTCGCTGCGGCTGCGGATCTCTGGGTGCGCGTGTGGGCGCTCGAATCGTCCCGCTTGCACGATGGGCTCGAATTGATCGCTGCATTGTGGAAAGCCGGACGCGACACGCAGATCGATGCGGTGCTTGCCCAACTACGCACGCGCTTTTCCACTGACGCCGCCGCGCTTGAACAAGTCGCCTTTACATTGAACAACGTGCATCGTTTCCAGGAAGCCGCCGATGTCATCGCCGGGGCGCTGGCGCTTGACTCGCAGCGTGCCGGGCTGCATCACAATGCATCGTACGTGTGCAACATGCTGGGTGATTTCTCCCAAATGCGCTTGCACGCCGCCGAGGCTGCCAGGCTGTTGCCCGATAACGCGCATATTCAATTCAATCTCGCGGCGGCACAGTTGCGTTCCGGCGATTTTGAACACGGCTGGAAACTATATCGCTGGCATGAAGCACTGCCGGGAAACCACGATCTGTTCCGCCCCAATTTTCCTGAATGGCAAGGCGAGCCGGTGGCGGGCCGCAGGTTTCTGCTCATTGGCGAGCAAGGGCTGGGCGATCAGATCCAGTTCCTCCGGTTGGCTGAGTGGTTGAACCGGCAGGGTGCCTTAGTCGATGTGTGGGTCTCGGCTCCGCTGGCCGAGTTGGCGTGCGGTGCAAGCGGTGTCCACGGGGCATGGACCGAACCGCCGCCGGGGTCGTACGACTTCTGGTGTCGAATGTTCAGGATGCCGGAGCATATGAAGCTGACGTTGCCGATGCTTCCTGTCGCGATGCCGTATCTGGCAGCGGAGCAGGCGTTGGCGCGCCGCTGGCAGCAGCGCATTGGCGCTACCGATAGCGCCGAAACGCATCCCACGCGAAAAAAGCGCATAGGGCTCGTATGGGCAGGCAATCCGGCCTATGGACTCGACCGTTGCCGTTCGGTTGAGTTAAGCCGCTTGCTGCCCATCCTTGCGCAACATGTGGTGCAGTGGATCTCGCTGCAGATGGGGCAAGCACAAGATGAGGCCGCAGCGTTGCCGGCGAATATCGACATGCAGATGCTGGGCCCGGAGATCAGCAATTTTTCCGACACCCTGGCTATTCTTCAATCGCTCGATCTGGTGATTACCGTCGACACATCTGTCGCGCATCTGGCCGGTGCCGCTGGGCGCCCTGTCTGGATCCTGTTGCCCACCTGCACGGATTGGCGCTGGATGGCCGATCGTGACGATAGCCCGTGGTACCCGTCAGCGCGCTTGTTCAGGCAGCGGGAACTGGATCGATGGGACACGGTGCTTGACGACGTGCAGACCGCGCTGCGCGACTACGTGGCAGGCTGAAAGCGGGCGCGCGGAGCGCCCGTTTTGTCACTTGAGATTGCGGCAGTAGCTAGCGCCGACTCCTGACTACCTTACTGCTTTCCCATCAGCGTATCCATCGTTTCACCGCGCACCACGATCTCGGTGCGCCGGTTCAACGCGCGCCCTTCGGCTGTATCGTTACTCGCGACGGGGTTGTTATAGGCGTAGCCCTTGGTCCGGATCCGGTCCAGCGCCACGCCACGCGCCACGAGCGCATACCCTACCGCGGTGGCGCGTGCTTCGGAAAGCTGCTGGTTATAGTCGAGCGTGCCGACATTGTCGGTGTAGCCCTCGACCAGCACCGGCTTCTTGCTGCGCTTGAGCAGAACGGCGGAACGATTGACGACTGCCGCCGCATCTCCGCGCACTTCGGATTTGCCGAACTCGAACAGTGCGGCTTCGGGCAGCTTGACCGAGACACCGTTAGCAACTGGCGTCACTTCGATGCCGACAGCCTTGTTCAGCGATGTTTCGGTATCGCGGTTCAGCGGGGCTGGGCAACCCGCCATCAGCACGACAGACATTGCGCCTACGGTAGCGCCCAGGAACGTTCTCATGTTTCGTTTTTCTCCTTCAATATCCGATCACATGGCACGCCCTTCGATCGCAGGCGGGCCGTCGACTTGTTAAAGCACGAAGGTTGTATCGCGCATCGCTGGACGAGGAGAATCGGAACTGTCTGAAATCAATACGCTGATTGAGTCGGTTCCGTCTGGCATGGCGGTCGACTGACGTTTCCGACGGGATGGCCGATGACGGACTCGCGATCCTCTGACAACTGCGCCGTTATAATCCGACACCATGCCTATCCGTTTCGATTCCGCCGACGCCCACTGGCGCGTCACGCCCTTACCCGGTTTGAGCGCCGCCCAGAAAGACTGGTTGACCCGCGGCGGCTCACTGACCGCGCATCTGCGCACGCTCGGCGCGGTTGCCGTGCGTGTGACGCGCGAAACCGTCGCGCTGCCGTGGGCCGACGAACACGCCGCGCTTGGCCTTGTGCCGCGTGCGCCGGTGTGGGTTCGGGAGGTGGTGTTGTCGGTCGACGGCGTGCCGTTTGTCGCCGCGCATAGCGTGGCGCCGCTGGCGGCGAGCGTCGGTGTCTGGCAGGCGACGCGCCGGTTGCGCACACGGCCGCTCGCCGAGTTGCTCTACAGCGATAGCAGCGTCGCGCGATCGTCGCTGGTCAGCCGCAGGTTGACTGCACGTCATCCGCTGTACCGGCTGGCGATGCGTGAAATCGATGGCATGCCGCCGCACGTGCTGGTTGCACGCCGCTCGGTGTTCGAGCGTCACGGTGCACCGCTGATGGTGACTGAATGCATGTTGCCAGCGCTGTGGGCGCATCTGGCGTCTTCGGCGCACACACCGTCCTCGCACCCAGCGTCCGCGCACGCGCCGCAGCGCACTCATGTGCGCGAACATGGCCGGCCGCTCGAGCATACGGCGTCGCGCGCCCATGGTGTGCCGCGTGCGGAGCACGAAAATCATTCCGGACGGGACGCGCGTGAATCCGGGCACGCGCCGGCATCCGACAGCAAGGTGAAGCGCTGATGCTGCGCGGCTTTCCTCCCGTCGTCGCGACGCATACGCATACGCTGATTCTCGGTAGCTTTCCCGGCGAGGCATCGCTTGTGGCGACGCAGTATTACGCCCATCCGCGCAACCAGTTCTGGCGGCTTTTGGGGGCAGTCCTCGGTGAGCCTTTGCTTCACGAATTGCCTTATGATGCGCGGCTCGAATGCGTACTTTCGTATGGATTCGGCATCTGGGACGTGCTGGCTGCGTGCCATCGCGAGGGAAGTCTCGACGCAGCGATCCGTCATGCTCAGCCCAATGACTTTGCGTCGCTGCGTGAGCATGCACCGAATCTGCGTAAGGTCTGCTTCAACGGCAAGACGGCCGGCCGCTTCGCGCCGGTGATCGGCGCGGCCGGTTACGACACCCTCGTATTGCCTTCGTCGAGTCCCGCGAACGCCATGCTCTCGTTAGATCAAAAACTGCTCCGTTGGCGAGACATACTTGAGTGATGCCATCGATTCTGCCAAGGATTGTAGATACGCTTTTCGACCTGTCAATATCCTGACAACGCCGTTGCGCAGCGCGAAATTGTTGACCGGGCGGGAATAAAGATTTTTCCATGCGTGTCGATATACTGCCTGGGGCGTCGCCCGAAAGCATGACAGGTTCCTCGTTCACCTGTATTGACATGACGCTCGGCTTCCCGCTAATACATGCAGTGTCACATGCAGGGTCGGGTACACCAGTTCAACATGTCATTCGGTCGAATGGGTGAGTCCCTGCTAACGACGCGCTGTTTGCCTTCGCAGGTACGTCAGGCTGCCACGAGCATTCCAGAAGACTATGAATCGAATCGCGTGCTCCTTTCTCACCAAGCCGGCCCTGTTTATTTTCGCTGGAATAGCCATTACGCTCGCCACCACAGGCGTCACTGCAGTTTCGTTGTACCAAATGAGACTGGATGCGATGGCGCAGGCGCGCGATGCCGCACAAAACCTCGTGACTTCCCTGCAGGACGAGACTGAGCGTAATCTCGACATCTATCAACTTGCCATGCGTGATGTCGTGACAAGTATCGAGACGCCTGACATCTTTCGGCTCTCCCCAGAAATCCGGCAGCGCGTCGCCTTCAGTACGGCGAGCAATGCAAAGGAACTGGGCATATTGTTCGCGACAGATGCGACAGGGAATTTTGTTCTCGACTCCAAAGCGGTTCCGCCACGCAAGCTCAATGTAAGTGATCGCGATTATTTTCAGATTCAGCAACAGGCAAAAGATGCTGGCTTGTATCTCAGCAAACCCTTTCTGCCGCACGCAGGCGATCTGGAACAGCCGCAGATCGCGTTGAGTCGGCGACTTGAGGACAAAGACGGTCGATTTGCAGGCATTGTTGCCGGTACGCTTCGGCTAAGCTATTTCCGTCAGCTGTTCGAAGACTCGATACTCGGCCAGCACGGGACAATTACGCTGTTGCGCACAGACGGGACGGTTCTGATGCGGCAACCGTATCGCAAGGACGATATCGGCAGCTCGCTCGCTGGCGGTCAGTCGTTTCCGCCCCTCGTGCAATCGGATCACGGAACCTATGTCGGCATGGCGGTGCTCGATCATATTGAGCGGCTGTACAGCTTCAGACGGGTCGGCAGCTACCCATTGATCATTGTCGTTGGCTTCGCGACTGAGGATATCTACGCGGGTTGGCACAAGCGAGCGATTGCCATTGGCATTGTCACTGTCATTCTCGATGCGCTCTTCATCATGTTGTCCCTGATGTTCAGCGGACAATTGCGCACGAGACTGGCGATGGAACAGCAATTGCAAAGACTGGCGTGGTTCGACTCGCTAACGGGCTTGCCTAACCGGGTGCAACTGCAAAGAGAGGCGCTCCGCATCCTGACGGACGCCAGCCGGAATGCGTCGAGTTTCGCGACACTTTTTATCGATCTGGATCGTTTCAAGCGCGTCAATGACACACAGGGGCATGTCGCCGGCGACGTTGTGTTGAGCGAAATCGCAAAACGCCTCCGGGATCATGTTCGAGGTGAGGACCTGATCGGCCGCCTCGGCGGAGACGAGTTTCTCGCCATCTTGCAAAACTGTGACGTGCTGAGGGCCACCCACGTCGCCGGACGCATTCTGCAGGCGGTGTATCAGCCCATCGTCATCGACTCGAAGCATGGCACCAGCATCACGATCAGTGCCAGCATCGGCATCTCGCTCTATCCGCACGACGGACAGGATGCCGATACCCTGCTGCGAAATGCGGATATGGCGATGTACCGGGCGAAGAACGCGGGACGTAACCAGGTGCACTTCTACGCGCCTGAGTATGAGCGTCAAGCCAGAGAGCATCTCGAGTTGGAAATCGCGCTGCAACGAGCCTTGAAAGCGAATGCGCTGAGTGTCGTTTACCAGCCCAAGATCGATGTGACGGGAGCGCTGCGTGGTGCCGAGGCACTGGTCCGTTGGTACAACGATAAGCAGGGGTTTATTCAGCCGGATCGCTTCATCGCCATCGCGGAAGAAAGCGGCCTGATTGCGGAGATGGATGCATGGGTGCTCGGCGAGGCTTGCCGCCAACTTGCCGAGTGGCGGGCCGCGGGCATCGATGTGCCGAGCGTATCGGTGAATGTCAGTGCTGCAGACTTCAAGCGTCCAGATTACCCCGGCTTTATCGCGCACACCCTGCAGACTCATGGCCTGGATCCTGAAGACCTGATTCTGGAAATGACCGAGCGAGTCATGTTTGACGAGTCGGCCGATGACATTCGAACGTCGCTCGATGCGATTCATGCTCTTGGCATAGCGCTGTCGATAGATGACTTCGGTACGGGTTACTCGTCCCTGAGCTACCTCCACCGATTCCCCGTCAGGGAACTGAAGATTGACAAGAGCTTCGTGCAGGGAATCGGCGGCGACGCAATGGCAGAATCCTTGACACAGACTGTATTGAACATTGGCACCGTCCTGAAGCTGACCGTCACCGCTGAAGGCGTGGAAACGCAAGCGCAGCGCGATTTTCTAGCCAAGCATGGCTGCCATTTGTATCAAGGATATCTTTTCTCGCCGCCATTGCGACCGGGAGACTTTGCGCTCTGGGTAGAAGCCCATCGAGCGCGAACACCAATAAGCGAATCAGGCTCTGTTCACATTTCCACGAACAGCCAGAACGCGCGAGCAAGCGAATTCGACACGATGCGTGTGCGTCATCAATGACGGAGGCCAGTCCATGGCCGGTGCGAACACAACGCCAGCTGCGCCACCCTCGTTTTGCCTTCGTCGAGTCCGGCGAATGCTATGCTCTCGTTCGACCAAAAATTGCGTCTCTGGCGCGACATCCTTACATGACGAAACTGATCAAGCGCGCCTCGGCTGAAGCCCGTGCTTTCCGCAACAAAGATGCTGACGCCGGCGACAGCACGCTGAACAAACAGAAAGCAGTGCGCAGCAAAAAGCGCGCGCTGCATGACGATGACCTGCACGATGCGCCGCAGATCGAAGCACCGCGCAAGCCGCGTTTCGCACCGGTGACGTTCTCGGAAGAGGGCGGCGTACGTTTCCTGCATTTCGGCACGGAATGGGTGCAAGGCGCGATGCGTCTGCGCAAACCGGATCACGTCGAACTCGAATACGCGCAGCAGATGATGGCCTGGCTGCTGTTCATCGAAACGCCCAAGCGTATCGTGCAGCTCGGCCTGGGCGCCGCGGCACTGACCAAATTTGCGTACCGCTTCCTGAAGCGCGCGAAGGTCGAGGCGGTCGAAGTGAACCCGGCGGTGGTCGTGGCCGCGCGCACGATGTTCGAACTGCCGCACGACGACGCACGCCTGACCGTGCACGAAATGGATGCGTGGGACTTCGTCAACGACCGCGCCAATCACGGCACGATCGGCGCGCTGCAAATCGACGTCTACGACGCGACCGCGCGTGGCCCGGTGCTCGACAGCGTTGGCTTTTACCGTGCGGTGCGCGCCTGTCTGACCGACGCGGGTGTGGTGACGATCAACCTGTTCGGCGATCATCCGAGCTTCGTGCGCAACATGAAGCGCCTCAATGAAGCGTTCGATGGTCGCGTGGTCGCGCTGCCGGAAGTGCATGACGGCAACCGCATCGCGATCGCCTTCTCGGGCCCGGCGCTCGACGTGCCGTTCACGGCACTGCAAGCTCGCGCGAAGCTGATCGAAGCTGAACTCGGTTTGCCGGCGCGCAAGTGGATCAAGGGCCTGCAAGAATCGACAGGGCAGAACGGCGGCTCGTTCACGATCTGATGACTGGAGCGGTCGGGCCGGGCAAGCCGGCTCGACTGCGGCAAGACCGAAAAGCCCGCTGCCGCCGTGCTGTAAGCGTCGGCGCTGGGCGAGCGCAGCCGGAAGCCTCAGCGGCAAGGCTGGCACTCCAACGGAATCAGCCGTATCTATCCGGTGGCATCGCAGCCGTTCAGTGCTGTGCATCAGCCACTTCTTCCGCCGGGTCAGACCCAAAGCAGTACATCGGTCTAGTCTTGCCTACGCCGTTGCGTCCACGCGACGGTCTTCAAAGCCACAACCCATCGCGCATCGCAGAGCCGATCCGCGTTTCGCTCAGGGGCTCACGCGCGAGCCGGGCATCGGCCCAGCCTGATCCAGGCCTACGGCGCACCGAGCCTCACGCCCCCTCTTTCGAAGCCGTGCCCCGCCAGCGTCAAAGCCCCGTCCCGCCAGCCTCCAAACCACTGTCCCGCATCGGGTCGTCCCTGCTTGACCGGACGTTCACCGCTCCTATACTCTTTCGAAGCTTTCGGGGCGCCCGTGGGCATCAGCGGGGCGATCCCTCGCAGGGCGGCCGTCCGCTGTGGGATCCACCACCCGTCAAAACACGGGCCAACATTTCAATAATAGGGAAGAGGAGACGTCATGGCTCACGACGCCGACGCGAACAAGGCCAGCAAGCACTGGCTCTGGTTGCTGCTGTTGCCCTGGATCGCAATGATCTGGGTGCCGTCATACAACAAGGTCGAACCGCAGTTGTTCGATTTCCCGTTCTTCTACTGGTACCAGCTCCTGTGGGTGCTGATCAGCGCGGTCATCACGGCGCTCGTGTACTTCAAGACCAAGACCCGTTCGTCGGGCAACCCGGGCAGCTCGCAAGGGGGCGCGCAATAATGAACGCCACCGCAACTTTCGTCTTCGTCCTGTTTTTCATCGGCGTCACCATTCTCGGTTTTATCGCGGCCCATTGGCGTAAGGGCGACCTGGCCCATCTGGAAGAGTGGGGCCTCGGCGGCCGGCGCTTCGGCACCATCGTCACGTGGTTCCTGCTGGGTGGCGACCTGTACACCGCCTACACCTTCATCGCCGTGCCGGCGCTGGTGTTCGGTGCGGGCGCAACCGGTTTCTTCGCGCTGCCGTACACGATCCTGATCTATCCGTTCGCGTTCGTCGTGTTCCCGAAGCTGTGGAGCATCGCCAAACGTCAGGGCTATGTGACATCGGCCGACTTCGTCTCGGCTCGCTATGGCAGCCGTATGCTGGCGCTGGCGATCGCCGTGACGGGTATCGTCGCGACGATGCCGTACATCGCGCTGCAACTGGTCGGTATCGAAGTGGTGATCGGCGCGTTGGGTTTCGACACCAAGGGCTTCGTCGGCGATCTGCCGCTGATCATCGCCTTCGCGATCCTGGCGGCTTACACGTACACGTCGGGCCTGCGCGCGCCGGCCATGATCGCGGTTGTCAAGGACGTGCTGATCTATATCGTGATCTTTGCCGCGATCATCGTGATTCCGCCGCAACTGGGCGGCTTCGGCCATATCTTCAGCGTGGTGCCGCCGGCCAAGCTGCTGCTGAAGGCACCGGACGTGTCGAGCCTGAACGGCTACAGCGCGTACGCGACGCTTGCGGTGGGCTCGGCGCTCGCGCTGTTCCTGTATCCGCACTCGATCACCGCGGTGCTGTCGTCGAAGTCGGGTAACACGATCCGCCGCAACATGGCGATGCTGCCGGCTTACTCGCTGGTGCTTGGCCTGCTCGCGCTGCTGGGCTTCATGGCGCTGGCGTCGGGCGTGAAGGACATGCCGGAATTCGCGCCGTACTTCAAGGCGTTCGGCCCGAACTTCGCGGTGCCGGCGCTGTTCCTGCACTTCTTCCCGTCGTGGTTCGTGGGCGTGGCGTTCGCGGCGATCGGTATCGGCGCGCTGGTACCGGCGGCGATCATGTCGATTGCGGCTGCGAACCTGTACACGCGCAACATCCACAAGGAGTTCGTGAACCGCAACATGTCGCATGAGCAGGAGACCAACGTCGCGAAGCTGGTGTCGCTGATCGTCAAGGTCGGCGCGGTCGCGTTCATTCTCGGTCTGCCGCTGACGTACGCGATCCAGCTCCAACTGCTGGGCGGCATCTGGATCATCCAGACGCTGCCGGCAATCGTGCTGGGTCTCTACACGCGCGTGCTCGACTACCGCGGCCTCCTGGTCGGCTGGGCGGTCGGCATTGCCACCGGCACGTGGATGGCGATTTCGCTGAAGCTGGCGGGTTCGATCTTCACGATCCATCTGTTCGGCATGGCGATCCCCGGCTACGCGGCGGTGTGGTCACTGATCGTCAACCTGGTGGTGTCGGTGGTGGTGAGCCTGCTGGTGCGGATGTTGGGCATGCAGCGCGCCGAGGACCGTACCCGTCCGGAAGACTATCTGGACGTGGTCGAAGGCTAAGTCAGCCGTTCCATCTCGCCGGAAAAGCAACGCCCGCAGACAAAAGTTTGCGGGCGTTTGTCTTTCCGGGGCACTCCAGGGCACGATAGCGGAACCGTCCTACAACGCGTCCATCGCGCGAGCCATGGCTTCTGCCGATTCCCCCCGCGTCATCGCCCGCCGCTCGGCCATAAGCCGTATGGCGCGCACGATCACGTCGCCGTACTACCGCTATCGTCACGCGAAGATGCTGCATAGCCTGCGCGTCGGCGTCGCCATGCTGGTGTCGATTCTCGCGACCACCGGTATCAACATTCCTCACGGCATCTGGTCGTCGGTAACGCTGCTGGTGGTGATCGGCGGCTTGCAGCATCACGGCAATATTCGCAAGAAGGCCGCCGACCGGGCGGCCGGGACGCTGCTCGGCGCGGCGATCGGTCTTGCGCTGATCCTGTTGCAGAACCTGACCGGCTCGCTGCCGCTCACCTATGTGCTGATGTCGATCGTTGCGGCAATCTGCGCCTGGTTCGCCATCGGTTCGTCGGGGTATATCGGTCTGCTGACGGCGATCACGATGTGCATCGTCGCGGGTCATGGCGACAATCTGATCGACGTCGGCCTTTGGCGCACGCTGAATGTGCTGATCGGCATCATCATCGCGCTGGCGTTTTCGTTCGCGTTGCCGTTGCACGCGACCTATTCGTGGCGCTACGGGATCGCCGACAATCTGCGCGAATGCGCGCGGATCTACACCCGTTTGCTGGCAGGAGCGACGATCAACGAAGATGAGCAAGTCAAACACTTCCTCGCGATCAACCAGCGGCTGGTTCAGTTGCGCTCGCTGATGCCTTCGGTGGCGAAGGAGATCGATGTGCCGCAGGCCACGCTCGAAGAGATCCAGCGGCTGCATCGGCAGATGCTCAGTTCATTGGAATTGCTGGCGACCGGTCCGCTGATGCAGGCCGACGCCGCGGCGCGCGCTGCGTATGCGCAGGCGTGTGGCGTCGAGGTGCATGCCGTGCGTGGCATTCTGCTGGCGATGGCGCGCGGCCTGCGGTTTGGCCGTGCGACGCACTTCGGCATTCCGGCCGCGTCGCCGCTCACCCAGGCATGCGGCGACGACGTGACGCTTGAATTGCCACGTGACTTGCAGGGGCCGTATTGGCTCGGCCAGCGATTAGCCGAACAGGTGGATCGGCTGCGCGCGCTATTGTTGGAAACTGAGCCGAACTGGAATATCGAGCGGCATTCACGCAATGTGCTGCAGGTTTAGCTTTTTAGGCCTCCGGTACCGTCACCATCCACGCGAGACCGAAGCGGTCCACCAGCATCCCGAAGCCCTTGCTCCAGAAGGTGGCTTGCCACGGCATCGTCACGGAACCGCCGTCGGCCAGCGCATTGAAATATTTTTCCCCCGACGCGGCGTCGTCAGCCGTCAGCGAGAGGCTGAAGCCGCTGAACGTGGCCTGAGGGTCGCAGTGGCCGTCGGAGGCCATCCAGTCGGTCGAACCGATTCTGATCGTGGCGTGCATGATCTTTTCTTCCAGACCCGGACGCGGCTGATTTTGCGGGTCGGGCGGCGCGTCCTTGTAGCGCATCATTAACAACACCTCAGCGCCGAGCTTCTCGGTGTAGTACTTGAGCGCTTCTTCACAGCGGCCGTTGAAAAATACGTAAGGCTGAACGTACATAATCGTCTCCCGGAATAGGGGTCAGCGGCGCCGCATTCCTCGGGTAAGCGGTAATGAGGGCGCGGCGTGCAGACGATTGTAGTCGTCTGTCAGGGCAGCGATTGTGACAATATTTCGTAAGGGGCTGCGGGCCGGGAGCGTATCGAGCGTGGGCCTGTAAACGGCACGCGGCCCCGAACCGGAAGGCTCAGGGCCGCGTGCTCGGCCGCGCAACCAGGCGGCGAAGGCTACGCTTAACGCAGCGCTTCGATCAGCTTTTCCAGCTTGACAGCGTCTGCAGCGAACGCGCGGATGCCTTCAGCGAGCTTTTCGGTTGCCATGGCTTCGTCGTTGACCAGGAAACGGAACGACGATTCGTCGACCGGCACGCGTTCGATGTCCGCACTCTCGCCCATGTCAGGCGACAGCTTGCGCTCGACCTTGTCGGTGCTCTCCTGCAGCTTTTGCAGCAGATCCGGGCTGATGGTCAGCAGGTCGCAGCCGGCCAGTTCCAGAATCTGACCCGGGGTGCGGAAGCTCGCGCCCATCACCTCGGTCTTGTAGCCGAACTTCTTGTAGTACGCGTAAATGCGACGCACCGATTTGACGCCCGGATCGTTGGCGCCGCCGTCTTTCGCTTCGTCCCACGCGCTGCCGGCGTTCTTCTTGTACCAGTCGTAGATCCGGCCGACGAACGGCGAGATCAGTTGCGCACCCGCTTCGGCACAGGCAGCGGCCTGCGCGAGCGAAAACAGCAGCGTCATGTTGCAGTGGATGCCTTCCTTCTGCAGCACTTCGGCAGCACGGACGCCTTCCCATGTGGAGGCCAGCTTGATCAGCACGCGTTCGCGGCCGATGCCATGGTCCTTGTACAGCGCGATCAGTTCACGGCCCTTGGCGATCGACGCCTCGGTGTCGAACGACAGGCGCGCGTCCACTTCGGTCGACACGCGACCCGGGATGATCTTGAGAATTTCGGTGCCGAAGGCGATCAGCAACTGGTCGATGATGGCGCCAACCGGCTTCGACGCGTGGGCTTTCACGGTCTTCTCGAGCAGCGGCTTGTAATCGTCTTTCTGGACAGCCTTCAGAATCAGCGACGGATTGGTGGTCGCGTCCTGCGGCTTGTACTGGGCAAGCTGCTGGAAGTCGCCGGTATCGGCCACGACAGTGGTGTATTGCTTGAGTTGGTCGAGTGCGGTTGTCATGTTCGAGCCTTCATGGCGCGCGTGCGCCGTGGTTCAGGAGAAATGAGGTCGCCACCGGACGGAACAGGCAAAACAGTTCCGGTGGCCGCGGGTCACGCTGCAGCATCTGCCCGCCATGTTGCCGGGGAATTTTGACGGAAAGCGCTGCCGGATGCTTCTATTCTATGGCGGATCGCCTGATGCAGTATTGACACTTGCCCCCGGCGATCCGTTCACGGGGATTTTGGGCGACTGATTTTTTGGCCAATTTTCGGCGCCGGCCTCTGGCCCCGACTGCCGGTGCCGGCTTGCTGCCGACGAATTGCCGCCTACAAATTATCGCTGACGATTCAGGCGCGCCGGGCGTTCAGCACCAGTTGCGTCAGCACGCCCGCCACCAGCCCCCAGAACGCCGAGCCGATCGACAGCAGGGTGAGGCCCGAGGCCGTCACCATGAACGTGACCAGGGCCGCCTCGCGCTGTTTCAGGTCCTGCATCGCGTTGGCAAGGCCGCTCATGATCGAGCCGAACAGCGCGAGCGCCGCGACGGAGACCACCAGCGCCTTCGGCAAGGCGGCGAACAGCGCCGCGATGGTTGCACCGAAGATCCCGGCGATCAGATAAAAAATGCCGCACCAGACCGCTGCGGTGTAGCGCTTGTCGCGGTTTTCGTGCGCTTCGGGGCCGGTACAGATCGCCGCCGTGATCGCCGCAAGATTGATGCCGTGCGAGCCGAACGGCGCGAGCAGCAGCGAGGCGATGCCGGTCGTCGAAATCAGCGGCGCGGAGGGCGTGGTGTAGCCGTCCGCGCGCAGTACGGCGATCCCCGGCACGTTCTGCGAGGCCATCGCGACGACAAACAAGGGAATGCCGATGCTGATGCTCGCCGCAACCGAAAACGCCGGCATCGTGAACACCGGATGCGCGAGCGCGACGTGAAAGCGACTGAAGTCGAGCAGTCCGAGGCCGCCGGCGGCAGCCGTGCCGACGATCAGCGTCGTCACGATCGCATAGCGCGGCGCGAGGCGTTTGACGATCAGATAGGTGCAGAACATCGTCAGCACGAGCGCGGTCTGGAACTGCGCGGCGCGGAAAATCTCGATGCCGATCTCGAACAGAATGCCCGCCAGCAAGGCCGAGGCGATGCCTGCCGGGATTTTCTTCATCAGCGTGTCGAACCAGCCGGTCAGGCCGACCACCGTCAGCAACACGGCACAGACGATAAACGCGCCAATCGCCTCGGGATAAGCCACATGCGGCAGCGACGAGACCAGCAGCGCCGCGCCGGGCGTCGACCAGGCAATCACGATCGGCGCGCGAAAGCGCAGCGAGAGACCGATCGTGCAGACGGCCATGCCGATCGACAGCGCCCAGATCCAGGACGAAATCTGCGCATCGCTGAGATGCGCGGCCTGGCCTGCCTGGAACATCAGCACGAGCGAGCTGGTATAGCCCGTCATCATCGCGACGAAGCCGGCGACGACGGCGGACAACGACGTATCGGCAAACGGTCTGAGACGCCCGGCGGGTACGTTGGCAGGGGACAAATCGGGCGACGAAGACGGATTCATGCGAAAACTTTCTTATCGTTGGAGTGAAAACGCGAGCTGACTATTTGCTCAACATGCGCATCGCCGTTTCGAGTCCGGCGAGGGTGAGCGGATACATGCGGTGACCGAGCACTTCCCGGATCGCGCTGACCGACTGCCGGTAGGCCCACAAACCCTCCGGCTCCGGATTCAGCCACGCATAGTGCGGGAAATGATCGGCGAGGCGCCGCAGCCACACGGCGCCGGCTTCGGCGTTGTTGTATTCGACCGAACCGCCCGGTTGCAGTACTTCGTACGGGCTCATGGTCGCATCGCCGACAAAGATCAGCTTGTAGTCGGGCGTGAACTTGTGCAGCAGGTCCCACGTCGGCATGCGCTCGGCATGACGGCGGCGATTGTTCTTCCACAGGAAGTCGTACACGCAGTTGTGGAAGTAATAAAACTCGAGGTGCTTGAACTCGGCCTTGGCGGCGGAAAAGAGCTCTTCGGTGCGTTTGATGTGATCGTCCATCGAGCCGCCCACGTCGAGCAGCATCAGCACTTTCACCTTGTTGTGGCGCTCCGGCACCATCTTCAGGTCGAGCCAGCCGGCATTCGCGGCGGTGCTGCGGATGGTGTCGGGCAGATCGAGTTCTTCGGCGGCGCCTTCGCGAGCGAAACGGCGCAAGCGGCGCAGTGCGATCTTGATGTTGCGCGTGCCGATTTCGACCTGGTCGTCGTAATCGCGATAGGCGCGCGCTTCCCACACCTTCACGGCGGTGCGATTGCCCGCCGCGTCGCCGCCGATGCGCACGCCCTCAGGGTTATAACCGCCGTTGCCGAACGGCGAGGTGCCGCCCGTGCCGATCCATTTGTTGCCGCCTTCGTGGCGCTCTTTCTGTTCGTCGAACAGTTCTTTCAGGCGCTCCATCAGCTTGTCGATGCCGCCCATCGCTTCGATCTGTGCCTTTTCTTCCGGCGAGAGATCGCGCTGCAGCTTCTTCTTCAGCCAGTCGAGCGGGACGTCGAAAGCCAACTCCGAGGCTTGCGCGACGCCGTTGAAATACGCGCCGAACGCCTGGTCGAACTTGTCGAAATACTGCTCGTCCTTGACCAGCGTGATGCGCGCGAGATAGTAGAACTCGTCGAGCGACGGTGCGATCACATTGGCTTTCAGCGCCTCGAGCAGCGTCAGGTATTCCTTCACCGACACCGGCAGTTTGGCGGCGCGCAGCGAGTAGAAGAAGTCGATCAGCATGCTGTGTCCTCGGCGGCGGGGGTGCGGCGCGGCGCCTTCATCAACGGGTGTTAGCGATTATTCAGTGGTCGATCAGCGGTTGTTGCGGTTCATGAAGATCAGCCGCTCGAACAGGCTCACGTCCTGTTCGTTCTTCAGAAGCGCGCCGTGCAGCGGCGGGATGATCTGCTTCTGGTCGGACGAGCGCAGCGCTTCGGGCGGGATGTCTTCGGCGAGCAGCAGCTTCAGCCAGTCGAGCAGTTCCGACGTGGACGGCTTCTTCTTCAGGCCGGCGACGTTACGCAGCTCGAAAAAGCTCTGCATCGCCGCGGCGAGCAGCTCTTTCTTGATGCCGGGGTAGTGCACCTCGACGATCTGCTGCATCGTCACCGGATCGGGGAACTTGATGTAGTGGAAAAAGCAGCGGCGCAGGAATGCGTCAGGCAACTCCTTCTCATTGTTCGACGTGATGATCACGAGCGGGCGTTTCTTGGCGCGGATCAGCTCGTGGGTCTCGTACACGTAGAACTCCATGCGGTCGAGTTCGCGCAGCAGGTCGTTCGGGAATTCGATGTCGGCCTTGTCGATTTCGTCGATCAGGAGCACGGTTTGCTCCTCCGACTCGAACGCCTGCCACAACACGCCCTTCACGATGTAGTTGCGAATGTCCTTGACGCGCTCGTCGCCAAGTTGCGAGTCGCGCAGGCGCGACACCGCGTCGTACTCGTACAGGCCTTGCTGGGCCTTGGTGGTGGACTTGATGTGCCACTGCAACAGCGGCATGCCGAGCGCGGCGGCGACTTCTTCGGCGAGCATCGTTTTGCCGGTGCCGGGTTCGCCCTTGATCAGCAACGGGCGCTTCAGCGTCATCGCGGCGTTGACCGCGAGCTTGAGGTCGTCAGTGGCGACGTACTGCGATGAGCCTTCAAAACGCATGGCGAGATGCTCTTTTTTGGGAAAAAACTCAGTATAAGTCAGAAGGCCTGTTGCGCTGAAACGGGCTCGCGTAAGGTGTCACCCGCGGAGCAGGCGCGGTGGAGCAAAATGGCGTTAGCCGTGGCTTTGCGGTGGCCGGATGCGCCGCTGGGCCCGGTCGGTGGACGTTCGGCGCGGCGTCGCGGTACAATTAGCCCGATTTTTTTGGCCTGCGTGGCTACCCTATAAGAATAACGGCGCGGGCCGTTGCCTTTCCGGGCGCCCGTTTCCCCTCAAGCCAGGTTACATGCTATGAATAAATTCGTCAGCAAACACGTCGTGATCGCAGCGCTGTCGGTGCTAGCGGGCTATGCGGCCAGTGCGCAGGCAGCGGATGTCGTCGGCAACGCGAAGGCGGGCCAAGGCAAGGTCGCGATGTGTATTGGCTGCCACGGCATCCCTGAATACCGTACGGCTTACCCTGAGGTCTACCGCGTGCCCATGCTCGGCGGCCAGAATCAGGCGTACCTCGAGAACGCCTTGCATGCCTACAAGAAGGGCGACCGCCATTTCGAAACGATGCGCGCGATCACCGCGTCGCTGTCGGATCAGGACATCGCCGATATCGCTGCCTACTACGCAGCGCAAAATGCCGCTTCGAAGAGCAATCCCGACAAGTGATCGGCTGCGGTCACCCAACCGGTCACTCGGCTAAATAAATTCGCGGGATAGGAGAATTCATGAATAAGCCCCAACAGGCACTCCACACGGTGTTCAAGGCTGCATGCGCGTCGGCGGCAGTCATCGGTCTGGTTGCAGCGAACGTCGCGCACGCCGCTGACGCAGGCAACGGCAAGGTGCTGGCCAGCAACCACAACTGCGCGGCTTGCCACGGCGCCAACCTGAATAATCCGGTGAGCCCGGAATATCCGAAGCTCGCGGGTCAGCATTCCGACTACGTCTACTGGGCGCTGCGCCAGTATCAGATGGGCAACGGCAACCCGCACCTCGGTCGCAACAACGCGATCATGCAGGCGCAGGTGCAAAGCCTGTCGCCAAGCGATATGAAAGACATCGCGGCCTACATCGAATCGCTGGACGGCGCGCTGGTGCAGAAGAAGTAATCGCGTCGCGCTGTTTTTACGATGCTTTCAGATTGAACAACACCCCGCTCCGGCGGGGTGTTGTGTTTTCAGTCCCGGGTGGCGCGTTGCTCGATGCGCTGCAAATAGGCATCAGTGTCCGGCGGCGTGCCGGTGCGCTGCGCTTCCCAGATGGTTTCGCCAAGGCAGTCCATGATTGCGTGCTGCGCCTCATGGGTCGAGCCGAGCCGGGCGGCAAGCCGCTCATGCGCCGCGCGGATGCCCGGTGGCTGATCGATCGACAACTGTTCGGTGATCGCCAGATGCATCGACAGATGCAGGAACGGGTTGGTCTGGCCACGTTCGGGCGAGTAGTCCTGAGTCTGGGCGGCTTCCGTGTTGGTCAGGTCGGCGTGATATTCCGGATGCTCGACGATCCAGTCGGCCGCGATCGCTTCGAGCGGCGTCAGAATCTCGCCTTGACGCTGCTTGCGCCAGGTGTCGGTGAAAAATTGGCGGACTTCGTCGCGGCTAGGATTGAACATCGTGGGAACGGTGCGGTTAGTGTGGGGCGCTTGAGGCGTGCGTGCAGGGCGTCATTTTACGCCGGGGTCACGTAGCGTGCTGGCGGCGCGCCACCCTCAAAGATCTGGTGGCGGCGTCTTGGGCCGGAATTCGCACAGTGGCTCGATCACGCAATGCCAGCATTCCGGCCGGCGTGCTTTGCAGACATAGCGGCCGTGCAGGATCAGCCAGTGGTGCGCGTCCTGCTTGAACTCGGCGGGCGTGAATTTCTCCAGCGCCGCTTCGACCGCGCGGACGTCTTTGCCGGGTGCGAGCCCGGTTCGATT
Organism: Paraburkholderia sediminicola; assembly: GCF_046027825.1. Classification (GTDB taxonomy): domain Bacteria; phylum Pseudomonadota; class Gammaproteobacteria; order Burkholderiales; family Burkholderiaceae; genus Paraburkholderia; species Paraburkholderia sediminicola_D. The sequence continues at coordinate 51,253 of NZ_JAQQDU010000042.1, forward strand.
CGCAACCCGAAAGATGTGCGTATCGACGGCGATGGTCGGATGACCGAACGCCGTGTTCAGGATCACGTTCGCCGTTTTACGGCCGACCCCTGGCAAGCTTTCAAGCGCTTCGCGATCCTCCGGCACTTCGCCGCCGTACTGGTCGAGCAGAATGCGGCAGGTTGCGATCACATTCTTCGCCTTGGTCCGATACAGGCCAATCGTCTTGATGTAGCCGGCAACCCCTTCTTCGCCGAGATCGAACACCTTCTGCGGCGTGTTCGCGACCGGGAACATCTTGCGCATCGCCTTGTTCACCGACACGTCGGTGGCTTGTGCCGACAGCAGCACGGCAATCAGCAGTTCGAACGGAGTGGTGTACTCGAGCTCGGTTGTGGGATGCGGGTTGAGACTCTGAAGCGTCTCGTAGATGGCGCGGCGTTTGTTCGCGTTCATGCGCAGCGTAAAGTTAAGGGTTAGCGCTTCGTTGGCGGAATATCAGTTTTACCCGCGGTGTTGTCCGCGGCGAGCCCGAGACGGCGGCGGCGTGCTTCGGCGGCGTCGATCTGCGCCTGCACGTCGGCGCTGACGCGCTCGGTGTTCTGCGGACCCTGGCCTTTGGCGGTCAACTCTTCTTTCTTCTGGCGGGCACGCTCGAGCGCGGCCTGGATGATGGCGCGTTTTTTCGCTTCGGCGTCATCCGCCGCGGGCGCGGTGACGGTTGCCGCGGCATCGATCTCTGTCACCTGCGCGGGCGTGCTGCCGACCGCTCGCCGCGCTGCAGCACGTGCCTCGGCAGCTTCGCGTTCGCGTGCGAGACGGGCCTCACGCCGGCTGTGGCGCTCGCGCGCGGCGTCGGCCTGGCTTTGGCTCCACGCGTCCCAACCGGTTGCTTCACCCGTGAGCGGGGGCATCGCGATGCAGTCGACCGGGCAGGGAGGCACACACAGCTCGCAACCGGTACAGAGCTCGACGATGACCGTATGCATCTGTTTCGGTGCACCAACTATTGCATCGACTGGACAAGCTTGCATGCACAACGTGCAGCCGATGCAAACTTGTTCGTCGATAACCGCCAACGGGCGCGGCCGTTCGACCCCGTTGGCGGAATTGAGCGGAATCACCGGGTTGCCGAGCAGGGCGGCGAGACGCGCGATGCCTTCGGCACCACCCGGCGGGCACTGGTTGTAGTTCGCTTCGCCAAGGGCAACGGCTTCGGCGTACGGACGGCATGCGGGATAGCCGCACTTCGTGCATTGCGTCTGGGGCAGCAGATCTTCGATGCGATCTGCGAGTGTTCTGGAATCGGTCACGGTCACGACGTTGGGGCTTGCCTCGTGGCCGCACAGCTTGCCGAGCGTGGACTAGGGAAAACACGCGGCAGGCCGGGGCAACACAAAAGCGCTGCGAAAGCACGCAAACACGCGCCAATATAGGCAAATACAGACACGAATAGAGGCGTGAATGGCGGCAACTAAGCGCAAGCGCTGAGCTTGAACTAAATAGCACATTATCGCCGATTTCCCCAATTGCCATCCGCAATCCATGTGCCATAATCGAAGCGCTTTTTCGAAAGACCGCAGAAGGGTGTTCCCCCAACCAGCCCGTTCAGTGCTGTCGGTGCAAGGCCCGAGGAGAGGCCGGCGGCGCGATCCGGATAACGCGGCTCACGAAGACGATGCCACCATGAATCAGCCGAAAATCAAAAGAGATCCTGAAGGCACGCGGCGCCGCATTCTGCTTGCGGCGGCCGAAGAGTTTGCAAATGGAGGGTTGTTCGGCGCGCGCGTCGATCAGATCGCCCGCCGCGCGGAGACGAATGAACGCATGCTCTATTACTACTTCGGTAGCAAGGAGCAGCTTTTCACTGCGGTACTCGAGCACGCATTCAGCGCGCTCAATGAAGCGGAACGCGCACTCGAACTGAACGGCATTGCGCCGGTCGAGGCGGTGACACGTCTCGCGCATTTTGTTTGGGATTACTACCGCGATCATCCCGAGTTGCTGCGTCTCATTAACAACGAGAATCTGCATGAGGCACGCTACATGCAGAAGTCGACGCGCATCCGCGAAATGATCTCGCCGATCGTTGCCACACTCGGCAGCATTCTTGAGCGGGGTCAACGCGCGGGGCTGTTCCGCACCAACATCGATCCGCTGCGCTTTTACGTGACGCTGTCCGGCATGGGCTACTACATCGTGTCGAACCGCTTCACGCTTGAAGCGACACTCGGTCGCGATTTCAGCAGTGCGAGCGAGCGCAGCGAGGTCATTCAGATGAACACCGAGTTGCTGCTTGCGTATCTGTTGCGGAAGTAGGCGGCAGCGCTTCTACGGCATACGAAGCGTCATAAGACGCGTCAGAAACGACAACGGCCTCTGAAGAAGAGGCCGTTGTATATATCTGTGCGCGCGGTGCTTAGGCTTCGACTTTTTCCTTCGTTACCTTCGGCGCCTTATTGTGCTCGAGGATGAAGTCGCGCAGCTGCGGATAGATGATAGTGCGCCAGCGGCGGCCCGAGAAAATGCCATAGTGGCCGCATTTTTCCGCGGTGAAGTGGCGCTTGTTCTCTTCCGGAATGCCGCTGCACAACTCTTGCGCAGCGAACGTCTGCCCGTCGCCGGAGATATCGTCCAGCTCGCCTTCGATCGTGAAGAGCGCGGTCTTCCTGATGTCCTGCGGACGCACCCGTTCGCCGGCGACGTCCCACGTGCCTTCGGCCAGACGGAATTCCTGGAACACGACGCGAATCGTGTCGAGGTAATAGTCCGCGTCCATGTCGAGCACGGCGTTGTACTCGTCGTAGAAGCGGCGATGGGCTTCCGCGTCGTCTTCGTCACCGCGCAGGAGGCTCTGGTAGTAGTCCCAGTGCGAGGCTGCGTGCCGCTCCGGATTCATCGCGACGAAGCCGGTGTGTTGCAGGAAGCCCGGGTAAACCTTACGGCCCACGCCCGGATAGTTCGGCGGTACCGTGAAGATCACGTTATTTTCGAACCACTCATACGAGTGCTGCGTGGCGAGCGAGTTGACCGAGGTCGGACTCTTGCGCGCGTCGATCGGGCCGCCCATCATCGTCATGGTGCGCGGCGTGTCTTCGCCGCGGCTCGCCATCAGCGAAATGGCGGCGAGCACCGGGACGGTGGGCTGGCATACCGAGATCACGTGCAGATTCTTCGCGCCGATGTGGCGGATGAATTCCTGGATGTAGGCGATGTAATCGTCAAGATGAAACTCGCCGGCTTCGAGCGGCACCATGCGTGCGTCGATCCAGTCGGTCAGGTAGACCTTGTGGTCTTGCAGCAACGTGCGCACGGTATCGCGCAGCAGCGTGGCGTGGTGGCCTGACAACGGCGCGCACACCAGCACGATCGGCTCATCTTTCAATTGGGTGACAGCGTCGCTGTCGTCGGCGAATCGCTTGAAGCGCATCAGGCGGCAAAACGGTTTCTCGACAATCGTTTGTTCGATGATCGGAATGTTATGACCGTCTTTGACAATCTGATGAAGGTTGAACTCAGGCTTTTCGTAATCTTTGCCGAGCCGGTAGAGCAGTTCGTAACCGGCTGAAAGGCGCGTGGCACCGGGCACATAGGCCAAAGGGCTGGCGGGATTCGCGAAAGATTTCGACGCGGCCTGGGCCCAGGCGGTGAGGGGGCTCAACATCGCCCGCTGGAATTCGTGCAGTTGGTAGAGCATGGGTGCTCCGTTTAAGCGGTTCGCATGGGGCTTGGCAAACACGCGTGTGGCGTTGCGGCAGGCCGTATTGGTTGTGGGCACATTGATTTTCGGCCAACAGTCTGCTCGATCATACTGAACAAAGCGTACTTGTGCAATGCAGCAATTTGCGTGCGGGCTGCGCGCAAACTGTCATCAAATCATGGTACTGGCGATGTTGCCGTGCCGCTATCAGGGGTTGCCGCAGCATCAAGTTCTTGTGCCGCGGTGCCGTTATGCGGCGGCTGTCCGGTTGCCTGGGCCATCGCCTGTTCGTGCTTCATCAGGTTCAGACCGGTGTGCACCAGCGCCACATGTGAAAACGCCTGCGGGAAGTTGCCGACCAGGCGCTTGGCGGCCGGGTCGTACTCTTCCGCGAGCAGACCGACGTCATTGCAGAGGCCGAGCAGCCGTTCGTACATGGCGATGGCTTCATCCATGCGGCCCTGCAATGCCAGGTTGTCCACCATCCAGAACGAGCACGCGAGGAAGGTGCCCTCGCCAGGCGGCAGGCCGTCGTCATATTCTGTGGTGCGGTAGCGCATCACGAAACCGTCGTGCATCAGGTCCTTTTCGATTGCCGCCACCGTGCCCTTGACGCGCGGATCCGTCGGTGGGAGAAAGCCGACCAGCGGTATCAGCAGCACGCTCGCATCCAGCTGGTCGCTGCCGTAGGACTGGGAGAACGCGTTGAGCGCGGGATTCCATGCCTTGGCGCAGACTTCCGCGTGGATTGTCGCGCGGGTGGCGCGCCATTCATCGAGCGGGCCCTCCAGCTTGAACATGTCGGCCGACCGGATGGCGCGGTCGTAGGCGACCCACGCCATCACCTTCGAGAAGGTGAAGTGCTGGCGGCCGCCGCGCGTTTCCCAGATGCCTTCGTCCGGCTCTTGCCAGATCGTGTCGAGGTGGCCGAGCAACGCGCGCTGCACGTTCCACGCGGTGTCGTCCGCCTGCAGGCCGCCGACGCGCGCGAGATGCAGCGCGTTCATCACTTCGCCATAGACGTCGAGCTGGCGCTGGCCGACCGCGTTGTTGCCGATCCGTACGGGTTTGGCATCCTGATAGCCCGGCAGCCAGTCGATTTCGAACTCGGGCAGGCGCCGCTCGCCGGCGATCCCGTACATGATCTGCAACTGATCCGGCGCGCCGGCCATCACGCGGCCGAGCCAGGTGCGCCACGCACGCGCTTCGTCGTAATAGCCGCCGCGCATCATCGCCAGCAGCGTGATCGTGGCGTCGCGCAGCCAGCAGTAACGGTAGTCCCAGTTGCGCGTGCCGCCCAACTGTTCCGGAAGCGACGTGGTGGGTGCCGCGACGATGCCGCCGGTCGGCTCGTACGCCAGCGCCTTCAGCGTAATCAGGGAACGGCGGATCTGCGCGGCCCATTTGCCTTCGACGGTGCTGCGCGCCGACCATTCGAGCCAATGGTTCTCCGTGCGGGCGAGCGACGTGTGCGGATCACGCCCCGGCGGAATGCGCAGATGCGAGGCCGCGTAGGCCAGCGAAAACGGCACACGCTCACCTTCGCTCACGGTGAACTCGGCGACGGTCTTCATGTTCTCGCCGCGCAACTCGACCGGCGTGCGCAGCACCGCAGTGTCCGGGCCGACGATCGCCTTGATGCCGCTGTCGTGCTTCAGGCGATCGACCCACGGAATCGAAAACCCGTAATCGAAGCGCAGCACCAGTTCCATCTGCATACGCACCGTGCCGCGTTTGCCGACGACGATCCGCACCATCTCCGACCAGCCGTTGCCCGGCGGCATGAAATCGATCAGCGTGACCGCGCCTTCGGGCGTTTCGAAATCAGTTTCAAGGATGAGCGTTTCGCCGCGATAGCGGCGCGTAATTTTGGGCGGCGTATCCGAGACCGGCGAAATCAGCCAGCGGCCGTTGTCGGGTGTGCCGAGCAGGGCGGCGAAGCAGGCGCCGGAGTCGAAGCGCGGCCAGCAGAGCCAGTCGACCGAACCGTCGAGGGAAATGAGCGCAGCAGTGTGGCCGTCGCCGATCAGCGCATAGTCTTCGATGAGTGCGGGCATGGAGGATCGTGTCGGTTTTGCGCGAGGCGAAGGCCGCCGCGCTTGAGGTTGTTGTTATTACCGGACTCGCGTTATGCGCTTTGGTTCAGCACGCAATAAGGCAAAACGCGATTTGGTAATTGTCAAATCACTGCCTACAATCATTTTTCATGCCGACGCGCGGAGCGTTACGGATCATACGTCGGCCTTGCCCATGGCGCATGCAGACGCCGTTTTCGAGGACCCAAGCGATGCTGAACCCGTCGAAATCAGATTGCATCACGATTCTCTCCGCCGCTAGCGAACTGCCCGACGATTCGATGTTGTCGCTCGATTATGGCCGGCTGGGCCTGAGCCGCAACGGAATGCTGGCCGCGGCGGCGTTTCTGATCGAACGGGCCTGCTTCCGGCGTCATCAGGAGGGTGACGGCCATTATGCCGTCGGCGGATTGTCGTTGCAGGGGCGCTTGCGGCTGGATCAGCTTTCGAACGGCTGACTGTCCTCGGCTCGGGCTCGCGCCGCACGAGTTTGTCGTGCGGCGGCCTTAGGTGCGCGGCGAATCTGTCGTGCAGGCGTCGCTTCGCTTTGCGGTGCCACGTGTTGAACTGCCACAGCCGCTGCCCATACGCGGGTTCCCCGCGCGCCCCGTCGCATTCATGCGAGACGTTGCCGGGCCGGCCGTGCGCCCGGTCGTGCGTCCCGTGCTGCCTCCATGGCTGACTGCCGCCGCCGCTTAGAAGTGCGACGACCCCATGCCGAAGATCCCAATGATGCCGATGATGATCAGATAGAGCGCGACGATGTAGTTCAACAGGCGCGGCATGACGAGAATCAGAATGCCGGCGATCAACGAAACGAGCGGGCCCAGGCTGAGTGTGACGTTCATGAAGACTCCGTAGTGTGAGATGCGGTTGAACAGACGTCCCGCCAGGCGGGACAATTGCCAGGTATGCACGGGTATGCCGGCCAGCCGGGCGCGACCCGGCTGAAGCTGCTCAGCCGGATGCAGCCCGGCCGATCGCGGTCCGCCGGATTCGCTGCATGATTCGACGCAACGCTTTTATACTTGCCTCGATAAAATAATTCGACTGATTGCGCGGCAGACCAGAGACACCGTTACAACCGAATCAACCGAAAAACCGATGTCCAGGAGGTCATATGCTTCGTAGTCACCGGGCCGCCGTGCGCGCCGTTTCATCTCCATTGCCTTCTGCTCAGTCCACCTCATGGCGCGGCGGTCGGCCAGCTCCCCTGCGCTCCGCCCGCTCGATAATAAAAGGTTTCGTGCTCATGGTCTCGATTGTTGCTTCGCATGCGTTCGCGCAAGATGCAGGCCCGGCTCCGGCCGACGGCGTCTATGACATGCTGGTCGGCACTTACACCGGCGGCAAGAGCGAGGGGATCTACGTCTATCGCTTCGATACAAAGACGGGCGAAGCGACCCGCGTGTCGGTCGCGCAGACGGTCAACCCGTCGTACCTGGTGGTGAGCCGTGACCGCCGCTTCGTCTATGCGGTCAACGAATTGCCCGGCGACAACGGCCCGGCCACGCAACGCGGCGGCATCAGCGCGTTTCGCTTCGACGCCGCGAGCGGCCAACTGACCTTTCTCAACAAGGTCTCATCGGACGGCAATGACCCGTGCTATCTGAGTCTGTCGCCGGACGGCAAATATCTGCTGACCGCGAACTACTCGGTGGCGGCCGATCCGGGCGGCAGCTTCGCGGTGTTCCCATTGCAGGCGGACGGCCAGGTGGGCGCGTCCGTGCTCACGGTGCACCATGAAGGCGGCGGTCCGGTGAAAGGACGTCAGGACAACTCGCACGTTCATTCCACCGTGTTCTCGCCGGACGGTCACTACCTGTTCGCCCAGGACCTGGGCGCCGACAAGCTGTACTCGTACCGCTACACGCCGGACGGCAGCCGCGGCCTGTTCGGTCCGACCGACTGGCGTTACACCCAGGAGAAAGCAGGCACGGGCCCGCGTCACCTGGTGTTCGGCGCGGATGGCAAGCATGCGTATCTGACGAGCGAACTGGCCGGCACGGTCAGCACCTTTAACTACAACGACGGCAAGCTCACGCAGGTGCAAACGATCTCGCTGGCCGAGCCGGGCTTCAAGGGAGCGGTGGGCGCCGCGGCCATTCACCTGTCGCCGGACGGGCGCTTCCTGTACGCCTCCAATCGCGGCGATGCGAACGATATCGTGATCTTCTCGGTCGACCCGGCCAACGGTCATCTGAAGAAGATCGGGCATCAGTCGAGCCTCGGCAAGTCGCCACGCGAATTCGCGATCGACCCGACCGGCAATTGGCTGATCGTCGGCAATCAGAATAGCGGCACGGTGTATGTGTTCAAGCGCGATCAGCAGAGCGGCTTGCTCGAAGCGAATCCGAAGCGCATCGAGATCGATTCGCCGGTGGACTTCAAGCTGGTGTCGCCGTCGTGAGGCGGGCGGCGCGCGATATGCACATGGGTCAGGTTGCGTTCAGCGCTCGACTTGAATACGAGCAGGCATCCGTTCGACGTGTGATGCGGATGCGGGTAGGCATTCGTTGGCTGAGCCTGATCTGAATATCGCGTTGCATAAAAAACGGGTCGCTTTGAGCGACCCGTTTTTTTGTCCGGCTTGGGTTGGCGGCTACGGGCCCGTCCCGTTCATTCCGCCGGTCCCGGCGCGAGCACTTCGCGACTGCCGTTGATGCCCATTGCCGACACCAGGCCCGCTGTCTCCATCTGCTCGACGAGACGCGCCGCGCGGTTATAACCGATGCGCAATTGCCGCTGCACTGACGAGATCGACGCGCGCCGCGTGCGCACCACGAAGGCGACGGCTTCGTCGTAAAGCGGATCGGCTTCGGCTTCCGGTGTGTCGCCGAACAGGTCGGGCGACGCGCCTTCGGTGGCCGGCCCGTCAAGAATGCCTTCTTCGTATTGCGGTTCGCCAAACTGCTTCAGATACTCGACGATCCGGTGCACTTCCTCGTCGGCGACGAATGCGCCGTGCACGCGCTGCGGGTAACCCGTGCCCGGCGGCAGGAACAGCATATCGCCCTGGCCGAGCAGCGATTCGGCGCCCATCTGATCGAGAATCGTGCGCGAGTCGATTTTCGAGGACACCTGGAACGCCACGCGCGTCGGAATGTTCGCCTTGATGAGCCCGGTGATCACGTCCACGGACGGACGCTGCGTCGCCAGAATCAGGTGGATGCCGGCGGCGCGTGCCTTCTGCGCGAGACGCGCGATCAGCTCTTCGATCTTCTTGCCCGCGACCATCATCAGGTCGGCCAGCTCGTCGATCACCACCACGATCAGTGGCAGCGGCGCGAGCGGTTCGGGGGCTTCTGGCGTCAGCGAGAACGGGTTGCCGAGCTTCTTGCCCTTGGCTTCCGTATCGCGGATCTTCTGGTTGAAGCCGGCCAGGTTGCGCACGCCGACTGCGGACATAAGCCGATAGCGCTTTTCCATTTCGCCGACACACCAGTTCAGCGCGTTGGCCGCCAGCTTCATATCGGTGACGACCGGCGCGAGCAGATGCGGAATGCCTTCGTACACCGACAGTTCCAGCATCTTCGGGTCGATCATGATGAGCCGCACTTCCTCGGGCGTCGCCTTGAAGAGCAGCGAGCAGATCATGGCGTTGATCGCCACGGACTTGCCCGAACCCGTCGTGCCCGCGACCAGCATGTGCGGCGCCTTCGCCAGATCGGCGACCACCGGATGGCCGGTGATGTCCTTGCCCATCGCCAGCGTCAACTGCGAATGCGAATTCTGGTAGACGCTTGCTTCGATGATTTCGGACAGGCGAATCGTCTGCCGCTTGGCATTCGGCAGTTCGAGGCCCATGCAGGTCTTGCCCGGAATCGTCTCGACCACGCGGATCGACGTGAGGCCGAGGCCGCGCGACAAGTCCTTCATCAGGCCGACGATCTGACTGCCGCGCACACCGAGTGCCGGCTCGACTTCGAAGCGCGTGATGACCGGGCCTGCCGAATGGCCGACCACGGTGACCGGCACCTTGAATTCCTGCAGACGCTGCTCGATCAGCAGGCCGGTTTCGATGAGTTTTTCTTCTGAAACGGGTTCGACATCGGTATCGGCGAGCGCGAGCAGGTCGAGGGTCGGCAATTCGACCATCGATGCCGCGGGCGCGCGGAACTCGAAGCCGTTGGCCGGGCTGTGGCCGCGCAGCGGCGTGCGCTGGACGGCGGGTTCGGTAGGTTCGGCGGGCTCTGTGGGCTCGGTCGACGGTTCGGTTGCGAAATGGACGGCAGCAGGTCCGGTTGGGGTGATGGGGCTGCTCGGCGTTTCCTGCGCTTCCCGCGTTGCTGGCGCGATCGGCGCATAAGCCAGCCCAGCGGCGGCTTCGTCGACGACGGTGGCAGAGGCCACCGGTGCGGCCTGAACCGCGACGCCTGGGAAGCGAACCACATTCGACGCATACGATGCGGCGTTTTGCGGTTGTGCTGCTGCGGCGACCGTCGAAGCGTTCGACGCGGCTGACGAGTTCAAATCGTCGGATACGTCGGATACGCCCGATACGCCCGATACGCCCGATACGCCCGATACGCCCGATACGCCCGGTAGGGCAGGGGCGTCCACCGTTTCCGCTTCGACTGACGTGGGCGCTTCGCTCGCGCTTGCGACGTGCCATGGCGGGGTGGCGTGATGCATCGCCACGGGCGTCGCGGTGTGCGCTTGCGTGGGAGTGATCTGCGCAATGTGCGTCGGCGCGTCCTGCGACGGTGCGGCAGCCGGGTTGGACGACGGTACTTCTTCTGCGCGCATTTCGCTAACGTGTGCTACTGCCGCTGTATCAGCAGTGATAGTCCCATTCGACGCCGCAATCTGTGAATAGGCTGCAGGCTGATCAAACGGCTGTCCTTGCCCAGTGCCCAAAGTGTCACCATCCGCTGCTTCTGCGGGAATGGCGATGTTGGCGACATGCGCTGCCGCCACCTGCGACGGCACCGCATGGCTGATCGGTTGCTCGCGTTCAGCGGGTGCGTTTGCATCGCTGTCGCTCTGATTCGCAAATTGCGTCGGTTCATCGTCAACGAATGACGACACATCCGTCTGCGCGTCGCTCGCCTGCAACTGGGCCGCGAAGATCTGAAACGGCGTGGGGGTGGGCACCGGCGCCGCATACTGCGAGGCTGGTGCTGGTGCTGGTGCTGGTGCTGGTGCTGGTGCTGGTGCTGGTACGTATGCCGATGCCGGCACCTCCGCCGCTGCCGGTAGCTCAGCCGGTGCGGATGCTTCCGCTTGTGTCGACGCCACTGCGGGTCGTGTCTCCGCTTGCGCGGATGCTTCCGCTTGTGTCGACGCCGGTGCGGGTCGTGTCTCCGCGTGCGCCGATACTTCCGCTTGTGTCGATGCCAATGCGGACGCGGCTGTGGCTGCCGTGCCCAACGGTGTCTGGATAAGCGGCGGTTCAATCGGCCACTGCACGACGGGTTCGGTGTTGTCCTCGATCAGCACCTCGGATGCCGCTTCGACCCGCGGCGCCGCTACTGGCGACTGCGGCGGCGAAGGCTCCGGCGCAGCCACGGCTACATCCTGCAAAGGCGCGCTAACGTTTGGCGCCGCCGCAATTTCAACTTCGCTTGCACGCGACGAAGCCACACCCGCTTGCCCGGCCTCGACCAGCGGCTCCGGGCTCAACGAATTCGTCGTGACCATCGCGTTTTCCCCGCCGCTGCTGCGCGCGAGGCTGACGCCGGCGATGTCGGTCCAGCGCGCGGCGTTTTCCGCGATGCTGCGAAGCGTCTCCTGGACACTGGCGGGCGGCGTGACCTTGTGCTCGGTGGCCATCGGCCGGGTATAGCTCGGTGCTGGTGCGCTGAACGAGGCTGGACGCCGCGTTGTCTGCGCCGGCGTGTTGTTGGGGTTCGCGCGCGGAGCGGGCGAGAGCGGCTGCTGGGCGGTCGTGGAGCGGCTTCCTTGCGTGCCTCCACGGGCTGCTGAACCCTGCAACGGCGACGGACGGCCTGCGCCGGCCGCGGCGTTCGTCGCCGTTCCGGGAGCCAAACCTGAGGCCATCCGCGCCGCCATGGTGGGCGCTGATTGCGCTGCTGCAGCCGGAACAGCGACTGCAGCCGCCAGCCCGGCCATACCCGCCATGCCCGGGCCGGCCGCCAACGGTCCTACCGGACGTTGCTCGCCAGCCGAGCGCCGACCAACTTGCGATGCGCCATCGCGGGCCGGATTCGCTGTCGTTCCTGATCCCGCCGTCGAACCAACTGCGGATGCAGGCGCGCGCGGCGCCGTGGCCGGATCGCGCAACCATCCGGCCGGCGCAACCGGTTCGGCCGGCATCCATGCTGCCTTGTCCGCGTTCAGCGAGTGTGTCTGGGTTGGCGTCTGTGCCTGGATCGGCGCTTGCCGCGGCGTCTGGCGCAGCGGCGTTGCGGCAGAGGTGCGCAGTACCGGCTCTGCCTGCGTGGCCTGGCTACGCGTCTTCACTGGGCCGGCGCGCCAGCTCGCCCCGGCGCCACGCGCCGCTGCGTCCTTGGCAGCCGCAGCACCCGCCGCGCCAGCGCCCGCACTTGCGCCGCGGCCACTTGCCGGCGGCCGCCAGACGGTCGGGCGCGCATAACGCCCATTGCTTTTAGGCGCCATCGTATTGGTGGACGGCGATAGGTGCGACGGCAAACCGTCATCGACGCTGCGATGGCGGCGCGCTTCCTCGTCGCGTTTGGCGAGGCCGCGCGACAGGCCGAGGCCGAATGCCCCGTCGGCCCACACGGCGACGTCGCTCCAGCGGAAGTCGATCAGCCAGGGCAGGCTGATCACGAACAGGGAGAGCGCCGCGAGTGGCGTGCCGATATGCCCGAGCAGATGACCGAAGCCCGCCGCCAGCGCATGGCCGAGACCATTCACACCGGCCGCGCCGATCAGCGACGCCTCCAGCGTGCAGCTCGCCACCATCACGCAGACGAAGCCGAGCCAAAGACGGATCGTGCCGGGGCCGCGCAAACCTGCGCCGCCTGGCAGCACCGACTTCACGAGGCGCCACAAAAGAGGAATAAACCAGACGGCTGACCCGCCGAACCAGCCGAAAACTACCGTGTGCATACTGGACATCAACGAATGACGGACGCGCAAAAACGCAATCCGTCGAGTTTAACCGGCGAAGCCCGATGCTTCGAAGGCAGACGCAAGTATGCCTGCGTCAAATGGGAAAACAGTCCGGCTTATCGCCGGACTGATCGATCTGACCGATCCGCGTACCTGTCACTTGGCGCTGCTGTCGAAAGTCAGCGTGTCGCCGTTATCGAGCACCAGTTGCATCTGCTGCGGCGCGCGCATCTGCACACCGGTGCGGTCGATGTGCGTCAGCGCGTCGAGATACGAGCCTTCGATCTGTCCACCCGGCGTCGCGCACGCCATGCGCGTGCCGCCCAGGGTGCCGAAGCTCAGCTTGCCGTCTTTCAGCGCATACGAGCCCATGTAGCGGTTGCAACCGGAAAAGCCGCTGGCGTGGCGCAGGCCTTTGTCGGTGGAGAGCACAAGCGTGATCGGCGCGCCCTGATCGGCGGACGGAATCGCTCGCGTCGTGCCATCGGCCTGTTTCCAGCCGGTGAGTACCCAACTGGTGTTGTCGAGCAACTGGGTGGCGGCCGGGTTGAACGGATCGGGCGGTGCGGCTTCCGAGTCGGGATGCTTCGGCATGGCGCACGCGCTGCATAGCGCGGCGACGCTCAACGCGGCGATGGCCGTGCGCGCATAGGGGATGAAGCGCGCAACACGTCGCGCGGAGGAGCTTTGGAGCATGACGTCGTTCCTCTTCAAACTGGCGAAGGCGTAAGGGTAACGCACTAAGCTCGCCGCACGCGAGCGCAACGGCGTGCAGCGGACTCAAACGTTGGCGCAGCAGCGCCCTCTGCGCGCCTTACGCACAGATAGCAACGCGCACCCGGCGAGCGAGGCGCGGCGCGGAGCCTGCGACATCGGCGCAACGGGTGCGGTGCGGGGTGCGCATGTTAACATCGTGTTCTACCCAATCCCACCCTCATCCGACTTTTATCTGGAGACCCCATGCAGATCGGCCAACGGATCGGCACGCCCCTTTCTGAATCCGCCACGCGCGTCATGTTGCTCGGCGCCGGCGAGCTCGGCAAGGAAGTGATCATCGCGCTGCAACGGCTGGGCGTCGAAGTGATCGCGGTCGACCGTTATCCGAACGCGCCGGGCCATCAGGTTGCGCATCGCTCGCACGTGATCGATATGACCGACCGGGCCGCCTTGCGCGCACTGGTCGAACAGGAACGCCCGCACCTGATCGTCCCCGAAATCGAGGCGATCGCAACCGACGCGCTCGCCGCGATTGAAGCCGACGGTCTCGCCGAAGTGATCCCGACCGCGCGCGCCACGCAACTCACGATGAACCGCGAAGGCATCCGCCGTCTGGCCGCTGAAGAACTCGGCCTGCCGACCTCGCCGTACGCGTTCGCCGATTCGCTCGAGGAACTGCGCGCGGGCATCGCCAAGGTCGGCTATCCGTGCGTCGTGAAGCCCGTGATGTCGTCGTCGGGCAAGGGGCAGTCGGTGTTGAAGAGCGATGCGGACGTCGAACCCGCCTGGCAATACGCAATGGCGGGCGGCCGCGTGAATCACGGTCGCGTGATCGTCGAAGGCTTTATCGACTTCGAGTACGAAATCACGCAGTTGACCGTGCGCGCGATCGATCCGGCGAGCGGCGAAGTCAGCACGTATTTCTGCGACCCGATCGGCCATGTGCAGGTGGCGGGCGACTACGTCGAATCGTGGCAACCGCAACCGATGAGCCCGCTCGCGCTGGAACGCTCGCGCGAAGTGGCGCACAAGGTCACTGCGGCATTGGGCGGCAGGGGCCTGTTCGGCGTGGAACTTTTCGTGCGCGGCGATGACGTATGGTTTTCGGAGGTGAGTCCGCGTCCGCACGATACGGGTCTGGTCACGTTGTGCTCGCAACGCTTCTCGGAGTTCGAACTGCATGCGCGCGCGATTCTCGGCTTGCCGGTGGATACGTCACTGCGGGCGCCGGGCGCGTCGGCGGTGATTTACGGCGGTCTGGAGGAAGCAGGTATCGCGTTCGAAGGTGTCGCGGCGGCGTTGGCCGTGCCGAATGCGGATCTGCGTCTTTTCGGCAAGCCGGAGAGCTTCGTCAAGCGCCGCATGGGCGTGGCGCTGGCCACCGGCGAGAACATCGAGGAGGCCCGCTCGCGCGCGAAGCAGGCCGCGGCGGCCGTGCGGCCGGTTTCCACAAAGTAACGCGCGTCGGCGAGCGCCTGGCCTTACCGGCGCGCGTCGATGTGCCATGAAGTCATCGCGCGCCTCGCCCGCTCGCTGCGCGCGAAACCCGATTCATTGAAGTTCGTTGAAGTTAGAGGTATGCATGACCCTGGAATCCCGCAAGATCATGCGGCTTGGAAGGTTGGGCCGTTTCGGCGCAATCGGCGTGCTGCTCGCGCTGTGTGCCGGGATGACAGGGTGCGGTCTTGCCGCTGCACCGTGCCGGGTCGCATCGGCCGGCTTGAAGATCGTGCCGCTGGTCGGGCACGTGGCCGCCGCGCCGACCGACGCGTGCGCCAACGTGATCGATCCATAAGCGTTCCCCGGCCGGCTCACGATGGGGCCGCCGCAAGCGTTCCGGACGCGCAACATAGCCGGAATTGCAGCGGTGAGCACAGCCGTAGCGCAAGGCGCACCGCCCGTGCTTGATGTGCAACAACGATCGAGGCATCCAATGAAGAAATGGCTTGTTGCAGTCACTGCGGTAGCGGGTTTTGCGGCGCTATACGGCAATGCATGGGCCGAACCATTGCGCCTCGCCGAGATTCAGGCCAAGAATCGTCAGACGCACAAATACACCTGCGCCACCGGCAAGATTCTGCAAGTGACTTACTGGAACACGGCGAACGGCCAGAGCTTCGCGCTCGTGCCTGTCAAGGGCCAGCAACTGCTGTTCGTCAACACGATGTCGGCCTCCGGCGTGAAGTATCAGGCCGGCAGCTACACCTGGTGGACCAAAGGCCCGCGCGCCGACCTGTACGACGCGACGGACGGCGAAAACGCTCCGCCGATGCTGTCCGACTGCATCACCATCAATCGGTGAGCATGATGCGGCGGTTTTCTTCAAACACGCCGCCTGCCTCACCTTGCCGTTGCCTCTGTCTTGCGGCGCTGCCCGCCTGCGCGCATCTTTTTCGTTCGAGTAGTAAGCTGTCCGGCGTGGCATCCGCTATGTCGCGCTATCTCGTCATGGCATGCCGCACGCCGTTCGCGTCGCGTTGGCCGTCTTTGTCGTCGTCTTCGATTGTCCGTGACCGGACCTCAACGGGTGGGCTTATGGCCCATGTCCGTTTCATCAAGCGAGACCCTCCATGAAAGCATCGGACCTGTTCGTCAAATCGCTGGAAGCCGAAGGTGTCGAGTACGTGTTCGGCATCCCCGGTGAAGAAAATCTCGATCTGCTCGAATCGCTGCGCCGCTCGAAAATTCGCCTGATTCTCACGCGTCACGAACAGGCTGCCGGTTTCATGGCCGCCACGTATGGGCGTCTGACCGGACGCACCGGTGTCTGTCTGGCCACCCTCGGGCCGGGTGCGACCAACTTCGTGACCGCCGCGGCGTATGCCCAGCTGGGCGGCATGCCGATGCTGATGGTGACTGGACAAAAGCCGATCAAGTCGAGCAAGCAGGGCCATTTTCAGATCGTCGACGTGGTGCGGATGATGGAGCCGCTCACCAAGTACACGCGGCAGATCGTATCGATCGCCAATATTCCGGCCGCGGTGCGCGAGGCGGTCCGTCAGGCAGAAGAAGAGCGGCCCGGCGCCGTGCACCTCGAATTGCCTGAAGACGTTGCGCACGAGGAGGGCGACGGCCACCCGATTCCGAAGAGCTTTAGTCGCCGTCCGATCGCCGAAGAAAAGGCCGTGGCGCGTGCGGTGGAGGCGATCACGAAGGCGAAGCACCCCTTGCTGATGATCGGTGCGGGTGGCAACCGCAAGACCACCACCAAGATGTTGCGGGAATTCGTCGACCAGATCGGCATTCCGTTCTTTACGACGCAAATGGGCAAGGGTGTGATCGATGAATCCCACCCGATGTGGCTAGGCAACGCCACCTTGTCCGACGGCGACTTCGTGCACCGCGCGATCGACCACGCGGATTGCATCATTAATGTCGGCCACGACGTGATCGAGAAGCCGCCGTTCTTCATGCGCAGCGGCGACGCCGGCGAGAAGACGGTGATTCACGTCAACTTTCTCGGCGCGGAAGTCGATACAGTGTATTTCCCGCAGATCGAGGTGGTCGGCGATATCGCCAATGCGGTGTGGCAGCTCAAGGAAAGCCTCAAGGAGCGCCAGGAACATTGGGATTTCACGCGCTTCAAGGAGATCAAGCAGCACTTCGAAGCGCATCTGGTCAAAGGCCAGCTCGACGACCGTTTCCCGATGTACCCGGTGCGGATCGTCAACGACGTCTACGAGACTACGCCGGTGGACGGCATCGTGTGTCTGGACAACGGCATGTACAAAATCTGGTTCGCGCGCTACTACCGCGCGCACGAACCGAATTCGCTGTTGCTCGATAACGCGTTGGCGTCGATGGGCGCTGGGTTGCCGTCGGCGATTGCGACCAAAATCGTGCACCCGGACCGCAAGGTCATGGCGGTGTGCGGCGACGGCGGTTTCATGATGAATTCGCAGGAGCTGGAAACGGCAGTGCGGCTGAAGCTCGATCTGGTGGTCCTGATTTTGCGCGACGACGCGTTCGGCATGATCCGCTGGAAGCAGGAAAACATGAACTTCCCGGACTACGGCATGACGCTGCGCAACCCGGATTTCGTCGCGTATGCAGAGAGTTACGGCGCGAAGGGGCATCGCATCGAATCTGCCGCGGAATTCGCACCGCTGCTGCGCGAATGCTTCGCCACGCCCGGCGTGCATGTGATCGATCTGCCGATCGACTACTCGGACAACGAGCGCGTGCTGAATCGCGAGATCAAGCGGCTCTCCGCACAACTATGAGTGGGGCGGCAACGCGGGGCAACAGGCCATAGCCCTTGCTGATTGATTGCTTCTGTCAGACCTTGGATCAAGGAGAACGCGTCATGTTGAACAAGACTTACCCGTACTACCTCGCCAACGTTGCGGTTGCCGCCAACACCGATCTCGAAGTCACGGATAAATTCAGCGGCGAAGTGGCGACCCGCGTGGCGATGG
Source organism: Paraburkholderia sediminicola (assembly GCF_046027825.1). Taxonomy (GTDB): domain Bacteria; phylum Pseudomonadota; class Gammaproteobacteria; order Burkholderiales; family Burkholderiaceae; genus Paraburkholderia; species Paraburkholderia sediminicola_D. The sequence continues at coordinate 69,183 of NZ_JAQQDU010000042.1, forward strand.
CGGACGCGGCGGCGATCGACAAAGCGATCGGCTATGCCGTCGAGGCGATGCCGGCGATGCGTGCATTTCCGCCGTTCAAACGCCAGGCTGTGCTCGAACATTGCGTGAAGCGTTTTCGCGAGCGTTACGACGAACTGGCGCTCGCGCTGTGTATCGAAGCCGGCAAGCCGATCAACGATTCGAGAGGCGAGGTCACGCGTCTGATCGATACGTTCAAGGTGGCGGCGGAAGAGTCGGTGCGCATCGACGGCGAGATCATCAATCTGGAGATTTCGCCGCGGGCCAAGGGCTACCACGGCTATATCAAGCGTGTGCCGATCGGTCCGTGCTCGTTCATCTCACCGTTCAATTTTCCGCTGAACCTGACCGCGCACAAGGTCGCGCCGGCGATCGCTGCGGGCGTGCCGTTCGTGTTGAAACCCGCGAGCCGCACGCCGGTCGGCGCGCTCATCATGGGCGAGATTCTGGCTGAAACCGACTTGCCGAAAGGCGCATTCTCGGTTCTCCCGGCGCATCGCGACGGCGCCGATCTGTTCACCACCGATGAGCGTTTCAAGCTGCTTTCCTTTACCGGGTCACCGGCGGTGGGTTGGGAGCTCAAGAAGAAGGCCGGCAAGAAGAAGGTGATTCTGGAGCTGGGCGGCAACGCGGCGGCGATCGTCGACGGCGATCAGGGTGAGAAGCTCGATTACGTGGTCGACCGGCTGGCGTTCGGCGCGTTCTATCAGTCGGGGCAGAGTTGCATCGGCGTGCAGCGGATTCTGGTGCACGCGAAGATTTACGATGCGCTGCGCGAGAAGCTGATTGCCAAGACCCGGTCGCTCATCATGGGCGATCCGAAGGACGAAAAGACCTTTGTCGGGCCGATGATCTCCGAATCTGAGTCCAAACGTCTCGCCGGCTGGATGGACAGCGCGGTGCAGGCAGGCGCGAAGATCGTCGCGGGCGGCAAGGTCGAGGGTGCGATGTTCGAGGCCACGCTGCTCGAAAGCGTGAAGCGCGACACTGATCTATATCGCAAAGAGGCCTTTGGCCCGGTGGCGATTCTGGAGCGTTTCGATGATTTCGACGCCGCGCTGGCCACTGTTAACGACAGCGACTTCGGCCTGCAGGCCGGCGTGTTCACCGATTCGCTCGCCCATGCGCACCGCGCGTGGGATGTGCTCGACGTGGGCGGCGTGGTGATCAACGACGTGCCGTCGTTCCGTGTCGACAACATGCCGTATGGCGGCGTGAAAGATTCCGGACTGGGGCGCGAGGGCGTGCGCTACGCGATCGAGGATATGACCGAGATGCGTTTGATGGTGATGCGCGAGACGTGGTGATGCGTGCTTGTGCTGGTTGAGACGTTTGATGTGGCCCCGCGCCTCTGCGCCTCGGTGGTCCGGCCCCCCGAGCCGTTTCCGGGGTCCGGCGGCGCGGGCGGGGAAGCGGCCGCTGTCACGTAACTGTCGTGGAGGCGAACTACGCTGCCAGCGAGGCACGCGGGCGCTTTGCGACGATTTTCCGACGCCCGCCCCCAGGCTTTGCCGGCCGGCTTTCGCCGACGTAAGCAGAAAGCCGGCAGATGCGCCATGAGTGTTTTTGCTGAAGTGCTACAATACCGGCCTTTCCGGCGGGTGTTTCCGCCGGCCGGAGCCGGCCGCATTTTTCCCGTAACACTGACGGGTCCCGTGCGGAACGCCGTGGCTCCGCCTTCATCCTGATGCCCTCTGCGGTTCCGGCCGCTGCCGCGCGCACCGCGCCAAGCGCATTTTTAGCGAAAGCCACCATGTCCGACACAGCCGTCACGCCCAGTACTGCGACTTTTGATCAATTCGGTCTCGCGCCCGACATCCTGAAAGCCGTCAAAGAATCGGGCTACACCATCCCTACGCCGATCCAGGAGCAGGCGATTCCCGTCGTGCTGGCCGGCCGTGACATGATGGGCGCCGCGCAAACCGGCACCGGCAAGACTGCGAGCTTTTCGCTGCCGATCATCCAGCGTCTGCTGCCGCAGGCCAGCACGAGCGCATCGCCCGCCCGCCATCCGGTGCGCGCGCTGATCCTCACGCCGACCCGCGAACTGGCCGACCAGGTGGCGGCGAACGTGCAGTCGTATGCGAAGCACACGGCGCTGCGCAGCGCTGTGGTGTTCGGCGGTGTCGACATGAATCCACAGTCCGAGCAATTGCGCCGCGGCGTCGAAATTCTGATTGCCACGCCGGGCCGTCTGCTTGATCACGTGCAACAGAAGACCGCCAATCTCGGCCAGGTGCAGATCCTCGTGCTCGACGAAGCCGACCGGATGCTCGACATGGGCTTCCTGCCGGATCTGCAGCGCATCCTGAACCTGCTGCCGAAGGAGCGTCAGACGCTGCTGTTTTCGGCCACGTTCTCGGGCGAAATCAAGAAACTTGCCGCCACTTATCTGCGCGATCCGCAGACGATCGAAGTCGCGCGCAGCAATTCGACTGCGACCAATGTGACGCAGATCGTTTATGAAGTTGCCGAGGGCGACAAGACCGCCGCTGTTGTTAAATTGATTCGCGACCGCGGCCTCAAGCAGGTCATCGTCTTCTGTAACAGCAAGATCGGCGCGAGCCGGCTGGCGCGCAGCCTTGAGCGCGACGGCGTGGTCGCCACGGCGATTCACGGTGACCGGACGCAGAATGAGCGGATGCAGGCTCTGGATGCGTTCAAGCGTGGTGAGATCGAGGCTTTGGTGGCGACTGACGTCGCTGCGCGTGGTTTGGATATTGCCGAGTTGCCGGCCGTGATCAATTTTGATCTGCCGTTCAATGCGGAAGATTATGTGCATCGGATTGGGCGTACTGGGCGTGCTGGGGCTTCTGGTGATGCGTTGTCGCTTTGTAGCCCGAATGAGCGGAAGCAGCTTGCTGATATCGAGAAGCTGATCAAGCGGCCTTTGGATGTGCAGCATCTGACCGTGGATGCGCCGGTGCGGCATCACCATGAAGAGCGTCCGCCGCGGCGTGAACGCGTGGATGGCCGCGCAGAGGGCCGCGAGGAGCGCGGCGCTCGCCGGCGTCCGGGGGCTTCGGGTTCGAGTTCGTTTGATCGGCCGCATCATCATCGTGCGCAGCCTGTGGATGATTTCTTCCTTAAGCCTTATGAGCCTTCGGCGGCTTCTGTTCGGAAGGTTGAGGAGGCTGCTGCTTCGTCTGCTGCTGCTCCGCAGAAGTCTTCGTCCAAGCAGCCGTTGGCTGCGTTGCTGGGTGGGTTTGGGATGCCGAGGAAATCGCCTTCGTCGTCGTCTTCCTGATTTTTGGTTTTTGGTTTTTGGTTGTGTGCCTGGGGTGTTGGCCTTTTCTTGAATTCTTAGTGGTCTATTAGCGTTGCCCCTGTGCGGGGCGGCACTTACTTTCTTTGCCGCCGCAAAGAAAGATAAGCAAAGAAAGCGGCTCACCCCGCCAGCTTATAAGCGGGGCCCCCGCGCAGTCGCGGTAGTGGTGCATCTGGAATCTGTGTTCTCGCACATTCCACCCCCGTGACAAAGCAGTCATTCTTCCGGCGGCGCTGCGCGCGCCGTCGCGGTACTTCATCAAACCCTCGCCCCTCTCCGATCGTTCGATCGAGCAGACACCTCGAACGCCTTAGTGGGGCTATCGTGCTGACGGCTACGGCTACGGCTACGGCT